>NZ_JAZAQQ010000001.1:0-590006 GCF_036861315.1 Pseudomonas sp. S3(2024) | reverse complement strand
ATTGCCGAGCGGGTGGAGACCGAAGGCGAGTTATCGGTGATTCGCGAGATGGGCTTGTACGGAGTGCAGGGGCAGTTGTTCGGTGAACCCACGCCCTGGAAGTGAATCTTGGAGTAAGGCGGTGTCAGTGATGCCGTCTTCGCGAGCAGGCTCGCTCCCACATTGGAATGCATTTCAAATGTGGGAGCGAGCCTGCTCGCGAAGGGGGTAGACCAATCACCAGGTCTCTAGGGTCTGTAAGCCCGCATGAACAACCCCACTACCTCCTGCACATGACTCTCTGAGGCCTCTTCGCTCAGCGGCTCACCGCAGCAATACAGCAAACGAAAATTCCCTGCGCCCTTGATCAGGCAGAAGAAATGCTCGGCCGCATTACGCGGCAGGTCGATGCTCAGCGCGCCGGTCTCGTCGATGCGTTTCAGCAACCGTTCCATGCCTTGCACCATGCGCTCGGGACCGGCGTCGTAGAAAATCTGTGACAGCTTCGGATCCTGCGTGCCCAGCGCCATCATCAAGCGATGCAGATTCACCGACTCGTCGCTGTTGATCAGTTGATGAAAGCCTCGGGCAATGTTCAGCAACACATTTTCCACGGGGATTCCGGCGGGCAATTCGAAGAACAGCGGCGGTAGTTGCTCCTCGCATTTGGCCATCACCGCGGAGGAGAACAGCGTCTCCTTGTCGTTGAAGTGGCTGTAAACCGTCAGTTTCGACACGCCAGCCTCGGCGGCGACTGCGTCCATGCTGGTGTTGGCGTAGCCGTGACTCAGAAACAGGGTTTTCGCCGCGTCGAGGATCGCCCGGCGCTTGGCCGGATCCTTCGGACGGCCCGGGCCGTTTGGAGCTGCAAGATTGTTCGACATTCTTCGCTTTTAATACTGGACTGGTGAGTTTGCTATTAATACCATACCGGCCAGTATAAATATTCCAAGCACCATTAGCGAAAGGTCCGTCACCATGTTCCGCCATGCGTTGTCGTTTGCCGTGCCAGTCAGCCTGGCTGTTTTATTGTCCGCATGCGGTCAGGAAGAGGCGACGCAAGTCAGCGTTCGACCGGCCATGGTGGTGCAGCCAGAGCCTTCGGCGCAGGCGATGGAAAGTTATCCGGGCGAGGTGCGCGCCCGTTACGAACCGGATCTGGCGTTCCGCATTGGCGGCAAAGTCAGCCGACGACTGGTCGAGGAAGGCCAGCGCGTGAAGGCTGATCAACCATTGGCCGAGCTCGATCCGCAGGATGTGCGCCTGCAACTGGAAGCCACCCGCGCACAGGTCGCCGCCGCCGAAGCCAATCTGAACCTGGTGCGCGCCGAGCGTGACCGCTACAAGACTTTGATGGAGCGGCAGATGGTCAGTCGTTCGGCCTACGACAACGCGGAAAACCTCTACCGCTCCGGCGAAGCGCGCCTCAAGCAGATCAAAGCCGAATTCAACGTCTCGACCAACCAGGCCAGTTACGCCGTGTTGCGCGCGCCGCAGGACGGCGTGGTGGCCAAGCGTTCGGTGGAAGTCGGGCAAGTGGTTGCCGCCGGGCAAACCGTGTTCACCCTCGCCACCGATGGCGAGCGTGAAGTGTCGATCAGCCTGCCGGAGCAGAGCTTCGGACGGTTCAAGGTCGGCCAGCCAGTCACCGTTGAACTGTGGACTCAGCAGAACCAGCGCTTCGCCGGGCAGATTCGTGAGCTATCGCCGGCAGCCGACCCGAAATCCCGCACCTTCGCTGCGCGCATCTCGTTCACCAGCGGCAAGGTTCCGGCCGAACTCGGCCAGAGCGCCCGGGTGTTCGTGCAATCGGCAGAAAGCGTGCCGCTGTCCGTGCCGCTCTCGGCGCTCACCGCGGAAAACGGCGCGACCTACGTCTGGGTCGTCAACGCCAACAACACCCTGAAAAAGACTCCGGTGCGTATCGGCCCGTTTGGCGAGAAAAGCGTGCCGGTGCTCGAAGGCCTGAATGCCAGCGACTGGGTAGTCGCCGCCGGTGTTCACGTATTGCTCGAAGGCCAGCAGGTGCGTCCAGTGGATCGCTCCAACCGTGTGGTCAATCTGGCGGACAAGGAGTAAGTCCCGATGCGCTTCAACCTTTCCGAATGGGCGCTGCGTAATCGCCAGATCGTACTGTTTCTGATGCTTTTGCTGGCCATCGTCGGCGCCTTGTCCTACACCAAACTCGGCCAGAGCGAAGACCCGCCGTTCACCTTCAAGGCTATGGTCATCCAGACCCGTTGGCCGGGGGCGACCGCGCAGGAAGTCTCGCGCCAGGTCACCGAACGCATCGAAAAGAAACTGATGGAAACCGGCGAGTACGAACGCATCGTGTCGTTCTCCCGCCCGGGTGAGTCGCAGGTCACGTTTATTGCCCGCGATTCGATGCATTCCAAGGAAATCCCCGACCTCTGGTACCAGGTGCGCAAGAAGGTCAGTGACATTCGTCAGACCTTGCCGCCGGATATTCAGGGGCCATTCTTCAACGATGAATTCGGCACTACGTTCGGCAACATCTATGCGCTGACCGGCGACGGTTTTGACTACGCGGTGCTCAAGGATTACGCCGACCGTATCCAGATTCAGCTGCAACGAGTCAAAGATGTCGGCAAGGTCGATCTGCTCGGTTTGCAGGACGAGAAGATTTGGGTCGAGTTGTCCAACGTCAAACTCGCCACCCTCGGTTTGCCACTGGCGGCCGTGCAGCAAGCGCTGCAAGAGCAGAACGCGGTGTCCACCGCCGGCTTCTTCGAAACCGGCAGCGAGCGTGTGCAACTGCGGGTCTCGGGGAATTTTCAGACGGTCGAGGAGATCAAGAACTTCCCGATCCGCGTCGGTGACCGGACGTTCCGCATCTCCGATGTCGCCGATGTGCATCGCGGTTTCAACGATCCACCGGCGCCGCGCATGCGCTTCATGGGTGAAGATGCCATTGGCCTCGCAGTAGCGATGAAGGACGGCGGCGACATTCTGGTGCTGGGCAAAGCGCTGGAAGGCGAGTTCTCGCGCCTGCAGAAAAACCTTCCGGCCGGCATGCAATTGCGCAAGGTGTCCGACCAACCGGCGGCAGTGAAAACCGGGGTCGGCGAGTTCGTCCAGGTGCTGGTCGAGGCACTCGCGATCGTGTTGCTGGTGAGCTTCTTCTCCCTCGGCGTGCGCACCGGCATGGTGGTTGCGCTGACCATTCCGCTGGTGCTGGCGATGACCTTCGCCTGCATGTATTACCTCGGCATCGGTCTGCACAAGATCTCGCTCGGCGCGCTGGTGCTGGCGCTGGGCTTGCTGGTGGACGACGCGATCATCGCCGTGGAAATGATGGCGATCAAAATGGAACAGGGCTTCGACCGGATCAAGGCTGCGAGCTACGCCTGGACCAGCACCGCGTTCCCGATGCTCACCGGTACGCTGATCACCGCCGCGGGTTTTCTACCGATCGCCACCGCGCAGTCCGGCACCGGCGAATACACCCGTTCGATCTTTCAGGTAGTGACCATCGCCTTGCTCGCCTCATGGGTGGCAGCGGTGATGTTCGTGCCGTATCTGGGGGAAAAACTCCTGCCGGATCTGGCAAAGATTCATGCGGCCAAACACGGCACGACTGACGGGCAAGCCGACCCGTATGGCACGCCGTTTTATCAACGGGTTCGACGTCTGGTGGAGTGGTGCGTGGCGCATCGAAAAACCGTGATTGTGCTGACAGTGGGGCTGTTTATTGCGTCGGTGATGCTGTTCCGTTTCGTCCCGCAGCAGTTCTTCCCGGCCTCCAACCGACTGGAATTGATGGTCGATCTGAAGCTGGCTGAAGGTGCGTCGCTGGCCAACACCACGGCGGAGGTCAAACGCCTGGAAGCGATGCTCAAGGATCACGCCGGCATCGATAACTACGTGGCGTATGTCGGCACCGGTTCGCCGCGCTTCTACCTGCCGCTGGATCAACAACTGCCGGCGGCGAGCTTCGCCCAGTTTGTGGTATTGGCGAAAAACATCGAAGAGCGTGAGAGCTTGCGTACCTGGTTGATCGAAACCCTTAACGAGCAATTCCCGACCCTGCGTTCGCGGGTCACGCGTCTGGAAAACGGCCCGCCTGTTGGCTATCCGGTGCAATTCCGCGTCACCGGTGAACACATCGAGGAAGTCCGTGCGCTGGCGCGCAAAGTGGCGGCCAAGGTGCGCGAGAACCCGCACGTGGTCAATGTGCATCTGGACTGGGAAGAACCGAGCAAAGTGGTGTACCTGAACATTGATCAGGATCGTGCGCGGGCGCTCGGTGTGAGCACGGCCAATCTGGCGAAATTCCTCCAGAGTTCGCTGACCGGCTCGAGTGTCAGCCAGTACCGCGAGGACAACGAGTTGATCGAGATTCTGCTGCGCGGCACGGTGCATGAGCGCACCGAGTTGACGTTGCTGCCGAGTCTGGCGGTACCGACCGATAACGGTCGCAGTGTGGCGCTGTCGCAGATTGCCACGCTGGAATACGGGTTTGAGGAAGGGATCATCTGGCACCGTAATCGTCTGCCGACCGTGACAGTGCGTGCCGACATTTACGGCAAGGAGCAGCCGGCGACGCTGGTGAAGCAGATCGAGCCGACGCTGGATCCGATCCGTGCCGAATTGCCTGACGGGTATCTGCTGGATGTTGGCGGTACGGTGGAGGATTCGGAGCGTGGACAGAAGTCAGTGAATGCCGGGGTGCCGATGTTCATTGTGGTGGTGCTGACGTTGCTGATGGTGCAATTGCGCAGTTTCTCGCGTACGGCGATGGTGTTTCTGACGGCGCCGCTGGGGTTGATCGGGGTGGTGTTGTTTCTGATGGTGTTCCGCCAGCCGTTCGGGTTTGTGGCGATGCTGGGGACGATCGCGCTGTCGGGGATGATCATGCGTAACTCGGTGATTCTGGTGGATCAGATCGAGCAGGACATTGCCTCTGGTCTCAAGCCTTGGCAGGCGATTATCGAGGCGACGGTGCGGCGTTTTCGGCCGATTGTGTTGACGGCTTTGGCGGCGGTGCTGGCGATGATTCCTTTGTCGCGCAGTGTGTTTTTCGGGCCGATGGCGGTGGCGATCATGGGGGGGTTGATTGTGGCTACGGCTTTGACGCTTTTGTTTTTGCCTGCTTTGTATGCGGCCTGGTTCCGGGTGCGTCGCGACGCTTGATGGTTTTGGACTTGGCGGCCTTTGGGCCGACCATGTTCCTGGGGTTTTGGGAGTATATCCGTTTCTTCGGGGGTTGCGGCTGGCGGTTTCGCCCTTACGGCGACTCCCTTTGGCAAACGCCCCAAAGGAAGCAAAGGTCTTGGCCCCGGCGTACGGCCCTCGCTTAGGCTCGGGTTCCTTCGTTGCGGGGTTCATCCGGGGGCATCGCCTCCGGTTTGCTTCGCTGCACCTCCTCTCGATGTGTTTGGCTGCGCCAAACGGTCGCTGCGCTCCCACCCCCGGATAAACCCCTCCACTCAGCCTGCCGAAGGGGCCGGCACGGCAAGATCAAGAGCTTTCGGCGAGCTGACACTCGGCCATTTGAGTGGTGAAAAGCATGCGGTTTGTCTGGACTGCTTTGCTTTTCTGTAGGAGTGAGCCTGCTCGCGATGGCGGCCTTCGAGCCGACCACTCTCCAACAGAACCCCCCAATCCCACTGTGGGAGCTGGCTTGCCAGCGATGGCGGCCTGACAGCCGACCACTCTCCAACTGCCTGCACCCAACCCCACTGTAGGAGTGAGCCTGCTCGCGATGGCGGCCTTCGAGCCGACCACTCTCCAACAGCCCCCCCCAATCCCACTGTGGGAGCTGGCTTGCCAGCGAAGGCGGCCTGACTGCCGACCAATCTCCAACTGCCTGCACCCAACCCCACTGTAGGAGTGAGCCTGCTCGCGATGGCGGCCTGACAGCCGACCAATTTCCCACTGACCGCAGCCAATCCCACTGTGGGAGCGGGCTTGCCAGCGAAGAGGCCCGACCAGCCAGTCAACCTCTTTGGTCTGTTTAAAAATGTTCCAGATAACCAGAACCTTCCCACAAGGTTTTCAGGTTGCCCGTCGGAAGCGCGATCTCTAGCCTGAGTCTGTCGCTGCAAAAATCAGCGACCGGGTTTCGCAGCCCGGTTAAACTTCAGACGCACAGCGTCCATCATCCGAAAGCGGGCGCTTTTTTATGCCTGTGTCATGGCGGTTGTGCGCGGGATACCTTCGGGTATGCCGGGTGCCTGAAGTCCCGGTCTGCGAACCTGCGTACAGCTGCCACCCTACATTCGTTTCGCAGCGAACGGTGGCGGCTCCACTACTTCAGGAGTTCCACCATGTTCAAACACACCCCGAATCCCCCCGAATCCGCACCCGAAACCACCCCCGAACGGCCAACCGACCCCGTCTCGCCCTACGCCTTCCTTGACTCGCGCAAGCTCCACGACGCAGCCCTGCATGCGCTCGATCACTACCTCCTGCCCCAGCCTGAAAAACAGCCCAAACCCGTCACTCAGCCCAGCACAATTTTCACTGTCCTCCCCGAAGTCGATTCCGAAACCCTGCTGGCCCATGCCTGTGAAACGCTGGCCTCGGCCAATGTCATGGCCAGTGAGTTGGCGTTTACCCTGAGCGGCCCGACGTGCAGTCAGCTTCTCGGTATCCAGCAGATGATTTCGCTCGCGGAGCTGTCGGTTAACCGCGTCCTCGATCAGGTGGATCCGCAAGGCTGACCCACAATAAAAAGCCCGCTGACCTTCACCGGTTCAGCGGGCTTTTTCGTGCCGCGGCAAAAATTACAAGGTGCCGAACACTTTCTTCGCCAGACCCGTCGCCGCAGCAGCCGGATTCTTGCGGATGGTTTCTTCCTGTTTGCCGATCATTTCGAACAGGCCATTGAGCGCTTGTTCGGTGACGTAGTTTTCGACGTTGGCGCTCTTCGCATCCACCACGCCGAGGGTCGCGGCCTGGCCGGCGAAGGCGTTGTATTTCTGCGCTACGCCGACTTTGTCGGTGGTTTGTTTGACGATGGGCAGGAACTTGGCGCGGATCTGCTCGCGGCTGGTTTTGTCCAGGTATTGGGTGGCCGAGTCAGTGCCGCCGCTGAGGATGCCCTTGGCGTCGGCCACGGTCATTTTCTTCACGGCGTCGACGAGGATCGGTTGGGCCTGGGTTACGGCGCTTTCTGCGGCCTTGTTCATCGCGGTTTCGAGTTCGTCGACCTGGGCGCCCATGCCGAAGGCTTTCATCTTGCCGGCGACTTTGCCGAGTTTGCCCGGCAGTTCGATTTTCACTTCCGGGTTGTTGCTGAAGCCGCCCGGGGTGCCGAGTTGTTTGACGGCGATTTGCGCGCCTTGGGTCAGGGCGTCCTTGAGGCCGCCGGTGGCGTCTTGTTGCGAGAGGTCGCTGAGCGACAGTGCCAGGGCGCTGGCAGAGATCATCAGGCCCGCGCACAGGCCGGCGAAGCGAAGGGTAGGGCGGAGCATGGCAGCTTCCTTGAAAGACAATTAGCGAATGGCGTCGACGCGGATTTTCAGCGGCTGCGGATCGTTGCCGTCCAGTTTCACGGCGTGGTTTTCGGTGGTGATGAACATCAACTCGCCGTTGACTTCGATGCGCGCGCTGACCGAGTAGCGGTGGCCGGGTTTGACCTGGGCCGGATCGTAACTCAAGTGGAACGGCAGCGGCACCTGGCCTTTGGCCGGGCCTTTCTGTTCGTCGAGGACCACCGCCGGGGCGTCGGCCAGCGATACGTCCTGCAGGCTCACGCTCAAAGTCGCGCTCGGTGGCAGGGCGATGCGTTGCAGGTAGAACACTTCGCCGTCGAGGCCGACTTTGCCGGCGGGGGTGGTCGACTGGCAGGCGCTCAACAGGGTGGCTGCGGCGAGAAGGGTGAGTTTTTTCATCGGGGCCTCTGAGACGGTTGCGCCGGAAGAATCCCGGCGCCGAAGGAAATCTAGCGGATTTTGGTGCCAGCGTCAGTGAACAAACGTAAGGGTTTTTCCAGCCACTGCATCAATTTATGAAACGACAGCGCGCTTGTGCTGGGCATCGCGGGAGCCAGTTCGACTTGTTCAGGTGAGATCACAAGACGTTGATGGTAGCGGTTTTCAATACCCGTCAGTGCATAGCGTTTACCGGGTATAACGCTGTCAGGATCATATTTCAGATAAAAACCGGAGACTGACTGTTCGTCTTGTTTGACATGCACCAGCTCAACTTCGGGAGACTCTGCTTCATGCAGACTGATGGTGACCGCTTCTTCTGGCGCAACAATTTCGGCTTCTTGAGCCTCGACATATAGAAAACCGATCGGGCTCAGGTGCAGGGTTTGGCGATGGGGAGTGTTGTTGACAGTGACGAAGTAGTCCTGCTCGATCAGCAAGGGTATTTGGTCATGAAGGATCTGCACATTGACTTGGTACCTGACGCCTACATCGCCGTAGTGATGAGGGAAGTCAAATTTCCAGCCGACGTCGAAGATCGCAGCACGGTGCCAGTCCTTGATGTTAATAGGCGATTGGGAATTGAATACTTTGACGCTGACAATGGTTTCATTGACACCATCGGCAGGCGCGTGGAATTCGGGCGGTAGACGGAAGTCCAGGATTACTGCGCAAGTTTCTTCGTTTAACAGGCTCATCTCGATATCCGTATCGTGATTGGTGGGTTGCGCCTATTAATCCATGAATCAACTAACGGGGCCATTGAAGTGCGCGCCCGTTAGTTGTCAGCAAGTTTCAGACTTGTGGTGTATCCGCTGTTTCGGCGGCATCTTCACTGCGATGCAAGGCCACTTGACGAATCGACAGACGAATCTCCGCCGGCAACACCCGTTTGGCAGCGCCTTCGGCCAGTTCGCCGAGCAGTTCGTGGTAGCTCAACTTCCCGGCTTCGTCGCGGCGCAGCACGTCGAGGTCGAGCAGGGTCTGGATGAAGTGGCGGAACAGGCTCTTGTCGAAGAACTCCGGGGCGTTCAAACCGTGGAGGATCGACAGGCGCTGGGCCATGACCGTGCACAGATCCTCCAGCTCTTCGGCGCTGATGCTGTTCTGGCCGCTGTTGAGCAGCAGGGACACGGTCATGTAGAAGCGCTGCAGGGTCTGCGCGATGCTTTTCGACAGCAGGGTCAGCAGGACAAAGTGCCGCGAACTTGGCGCCGGACGCATGTATACGTCCTTCTCGAAACGCAGCAGGCCTTGCTCGACGAAAGCTTCCAGCCATTGATCGACCACGCCGTCCAGTTCCTCCAGGCTCCAGCGAATGAACAGCTCCGATTGCAAGTACGGATACAACGCGCGGGTGTAGCGCAGGATCTGTTCGCGGCTCATGCGCGAGGTGCTCTGGAAGAAGCTCGCCAGCAGCGCCGGCAAGGCGAAGATGTGCAGCACGTTGTTGCGGTAGTAGGTCATCAGGACAGCGTTCTGCTCGTCCAGATAGAGAATCTTGCCCAACGCATCGTTCTGTTCGGACAGCAGATCCATGTCCTTCACATGCTCTATCAGCGCACGGCCATCGCCTTCCGGCAGGGTCGTGTGCGGCGAGTAAGGGACTTTGCGCAGCAACGCCAGATACAGGTCCAGCACCCGCGCCATGGCTCGATCGTCCAGCGCCAGGCGGGTGGTCGACAGCAGCGCCAGCGCCACCAGGTTGACCGGGTTGATCGCCGCTGCTTCGTTCAAGTGCTGCGCGACTTTCTCGCCAAGGCGGTTGGTGGTCTCGTTGAGCCACGCCGGTTTGTACTGCGGGCCGAGTTCCTGCTGGCGCCAGTCTGGCTGTTCGCTGTCGAGGAATTCCGCGAGTTTGATCGGCTCGCCGAAGTTCACCGCGACCTGACCGAAGCGTTGCTTGAGCGCACCGATGACTTTGAAAATGTCGAAGATCGACTCTTTCTTCTTGCTCGCGCCACGCAGTTCGCCGAGGTAGGTCCGGCCTTCCAGCACGCGCTCGTAACCGATGTACACCGGCACGAAGACAATTGGCATGCGCGACGAGCGCAGGAAGCTGCGCATCGTGATCGCGAGCATGCCGGTCTTCGGTTGCAGCATGCGTCCGGTGCGCGAGCGGCCGCCCTCTACGAAGTATTCCACCGGGAAACCTTTGGTGAACAGGGTGTGCAGGTATTCGTTGAACACCGAGGTGTACAGCGGATTGCCCTTGAACGTGCGGCGCATGAAGAACGCGCCGCCACGGCGCAGCAGGCTGCCGATCACCGGCATGTTGAGGTTGATCCCGGCGGCGATGTGCGGCGGGGTCAGGCCGTTGCGGAACAGCAAGTACGACAGCAACAGATAGTCGATGTGGCTGCGGTGGCACGGCACGTAGATCACTTCGTGACCCTGGGCGACCTTCTGCACGCCTTCGATGTGGTTGACCTTGATCCCGTCGTAGATCTTGTTCCAGAACCAGCTCAGCACCACTTCGAGAAAACGGATCGCGGTGTAGGTGTAGTCCGAGGCGATCTCGTTGCCGTAGCGCAGGGCCTGGGCCTTGGCTTTTTCCGGGGAGATGTTCTCGCGTTCGGCTTCGTCGAGGATCGCTTGCTTGACCAAGGGCTGGTTGAGCAGGCCCTTGACCAGATTGCGCCGGTGGGAAATGTCCGGGCCGATGACAGCGGCTTTGAGGTTGCGGAAATGCACGCGCAGGATGCGCTGGGCCATGCGTACGGTTCGTTCGTGGCCCTTGTTGTGCTCGATCAGTTCGCGCAGGTGAATCGGCGCGGAGAACTGCACGCGGGTCTTGCGCCCCAGAACGATGATGCTCAGCAGTCGACGCAAGCGCCCGGTGACCGCCCAGCTGTCGGCGAACAGCAGCTTCCACGGACTGTTTTCGCTGTCCGGCGACTGGCCCCAGAACACGCTGACCGGAATGATCTGCGCATCTTCGGCGGCGTTCTGGGTCAGGGCGCTGACCAGACGGGTCAGGGTCGGCGGTGCGCCGCGCTTGTCCTGACGGCCGAGCCAGTCCGGATCCGGCGTCAGATAGAAAAACGCCGCCGGTTCGATCAACGGCCCGACCGACACCGGCAGTACCGGACGCGGCAGACCGGCCTTGGTGCATTCGGTGTCGACCACCGCCAGATCGGTGAGCGAGGGGTTTTGCAGGACGTAGAACACCGGACGACTGCGGTCGAGGTTGAGGGTGAACGACGACTGGTTGATCGTCTCCGAGCGAACCCAGAGGTACAACAGTCGGCGCAAGGTGCCAAACACAAGACGGCGGAACGGAGAACGGGTCATACGGCTTCTGCGTGAGTGAATAAAACCGAGCAGATGCTCGGGCGGTCGACAGTTTGCCGTATTCACCGAAAATCGGCAAAAAAGCGGCGAAGTAATCTCCTGTTGAGAGTTTTTGCGCCTGTCATATACTCGGCAATCTGTCGCCGGGGCCCTTTATGGACGTCGGGCGCAGGCTGACGTTCCGCAAAGGCTTTCCTGCGAAAAGCCTGTTCAATAATAAAAAAGGAGTATGAACAGATGGCAACACGTGAAACCGGCAATGTGAAGTGGTTCAACGACGCCAAGGGCTACGGCTTCATTCAGCGCGACGACGGGGTGGACGTGTTCGTGCACTACCGCGCGATCCGTGGCGAAGGGCATCGCTCGCTGACTGAAGGTCAGCAGGTTGAGTATGCGGTGGTGACGGGGGAGAAGGGTTTGCAAGCAGAAGACGTTGTAGGCCTGTAATACAACCCTTCAAAACACCCCAAAACCAAATGTGGGAGCGGGCTTGCTCGCGAATGCGTCGTGTCATTCAGCACATCTGGAGCTGATACACCGCATTCGCGAGCAAGCCCGCTCCCACATGGGATATGTGTTGCCCGGGATTACGCGGTTTTCCAGGTGATCTCTTCTTNCCCCCCCCCCCCCCCCCCCCCCCCCCCCCCCCCCCCCCCCCCCCCCCCCCCCCCCCCCCCCCCCCCCCCCCCGCTCCCACATGGGATATGTGTTGCCCGGGATTACGCGGTTTTCCAGGTGATCTCTTCTTCACCGTCGGCGCTGATGCGAATCCAGCGATCAGCCGTTTCCTCACCTTCTTCCTCGACCCACGTGCCCGGTGCGCAACGTACTTCGACGTTCAGCGCAGCAAAGGCTGCGCGGGCGCAGGCGATGTCGTCGTCCCATGGGGTCGCATCGCTTTCCAGGTACAGGCTGTTCCACTTGCCCACGGCTTTCGGCAACCAGGTCACCGGGATGTTGCCGGCCTTGCACTTGTAGGTCTGACCTTTCTGTACCCAGTCGCTGCACGGGCCCAGAGCCTCACCGAGCCAGGCGGAAATCGCCTTGTGGTCGACGTCGGCGTCTTTCAGGTAAATCTCGATATCCGGTTGGCGCATGGATGTCCTCACTGCGGGTCTGAAAAATCCATTCGCGGATTTAGCCGGCCCCGGGCACTTGCCCGAGACCAAAAGTTATTGAAGAACGAAATAATCGTAGCGCATCGATACGGTGGTCACGAACGGCTCGGCCTGTTCGATCACGGCGGCGCGGCGTTCGGCACTGGCGCGCCAGCCGTGGGGCGTCATCGCCAGCAGGTCGGCGCGATCCTCGGGCTTGTCCAGCGTCAGTTTGAATTCCAGAGTTTCGCTGTGCGCCAGCGCCATGCCTTCCGGCACCAGGGCCAGATGCTTGTCGTCGGTGTATTCGCGCACTTCGTCGTACAGACGTTCGCGCAGTTCCATCAGGTGGCCGCTGGTCGGTCCGACCTTCATCAGGCCGCCGCCGACGCTGAGCAGGCGCTTGGCTTCTGCCCAGTCCAGAGGGCTGAAAACGCTGGCGAGAAACTGGCAACTGCCCGACGCCAATGGCACGCGGGCCATGCTGGCGATCAACCAGGTGATTGCCGGATTACGCTTGCAGGCGCGTTTGACCGCCTCGCGGGAGATGTCCAGTGCGTAGCCATCGGCGTCCGGCAGGGCCTCGGCGATCTGTGCGGTGTAGTAACCCTCACCGCAACCAATATCGACCCAACGTGCCGGCGTATAACTTGCCGCCAGCTCGGCCAGACGCTTGGCCACCGGCGCGTAATGCCCGGCGTTCAAGAAGTCGCGGCGCGCCTCGACCATCGCCTGATTATCACCAGGATCACGGCTGTTCTTGTGCTGCACCGGCAACAGGTTCAGGTAACCCTGACGCGCACGGTCGAAGCGGTGACCGGCGGGGCAGACCACGCCGTTGTCCACTGCATTGAGCGGTTCACTGCAGATCGGGCACGCGAGCATCAGGCGAGCAACTTGATCAGGGTCTGGTAGTAGATCTCGGTCAGCACGTCGAGATCGGCCGCCAGCACACGCTCGTTGACCTGGTGGATGGTCGCGTTGACCGGGCCCAGCTCAACCACTTGGGTGCCCATGGTGGCGATGAAACGACCGTCGGATGTACCGCCGCTGGTCGACGCCTTGGTCTCGCGGCCGGTGATGTCCTTGATGCTCGACGACACCGCGTCGAGCAGCGCGCCCGGCTCGGTGAGGAACGGCAGGCCGGACAGCGCCCAGTCGATGTGCCAATCCAGATTGTGTTTGTCGAGGATGTCGGCCACGCGTTTCTGCAGGCCTTCGACGGTGGATTCGGTGGAGAAGCGGAAGTTGAACACCGCCACCAGATCACCCGGGATCACGTTGGTCGCGCCGGTGCCGGAGTTGAGGTTGGAAATCTGGAAACTGGTCGGCGGGAAGAAATCGTTGCCGTGATCCCAGTGCTCGGCGGCCAATTCGGCCAGCGCCGGGGCGGCGAGGTGGATCGGGTTCTTCGCCAGATGCGGGTAGGCCACGTGACCCTGCACACCGCGTACGGTGAGCTTGGCGCCCAGCGAGCCGCGACGACCGTTTTTCACCACGTCACCGACCAGTGTGGTGCTCGACGGTTCGCCGACGATGCACCAGTCCAGACGTTCCTTGCGCGCCACCAGACGTTCAACCACCGCTTTGGTGCCGTGGTGCGCCGGGCCTTCTTCGTCGCTGGTGATGAGGAACGCGACCTTGCCCTTGTGGTTCGGGTAGTCGGCGACAAAGCGTTCAGCGGCGACGGTCATCGACGCCAGGCTGCCTTTCATGTCCGCCGCGCCACGGCCGCAGAGCATGCCGTGTTCATCGATCACCGCGTTGAACGGGTCGATCTGCCAGGCGGTCACCGGACCGGTCGGCACCACGTCGGTGTGGCCGGCGAAGCACAGCACCGGGCCGTCGTCATTGCCGTGCGTGGCCCAGAAGTTATCCACGTCCTCGATGCGCATCGGCTCGAGGGTGAAACCGGCATCGCCCAGGCGCTGCATCATCTGCTTCTGGCAATCGGCGTCGACCGGCGTCACGGACGGACGGCGGATCAGGTCGATGGCGAGTTGGAGGGTCGGCGAAAGGTCGGCGTGGGCCGTCATGGAAAACTCCGGAGTCATGAATGTGGGCGCGGACTGACTGTAGGAGTGAGCCTGCTCGCGATTGCGGTGTGTCAGTCAACTTAAACATTGATTGTTACACCGCAATCGCGAGCAGGCTCACTCCTACAGGGGATAGTGTTCGGTCAGTCAGACCGTTATCACGCCAAGCCCCGCAAAATGGCGGTTATCTTAAAGCAAAACGGCGACCATTGGCCGCCGTTTAGTGGATCAAAGAGGAATTAGACGACAGGCGCCGGTTCAGGCGCTGTCGCAGGTTTTGGCAGCGACGAGAGGAACGCCATGATCAGCGCGGCCAGGTATGGCAGCGACTGCACCAGCAGCATTGCGACCCAGAAGCGCATGTCGTTGCTCGGAATGCCCTGCACCAGGTAGATCCCCAGCGCCGCGCCCCACAACAGCAGCATGATGAACAGCTCTTCCCGCGCTTCGGAAATCGCCACCCAGAAACCATGGTTGTCGGCGTTTTTCGGCGTGCGGAAGAACGGAATGCTGCTGGTGAAGAAGCCGTACAGCACCGCTTTGGCGATGGTGTGCGACAACGCCAGACCGGCCAATGCCGCGCAGAACGCATCCTTGAGGTTCACGCCGACGGCGCGACGGTACAGGAAGATGATCTTGCCGACCTTGAACACGAACAGCGCCAGCGGCGGGATTGCGAAAATCAGCAGCGGCGGATCGACCCGTTGCGGCACGATGATCATCGCCGCCGACCACAGCAGGGCGCCGACGGTGAAGAAGATGTTCATACCGTCCGCGACCCATGGCAGCCACCCCGCGAGGAAGTGGTAACGCTGGCCACGGGTCAGTTCGGTGTCCTTGCCGCGCAGCAGGCTGCGGGTGTGGCGCTTGATGATCTGGATCGCGCCATAGGCCCAGCGGAAACGCTGCTTCTTGAAGTCGATGAAGGTATCCGGCATCAGACCCTTGCCGTAGCTGTCGTGGTAATACGCCGCCGACAAGCCTTTTTCGAACACGCGCAGACCGAGTTCGGCGTCTTCACAGATGCACCAGTCGGCCCAGCCCAGCTCTTCCAGAACCGAACGCCGGGTCATGGTCATGGTGCCGTGCTGAATGATCGCGTCGCGGTCGTTACGGGTGACCATGCCAATGTGGAAGAAGCCCTTGTATTCGGCGTAGCAGAGCTTCTTGAAGGTGCTTTCGTTCTGGTCGCGGTAATCCTGCGGCGACTGCACCACGGCGATTTTCGGATCGGCGAAGTGCGGCACCATGTGCTTGAGCCAGTTCGGATGCACGCAGTAGTCGGAGTCGATCACCGCGATCACTTCGGCGTCCTTGGCGGTATGCGGAATCAGGTAGTTCAGCGCGCCGCCCTTGAACCCGGCCAGCGGTGATACGTGGAAGAACTTGAAGCGCGGGCCGAGGGTTGCGCAGTAGTCGCGCACCGGCTCCCAGACGGCCGGGTCTTTGGTGTTGTTGTCGATGATCAGGACTTCATAGTCCGGGTAATCGAGGGCGGCCAGGGCATCGAGGGTCTGTCTGACCATCTCCGGCGGCTCGTTGTAGCAAGGGACGTGGATCGAGACTTTCGGTCTGTAGTCCGAATCGCCCACCACCGGCAGGAATTCACGCCGGCGCTTGTGGGTCCAGACCGCCTCGGCCAGTTCATGCGCTTCGGTCAGCAACACGATAAACACCCCGAGCGCACCCAGTGCCAGGAGGAAACCCACCGTCAGGCTGAACCACGTGCTGTATTGCTGGCTGTAGTCGTAACCGATCCACACCAGCACCGAACCGCAAAGGAACGCGATAAAGGTCAGGAAGGTGCGGCCACGCTGGCGCAGGGCCGAGCCGTCGATCATCAGCAGGGTCAGCGACAGCAACGCCAGCACCACCGAACCGATGGCCAGCACGCGCCATTGCGGGATGGCGACGACCGGGCCTTCGAAGTTGAATTTCTGCTGGCGCGCGGCGTTGAACACGCCCCAGTAGGCGCCCACCGAACCTTCGTCACTGGCCTTCCACGGCTGGTCGAACGCTTCGATCACGAAGTAGTTGAAGCCTTGGCGGTTGAGCTTGTTGACCAGTGTGCGCAGGTAGATCGCCTGATCCGCTGGCGACGCGTCGGCGCCACCGCGCATGCGCCCGTTGCTCGGCCAGCCGACTTCGGACAGCAGCAGCGGTTTTTTCGGGAACAGCTTTTTCAGGTCGCGGGCGCGGTCGAAAACGAACTGCCCGGCCTTGTCGACCGGAATGAATTCCCAGTACGGCAGCACGTGCGCAGCGATCAGGTCGACATGCCTGGCCAGTTCCGGGTGTTCTTCCCAGACGTGCCACTGCTCGGAGGTGGTCACCGGCACTTTCACCGCTGCGCGCACCCGATCCAGCAGCACGCTCAGTTGCTCGGCAGTGATTTCCTTGCGGAAGATCGCTTCGTTACCGACCACCACGCGAACCACGCTGCGCGAGGTGTTAGCCAGTTCGATGGCGCGCTGGATTTCCCGCTCGTTGCGCTCCTGATCGGGGCTGATCCAGATCCCGAGGGTCACGCGCAGACCGAACTCTTCCGCCAGTTTCGGGATGTCCTGCAGCGAACCGTCGACCGAGTAGATGCGGATGTTGTCCGTCAGCTTGCTCATGATCTCCAGGTCGCGGCGCATTTCGTCGTCAGTCGGATACTGATCCTTCTGTGGGAATTGGCCCTGCTGGAATGGCGAATAAGAGAAACCGGAGATCTGCTCCGGCCAGTTGGGCGCGGAGACCGGGCGGTTGATCAGCGCCCAGAAACCGGTGAACAGGGCGGCGATTGCCAGAACCACCACCAGGTTGAGACCAAATTTACGCGATGACATAGCTATTTCGGGTTCCAAAGGCTGTGGAACGAAGGAACGGATCGGCTTACGCCAAAAGGGCGCGAATCCTACACCGGCAGTTCACTGCTCGTACACCGGGCAGGAAAATGCCCGACATTGGGCAGTCCAACCTGATTTAAGTTCTTTAGTAACAGCTTGTAAGAGAAAACTTTGTTGTTTAGTTATAGCAATTCCCAGTGGCGAGGGAGCTTGCTCCCGCTGGACTGCGAAGCAGGCCGCTTTCAAAGGGCCGCTTCGCGACCCGGCGGGAGCAAGCTCCCTCGCCACAAGGCTTGCGCAAAACGGCTGCGTTCACCGTTCATAGCGTCAAAGATGCTCTTGGCCGCCGACGGCCCTATAATGCCCGCCGGTTTTTGGGGTAATGGTCATGAGTACAGAAGATCCGCGGTTTGCAGGCATCGCCCGTTTGTATGGCATCGAGGGCCTCGAGCGCCTGCGTGCGGCCCATGTGGCGATTGTCGGCGTCGGTGGCGTCGGTTCCTGGGCGGCGGAGGCCATGGCCCGTTGCGGCGTCGGCGAGATTTCGCTGTTCGACCTCGATGACGTCTGCGTCAGCAACGCCAACCGCCAGTTGCACGCGCTGGACAGCACCGTCGGCAAACCCAAGGTCGAAGTGATGGCCGAGCGCCTGCGCGGGATCAATCCGGATTGCACCGTGCATGCGGTGGCGGACTTCGTGACGCGCGACACCATGGCCGAGTACATCACGCCGAACATCGACTGCGTGATCGACTGCATCGACGCGGTCAACGCCAAGGCTGCGCTGATCGCCTGGTGCAAACGTCGCAAGATTCAGATCATTACCACTGGCGGTGCCGGTGGGCAGATCGATCCGACGCTGATTCAGGTCTGCGACCTCAACCGCACGTTCAACGACCCGCTGGCCTCGAAAGTGCGTTCGACGTTGCGTCGCGACTATGGCTTCTCGCGCACAGTGACTCGCCATTACAGCGTGCCGTGTGTGTTCTCCACCGAACAACTGCGCTATCCGAAGCCGGACGGCAGCATCTGTTTGCAGAAGAGTTTTGTCGGCGACGGGGTGAAGCTCGACTGCGCCGGCGGGTTTGGCGCGGTGATGATGGTCACGGCGACGTTCGGCATGGTCGCGGCGACCAAGGCGGTGGACAAGATTGTGGCGGGTGTGCGGCGGCCAGCGGATCGGGTGAAGCCTCAGGTTTGATTCTGGGGCTGATGGCCTCATCGCGAGCAGGCTCACTCCTACAGGGGGACGCATTCCAATTGTAGGAGTGAGCCTGCTCGCGATGGCTGCGAAGCAGGCGCTTTATTTAGCCAACTTATTCATCCGCTGGAGCACGGCATTCAAGCCATTACTGCGCGACGGCGACAACTGCCGCGAAAGTCCCAGCTGATTGAACCACTCGGGCAAATCCACCTGCCGCAACTCGGCAGCGCTCAAGCCGTTGACCCGCAACAGCAGCAACGCCACCAAACCACGAATCATCCGCGCATCGCTGGCAGCGCTGAACTGCCAGTGACCGTCCTGCAACTCACCCACCAGCCACATTTGACTCTCACAGCCATGCACCCGGTTGGCTTCGCATTTGTCCGCGTCGTTCAGCGGCGGCAGACGATCGCCAAACTGCATCAGCAACCGCGCGCGTTGTTCCCAACCGGCGGCATTCTGAAAGGTCTGCAGCGCTTCGGCGGCGGCGAGCGGCAGGCTCATCGCAGCAACTCCAGGGCCTGATCCAGCGCTTCGAAGAAACGCTCCAGATCCTCGGAGTCGTTGTACAGCGCCAGTGACACGCGAATAGCCCCGGCCAGTTCGAAGCTTTTCAGCAACGGCATGGCGCAATGATGCCCGGCGCGCACGGCGATACCTTGCTCGGTCAGCAAGTGTGCCAGATCGGCGTTGTGCACACCCTCGACGACGAAACTCGCCAGCGCCAATTGCGGCTTGCCCAGCAGACGAATGCCGTTGCGCGCGGCGAGGCCTTGCAGCAGATAGGCGTGCAGCGCAGCTTCGTGGGCCGACACCGCGTCCTGATCCAGCCCGGCTAAATAGTCGAGGGTTGCGCCGAGGCCGATCACGCTGGCAATCGGCGGCGTGCCCGCCTCGAAACCCAGCGGGGCAGGGCGGAAGCGTGCATCGTGATAATTGGCTTCCAGCACCATTTCGCCGCCGAACTGCCATGGCTGCAGTTGCTCAAGCGCCTTGTTGCGCCCGAACAGCACGCCGAGGCCATCGGGGCCGTACAGCTTGTGGCTGGAAAACACATAGAAGTCGCAACCCAGCGCCTGCACGTCGTGGCGACCATGCACCACACCCTGGGCGCCATCGACCACGGTCAGCGCCTTGTGCGCCTTGGCCATCGCCAGCAGCGCTGGTAGCGGTTGCCAGGCACCGAGCACGTTGGACAGCTGACTGACCGCCAGCAAGCGAGTGCGCGGGGTGATCAGACGCACAGCGGCGCCGAGGTCGATCACGCCGTCGGCGTCCAGCGGCAGGATCACCAGTTTCAGCTCGCGACGCTGTGCCAGTTGCTGCCACGGCAGCAGGTTGGCGTGATGCTCCAGGGCGCTGATGACAATTTCATCGCCCGGGTGGAAAAGATGTTCCAGGCCATAGGCCAGGAGATTCAGCGCACTGGTGGCGCCGTGGGTGAAGATGATCTGCCCGCTGTCACCGGCATTCAGCCACTGGGCAACCTTGAGCCGACTGTCTTCGAACGCCTGCGTCGCGTGGGCGCCGGGCAGATGCTGCGCACGATGCACATTGGCCGCGCCGTTGGCGTAGTAATGCGTCAGTGCGTCGAGCAGGGCCTGGGGTTTTTGCGTGGTGGCGGCGTTGTCCAGATAGGTCTGGTCTTGCCGTTGCAGGGCGGCGATGGCCGGAAAGTCGGCGCGCCAGGGGGAGGGAATCATCACAGTTTTCAGCCCTGGTGAAGAGGGGCGGGATGTACGCCGAACCTTGTGGGAGCGGGCTTGCTCGCGAATGCGTCCTGTCAGTCAATAAGTTGCTGAATGACACTACGCCTTCGCGAGCAAGCCCGCTCCCACAGGGGGGATCGTGTGGCTGCTTAGTTGTGAGCGTGTAGCGCTTCGTTCAGCTCGATCGCCGATTTGTGGGTCTTGCACTCCACGGCACCGGTTTCCGAATTGCGACGGAACAGCAGGTCAGTCTGACCGGCCAGCTCGCGCGCCTTCACAACCTTGACCAGGTTGTTGTGCTCGTCCAGCAGCGCGACCTTGGTGCCGGCGGTCACGTACAGGCCCGACTCGACGGTGTTGCGGTCGCCCAACGGGATACCGATACCGGCGTTGGCGCCGATCAGGCAGCCTTCGCCGACCTTGATCACGATGTTGCCGCCGCCCGACAGGGTGCCCATGGTCGAGCAGCCGCCGCCCAGGTCCGAACCCTTGCCGACGAATACGCCAGCGGAAACGCGGCCTTCGATCATGCCCGGGCCTTCGGTGCCGGCGTTGAAGTTGATGAAGCCTTCGTGCATCACGGTGGTGCCTTCGCCCACGTAGGCACCCAGACGCAGACGTGCCGCGTCAGCGATACGCACACCGGCCGGAACCACGTAGTCGGTCATTTTCGGGAACTTGTCCACCGAGAACACTTCCAGCAGCTCGCCGCGCAGACGCGCTTCCAGTTGCATTTCGGCCAGTTCGCTCAGGTCGATTGCACCCTGGCTGGTCCAGGCCACGTTCGGCAGCAGCGGGAAGATCCCGGCCAGGCTTACGCCGTGCGGCTTGACCAGACGATGCGACAGCAGGTGCAGCTTGAGGTACGCCTCAGGCGTCGAGGTCAGTTGTGCGTCTTCGGCCAGCAGGGTGGCGACCAGTGGCTTGTGGCTCTCGGCCAGACGGGTCAGCAGCTTGCCTTGAACGGCGTCGATGCCTTTGACCGCTTCAGCCAGTTGTGCCGCCTGCGCGGTGGTGAAGGTGATGGCCTGGTTGCCTTCGGTGTAGCCGAGGATCGGCGCAACAGCGGCGACCAGTTCGGCCGACGGGTTGAGCAGCGGCTGGGCGTAGAACACTTCCAGCCAGGCGCCTTGACGGTTTTGCGTGCCGACACCAAAGGCGATGCTGAACAGAGAGTTGGACATGTGAATACCTCTAGCAATAAGTGACGGGCTGCTTACTTGAGTGCGGCCGCGTAGATGTCTGGCTTGAAGCCAATCAGGGTTCGGTCACCGAGATCGAGCACCGGGCGCTTGATCATCGAGGGTTGAGCGAGCATCAGTTCGATGGCTTTCGACTGGTCGAGATCGGCTTTACGTTCGTCGTCGAGTTTGCGAAAGGTCGTGCCTGCACGGTTCAACACCGTTTGCCAGCCGTGCTCGTCACACCATTGGGTCAGGTGCTCACGGTCGATACCGGCGGTTTTGTAATCGTGGAAGTCGTAGCTGACAGCGTGTTCATCGAGCCAGGTGCGCGCCTTCTTCATGGTGTCGCAGGCTTTGATGCCGAAAAGGTGCAACGTTTTACTTGAAACGGTCAAGGAATCGCCCCCTTTACAGGTGCTGGAAAAAAATGGTGTCGGATTATGCCATGACCAAACGGTTTCGCGGCGCCTGAGGTTTATATGCTTGCAGATTACCCTGTGGGAGCGGGCTTGCTCGCGAAAGGGCCGTTTCTGTCGAAATCATTACTCAATGACCCACCGCCTTCGCGAGCAAGCCCGCTCCCACAGGGGATCTGCGACAGGGCTGCGACATAGGTGCAAACGCCAGACGCATCCTAAGCGGCTAATATGGCAGTTCAACGCTGTCGATTGTCTGAGATTTCCGCTTTATGCAAACCGCTTATACCGTCCTGATCCTGCTGATGCTGGTCAGCGTTTCGCGGCTGGTCGGACGGGTCATCCCGCTGCCGCTGCCCCTCGTGCAAATCGCCGCCGGTGCCTTGCTGGCCTGGCCGACACTGGGCCTGCACGTCGCGCTGGACCCCGAATTGTTCCTGTTTCTGTTCCTGCCCCCGCTGCTGTTTTCCGACGGTTGGCGCATGCCCAAACGCGAGTTCTGGCATCTGCGCGGGCCGATCCTGACGCTGGCGGTTGGCCTGGTGCTGTTCACCGTGGTCGGCGCCGGGTACTTCATTCACTGGCTGTTGCCGAGCATTCCGCTGCCGGTGGCCTTCGCGCTGGCGGCCGTGCTCTCGCCGACTGACGCCGTGGCGGTCTCGGCGATCTCGCAGAACCGCTTGCCGACACCGCTGATGCACATCCTGCAAGGCGAGGCGTTGATGAACGATGCCTCGGGTCTGGTGACGTTCAAGTTTGCCTTGGTGGCGGCGGTGACCGGGGTGTTCTCGCTGGCCAATGCCAGCCTGACGTTCGTACTGGTGGCGGTCGGGGGCTTGGCCGTCGGCGTCGCGCTGAGCTGGCTGGTCGGGCGCTTGCGCGCGTGGATGATCGCCCGTGGCTGGGACGATCCGGCCACCCACGTGGTGTTCATGTTGCTGCTGCCGTTCGCCGCCTATGTATTGGCCGAGCGACTGGGTGCATCGGGGATTCTTTCGGCTGTCGCGGCGGGGATGATGCAGAGCTGGCTCGATCTGCTGCCGCGGCAGACCAGCACCCGGCTACTCAATCGCAGCGTCTGGTCGCTGCTTGAGTTTGCCTTCAACGGCCTGATCTTTCTGCTGCTGGGTCTGCAACTGCCGGACATCATCAAGGCCGTGGTCAGCCACGAACCGACGTTGTGGCCGACGCTGATGTACCGTGGCCTCGACGTGGTGGCGATTTTCCTCGCGCTGGTGCTGTTGCGCTTTATCTGGGTGCAGAGCATCTGGCGTTTGTCGGTGCTGCTGCGACGGCTGCGCGGCAAGGGCGACCTGACGCAAGTGCCGACCGCTCGATCTTGCTGGCTGCTGACTGTCGGCGGAGTGCGCGGGGCGGTGACGCTGGCCGGTGTGATGTCGGTACCGATGTTGATGGGGGCCGAGGCGTTCCCCGAGCGTGATCTGCTGATTTTCATCGCCGCCGGGGTGATTCTGTTGTCGCTGATTTGCGCCTGCATCGCCCTGCCGTTGCTGCTGCGTGGCATCGAGAAAAGCCCGGACGACAAGCGCCGCCAGGAAGTGCGCGATGCCTGGCGCAAGACCGCCGAGGCGGCCATCCATGCGCTGGAAACCGAAGAGGTCGGCCCGCAGGATGCGGCGCAGGCCGCGCTCTCGGCGGAACTCAAGGCGCGGATCATGTCCGAGTATCGTCATCAGCTCGACGTGTTCAATGATTCGGCCGAAGCCCAGGCGCTGGCGTTCCAGATGGATCTGCTGGAACGCCGCTTGCGCTTGAAGGCGTTGCGGGCGCAGCGCCTGGAGTTGTATAGCCTCAGTCGTCAGCACCAGATCGGTGATGACGTGTTGCGTGAGGTATTGGGTGAGCTGGATTTGAGTGAGGCGAATCTGGGTCAGGTCAAATAGCCTGACACGGACCTGATGCGCTCACTCACTCGCGGGGCAGGGATAAGCGTTCGCCATGAAGATTTTGTCCTTTTCGCTGAGATCCAGATTAATGAAGAGCTGGAAGTCTCCGATGGTCCAGGACTGGCTGATGCGATAGTGCATGATCGACTTTGGATCGTATTCCGAATAAATGCTTTCGTCGGGATTGCCGCGGTCAAAGTACCAGTCGTGCAGGCGTTTGCGCGTCACACTGGCCTGGTAGTCGTCTTCTTCCGGGTCGGCGGTGATTCCAAATTGTGCGTAGATGGCTGGTTTGTCCCAGGGAATGTCTGCCGTGGGATTGGTCTGTTCATGCTCCGCGCCCAGCATGTGCCCGAACTCATGCATGACATTGGCTGCGAAGTAACGTGGCAGACTCGGATGCGGCCAGAGTGTCATGGTCGGCTCATCGGGATGTAGCAGAGCATCCGTCCCTATCCGGGAGGAAAACGTTCCTTCCTGACTGAGTATGCGGATGTCGCCCACTTCACCTTCAACGAAATCGAATTTCAAGTTGATGTGCGGCAACCAGTTGCTGGCAGCGGCAATGGTCGCGTCCTTGAATTCCTGCGTACCGTTGAGGAAGGCGATGCGGAGAGTGCTGCCGGGAGTCCAGAATTTTGCCGGATTGTTTTTAGCCCACATTTTACTGAACCTCCGAAGTGCATTTGATGTTGCGGGAGGTGCGTGTGGTTTCGGTTTTTTTGTTTGGCTGAAGCCGGGTTGAGTGCATAACTGAACATCCATGTTTTCGTTCGTCATATGTAACTTCTCGGGCTGCTTTTTGTTCCCGGAAAGTCGCTTTGAATGAAGGATGCTAGTTGCTGCGCCTGAGCAGGTAAATTGGATATGTGTACGATTTTATGACGGATTACCGTGCCAACAGAACTGGCACGGTAAAGATGTGATTCAACGTGGGTAAATCAACCGCATGAGCTGTTTGTCTTTATCACTGATTTCGCGATTGATCGGATTCGCCCAATTGCCAAGCGTCAAATTGTTGGGAATCGGATGGTGCATGATGGATTTTCGATCGTATGGCAAGTAAAGCGCGTCGGCATCGTCAAAAGGCGTAAATATATTGTCGTCAACTTCGCCTCGCGACAGTGGATTCATCGGTCTGTTCTGGTAGTAGTTGTAAACATTTTCTTTATTCCAGGGGATTTGCGCCTTGGGGTGCTGGTGTTCGTGCATCGCGCCGAGTGCGTGGCCAAACTCGTGAATGACGACCGTCTCGAAGTCTTCGTGTTCGGGGTCGATGCCAAGGTTCATGGTTGGCGTGTCAGGAAACATATCCAGTGCATCGGTACCCAGAAATGAACTGTTCACCACACCCTCGGTGGCGATTCGGATCTCACCCTCTACGCCTTCAACGAACTCAAACTTCAAACTGATATAAGGAAGCCATTTTTCGGCGGCGGCAATGATTTTATCTTTGTGTTCCGGAGTTGGGTTATCCATGAAAGCTATTTTAAGAGTGTGTCGGCTTGGCCAAAGTTTGTCGTAGTGTACCAACGAGCGTTTTTTTCGGCTGTTGTTAAGGGCGCTGGATTTGAGTTCTTTAGCCGGTTTTTGCAGCGTGCAATATTGAAAGTTGTCCATGCTTTGTCTTGCTCCTTGATTTGTCTTTTTGGTTGTTTCGCGCATGCAAAAAACCACTGCGCGAGATTAAGCTTCGGGCAGTGTCTGGAGTAGTCGTAAAGTGGTTTTAAATGTAACTTGAGGGGTATGTCCGTGCCAGATGACTGGCACGGATATTAAAAACTCAGTGTTGGCGGGTGATGAAGTCGCGGATCCGTTCTGCAGCTTCAACACATTCAGCCAAAGGCGCAACCAGTGCCATGCGCACGCGCCCGGCGCCCGGATTCACGCCGTCGACCTCGCGCGACAGATACGAGCCTGGCACGACAGTCACATGTTCCTGCTCGAACAGGTCGCGGCAGAATGCGGCATCGTCACCGGCCACGTTCGGCCAGAGGTAGAAGCTGCCGTCCGGACGCTGTACGTCCATCACCGGGCTGAGAATTGCCAGCACTGCGTCGAACTTCTCGCGGTACAGCGCACGGTTGGCGCGTACATGCACTTCGTCATTCCACGCCGCAACGCTGGCCAGTTGGGTTTGCACCGGCATCGCGCAACCGTGGTAGGTGCGGTACAGCAGGAAACCCTTGAGGATATCCGCGTCACCGGCGACGAACCCGGAGCGCAGGCCCGGCAGATTGGAGCGCTTGGACAGGCTGTGGAACACCACGCAACGCTTGAAGTCCTTGCGGCCCAGTTCGACGCAGGCGCTGAGCAGGCCCGGCGGCGGGGTCTGTTCGTCAAAGTACAGTTCGCTGTAGCACTCGTCGGCGGCGATCACAAAGTCGTATTCGTCGGCCAGGGCGATGAGTTTTTTCAGTACATCAACCGGGATCAAAGCGCCGGTCGGGTTGCCTGGCGAGCACAGGAACAGGATCTGGCAGCGTTTCCAGATGTCCGGTGACACGGCGTCGAAATCCGGGTTGAAGCCGTTTTCGTCCAGGCAAGGCAGGTAGTGCGGCTTGGCCCCGGCGAGGAACGCTGCGCCTTCGTAGATCTGATAGAACGGGTTCGGGCTGACCACCAGTGCATCGTCGCCACGGTTGACCACGGTCTGGGTGAAAGCGAACAGCGCTTCGCGGGTACCGTTGACCGGCAGCACATTGCGCGCCGGATCGATCCAGCCGCTCGGTACGCCAAAACGACGTTCGCACCAGCCGGCGATGGCTTCGCGCAGGGCCGGGATGCCGAGGGTGGTCGGATACACCGCCATCTGATCCAGATTGTTCGCCAGCGCTTCGGCGACAAAGCCTGGCGAGCGATGTTTCGGCTCGCCGATCGACAGGGCGATCGGGCGTTTGTCCGGGTTCGGCGTGACCGTGCCAAGCAGCGCGCGGAGTTTTTCGAACGGGTAGGGCTGGAGCTGGTTCAGAGCGTTGTTCATGGGGGCCTCGTTCAATGTGGGAGCGGGCTTGCTCGCGAAAGCGGTGTGTCAGTGAATGATGTGTTGCCTGACACACCGCTTTCGCGAGCAAGCCCGCTCCCACAGGGGGGAATTGCTGGATCAAATACTGATGCGCGAAAGCTTGATATCCGGTTCCTGATTGACGCTCAGTTGCTCGACGATTGCGTCCTGCAAACGGCTGCACAGCAGCGGGTCGGAGAGCGGCTGGTTGTGGGCGTCGGTGATGAAGAACACGTCTTCCACGCGTTCGCCCAGGGTCGCAATCTTGGCGTTCTGCAGCGACAGGTCGAATTCGAGGAAGATCCCGCCGATCCGTGCCAGCAGGCCCGGGCGGTCAGGCGCCGTCAACTCCAGCACCGTCACCGGACGTTGCGCGTCGTTATGGATCGTCACCTGCGGCGCGAAGGCGAAGTGCTTGAGCTGGCGCGGCACCCGGCGCTGGATGATCGTCGGGTAATCGTCAGGATTGCGCAGCGCTTCGGTCAGGCCGTCGCGAATCTGTTTGACCCGCGCCGGGTTGTCGCCTATCGAGTCGCCGTCGGTGTCGAGCACGATGTAGGTGTCGAGGGTGAACTGGCTGCTCGAGGTGATGACCCGGGCATCGTGAATGTTCAGGTTGAGCTGGTCCATCGCGGCCACGGTCACGGCGAAGAAGTCGTGCTGGTCCGGGGCATAAATGAAGATCTGCGTGCCGCCCTCGAACTCGCGCTGGGTGGTTTCCTTGATCAGCACCAGCGGACCGCCATCGGCCGGCTGCTGCAGGATCGCGTCACTGTGCCAGGCCACGTCGCCGGCTGTGTGACGCAGGAAATAGTCATCGCCCAACTGCGCCCACAACTGCTCGACGTCGTCCGGGTCGGTGCCGCCGCGCACCAGGATGTCCAGTGCCGCACTCTGGGTCTGGCGGATCTGCTCTTCGCGATCCACCGGATTTTCCAGTCCACGGCGCAGAGCGCGTTTGGTCTCGGTGTAGAGCTGGCGCAGCAGGCTGGCGCGCCACGAATTCCATAGGGTCGGGTTGGTGGCGTTGATGTCGGCCACGGTCAGTACATACAAGTAGTCCAGACGGGTTTCGTCGCTGACGATCTGCGCGAAATCGTGGATCACCTGCGGATCGGACAGATCCTTGCGCTGTGCGGTGGTCGACATCACCAGGTGGTTCTGCACCAGCCAGACGATCAGGCGGCTGTCCCACAGCGGCAACTGATGGCGCTGGCAGAACGCTTCGGCATCGACCGCGCCGATGTCGGAGTGGTCGCCATGCCGGCCCTTGCCGATATCGTGATACAGGCCGGCCATGTAGATCAGTTCGGGCTTGGGCAGTTTGGCCATTAGCTTGGCGGCCAACGGGAATTTTTCCGACACCTGGGTGTACTGCAACTTACGCAGGTGCTTGATCAGGTTCAGGGTATGCGCATCGACCGTATAGATGTGGAACAGGTCGTGCTGCATCTGCCCAACGATGAAGCCGAACTCCGGCAGATAGCGCCCGAGGATGCCGTAGCGGTTCATCCGGCGCAGGTTGCGGTGCACGCCGATCTTGCACTTGAACAGCTCGATGAACAGGCTGGTGTTGCGGATATCGTTGCGGAAGTTGTCGTCGATCAGGTGCCGGTTCTCGCGCAGCAGACGAATGGTGTCGGCGCGCACGCCTTTGATTTCCGGCTGCTGGGCCATCAGCACGAAGATCTCGAGCATGGCGAACGGCGTGCGGCGGAACACGTTGTCGTTGCGTGCTTCGATGTAGCCGTCGTGCAGCTGGAAGCGCGAGTTGATCGGCTGCGGCGGTGCTTCGTCTTCCGGGGCGAGGATGACTTCCTCGAAGTGCTGGATGATCAGGTCGCTGAGCTGGGCGATGCTCATGACCACGCGGAAGTACTGCTGCATGAAGTTTTCGACGGCCTGTTTGGCGTCGTCGCCTTCAAAACCGAGCAGGCCGGCGATGGTCCGTTGATGATCGAACAGCAGACGGTCTTCCGAGCGCCCGGCGAGCATGTGCAGGGCGTAGCGCACTTTCCAGAGGAATTCCTGGGACGACGCCAACAGGGCGTTTTCGCTCTCGACCAGGAAACCTTCACCGGCGAGGGCGCGCAGGTTCAGGGTGCCGTACTGACGCCGGGCCACCCACAGAATCGTCTGGATATCCCGCAGGCCACCGGGCGAGCCTTTGACGTTGGGTTCCAGGTTGTATTCGGTGTCGTTGTACTTGTGGTGACGGGCCTTTTGCTCGGCGCGTTTGGCCAGGAAAAACTCCTTGGCCGGCCACATATGCGCGGTGCTGGTGACATCGAGCATGCGCTGGCGCAGGCGTTCGGGGCCGCAGATGGTGCGGCTTTCCATCAGGTTGGTGACCACCGTCAGGTCGGCGCGGGCCTCTTCGGCGCATTCGTCGACCGAGCGTACGCTCTGACCGACTTCCAGGCCGATGTCCCACAGCAGCGTCAGAAAACGCTCGATGGAATCGCGGAAGACTTCGTGATCGGCGCTGTCCAGCAGGATCAGCAGGTCGATGTCGGAATAGGGGTGCAACTCACCCCGGCCGTAGCCGCCGACCGCGACCAGCGCGATATCGGCGTCTTCGCTCCAGTTGAACTGCTCCCAGGCTTTTTGCAGGATGTTGTCGACGAACCACGCACGGTCTTCGATCAGCCGGCGGATGTCGCGGCCGCCGCGAAAACGCGTGTCGAGGACCTCGCGCGCCTGGCGGATCGCCTTCTTGAACGCCGCGATGGGACTCGCTTTCAGGGCCAGTTCAGCCTGGAACTGGCCGCGGTCGAAGAGTTCGGGATCCACCTGCGGCATCGATTGGCTTTCCTTCTATAGAGCTGGGAGCGTTCTTGGGATCAGGCCGAGACGCGCGGGATGGTGTCGTCGGCGCGCAGGGTGAAGATCTCGTAGCCGGTGTCGGTCACCAGCAGGGTGTGTTCCCACTGCGCCGAGAGCTTGCGGTCCTTGGTGATCGCGGTCCAGCCGTCGCCCAGTACCTTGGTGTCGGCCTTGCCCTGGTTGATCATCGGTTCGATGGTGAAGGTCATGCCGGCCTTCAGTTCCATGCCGGTGCCGGCGCGACCGTAATGCAGGATCTGCGGCTCTTCGTGGAACACCTTGCCGATGCCGTGGCCGCAGAACTCGCGAACCACCGAGAAACCGTTCTTTTCCGCGTGCTTCTGGATGATTTCACCGATGTCGCCGAGGCGGCAGCCAGGTTTGACGATTTCGATCGCCTTGTACATGCATTCCTGAGTGACCTGCGACAGGCGTTCGGCCCAGACCGGCACTTCGCCAACGTGGAACATGCGGCTGGTGTCGCCGTGGTAGCCGTCCTTGATCACGGTGACGTCGATGTTCAGCGTGTCGCCATTCTTCAGCGGCTTGTCATTCGGGATACCGTGGCAGACGACGTGATTGATCGAGGTGCAGATCGACTTCGGGTAGCCCTTGTAGTTGAGCGGGGCAGGGATGGCCTGCTGCACGTTGACGATGTAGTCGTGGCAGATCTGGTTCAGTTGATCGGTGGTCACGCCCGGTTTGACGTGTTCGGCAATCATTTCCAGCACATCGGCGGCCAGTTTGCCGGCGACACGCATGCCAGCGATGTCCTCGGGGGTTTTGAGGTTGACGGTCATACAGGCTCTCTCTGCGCTCGGCGGCGCTTGCTGATACGGATAGGGTGGCAGGTGTGGGATTTGCGACCCTGAAAAACGCGATTCTACCAGACGAAAGGAGCAAATCCGCGCCTGCGTGCATTGCGTCTGTCTATACAATGGTGCGCTTGAAGGCGATTCCAAGGGGGCTGAGCCCATGTCCCTGGTGCGATTGCAGATTCCGGGTTCCGTTTCTGTGCACCCTGTGGTATAAAATGCGCCGCTTTCCGGGGATACCCCGAAAAGCTTAAATCCACACACGTGTCGACACGATGACCTGGGTGCTTTTGGCTTTATGCCACTGGTTGGTCATTGGGATACGTGGAGGCCAAACCCGACTTATTAAGGAACTATCATGTCCCAAGTCAACATGCGCGATATGCTGAAGGCCGGTGTGCACTTCGGTCACCAAACCCGTTACTGGAATCCGAAAATGGGTAAGTACATTTTCGGCGCGCGTAACAAGATTCACATCATCAACCTTGAAAAAACCCTGCCAATGTTCAACGAAGCTCTGACTTTCGTAGAACGTCTGGCCCAGGGCAAAAACAAGATTCTGTTCGTCGGCACCAAGCGTTCCGCTGGCAAGATCGTTGCTGAAGAAGCAGCACGTTGCGGTTCGCCGTACGTCGATCACCGCTGGTTGGGCGGCATGCTGACCAACTTCAAAACCATTCGTGCTTCCATCAAGCGTCTGCGTGACCTTGAAGTTCAAGCCGAAGACGGTACTTTCGCCAAGCTGACCAAGAAAGAAGCGCTGATGCGCTCCCGTGACCTGGAAAAGCTGGATCGTTCGCTGGGCGGCATCAAGGACATGGGCGGTCTGCCAGACGCACTGTTCGTGATCGACGTTGACCACGAGCGCATCGCGATCACCGAAGCCAACAAGCTGGGCATCCCGGTCATCGGCGTTGTCGATACCAACAGCAGCCCGGAAGGCGTTGACTACATCATCCCAGGCAACGATGACGCAATCCGCGCTATCCAGCTGTACATGGGTTCGATGGCTGACGCAGTGATCCGTGGTCGCAACAATGTTGCTGGCGGCACTGTTGAATTCGCAGCTGAAGAAACTCAGGCTGCAGCTGAGTAATCGACGCCCTGGCGTTGACTCAGTAAGCAAAAAGGGGGCTTGGCCCCCTTTTTGCCACCTCGAAAACCGTTTGTTGGCGCCCACTTGTGGCAGCGCACCTCCTGCATTTGTAACGTGCAGCAGCTACAAGGTGTTTCGGGAAGAATTGAACGCCCGTTCGATCGGGTGGAATGGTTGAAAACCTATCCAAGAGGAATTTGAAAATGGCAGCAATTACTGCAGCGTTGGTTAAAGAACTGCGCGAGCGTACCGGCGAAGGCATGATGGACTGCAAGAAAGCCCTGGAAAAGGCTGACGGCGACATCGAAAAAGCCATTGATGACATGCGTGCTTCGGGCGCGATCAAGGCTGCGAAAAAGGCTGGCAACGTTGCCGCTGAAGGCGCAATCGCAATCAAGGACGACGGTAAAGCTGCCGTTATCCTGGAAGTGAACTCGCAGACCGACTTCCTGGCTCTGCAAGACGACTTCAAAAACTTCGTCGCTGCCAGCGTTGAAAAAGCTTTCGCTGACAAGCTGACCGACGCTGCTCCGCTGATCGCTTCGCAAGAAGCTGCTCGCGAAGCACTGGTTGCCAAAGTAGGCGAGAACGTCAACATCCGTCGTCTGGCCCGTATCGAAGGTGACGTTGTCGGTTCTTACCTGCACGGCAACAAGATCGGTGTCGTTGTGGCTCTGAAAGGCGGTGACGTCGAGCTGGCCAAAGACATCGCGATGCACGTAGCTGCCAGCAACCCTGAGTTCCTGCTGCCTTCGCAAGTTTCGGCTGAAGCGATCGAGCGTGAAAAAGCTGTGTTCCTGCAGCTGAACGAAGAGAAGATCAAAGGCAAGCCAGAAAACATTGTTGAGAACATGGTCAAAGGCCGTATCAGCAAGTTCCTGGCAGAAGCAAGCCTGGTTGAGCAGGCGTTCGTCAAGAACCCTGAAATCAAGGTTGGCGAGCTGGCCAAGAAAGGCGGCGCAGAAATCGTTTCCTTCACCTACTTCAAAGTAGGCGAAGGCATCGAGAAGCCGGTCGACAACTTCGCTGAAGAAGTTGCTGCCCAGCTGGCTGCCGCCAAGCAATAAGACGGTTTTTCAACTGTCGCCCGAAAGAGGCTGCCCGCTCACGCGCGCAGCCTCTTTTCAGATGGGGTTACCATTTTTTAATTGGTTTCCACTGGGAACTGACTTACAAAGCCAGGTTCCGATGGCGCTGAAGCAGCGCCAAGCTAGAGTGAACGGCAGCTGTAAAACAGCTTGCACAGAATTTTTTAAATACGCCGCAGGAGAGATTCGCAATGGCTCAGCAGGGCAGTGGTTATCAGGCTCGCTATAAACGCATTCTACTCAAGCTTAGCGGCGAGGCCCTGATGGGCTCGGAAGAGTTCGGGATCGATCCAAAAGTGCTGGATCGGATGGCGCTGGAAGTCGGCCAACTGGTCGGCATCGGCGTACAGGTCGGTCTGGTGATCGGCGGTGGCAACCTGTTCCGTGGTGAGGCCTTGAGCAAGGCTGGCATGGATCGGGTGACAGGCGACCACATGGGCATGCTGGCCACTGTGATGAACGCCCTGGCCATGCGCGATGCGCTGGAACGTGCCAATATCTCGGCCATCGTGATGTCGGCCATTTCCATGGTTGGCGTGACCGATCACTATGATCGCCGCAAAGCCATGCGCCACCTGAACTCCAAGGACGTGGTGATCTTCGCCGCCGGTACCGGTAATCCGTTCTTTACCACGGATTCGGCAGCCTGCCTGCGTGCCATCGAAATCGATGCCGACGTCGTGCTGAAAGCGACCAAGGTTGATGGCGTTTACACCGCAGACCCGTTCAAAGACCCGCATGCCGAGAAGTTCGATCATCTGACTTATGATGAAGTGCTGGATCGCAAGCTGGGCGTGATGGATCTGACTGCTATCTGCCTGTGCCGCGATCACAAGATGCCGCTGCGCGTATTCAACATGAACAAGCCCGGCGCCCTGCTGAACATTGTGCACGGCGGCGCTGAAGGGACTTTGATCGAGGAAGGCCAACAATGATCAACGAAATCAAGAAAGACGCCCAAGCGCGTATGCAGAAATCCTTGGAATCTCTGAACCACGCGTTCGGCCAGATTCGTACCGGCAAGGCTCACCCGAGCATTCTCGGCAGCGTCATGGTGCCTTACTACGGTACTGATACCCCGCTGAGCAGCGTCGCCAACGTCACCGTGAAAGATTCGCGTACCCTGCAAGTCGTGGCCTTCGAGCGCAACATGCTTGCTGCCGTCGACAAGGCGATCCAGAGCGCCGGTCTGAACCTCAATCCGACCAACCTGGGTGAGTTGCTTTTGATCCCGATGCCTGCCCTCACCGAGGAAACGCGCAAGGGCTTCACCAAGCAGGCCCGTAGCGCAGCGGAAGACGCGCGTGTTGCCGTGCGCAATATTCGTCGTGACGCATTGGGTGAGCTTAAAAAGCTGGTCAAGGACAAGGAAATCAGTGAAGACGAAGAGCGTCGTGCCATCGCTGATATCGATAAGCTGACCAAGGAATCCGAGGCCCAGATCACCAAGGCCACGGACGAGAAAGAAAAAGACCTGATGGCCGTATAAGGGTCGAGCTTTTAATGGACAAGACCAAGCAGTCTGCGCCGTCCGCGGTGCCGCGCCATGTCGCGATCATCATGGATGGCAATAATCGCTGGGCGAAAAAACGCTTTATGCCGGGTGTCGCCGGGCATAAGGCCGGCGTGGATGCTGTGCGGGCAGTGATCGAGGTGTGCGCCGAGGCCAAGGTCGAAGTGCTCACCCTGTTCGCCTTTTCCAGTGAAAACTGGCAGCGCCCGGCCGATGAAGTCAGTGCCTTGATGGATTTGTTCTTCAAGGCGCTGCGTCGTGAGGCCAAGCGTCTCAATGACAACAACATCAGCCTGCGCATCATCGGCGATCGCTCGCGCTTTCATCCTGAGCTTCAGGCGGCGATGCGCGAGGCCGAGGCCATGACCGCTGGTGCCAACCGCTTCATCTTGCAGATCGCCGCCAACTACGGCGGTCAGTGGGATATTGCCCAGGCGGCGCAGCGTCTGGCGCGTGAAGTCCAGGCCGGGCATCTGCGTCCGGAGGACATCACCCCGGATCTGCTGCAAACCTGTCTGGCCACCGGTGATCTGCCGCTGCCGGACCTGTGCATCCGCACCGGTGGCGAGCACCGCATCAGCAACTTCCTGCTGTGGCAACTGGCGTATGCCGAGTTGTACTTCTCCGACCTGTTCTGGCCGGACTTCAAACACGAAGCCATGCGCACTGCGCTGGCCGATTTCGCTTCACGCCAGCGTCGCTTCGGTAAAACGAGCGAACAGGTTGAAGCTGGAGCCCGGGTTTAATGCTTAAACAACGAATCATCACTGCGCTGATCCTGCTGCCGATCGCCCTGTGCGGGTTTTTCCTGCTCGAAGGCTCCGGTTTCGCGCTGTTCATCGGTCTGGTCGTAAGCCTGGGCGCCTGGGAATGGGCGCGCCTGGCTGGCTTTACCGCACAGTCGTTCCGTGTCGGCTATGCCGCTGTCGTCGCGCTGATGCTGTTCGTCATGTACGTCCTGCCGGGCCTCGCCCCTTGGGTGTTGGGCGCTTCGGTGTTGTGGTGGGCGGTAGCGACGTACCTGGTGCTGACGTACCCGCGCTCGAGCGAGCACTGGTCTACGGCGGCCACCAAACTGGTGATCGGCTTGCTGATCCTGTTGCCGGCCTGGCAAGGGCTGGTGCAGATCAAACAGTACCCGCTGGGTAACTGGCTGATCATGGCGGTGATGGTGCTGGTCTGGGGTGCCGACATCGGTGCTTACTTCTCCGGCCGTGCTTTCGGCAAGCGCAAGCTGGCGCCGCAAGTCAGCCCGGGTAAGAGCTGGGAAGGCGTTTATGGTGGTCTGGCGCTGAGTCTGGTGATCACTGCGATCGTCGGCCTGGTGCGTGACTGGACCGTGGCCGAACTGCTCAAGGGCTTGATCGGCGCTGCGTTGATCGTGTTCATTTCGGTGGTGGGCGACCTCACCGAAAGTATGTTCAAGCGCCAGTCCGGCATCAAGGACAGCAGCAACCTGCTGCCCGGTCATGGCGGTGTGCTTGATCGCATCGACAGCCTGACCGCTGCGATCCCGATTTTTGCCGTACTGCTGTGGATGGCTGCACCGTGAGCCGCCCGCAACAGATCACTGTCCTGGGGGCTACCGGTTCGATTGGCCTGAGCACCCTCGACGTTATCGCTCGGCATCCCGAGCGTTATCAGGTTTTCGCCCTGAGCGGTTTCACGCGCCTGAGCGAGTTGCTGGCCTTGTGCGTTCGGCATGTGCCGCAGTTTGCGGTGGTGCCTGAAGTGGCTGCGGCGCGTGGCTTGCAGGACGACTTGCGGGCTGCCGGGCTGTCCACTCGGGTGCTGGTGGGGGAAGAGGGCCTGTGCCAGGTCGCCTCCGCCCCTGAAGTTGATGCTGTGATGGCGGCCATTGTCGGCGCCGCGGGCCTGCGCCCGACGCTGGCGGCGGTGCAGGCCGGGAAGAAAATTCTCCTGGCCAACAAAGAGGCGCTGGTGATGTCTGGCGCGCTGTTCATGCAGGCGGTGCACAAGAGCGGTTCGGTGTTGCTGCCGATCGACAGCGAACACAACGCGATCTTCCAGTGCATGCCGCAGGATTTTGCCCGTGGACTGGGTGCGGTCGGCGTGCGGCGGATTCTGCTGACGGCTTCGGGCGGTCCTTTCCGGCAGACGCCGATGAGCGAGCTGGCGCATGTTTCGCCTGATCAGGCGTGTGCGCACCCGAACTGGTCGATGGGTCGCAAGATCTCAGTGGACTCGGCCAGCATGATGAACAAGGGCCTGGAGTTGATCGAGGCCTGCTGGCTGTTCGATGCCAAGCCGTCGCAGGTCGAGGTGGTGATCCATCCGCAGAGTGTGATTCACTCGCTGGTCGACTATGTGGATGGCTCGGTATTGGCGCAGTTGGGCAACCCTGACATGCGCACGCCGATTGCCAACGCACTGGCCTGGCCTGAGCGAATCGACTCGGGTGTGGCGCCGCTGGATCTGTTTGCCGTTGCGCGCCTGGATTTCGAGGCGCCGGACGAACAGCGCTTCCCTTGTCTGCGCCTGGCGCGACAGGCGGCGGAGGCCGGCAACAGTGCGCCGGCCATGCTCAATGCGGCCAACGAAGTGGCAGTCGCGGCGTTTCTCGACGGACGCGTTGGTTATCTGGAAATCGCGAGTATTATCGAGGACGTGCTGAACCTCGAGCCAGTGGTTGCGCTTGAGGATCTGGACGCGGTGTTTACCGCGGACGCGAAAGCGCGGATTCTGGCCGAACAGTGGCTTGATCGTCACGGCCGATAGCCGTTGCAGACCCATGGCTTCACGCGGCACTGAACAGGATTGCGGAGAAAGTAGATGAGCGCGCTCTATATGATTGCCGGCACCCTGATCGCTTTGGGTGTACTGGTCACCTTTCACGAATTCGGCCACTTCTGGGTCGCGCGTCGCTGTGGCGTCAAGGTTTTGCGTTTTTCCGTAGGCTTCGGCATGCCCCTGCTGCGCTGGCACGACAAGCAGGGCACCGAGTTTGTCGTCGCCGCGATTCCGCTGGGTGGCTACGTCAAAATGCTCGATGAGCGTGAAGGCGAGGTGCCAGCCGATCAGCTTCATCAGTCCTTCAATCGCAAATCGGTTCGCCAGCGCATCGCTATTGTCGCGGCGGGACCGATCGCCAACTTCCTGCTGGCCCTGGTGTTTTTCTGGGTGCTGGCGATGCTCGGCAGTGAGCAGATCCGTCCGGTCATCGGTGCCGTCGAGTCCGGCAGCATCGCGGCCAAGGCCGGTTTGAGTGCCGGTCAGGAAATCGTCGCCATCGATGGCGAGCCGACTTCCGGCTGGGCGGCCGTCAATTTGCAGTTGGTTCGTCGTCTTGGGGAAAGCGGTTCCCTGCGATTGCTCGTGCGCGAGCAGGGCTCTACCGCTGACACGCCGCGCGAACTGGCGCTGGACCACTGGCTCAAAGGGGCTGATGAACCCGATCCGATTCGCTCGCTGGGTATTCGCCCATGGCGCCCGGCGTTGCCGCCGGTGCTGGCCGAGCTCGATCCAAAAGGTCCGGCGCAGGCCGCTGGTCTGAAAACCGGCGACCGCCTGTTGTCGCTCGATGGCCAGGCGCTGGGTGACTGGCAGCAAGTGGTTGATACCGTTCGTACGCGTCCTGATACCAGAATCTTGCTGCGCGTCGAGCGCGACGGTGCTCAAATCGACGTCCCGGTGACCTTGGCTGCGCGTGGCGAAAGCAAGGCGCCGAGCGGTTATCTGGGTGCTGGCGTGAAAGCAGTGGACTGGCCGCCGGAAATGATCCGCGAGGTCAGTTATGGCCCGTTGGCCGCAATTGGCGAGGGTGCCCGGCGTACCTGGACCATGAGCATCCTGACGCTGGACTCACTGAAGAAAATGCTGTTTGGCGAGCTCTCGGTAAAAAACTTGAGTGGGCCGATAACCATTGCTAAAGTGGCGGGCGCTTCTGCCCAGTCGGGCGTTGCTGATTTCCTGAATTTCCTTGCTTATCTGAGTATTAGCCTGGGGGTTCTGAATTTGCTGCCCATTCCTGTACTGGATGGGGGGCATTTGTTGTTTTATCTGATTGAGTGGGTGCGTGGTCGCCCCTTGTCGGATCGGGTGCAAGGTTGGGGGGTGCAGATCGGTATCAGTTTGGTGGTCGGAGTGATGTTGCTTGCTCTGGTCAATGATCTGGGTCGACTGTAAAGCTTCGCTGAATTGCGAATCTGCCGCATTTTGCGGCAGTTTGTTTATTGCCAGTTGGAATAAGAAAGGACTTCATGAAACGTCTGCTGCTAACTGCGGTTCTCACCGTATTGATGATCGCCGAAGTTCACGCCGAGTCCTTCACTATCTCTGATATTCGCGTCAATGGCCTCCAGCGGGTCTCCGCGGGTAGCGTCTTTGGTGCCTTGCCGTTGAACGTCGGCGAGCAGGCGGATGATCGTCGCCTGGTGGAATCCACTCGTGCGTTGTTCAAAACCGGTTTCTTTCAAGATATCCAGCTGGGCCGCGAAGGCAACGTTCTGGTGATCACGGTCGTCGAACGTCCGTCGGTCGCCAGTATCGAGATCGAAGGCAACAAGGCGATCTCCACCGAAGACCTGATGAAGGGCCTCAAGCAGTCCGGTCTGTCCGAAGGTGAAATCTTCCAGCGCGCCACCCTCGAAGGTGTCCGTAACGAGCTGCAACGTCAGTACGTTGCCCAGGGCCGTTACTCGGCGACCGTCGACACCGAAGTGGTCTCGCAGCCGCGCAACCGCGTCGCGCTGAAAGTGAAGATCAACGAAGGCACCGTGGCGGCCATCCAGCACATCAACGTGGTGGGTAACACGGTCTTCCCTGATGACGATCTGATCGACCTGTTCGAGCTGAAAACCACCAACTGGCTGTCGTTCTTCAAGAACGACGACAAGTATGCCCGTGAAAAACTCTCCGGTGACCTGGAGCGCCTGCGTTCCTACTACCTGGACCGTGGCTACATCAACATGGATATCGCTTCGACCCAGGTGTCCATCACCCCGGACAAGAAGCACGTCTACATCACCGTCAACATCACCGAAGGCGAGAAGTACACCGTTCGTGACGTCAAGCTCAGCGGTGACCTGAAAGTGCCTGAAGACCAGGTCAAGTCGCTGTTGCTGGTGCAGAAAGGCCAGGTGTTCTCGCGCAAGCTGATGACCACCACCTCCGAACTGATCACCCGCCGTCTGGGTAACGAGGGTTACACCTTCGCCAACGTCAACGGCGTACCTCAGCCGCATGACGACGATCACACTGTGGACATCCTGTTCGCCGTCGATCCGGGCAAGCGTGCCTACGTCAATCGCATCAACTTCCGTGGCAACACCAAGTCCGAGGACGAAGTGCTGCGTCGTGAAATGCGTCAGATGGAAGGTGGCTGGGCTTCGACCTACCTGATCGACCAGTCCAAGACCCGTCTGGAGCGTCTGGGCTTCTTCAAGGAAGTGAACGTTGAAACGCCGGCTGTACCGGGTGTCGACGACCAGGTTGACGTGAACTACGCCGTTGAAGAGCAGGCCTCCGGTTCGATCACCGCCAGTGTCGGTTTCGCCCAGAGCGCCGGTCTGATCCTCGGTGGTTCGATCACCCAGAACAACTTCCTCGGTACCGGTAACCGTGTGAGCGTGGGCCTGACCCGCAGCGAATACCAGAGCCGCTACAACTTCGGCTACGTTGACCCGTACTGGACCGCCGATGGCGTGAGCCTGGGTTACAACGCGTTCTATCGCACCACCGACTACAAAGACCTCGACGTCGACGTAGCAAGCTATGCGGTAGACAGCCTGGGTGCCGGCGTCAACGTTGGCTACCCGATCAGCGAGACTTCGCGTCTGACCTTCGGTCTGTCCGCTCAGCAGGACAAGATCAAGACCGGTCAGTACACCGTTGACGAGATCTTCGACTTCGTTAACAAGGAAGGCGACCAGTACCTGAACTTCAAGGCATCGGCCGGTTGGTCCGAGTCGACCCTGAACAAGGGCGTACTGCCGACCCGTGGTCGTTCGCAGAGCCTGACGCTGGAAACCACGATTCCGGGCAGCGACCTGTCGTTCTACAAACTCGACTACCGTGGTCAGTTGTTCCAGCCGATCACCGAAAACTACACCCTGCGTCTGCACACCGAGCTGGGTTATGGCGACGGTTATGGTTCGACCGACGGCTTGCCGTTCTATGAAAACTACTATGCTGGTGGTTTCAACTCGGTACGTGGCTTCAAGGACAGTACTCTGGGGCCGCGCAGTACTCCGAGTCGTGGTACCAATCCGGGTACTTCGGTTGACCCGGATCAGGATCCGCTGCCGTTCGGTGGTAACGTCCTGATCCAGGGCGGTGCCGAGGTTCTGTTCCCGCTGCCGTTCGTCAAGGATCAACGCTCCTTGCGTACCTCGGTATTCTGGGACGTGGGTAACGTTTTCGATTCGCAGTGCAAGGACACCACCAACGCAAATGGCTCGACGTCCAACACCAAGTGTAACGACATCAGCCTGAGCAACATGGCCAGTTCCGTTGGTGTGGGTGTGACCTGGGTCACCGCACTGGGTCCTCTGAGTTTTGCTCTGGCGATGCCGGTCAAGAAACCGGATAACGCTGAAACTCAAGTGTTCCAATTCTCCCTCGGCCAGACGTTCTAAGCGTCTGACCCAAGATAACGACAATGGATTTTGTAGGAGTGCATCGTGCGTAAGTTGACTCAATTGGTTCTCCTGGCCTCCGTACTGGTGGCAGGCCCGGCGTTCGCCGACATGAAAATCGCCGTTCTGAACTATCAGATGGCACTGCTGGAGTCCGACGCGGCCAAGAAATACGCCGTGGATGCCGAGAAGAAGTTCGGTCCGCAACTGACCAAGCTCAAGACGCTGGAAAGCAGCGCCAAGGGCATTCAGGACCGTCTGATGGCCGGTGGCGACAAGATGCAGCAGGGCGAGCGTGAGCGTCTGGAGCTTGAATTCAAGCAAAAGGCCCGTGACTTCCAGTTCCAGTCCAAGGAACTGAACGAAGCCAAGGCAGTTGCCGACCGCGAAATGCTCAAGCAACTGAAGCCGAAACTGGATAGCGCAGTGGAAGAAGTCATCAAGAAAGGTGGTTTTGACCTGGTGTTCGAGCGTGGCGCAGTGATCGATGTCAAACCTCAGTACGACATCACGCGCCAGGTTATCGAGCGCATGAATCAGCTGAAGTAACCCATGACCGTGACTATCAAGCTCGGCCAGTTGGCCGAGTTCCTCGGCGCCACCCTGCGTGGCGACCCCGAGACGCAAATTACTGGGCTAGCCACCTTGCAGGAGGCTGGCCCAGCTCAGTTGAGCTTTCTGGCAAATCCTCAATATCGCAAATACCTGGCAAGTTCCCAGGCGGCTGCGCTATTGCTCAAGGAAGCCGACGCCGAAGGTTTTGCCGGCAACGCGCTGGTGGTGCCGGATCCTTACCTGGCTTACGCCCGTATCTCCCATCTGTTCGATCCCAAACCGAAAGCCGCTGCGGGCGTTCATCCCACGGCGGTGATTGCACCGGATGCGGTAGTTGATCCAAGCGCCAGCATCGGTCCGTTTGTGGTGATCGAGGCCGGTGCGCGCATTGGTGCGCAGGTCACCCTGGGGGCCCATTGCGTCATCGGTGCCCGCAGTGAAATCGGCGAGGGCGGCTGGCTCGCTCCGCGGGTGACGCTGTACCACGACGTGCGCATCGGCAAGCGTGTAGTGATCCAGTCCGGTGCCGTTCTCGGTGGTGAAGGCTTCGGTTTTGCCAACGAGAAAGGTATCTGGCAAAAGATCGCCCAGATCGGCGGCGTGACCATCGGCGACGATGTCGAGATCGGCGTGAATACCGCCATCGACCGTGGCGCGCTGGCAGATACCGTGATCGGCAACGGCGTGAAACTCGACAACCAGATCCAGATCGCGCACAACGTCCAGGTCGGTGATCACACCGCCATGGCGGCCTGTGTCGGTATCTCCGGCAGCACCAAAATCGGCAAGCACTGCATGCTCGCCGGTGGTGTCGGCCTGGTGGGGCACATCGATATTTGCGACAACGTTTTCTTGACCGGGATGACCATGGTGACCCACTCGATTACCGAGCCAGGCGCCTATTCTTCCGGCACAGCCATGCAACCGGCGGCCGAATGGCGCAAAAGCGCGGCCCGCATCCGTCAGCTCGATGACCTCGCGCGACGTTTGAAGCAACTGGAAAAGCGCGTCGGGGAAGTGACCCCCGGCAGCAATGCTTCATCTGATGGCTGATACCATTTCCATATCAAGTGTGCACAGCCTCTAGACTGCCTCCTTGATTTGCTAGAGGAGTGCGCGTCAGTCGCGCTCCCAATCTTTACATAGGCTTCCCCCCGAAATGATGGACATCAACGAGATTCGCGAATACCTGCCTCACCGTTACCCGTTCCTGCTGGTGGACCGGGTGGTGGAACTGGACACTGAAGGCAAGCGCATTCGCGCCTACAAGAATGTCAGCATCAATGAGCCATTCTTCAACGGCCACTTCCCGGCGCACCCGATCATGCCGGGCGTACTGATCATCGAAGCGATGGCCCAGGCTGCCGGGATCCTCGGTTTCAAAATGCTCGACGTGAAACCGGCCGATGGCACCCTTTACTACTTCGTCGGTTCCGACAAGCTGCGTTTCCGTCAGCCGGTGCTGCCGGGTGACCAGTTGATCCTGGAAGCCAAGTTCATCAGCTGCAAGCGCCAGATCTGGAAATTCGAATGCCAGGCTTCGGTCGACGGCAAGCCAGTCTGCTCGGCTGAAATCATCTGTGCGGAACGCAAGCTATGAGTTTGATTGACCCTCGCGCAATCATCGATCCGTCGGCCGTTCTGGCTGACGGCGTCGAGGTCGGCCCGTGGTCGATCGTCGGCGCAGGTGTGGAAATCGGCGAGGGTACTGTGATCGGACCGCATGTGGTCCTCAAAGGCCCGACCCGCATCGGCAAGCACAACCGCATCTACCAGTTTTCCTCGGTAGGCGAAGACACGCCGGATCTGAAGTACAAAGGCGAAGAAACCCGTCTGGTGATCGGTGATCACAACGTCATTCGCGAAGGCGTGACGATTCACCGTGGCACCGTGCAGGACCGTTCGGAAACCACGCTGGGCGATCACAACTTGATCATGGCCTATGCCCACATCGGGCATGACAGCGTGATCGGCAACCACTGCATCCTGGTCAACAACACCGCGTTGGCCGGGCATGTGCACGTTGACGATTGGGCGATCCTTTCCGGTTTCACCCTGGTGCATCAGTACTGCCACATCGGCGCCCACAGTTTTTCCGGCATGGGCACCGCCATCGGCAAGGACGTTCCGGCGTTCGTGACCGTGTTCGGCAACCCGGCCGAAGCGCGCAGCATGAACTTCGAAGGCATGCGCCGTCGTGGTTTCAGCGAAGACGCGATTCACGCGCTGCGCCGCGCTTATAAGACCGTGTATCGCCAGGGCCTGACCGTGGAGCAAGCGTTGGCCGAATTGGCCGAACCTGCTGCGCAGTTCCCGGAAGTTGCGCTGTTTCGTGACTCGATCCAGTCGTCGACTCGCGGCATCACCCGCTGATCATGGCCAGTCTGCGTATTGCGCTGGTGGCGGGCGAAGCTTCCGGCGACATTCTGGGCGCCGGCCTCATGCGCGCCCTCAAGGCTCAACATCCGGCAGTCGAGTTCATCGGTGTCGGCGGTCCGTTGATGCAGGCCGAGGGCCTGACGTCTTATTTCCCCATGGAACGTCTGTCGGTCATGGGGCTGGTGGAAGTCCTTGGGCGGCTGCGCGAGTTGCTCAAGCGCCGCAAGGACCTGATCGCCACGCTGATCGCCGAGAAACCGGATGTGTTCATCGGCATCGACGCTCCCGATTTCAACCTCAACATCGAACTCAAGCTGCGTCAGGCCGGGATCAAGACCGTGCATTACGTCAGCCCTTCGGTGTGGGCGTGGCGCCAGAAGCGTGTGCTGAAGATTCGCGAAGGCTGCGATCTGATGCTCACCCTGTTGCCGTTCGAAGCAAAATTTTACGAAGAGCAGGGCGTGCCAGTGCGGTTCGTCGGTCATACGCTGGCCGATACCATTCCGTTGCAGGCCGATCGCGCCGCAGCGCGTGCCGAACTCGGCTTGCCCGACGGGCCGCTGGTGGCATTGATGCCCGGCAGTCGCGGTGGTGAAGTCGGCCGTCTCGGTGCGCTGTTCCTGGATACTGCCGAACGTCTGCGGGCCATGCGCCCCGGGCTTCGCTTCGTCATCCCGTGCGCCAATGCCGAGCGTCGCGCTCAGCTCGAAGAGTTGCTGGTTGGCCGCGACTTGCCAGTAACCCTGCTCGACGGCAAGTCGCATCTGGCCTTGGCGGCGTGTAACGCGGTGCTGATCGCTTCGGGCACGGCGACGCTTGAGGCGTTGCTGTACAAGCGGCCAATGGTCGTTGCGTATCGCCTGGCACCGCTGACCTTCTGGATTCTCAAGCGCATGGTCAAGAGCCCGTACGTGTCGCTGCCGAACCTGCTGGCCCAGCGTCTGTTGGTGCCGGAATTGTTGCAGGATGATGCGACAGTCGAGGCCCTGGCCCAGACACTGTTGCCATTGATCGAAGGCGGCGAAGAGCAGACCCGAGGCTTCGACGAGATCCACCGCACCCTGCGGCTGGATGCTTCCAATCAGGCGGCGGATGCCGTCCTCAACCTGATCGGTCAGAAACAATGAGCAAGACGATGCAGATGGGCCTGGATTTCACCCTGGTCGCCGAAGTCGAAGAACTGGTGGCCGGTGTCGACGAAGTCGGTCGTGGCCCGTTGTGCGGCGCAGTGGTGACGGCGGCGGTGATCCTCGATCCGAACCGGCCGATCCTCGGCCTCAACGACTCGAAGAAACTCACTGAAGCCAAGCGCGAGAAGCTCTACGACGAGATCATCGAGAAATCCCTGAGCTGGTGCATTGCACGCGCCGAAGTCGAGGAAATCGACGAGCTGAACATCCTCCACGCGACCATGCTCGCCATGCAACGCGCAGTGGCCGGGCTGCATATTCAGCCGAAACTGGCGATGATCGACGGCAACCGGTGCCCGAAACTGCCGATGCGCGCCGAAGCGGTGGTGCAGGGTGACGGCAAGGTACCGGCCATCGCTGCCGCGTCGATTCTGGCCAAAGTCAGCCGCGACCGTGAAATGGCTGCATTCGAATTGATCTACCCGGGGTACGGCATCGGCGGTCATAAAGGCTACCCGACGCCCGTTCATCTGGAAGCGTTGGTGCGCCTTGGCCCGACCCCGATTCACCGGCGCTCCTTCGCCCCGGTGCGTCAGGCTTACGAGGCGCTCGAAGGCCTGACGCAGGTTTAGGCGCAAGGCTGATGTTTTGTTCGAGGCCCGGTACAATCCGGGCCTTGTTGTCTCTATGTAACTGGACAGGATCACTATGCCGGCTTCATTCGTTCATCTACGCCTGCACACTGAATACTCCCTGGTCGACGGGCTGGTGCGGATCAAGCCACTGGTCAAGGCGCTGACCGGCATGAACATGCCGGCCGTGGCGGTCACCGATCAGAACAACATGTGTTCCCTGGTCAAATTCTATAAAAACGCCATGGGCGCCGGCATCAAGCCGATCTGCGGTGCCGACCTGTGGCTGTCGAACAAGGATCCGGACGGGCCATTGAGCCGGATCAGCCTGTTGGTGATGAACGCCAAGGGTTATCGCAATCTCACCGAGCTGATCTCGCGCGGCTTCATCGACGGCCAGCGCAACGGCATGATCATCATCGAGCGTGAATGGGTCGCCGAGGCCAACGAAGGCCTGATCATGCTGTCCGCCGCCAAAGAAGGCGAGATCGGCATGGCCATGATCAGTGGCAACCCGGACGAAGCCGAAACGCTGGCGCGCGAATGGATGGCGGTGTTCCCGGATCGTTTCTATCTGGAGATCCAGCGCACCAATCGTCCCAACGACGAAGAGCAACTGCACGGTGCCGTGGCCCTGGCCGACAAGCTCGGCGCGCCGCTGGTGGCGACCAACGACGTGCGCTTCATCAAGCAGGAAGACTTCGCTGCCCACGAAACCCGCGTGTGCATCGGTGAGGGCCGCGCCCTCGACGATCCGCGGCGTTCGAAGAATTACAGCGACCAGCAATACCTCAAAAGCGCCGAGGAAATGGCCGAGCTGTTCAGCGACATTCCCGACGCGATCGAAAACACCGTCGAGATCGCCAAGCGCTGCAACATCGACGTGAAGCTGGGCAAGCACTTCCTGCCCGACTACCCGATTCCCGATGGCATGACCATCGACGAATATTTCCGCAAGGTGTCGTTCGACGGTCTGGAAGACCGCCTCAGCGTATTGCTGCCCAAGGACACCACCGAAGACTATGAGGCCAAGCGTCAGGTCTATGTCGACCGGCTGAATTTCGAGCTGGATATCATCATCCAGATGGGCTTCCCCGGTTATTTCCTGATCGTGATGGACTTTATCCAGTGGGCCAAGAACAACGGTGTGCCGGTGGGCCCGGGCCGTGGGTCGGGTGCCGGCTCGCTGGTGGCCTATGTGCAGAAGATCACTGACCTCGATCCGCTGGAATACGACCTGCTGTTCGAACGTTTCCTTAACCCGGAACGGGTCTCGATGCCCGACTTCGACGTCGACTTCTGCATGGACGGTCGTGACCGGGTGATCGACTACGTGGCCGAGAAATACGGTCGCAACGCGGTAAGCCAGATCATCACCTTCGGTTCCATGGCCGCCAAGGCTGTGGTGCGCGACGTGGCGCGGGCCCAAGGCAAGTCATTCGGCCTGGCGGATCGTCTGTCGAAGATGATTCCGTTCGAAGTCGGCATGACCCTGGAAAAAGCCTACGAGCAGGAGGAGATCCTGCGCGACTTCATCAAGGTCGATGAGGAAGCGGCGGAAATCTGGGAGATGGCGCGCAAGCTTGAGGGCGTGGTGCGTAACGTCGGCAAGCACGCCGGTGGTGTGGTAATCGCCCCGACCAAGCTGACCGACTTCTCGCCGATCTATTGCGACGAGGCTGGCGATGGTCTGGTGACCCAGTTCGACAAGGACGACGTCGAGGCGGCCGGTCTGGTGAAGTTCGACTTCCTCGGCCTGCGGACCCTGACGATCATCGACTGGGCGCTGAAAACCATCAACCGTGACCGCGCCAAGGTCAACGAGCCGCCGCTGGATATCGCGTTTATCCCGCTGGATGACAAACCGACTTATCAGTTGCTGCAAAAAGCTGAAACCACCGCGGTATTCCAGCTCGAATCCCGGGGCATGAAAGAGCTGATCAAAAAGCTCAAGCCTGACTGTCTCGAAGACTTGATCGCACTGGTGGCCCTGTTCCGTCCGGGCCCGCTGCAATCGGGCATGGTGGATGACTTCATCAACCGTAAGCACGGTCGCGCCGAATTGGCTTATCCGCATCCGGATTACCAGTATGAAGGCCTGCAGCCGGTACTGGCGCCGACTTACGGCATCATTCTGTATCAGGAACAGGTGATGCAGATCGCCCAGGTCATGGCCGGTTACACCCTCGGTGGTGCGGACATGCTGCGTCGGGCGATGGGTAAGAAAAAACCCGAGGAAATGGCCAAGCAGCGCGGCGGCTTTATTGAAGGTTGTGCGTCGAACAATATCGACGCGGATCTTGCCGGTAACATTTTCGACCTGGTGGAAAAATTCGCCGGTTACGGCTTCAACAAGTCCCACTCCGCTGCTTACGGCCTGGTGTCGTACCAGACTGCCTGGCTGAAAGCCCACTACCCGGCGCCATTCATGGCGGCGGTGCTTTCGGCGGATATGCACAACACCGACAAGGTCGTGACCTTGATCGAGGAAGTGCGCACGATGAAGCTGCGCCTCGACGCGCCGGACGTGAACACTTCGGAGTTCAAGTTCACGGTGAACGACGAAGGCCGCATCGTGTACGGCCTGGGCGCGATCAAAGGTGTCGGTGAAGGTCCGGTGGAAGCGATTACCGAGGCTCGTCAGGCCGGTCCATTCAAGGATCTGTTCGACTTCTGCGCCAGGGTCGACCTCAAGCGCATCAACAAGCGCACGCTGGACGGTTTGATCCGCAGCGGCGCGCTGGATCGCCTCGGGCCGTACTTCCATGACGAGCAGAAGGCTTATCAGGCCAACATCGACCGCAACCGCGCGGTGCTGTTGGCGGCGATGGAGGAGGCGATCAAGTCGGCCGAACAGACCGCGCGCACCCGCGACAGCGGCCATGCCGACCTGTTCGGCGGGCTGTTTGTCGAGGAAGATGCGGACGTCTACGCGACGCACCGCAAGGCCAAGGAGCTGACCCTCAAGGAGCGGCTCAAGGGTGAGAAAGACACTCTGGGCCTGTACCTGACCGGTCACCCGATCGACGAGTACGAAGGCGAGATTCGCCGTTTCGCCCGGCAGCGCATCATCGACCTGAAACCGGCCCGCGACACACAAACCGTGGCCGGGATGATCATTGCCCTGCGGGTGATGAAGAACAAGAAGGGCGACAAGATGGGCTTCATCACCCTCGACGACCGCTCGGGGCGGATCGAGGCGTCGCTGTTTGCCGATGCGTTTCACTCTGCGCAGTCGCTGTTGCAGACCGACGCGATGGTGGTGGTTGAAGGCGAGGTCAGCAACGACGACTTCTCCGGTGGCCTGCGCCTGCGGGTCAAACGGGTGATGAGCATGGAAGATGCACGGACCAATCTGGCCGAGAGCCTGCGCCTGAAGCTGCACACTCAGGACTTGAAAGGCGATCAGCTACGCTGGTTGGGTGAGCTGCTCAAGCGTCACCGCGGGGCGTGCCCGATCACCATGGAGTACACCAGCCCGGATGCGAAGACCTTGCTGCAGTTTGGCGAGACCTGGCGAATCGACCCGGCGGATGCGTTGATTCAAGCCCTGCGTGACCAGTTCGGGCGAGACAACGTCTTCCTCCAATACCGTTGACCGGCAAGTGCCATCATTGCGCTTGCCCACAACCTGAATTTTTAATCTCGACCTCAGCGCGCCTCTCCCTTAAGGTAGGGCGCGAATAGACAACCGGCCGGCCCAAGCTCATTTGGGACACGACCCAAGACGGACGCCTATGAACCCGAATTTTCTAGATTTCGAACAGCCGATCGCCGACCTGCAAGCCAAGATCGAAGAGTTGCGCTTGGTCGGTAATGACAATTCGCTGAATATCGGCGATGAGATCTCCCGCCTGCAGGACAAGAGCCGCACGCTGACCGAAGACATCTTCGGCAAGCTGACCAGCTGGCAGATCGCACGCCTGGCGCGTCACCCGAAACGCCCGTACACCCTCGACTACATCGAGCACATCTTCACCGAGTTCGACGAACTGCACGGTGACCGTCACTTCTCCGACGACGCGGCCATTGTGGGCGGCGTGGCACGTCTGGAAGATCAGCCGGTGATGATCATCGGCCACCAGAAGGGCCGTGAAGTGCGCGAGAAGGTGCGCCGCAACTTCGGCATGCCGCGTCCGGAAGGCTACCGCAAGGCCTGCCGTCTGATGGAGATGGCCGAGCGCTTCAAGATGCCGATCCTGACCTTCATCGACACCCCGGGTGCTTACCCGGGCATTGACGCTGAGGAGCGTAACCAGAGCGAAGCGATTGCCTGGAACCTGCGCGTGATGTCGCGTCTGAAGACCCCGATCATCGCCACCGTAATCGGTGAGGGTGGTTCCGGCGGTGCACTGGCGATCGGTGTCTGCGATCAGCTGAACATGCTGCAATATTCGACCTACGCGGTGATCTCGCCGGAAGGTTGCGCTTCGATTCTGTGGAAAACCGCCGAAAAGGCACCGGATGCCGCTGAAGCGATGGGCATCACCGCTGAGCGTCTGAAAGGCCTGGGTATCGTTGACAAGGTGATCGGCGAGCCTCTGGGCGGCGCCCACCGTGATCCGGCCGCTGCCGCTGCGTCGATCCGTGCCGAGCTGAGCTCGCAACTGGCGATGCTGAAGAAGTTCGACAACGAAGCGTTGCTCAAGCGTCGTTACGATCGTCTGATGAGCTACGGTCTCTGACAGATCTCGCAATACCCAATGTGGGAGCGGGCTAGCTCGCGAAAGCGGTATAACAGTCGACAGATGTGTTGATTGTTGAAACGCCTTCGCGAGCAAGCCCGCTCCCACATTTGATTTGGGCAAACAGTTAGATAGGGGTCAGTCCGTGAGTGATCTGCCGTCCCGGCTTCTGCTGAACGTTGCAGCCTGGCGCAATGCCAGGACCTGGCGCGTGGCTTTCTCCGGTGGTCTCGATTCCACCGTCCTGCTGCATCTGCTGGCCCATCTCGCCCAACACCATTCCCTGCCGGCGCTCAGCGCCATCCATATCCACCATGGCCTCCAGGCTGCGGCTGATGCGTGGCCGGCGCATTGTCAGTCGGTCTGCGATGCGCTGGGTGTGCCGCTGCACGTGATGCGGGTGACGGTGCAACCCGGCGCCAGTCTTGAAAGGGCGGCGCGGGAGGCGCGGTATGCGGCGTTCACCTCGCTGACCGAGGCCGGGGATTTGCTGCTGACCGGGCAGCACCGTGATGATCAGGCCGAAACCCTATTGTTTCGTTTAATGCGCGGTGCCGGCGTGCGCGGACTTTCGGCGATGCCGGCGCAGCGACCGTTGGGGCAGGGCACGCTGGTGCGGCCATTGCTCGACGTCACGCGCTCCGAGCTTGAGGCTTACGCCCGCGTGCATCAGTTGCACTGGATCGAAGACCCGTCAAACCAGGATCGGCAGTTCTCGCGCAACTACCTGCGCCATCAGGTGCTGCCGTTGCTCACCGCGCGCTGGCCGCAGGCGCAGGCGAGCATGGCCCGCAGCGCGGTGCACCTGCGTGAGGCGCAAGGCCTGCTCGATGAGCTGGCGCAGCTCGATCTCGCGCAAGCCGCCACGCCGAGCGAGTTTTCATGGCTGGGCCTACCGTCGCTGGAGCTGGCGCCGCTGACGAGTCTGTCCGCCGCTCGTCAGCGCAATGCACTCAGCCACTGGCTCGAACCGCTGACCCAGTTGCCCGACACTGACCATTGGTCGGGTTGGGACGACCTGCGTGGTGCTGCCAACGATGCATCCCCGGTCTGGTGTCTGGCCGACGGTGAGCTGCATCGCAGCGCCGGCCGGGTATGGTGGTTGAGCGGAGGCTGGCTGCGCGCGCCAGCGGTCAGCGTCGAGTGGCCTGACCCGTCGACGCCGCTACGCTTGGCGAATAACGGGCGTGTCATGTTCAGCGGGCAGACTCCCGTCGGGCCGCTGCGCATTGGCTATCGGCAGGGCGGCGAGCTGATGCATCTGGCGGGGCGCGGCCACCGCGATCTCAAGCGCCTGCTCAATGAGCGCGCGGTGCCGGGCTTCGTCCGTGGCAGATTGCCGCTGCTGTTTCGCGGCGCAGAATTGCTCGCCGTGGCGAACCTGCCGGGCCTTGACGGGCAGGGGCCGGACGGCTGGACATTGCATTGGCAGCCAACAGACGAAGATCAAGGTTTGAGATGAAAGGGGCATTCCGGTAGACTACGCTCCCTTCTTGATACAACTTCTGTGGATTCGCCTGAATTGCAGGAGTTGCCGATTACCAAGCAGTCTTTGCTGGGCGATTCCAAAAAATGTGTAGCGAGCAACGTACCGGTGTTTCATCTGCCGGTCTGTCCCAACGCGGCGGTTTTTTTGAAAGGTGCACTGTGATTAATGCAGGTGATCGGGGGCTTCGGCCTTCCTTCGCTTTCCCCGGCGGCTCGTACCGCTTTAACGCAGACTTCTAGGGTTTTTCATGACGCGCTACATATTCGTCACGGGCGGTGTTGTTTCTTCATTGGGGAAAGGCATTGCCTCGGCTTCATTGGCGGCCATCCTGGAGGCGCGGGGGCTTAAGGTCACCATGCTTAAGCTGGATCCGTACATCAACGTCGACCCGGGCACCATGAGCCCGTTCCAGCACGGTGAAGTGTTCGTCACCCACGACGGCGCCGAGACCGACCTGGACCTGGGCCACTACGAGCGGTTCATCCGCACGACCATGACCCAGAACAACAACTTCACCACTGGCCGTGTCTACGAGCACGTGCTGCGCAAAGAGCGCCGTGGTGACTACCTGGGTGCAACCATCCAGGTGATTCCGCACATTACCGACGAAATCAAGCGTCGCATCATCAAGGGTGCCGGCGATGCCGACGTGGCCCTGGTGGAAATCGGCGGTACCGTTGGCGACATCGAATCGCAACCGTTCCTCGAAGCCATCCGTCAACTGCGTGTGGAAGTCGGTTCCAAGCGCGCGATGCTGATGCACCTGACGCTGGTTCCGTACATCGCCACCGCTGGCGAAACCAAGACCAAGCCAACCCAGCACTCGGTAAAAGAGCTGCGTTCGATCGGCCTGCAGCCAGACGTGCTGATCTGCCGCTCCGACCATCCGGTGGATGTGTCGTCGCGTCGCAAGATCGCACTGTTCACCAACGTTGAAGAGCGTGCGGTGATCTCCCTGGAAGACGTCGACACCATCTACAAGATTCCGGCCGTGCTGCACGCTCAGGGTCTGGACGATTTCGTCGTCGAGCGTTTCGGCCTGCAATGCAATGGCGCCGACCTGTCCGAGTGGGAAAAGGTCGTCGATGCCAAGCTCAATCCAGAGCACGAAGTGACCATCGCGATGGTCGGCAAGTACATGGAACTGCTGGACGCCTACAAGTCGCTGATCGAAGCGATGAGTCACGCCGGCATCACCAACCGTACCAAGGTCAACCTGCGTTACATCGATTCCGAAGACATCGAGAACCAGGGCACTGCGCTGCTCGAAGGTGTCGACGCGATCCTCGTTCCGGGCGGCTTCGGTCTGCGTGGCGTGGAAGGCAAGATCACTGCCGTTCAGTACGCTCGTGAAAACAAGGTTCCGTACCTGGGCATCTGCCTGGGCATGCAAGTGGCGGTTATCGAGTTCGCCCGTAACGTGCTGGGCTGGAAAGACGCCAACTCCACCGAGTTCGATCGCGCCAGCGGCCATCCGGTCGTGGGTCTGATCACCGAGTGGGAAGACGCCACCGGCGCAGTTGAAGTGCGTACCGAAGCGTCCGATCTGGGCGGCACCATGCGCCTCGGCGCTCAGGAATGCCTGCTCGAAGCCGGCTCCAAGGTGCACGATTGCTACGGCAAGGACGTGATCGTTGAACGTCACCGTCACCGCTACGAAGTGAACAACAACCTGCTGCCACAAATCATCGAAGCCGGCCTGAAAATCTCCGGTCGCTCCGCTGATGCCGCGCTGGTTGAAGTGGTCGAAGCGCCGGATCATCCATGGTTCGTCGCTTGCCAGTTCCACCCGGAGTTCACCTCGACGCCACGTGACGGTCACCCGCTGTTCAGCGGTTTCGTAAAAGCTGCGTTGGCTCAACACCAGAAGAAGGCGTAACCCGATGGCACAGAAGATCATTCGCGTTGGCAACATCGAAATCGCCAACGACAAACCCATGGTGCTGTTCGGCGGCATGAACGTGCTGGAAAGCCGTGACATGGCCATGCAGGTTTGCGAGGAGTACGTGAAGGTCACCGAGAAACTCGGCATCCCTTACGTGTTCAAGGCCAGCTTCGACAAGGCCAACCGGTCTTCTGTGACTTCGTATCGCGGCCCTGGCCTGGAAGAGGGCATGCGCATCTTCCAGGACATCAAACAAGCCTTCGGCGTGCCGATCATCACCGACGTCCACGAGCCTGATCAGGCCGCGGTCGTCGCTGAAGTCTGCGACATCATTCAGCTGCCGGCCTTCCTGTCGCGCCAGACCGATCTGGTCGTCGCGATGGCCAAGACCAACGCTGTGATCAACATCAAGAAAGCCCAGTTCCTCGCGCCTCAGGAAATGAAACACATCCTGAACAAGTGCGTGGAAGCGGGTAACGATCAATTGATCCTCTGCGAGCGTGGTTCGAGCTTCGGCTACAACAACCTCGTGGTCGACATGCTCGGCTTCGGCATCATGAAGCAGTTCGAGTACCCGGTATTCTTCGACGTGACTCACTCGCTGCAAATGCCTGGCGGTCGTTCCGACTCTGCCGGCGGTCGCCGCGCCCAGGTCACCGATCTGGCCAAGGCCGGCATGAGCCAGTCGCTGGCCGGTCTGTTCCTCGAAGCGCATCCGGATCCGGACAACGCCAAATGCGACGGCCCTTGCGCCTTGCGTCTGGACAAACTGGAGCCATTTCTGGCCCAGCTCAAAGCTTTGGACGAACTGGTGAAGAGTTTTCCGACGGTAGAAACCGCGTAAAGCTCATTTCTCCGGTAAAGTACCGCACGATTTGTCGCACATGCCCTCGGGCATGTGCGTTGTCGTCTGCAAGCTGCCCGCTGCACACCACTTGCCGACGGTCAAAAGATTTCCTCTAGCTGCGTCGTTTTCGTCAACTTTGGAGTGTTTACAACAATGGCAAAAATCGTCGACATCAAAGGTCGTGAAGTTCTCGACTCCCGTGGCAATCCCACCGTGGAAGCGGACGTGCTTCTCGACAACGGCATCATCGGCAGCGCCTGTGCGCCTTCCGGTGCATCCACTGGCTCGCGTGAAGCGCTCGAGCTGCGTGATGGCGACAAGAGCCGTTACCTGGGCAAAGGTGTGCTCAAGGCGGTAGCCAACATCAACGGTCCGATCCGCGATCTGCTGCTGGGCACCGACCCAAGCGACCAGAAAGCCCTCGACCACGCGATGATCAAGCTCGACGGTACCGAAAACAAGGCAACCCTGGGCGCCAACGCCATCCTTGCCGTATCCCTGGCTGCGGCCAAGGCGGCTGCACAGGACCAGGATCTGCCACTGTACGCACACATCGCCAACCTGAACGGCACCCCGGGTGTGTACTCGATGCCGGTTCCGATGATGAACATCATCAACGGTGGCGAGCACGCCGATAACAACGTCGACATCCAGGAATTCATGGTGCAGCCGGTTGGCGCCAAGACGTTCTCGGAAGGTCTGCGCATGGGCACCGAGATTTTCCATCACCTCAAAGCTGTGCTGAAGGCCCGTGGCCTGAGCACTGCCGTTGGCGACGAAGGCGGTTTCGCACCGAACCTGGCGTCCAACGAAGACGCGCTGAAAGTGATCTCCGAAGCAGTGGCCAACGCCGGTTACAAGCTGGGCACCGACGTGACCCTGGCGCTGGACTGCGCGGCCAGCGAATTCTACGAAGACGGCAAGTACAACCTGTCCGGTGAAGGCCAGGTGTTCACCGCTGAAGGTTTCGCCGATTATCTGAAAGGCCTGACCGAACGTTATCCGATCATCTCGATCGAAGACGGTCTGGACGAGTCCGACTGGGCTGGCTGGAAGATCCTCACCGACAAGATCGGCGAGAAGACCCAACTGGTCGGCGACGACCTGTTCGTGACCAACACCAAGATCCTGAAAGAAGGCATCGATAAAAAGATCGCCAACTCGATCCTGATCAAGTTCAACCAGATCGGCACCCTGACCGAAACCCTGGAAGCCATCCAGATGGCCAAGGCTGCCGGTTATACCGCGGTGATCTCGCACCGTTCGGGCGAAACCGAAGATTCGACCATCGCCGACCTGGCCGTGGGCACTTCGGCTGGCCAGATCAAGACCGGTTCGCTGTGCCGTTCCGACCGCGTTTCCAAGTACAACCAACTGCTGCGTATCGAAGAGCAGTTGAATGGCAAAGCCAAGTACAACGGTCGCAGCGAGTTCCGCGGCTGAGTTGTAAATGGTAAAAAGACACCGGATTGTGTCGAAAAAGTCGTGACAGCGATGGATTTGCCACTAATCTGATGCCTTACATGCACAAGCCTGGATCTTCCAGGCTTCGTGCTATCAGACGTTTCAAAGTTTTGGCGTGGCTGTCTTTTTTCACTGGATACCTGATATTCGATGCGCAGTCCTTACTGGTTGTTTCTCGTTTTGCTCTTGCTGCTGGCCGGTCTGCAGTACCGCCTGTGGGTGGGCAATGGCAGTCTGGCGCAGGTCGCCGAGCTGAAGCAGCAGATTGCTGATCAGCACGCCGAGAACGAAGGCCTGCTGGAGCGCAATCGGGTGATGGACGCTGAAGTCAGCGAATTGAAAAAAGGCATGGAGACCGTTGAAGAACGGGCTCGCCATGAGCTGGGCATGGTCAAGGACGGTGAAACCCTTTACCAGCTCGCGCAATGATCGATTCCCTGCCGGCCTTCTGGGCCGTGATTCCTGCCGCGGGCGTCGGTGCCCGAATGGCCGCGGACCGTCCCAAGCAATACCTGCAACTGGGCGGACGCACAATTCTCGAACACAGCCTCGGCTGTTTCCTTGATCACCCGAGCCTCAAGGGCCTGGTGGTCAGTCTGGCGGTTGATGATCCTTATTGGCCAAACCTGGCCTGCGCCAGCGACTCGCGGATTCAGCGGGTCGAGGGCGGCGCCGAGCGTTCCGGGTCGGTGCTGAACGCTTTGCTGCATCTGCATGCGCAAGGTGCCGATGACGATGACTGGGTGCTGGTGCACGATGCGGCACGGCCCAACCTGAGTCGCGACGATCTCGACAAGTTGCTGGTTGAACTGGCGGATGATGCCGTCGGCGGTCTGCTGGCCGTGCCGGCGCGCGATACCCTGAAGCGGGTCGACAAGCACGGTCGTGTGCTTGAAACCGTGGATCGCAGCGTGATCTGGCAAGCCTATACGCCGCAGATGTTCCGTCTCGGTGCCTTGCATCGGGCGTTGGCCGACAGTCTGGTGGCGGATGCGGTGATTACCGATGAAGCCTCGGCGATGGAGTGGGCCGGTCTGGCGCCGCGCCTGATCGAAGGGCGGGCGGACAACCTCAAGGTCACCCGGCCGGAAGACCTGGAGTGGTTGCGTCAGCGTTGGGCTAACCGTCGCTGAGTGCTGTGGCGCTTGTTCGATCGCTTTCGCGAGCAAGCCCGCTCCCACCCTTGAATTGCGCCGAACACAAATTTTGCATGCACCGTCGATCCCCTGTGGGAGCGAGCCTGCTCGCGAAGGCGATCGTTCAAGCAACCCATCACTCAGCCCCGATACTCCGGCCGCTCGGCCAATCCTTCCTTCAAGAAATCCACCAGCTTGCGCACCTTCGGCGACAAATGCCGCTGCTGTGGATACAACGCCCACACCGCCGTATTCGGCGGCTGATGCGCCTCCAGCAGCGAAATCAGCGCACCACTGTGCAAATGCTCCAGCACGTAATAGTCCGGCAACTGACACAAGCCGACCCCTTGCAGCGCCGCATCCAGCACCGCTTGCCCACTGTTGCAGCGCCAGTTTCCCTGCACGCGCTGGGAAAATTCCCGGCCGTTCTGTTCCAGTTGCCACAGATCCGAACTGCCGATCAGGCAATTGTGCCGGCTCAGTTCCGACAAGCTGTGTGGGCGGCCATACCGTTCCACGTAGGAAGGAGACGCGCACAGGTACATCCGACGCGGCGCCAGGCGGGTGGCGACCAATCGAGAATCCTGCAATCGGCCCAGACGGATCGCCAGATCCAGTCCCTCATGCACCAGATCGAGTTGGCGGTTACTCAGCTCGATATCAACGCGCAGTTGCGGGTATTGCCCCATGAACCGCGTCACCAACGGCACGATAAACCGCTCGCCATAGGCCACGGCGCAGGTCATGCGCAGCATGCCTTTCGGTTCGCTGGTCAGGTCGCCGACCGCGCGCAGAGCTTCTTCGCGACCGTCCTGCAGGCGCTGACAATGCTGCAGAAAGGTCTGACCGGCTTCGGTCAGGGTCACACGACGGGTGCTGCGGTAGAGCAGGCGCGTCTGTAATCGATCCTCCAGCCGTACGATTTGTCGACTGATGTGTGAGGAAGAAACTCCAAGGCGTTCGGCCGCAGCGGTGAATTGGCTGCATTCGGCGACGGCGACGAACTCGTCGATACCTTCCCAGCGGTTTTCGGACATTTGATTATCCCTGTGCAGCAATAATATTTTGCATTTGTTCGGATTATTAATCAGTTGGCGCTGAACTACACTGCCGGTCTGGTTTTTTTATTCATTGGATTCACTGGAGAGTCAGCATGATCAAGTCGCGCGCCGCCGTTGCCTTCGAGGCCAAGAAGCCGCTGGAAATCGTAGAAGTCGATGTGGCCATGCCCAAGGCCGGTGAAGTGTTGCTGCGCGTGGTGGCTTCCGGGGTTTGCCACACTGACGCCTACACCCTGTCCGGCGCGGATCCGGAAGGTATCTTCCCGTCGATCCTCGGCCACGAAGGTGGCGCGATCGTTGAAGCCATCGGCGAGGGCGTCACCTCGGTCGCCGTCGGTGACCACGTGATTCCGCTGTACACCCCGGAATGCGGCCAGTGCAAATTCTGCAAGTCGGGCAAGACCAACCTGTGTCAGGCGATTCGAGCCACTCAGGGCAAAGGCCTGATGCCGGACGGCACTTCGCGCTTTTCCTACAAGGGCCAAACGATTTTCCACTACATGGGTACTTCGACGTTCTCGGAATACACCGTACTGCCGGAAATCTCCGTGGCGAAAATCGCCAAGGATGCGCCGCTGGAAAAGGTCTGCCTGCTCGGTTGCGGCGTAACCACCGGTATCGGCGCGGTAATCAACACTGCGAAGGTCAAGCCAGGTGACACCGTGGCGATCTTCGGTCTCGGCGGCATCGGTCTGTCGGCAGTCATCGGTGCAGTGAAAGCCAAGGCTGCGCGGATCATCGCCATCGACATCAACCCGGCCAAGTTCGAGATCGCCAAGCAGTTGGGCGCCACCGATTGCGTCAACCCGAAAGACTTCGATCGTCCGATCCAGGAAGTGATCGTCGACATGACCGACGGCGGCGTCGATTTCTCTTTCGAGTGCATCGGCAACGTGCAACTGATGCGCGCGGCGCTGGAATGCTGCCACAAGGGCTGGGGCGAATCGGTGATCATCGGTGTTGCCGGTGCCGGTCAGGAAATTTCGACCCGTCCGTTCCAGCTGGTGACCGGTCGCGTCTGGCGTGGTTCGGCGTTCGGTGGCGTGCGTGGCCGTACCGAGCTGCCAAGCTATGTCGACATGGCGCAGAGCGGCGAGATTCCGCTGGATACTTTCATTACCCACACCATGGGTCTGGAAGACATCAACAAGGCCTTCGACCTGATGCACGAAGGCAAGAGCATCCGCACCGTCATTCATTTCTGATCAATCGCGACGCCACGGCTACAGACCTTGAAGGTTTATAGCCGGGGCCGCGTAGGAGTCTTTACATGAGTCTGGAAAACATCTCCTGTCAGAAAAGTTTCGGCGGCTGGCACAAGCGCTATCGCCACCGTTCCGACGTGCTCGGCTGCGACATGGTGTTTGCCGTGTATTTGCCGCCGCAAGCGGAGCAGGGCGGCAAGCTGCCGGTGCTGTATTGGCTGTCCGGCCTAACCTGCACCGACGAGAACTTCATGCAGAAGGCCGGGGCGATGCGCATGGCCGCCGAACTCGGTCTGATCATCGTCGCGCCGGACACCAGTCCGCGCGGCCCGGATGTGCCGGGTGATCCAGATGGCGCCTGGGATTTCGGTCTCGGTGCCGGGTTCTACCTGAATGCCACGCAGGAACCGTGGTCGCGGCACTATCGGATGCATGACTATGTCGTGCAGGAATTGCCTGCACTGGTTGAAGCGCATTTCCCGGCGTCGGACAAACGCAGCATCAGCGGCCACTCCATGGGCGGTCACGGTGCACTGGTCTGCGCGCTGCGCAACCCGGGGCGTTATCAGTCGGTGTCGGCGTTTTCGCCGATCAACAACCCGATGGATTGTCCGTGGGGGCAGAAAGCATTCTCCCGCTATCTGGGCGAAGACCGTTCCAAGTGGAAAGAATGGGATGCCTGCGCGCTGATTGCTGAAGCCGACGAGAAACTGCCGTTGCTGGTCGATCAGGGGGATCGCGATGACTTCCTCGCCACGCAGCTCAAACCCGAAGCCCTGCAACAAGCTGCAAAACAAGCGGGTCATCCGCTGACGCTGCGCCTGCAACCGGGCTACGACCACAGCTATTTCTTCATCTCAAGCTTCATTGACGACCACTTGCAGCATCACGCACGCGCCCTGCGCGGTTAATGCAGGTAGAATCACGCCCTGACAAAAATCGGGGCGTTTTTTTATGCGTATTGGCCACGGCTACGATGTTCACCGTTTCGCTGAAGGCGATTTCATTACTCTGGGCGGCGTGCGTATTGCACACGGCTTCGGGCTGCTCGCTCATTCCGACGGTGACGTCCTGCTGCATGCCTTGAGCGATGCCTTGCTCGGCGCGGCCGCGCTGGGCGATATCGGCAAGCACTTTCCGGACACCGACCCGCAATTCAAGGGCGCCGACAGCCGTGTGCTGCTGCGGCATGTGGTCGCGCTGATCCACGCCAAGGGTTGGAAAGTCGGCAACGTCGACAACACCATCGTCGCTCAGGCACCGAAAATGGCCCCGCATATCGAAGCGATGCGCGCGTTGATCGCCGCCGATCTGCAAGTTGAACTGGATCAAGTGAACGTGAAAGCTACCACCACCGAAAAGCTCGGCTTTGTCGGTCGCGAAGAAGGCATCGCCGTGCATTCCGTTGCCTTGTTGCTGCGCGCATGAACGAACTGCAATTGCTTGGCCCGCGGGCCTATGGCGAACCACTCGGCACTGCGGTTCTGAAAGCCATTGCCGAAGATTTTCAGGTCGATGAAGTGCTCGACATCCCGTTCAGCGGCGATGGTGAGCACCTGTGGATCTGGGTCGAAAAACGTGGCCTGAACACCGAAGAAGCCGCGCGCCGAATTGCCAAGGCTGCCGGCGTGCCGTTGCGCACCGTCAGTTATGCCGGGCTCAAGGATCGTCAGGCGCTGACCCGCCAGTGGTTCAGTGTGCAACTGCCGGGCAAGGCCGACCCGGATCTCTCGGCGGCGGAAAACGACACGCTGAAGATCCTCAAGACCACGCGGCACAAGCGCAAGCTGCAACGCGGCGCGCATTCGGCCAACGGCTTCACCTTGCGCCTGACCCAGTTTGTCGGCGACAAGGACGCGATCGAACAGCGTCTGCAGATGATCGCCAAGCAAGGCATTCCCAATTATTTTGGCGCCCAGCGTTTCGGCCATGACGGCGGCAACGTCGTTGATGCGCGTGCCTGGGCGGCGCGCAAGGCATTGCCCGAGCAGCGCAATGTGCGTTCGCGGCTGCTGTCGACGGCGCGCAGTTTTCTGTTCAATCAAGTGCTGGCGGCGCGGGTTGCCGACGGCACCTGGCAGCAGGCGCAGGTCGGCGATCTGCTGGCGTTCACCGACAGCCGCAGTTTCTTCCCGGCGGGTGTTGCCGAATGCAGTGACCCGCGTCTGGCGATTCTCGACCTGCACCCGACCGGTCCGCAGTGGGGCGAAGGTGACTCACCGACCGCTGGCGCTGTCCATGATCTGGAGCAGGGGATTGCCGAGCGTGAAGCGGATCTGCGCGATTGGTTGATCAATGCCGGAATGAGCCACGAACGTCGCATCCTGCGGCTGCCCATTGGCGGGTTGTCGTGGCATTATCCCCAGCCTGACATTCTGCAACTGGAATTCGTCCTCCCGGCCGGATGCTTCGCCACCGTATTGGTGCGCGAACTCGTTGATCTGGTGCCGGTGGGGCAGACGGACAGCCCATGCGTATTCTGATTTCTAACGACGATGGGGTAACCGCACCCGGTCTCGCCGCGCTTTATGCTGCGCTGGCGGATTACACCGAGTGCGTGGTTATCGCCCCGGAGCAGGACAAAAGCGGCGCCAGCAGTTCGCTGACGCTCGACCGTCCGTTGCACCCGCAATACCTGGCAAACGGTTTCATCAGCCTCAACGGTACGCCGACCGACTGTGTGCACCTGGGCCTCAACGGCCTGCTGGAGCGCGAGCCGGACATGGTGGTTTCCGGGATCAACCTCGGTGCCAATCTGGGCGATGACGTGCTGTATTCCGGTACCGTGGCGGCTGCCCTCGAAGGGCGCTTTCTCAAGCGCCCTTCGTTTGCGTTCTCGCTGTGCTCACGACAGGTGGACAACCTGGCGACAGCCGCACATTTCGCGCGCAAACTGGTCGAGGCTCACGCCGGGCTGGACCTGCCGCCGCGCACGGTGCTGAACGTGAACATTCCCAATCTGCCGATCGATCATATTCGTGGCATTCAACTGACCCGTCTGGGCCATCGCGCCCGGGCTGCGGCGCCGATGAAAGTGGTCGACCCGCGTGGCAAGGCCGGCTACTGGATTGCCGCGGCCGGCGATGCCGAAGACGGCGGCCCGGGCACCGACTTTCATGCGGTGATGCAGGGTTACGTGTCGATCACGCCATTGCAGCTCGATCGCACTTTCAATGATGCCTTCAGAAGTCTCGACGGCTGGCTGGAGGAACTGCGCTGATGGCTCGTGAACACGAAGACAGACTGCGCAGTGGCATCGGCATGACGTCGCAGCGCACCCGTGAACGTCTGATCCAGCGGCTGTATGAAGAAGGCCTGTCCAACGCCAAGGTACTGGAAGTGATCCGCCGTACGCCGCGTCATCTGTTTGTCGATGAAGCGCTGGCGCACCGTGCCTACGAAGATACCGCACTGCCAATCGGCCACAACCAGACCATCTCCCAGCCTTATATGGTGGCGCGCATGAGCGAGCTGCTGCTGGAGGCGGGATCGCTGGACAAGGTGCTGGAGATCGGTACCGGTTCGGGTTACCAGACCGCAGTGCTGTCGCAACTGGTCGAGCGGGTATTTTCGGTCGAACGCATCAAGGTCCTGCAGGATCGGGCCAAGGAACGCCTGGTCGAACTCAACCTACGCAACGTGGTGTTCCGCTGGGGCGATGGCTGGGAAGGCTGGCCGGCGCTGGCGCCGTACAACGGCATCATCGTCACCGCAGTCGCGACTGACGTGCCGCAGGCCTTGCTCGATCAACTGGCACCGGGTGGGCGGATGGTGATTCCGGTTGGCTCGGGGGAAGTGCAGCAACTGATGCTGATTGTGCGTGAAGAACACGGCTTTTCCCGTCACGTATTGGGAGCCGTGCGCTTCGTGCCATTGCTCAATGGCCCGCTGGCCTGAGCATTTATTTGCGGGCGCTGAATTCCTCGCGCTGGCCTGTGTCTTACATCGGCAGCGATGGTTTAAACGCTACGAATTGTCCAAGGGCAAACGTGTGCGTGAAGCGTTTTCGCATCTTTAACGGTAAAGCCGGTTCGGCCCGTTATACTTGCGACACTACTTGCCGCGATTCGGCATTCCACATATTTCAGCCACCACAAAGGGAGCGGCGGGTGAGTCTCACAGTCATTGCGCAGCGTATGGGTAACACGAGCTTTCAGCGCCTGGTGACTGGCCTTGTATTGAGCACCTTGCTGGTCGGTTGCTCCAGCACCAAATCGAGCAACGTGCGGGTGGTCGATCGCAACAGTGCGGCGGCCCAGCGTCCGGCCGTCACGACCGGGCAGTATGTAGTCCGTCCGGGCGATACGCTGTTTTCCATCGCTTTTCGCTACGGCTGGGACTACAAAGCCCTCGCGGCCCGGAACAATATTCCTACGCCGTATACGATCCACCCGGGTCAGACAATTCGCTTTGACGGCCGCACCGGTTCAACACCGACAGCGGTGGTGAGCAACGGCAGTTCCGCGCCATCATCGTCGAGCAAAACCACGGTAATCCGGCGCCAGGCGAATGGCACGACGACCACCACCGTGACCGGCTCCGGAGCCGCTGCTGCGGGGGCTGCACCGTCCGTCGCGAACAAATCGGCTCCGGCTCCGATGCCTCCACCGGGCCCGGCCCCGACCGGCTGGGGATGGCCATCTAATGGCATTCTGATTGGAAAATTCTCTTCAAACGGTAGTTTGAATAAAGGAATTGATATCGCCGGAGATTTGGGACAGCCTGTTTTAGCTGCGTCTGATGGGACGGTGGTTTACGCCGGGAGTGGCTTAAGGGGCTACGGCGAATTAGTCATCATCAAACACAGCGAAACCTACGTCAGTGCCTACGGACATAACCGCAGGCTGTTGGTACGGGAGGGGCAGCAGGTCAAGGTCGGACAGACAATTGCCGAAATGGGGTCCACGGGTACAGACCGGGTGAAACTGCATTTTGAGATTCGCCGCCAAGGTAAACCTGTAGATCCGCTGCAGTTCCTGCCCAAACGTTGATTTGAGGCCAGCCTGTTCCGTCGCGTAGAGGGGACAGGCTCCAGCGCTGCCAAGGATAAAGGCGTCGCTTGAGCTTGGGGTCGAACTCACCAAAGGACTATAACAATGGCTCTCAGTAAAGAAGTGCCGGAGTTTGACATCGACGATGAGGTTCTCCTTATGGAGGCCGGCATCGATTCGGAATCTTCGATGTCGAATGATGAAGGGGCTGCTCCACCTTCCGTTCGTTCCAAATCCAGACAATCCGCTTCACTTAAACAACACAAGTACATCGACTACACTCGGGCACTCGATGCCACGCAGCTGTATCTCAACGAAATCGGCTTTTCACCACTGCTCTCCCCGGAGGAAGAAGTTCATTTTGCGCGTCTGTCGCAAAGTGGCGACCCTGCCGGGCGCAAGCGCATGATTGAAAGTAACCTGCGGCTGGTCGTGAAGATCGCCCGGCGTTACGTCAATCGGGGGCTGTCGCTGCTGGATCTGATCGAAGAGGGTAACCTCGGCCTGATCCGCGCAGTGGAAAAGTTCGATCCCGAGCGCGGCTTCCGCTTCTCGACCTACGCGACCTGGTGGATCCGTCAGACCATCGAGCGCGCGATCATGAATCAGACCCGGACCATCCGGTTGCCGATCCATGTGGTCAAGGAGCTCAACGTGTACCTGCGGGCCGCACGGGAGCTGACGCAGAAGCTCGATCACGAACCTTCACCCGAAGAAATCGCCAACCTGCTGGAAAAACCGGTGGGCGAGGTCAAGCGCATGCTCGGCCTGAACGAGCGGGTTTCTTCGGTCGATGTCTCGCTGGGTCCGGATTCGGATAAAACCCTGCTGGACACCCTGACGGATGACCGTCCGACCGATCCATGTGAACTGCTGCAGGATGACGACCTGTCGCAGAGCATCGATCAATGGCTCTCGGAACTGACCGACAAGCAGCGCGAGGTGGTCGTACGCCGCTTCGGTCTGCGCGGCCATGAGAGCAGCACGCTGGAAGACGTAGGCCTGGAGATCGGCCTGACCCGGGAACGGGTGCGGCAGATCCAGGTGGAGGGCCTCAAACGCCTTCGCGAAATTCTCGAGAAGAATGGCCTGTCGAGCGAGTCGCTGTTTCAGTAAGCGCCTCACACGCCTGCCGCAAGAAGCCCCGACTGGTTCGGGGCTTTTTTATTGCTCGGATATTGGCTGATGACTGTCTGTGGCGAGGGAGCTTGCTCCCGCCGGGTTGCGCAGCAACCCCAAAAATTCATGAGCGCTACGCACTCAAGCGGGAGCAAGCTCCCTCGGCACAAAGTTCATTGCCGGACAAATGGTCAGCATTTCCATCGTTTGTAGTCTCGCGGTGTAAGCCTTGGCTTACTCTTTCGTAAGCGTTCCCCATTTTTGCAGGACGGTAGACGTCGACTTCTGCCGAGAGTCGTTTTTAACCGATTGATTTATATGCTTATTTTTTAATATGAAGTGCTTATTACAGCGACTTTCACCCCGCCGGGCCGATTGCTCTCGGCAGGGAACTCTCTAGTATCAGCACTGTGTCGACGGACAGACACGCCCTTCAGGGAAGAGGGGAATGGACATCGCAGGACGCGATTCATCAGGACGATGAAAAGGAATACAGGGAATAGGGAAAAAATGTGGGCGGGTCAAACCGCCCCTTTTTTTGTCTGTAGAAAAGTAAAACCCGAAAAAGCAAAAAGGCCCCAAGGGGCCTTTTGGTAACGCGCGACAGATCAGCGTTCGAGGTCTTTGATCTTGCCTTTGACGCCATCCCACTCTTCGGCATCCGGCAGCGATTCTTTCTTCTCGGTGATGTTCGGCCAGATTTCGGCCAATTCAACGTTCAGTTGAATGAACTCCTGCATATCCTCCGGAACTTCATCCTCGGAGAAAATCGCGACGGCCGGGCATTCCGGTTCGCACAGGGCGCAGTCGATGCACTCGTCCGGGTGAATCACCAGGAAGTTCGGGCCTTCGTAAAAGCAGTCCACCGGACAGACTTCTACGCAGTCGGTGTACTTGCACTTGATGCAGTTGTCGGTGACGACGAAGGTCATTTCTAATTTTCTCCTCAGGCGGCGGCAGCGTAGCCCCTTCACGGTTGGGGTCGCCAGGTTCGGGAGCGATGTCTGCCAGCCAGGCTATTAGCCAGCAGCATCCCAAACCGCGCGAGATTCTAACAGCTTGAAGCCATTTGCGTTATATCCGGTTCTTCGCTGCTTAGATCCGGTTCTTAAGTGCATATAACAATTCGAGCGCTCGACGCGGGGTCAGGTCATCGAGATCCACTTTGGCCAACTCATCGAGCACCGGGTGCGGCAGGCTGGCGAACATGTCGCTCTGCTGCGGAACGGCCGGTTTGCCTTTGACGGCAGGCTTGGGCGCTTCATGCGGCAATGCGGTGTCTTCCAGTCGGCTCAGGTGCTCACGGGCCCGCACGATCACTTCACTCGGCACGCCGGCCAGTTGCGCCACCGCCAGGCCGTAGCTCTGGCTGGCAGGCCCCGGCAACACGTGGTGCAGGAACACGATGCGCTCGTTGTGCTCAGTGGCGTTGAGGTGCACGTTGGCCACCAGCGGCTCGGCTTCCGGCAACACGGTCAGTTCGAAATAGTGCGTGGCAAATAGAGTATAGGCACGCAGATGCGCCAGACGCTCGGCGGCCGCCCATGCCAGCGACAGACCGTCGAAGGTGCTGGTGCCGCGCCCAACTTCGTCCATCAGCACCAGACTGCGCTCGGTGGCGTTGTGCAGGATGTTGGCGGTTTCGCTCATCTCGACCATGAAGGTCGAACGGCCACCGGCCAGGTCATCGCTGGAACCGATTCGGGTGAAGATCCGGTCCACCAGCGACAACTCGCAACTGGCCGCCGGCACGAAGCTGCCGATATGCGCCAGCAGCACGATCAATGCGGTTTGGCGCATGTAGGTGGATTTACCACCCATGTTCGGGCCGGTGATCACCAGCATCCGGGTGTTGTCATCCAGGCTCAGGTCGTTGGCCACGAATGGCGTAGTCAGCACTTGCTCGACCACCGGGTGACGCCCTTGGGTGATGCGCATGCACGGCTCGCTGACGAAGCGCGGGCAGTTCAGATCAAGGTTCAGCGCACGCTCGGCAAGATTGCTCAGCACGTCCAGCTCGGCCAATGCGCCGGCAGTGTCCTGCAACGGTGGCAACTGGCTGATGAGATCTTCCAGCAGCGCCTCGTAGAGCATTTTCTCGCGAGCCAGGGCACGGCTCTTGGCCGACAGCGCCTTGTCTTCGAATTCTTTCAGCTCAGGCGTGATGAAGCGCTCGGCGCCCTTGAGCGTCTGGCGCCGGATGTAATCGGCTGGAGCCGATTCGGCTTGCTTGCTCGGCAGTTCGATGAAGTAGCCGTGAATGCGGTTGTAACCGACTTTCAGGTTGGCCAGACCGGTGCGGGCCTTTTCCCGGGCTTCCAGATCGATAAGGAACTGGCCGGCGTTTTCGCTCAGCGATTGCAACTCGTCGAGTTCGCTGTCGTAACCGGTTTTCAGCACGCCGCCGTCGCGGATCACTGCTGGCGGGTTGTCGATGATGGCTTTTTCCAGCAGCGCCGCCAGTTCCGGATAGGTGCTGGTGGTGGTCGCCAGGCGTTGCAGGTGCGGTGCTTCGAGGTCGGTCATCGCCACTTGCAGTTGCGGCAGGGCACCGAGAGCATCGCGCAGACGCGCGAGGTCACGGGGGCGCGCATTGCGCAGGCCGATCCGCGCCAGAATCCGCTCGATGTCGCCGATTTCCTTGAGCTGCGGCTGCAGCTTTTCGAAGCGGTAGCCGTCGAGCAGGCAAGTGATCGAGGTCTGCCGCGCCAAAAGCACGGTCAGATCGCGCAGCGGACGGTTCAGCCAACGGGTCAGCAAACGGCTGCCCATTGCGGTCTGGCAGCGATCAACCACTGATTGCAGGGTGTTGTCGCGACCACCAGCCAGGTTAGTGTCGAGTTCGAGGTTGCGGCGGCTGGCGCCGTCGAGCACCACGGTATCGTCCAGACGCTCATGACGCAGGCTGCGCAGATGGGGCAGGGCGGTGCGCTGGGTTTCCTTGGCATAGGCCAGCAGGCAACCGGCAGCGCCGATGGCCAGGGTCAGGGTTTCGCAACCGAAGCCTTTGAGATCTTGCGTGGAAAACTGCTGGCAGAGACTTTTCAGCGCCGAATCACGCTCGAAATCCCACGGCGCGCGACGACGCACACCACGGCGCTTTTCCGCCGGCAGGTCTTTCGGCCAATCGTCCGGGATCAGCAGTTCCACCGGGTTGACTCGCTCCAGCTCCGCCAGCAGGTTTTCCCAGCCCTTGATCTCGAGCACAGTAAAGTTGCCGCTGGTGATGTCCAGCACTGCCAGACCGAACAGGCGCTCGTCGCCTAGCACGGCGGCAATCAGGTTGTCGCGGCGTTCATCGAGCAGCGCTTCGTCGCTGACCGTGCCCGGGGTAATGATCCGTACCACCTGACGTTCTACCGGGCCCTTGCTGGTGGCCGGATCGCCGACCTGCTCGCAGATCACCACCGACTCACCGAGCTTGACCAGTTTCGCCAGGTAACCTTCCGCCGCGTGGTAAGGAATCCCGCACATCGGGATCGCTTGCCCCGCCGACTGGCCGCGCGCGGTCAGAGTGATGTCGAGCAACTTGGCCGCCTTCTTCGCATCTTCATAGAAGATCTCGTAGAAGTCGCCCATGCGATAGAACATCAGCTGATCCGGGTGCTGATTCTTCAGGCGCCAGTATTGCTGCATCATCGGGGTGTGGGAGGACAGGTCGGAGACGGCTTTATTCATCGGATTGTCAGGTAACTCGTTAAATGATGTAGGGCAAAAGCGAGGGCAACCGCCGGGCTTTTCCGCGATGGGCGCAAGGTTACCATGGGCGGTCGGCTCGACGCAGGCATGACGGCCGGCTGACACTTTCTGCGTTTAATTGTGATTTATGCACGATTTATGCAAATCAGCATTTGTCTTCGGAAAAAACTTCAAGCACTATGCGCGTTATGCAAAAACGCAACGTATCCTCCGTCTTAAGAGCACTGCTCGACCAGCACGGGATCTCCCCCACGGAGCTCCACCGTCGCACCGGCGTGCCTCAATCAACGCTCTCGCGGATTCTCAGCGGGAAGATCGTCGATCCTTCGGATAAACATATCTCGAAGATCGCCGAATACTTCAATGTGAGCACCGATCAATTGCGTGGCCGCGCCGATGTCGCGATCGCGACCGGTGGCGCGCGCGATGACGTGCATGCGGAACTCAAGGACATAAGCCTGTGGGACGACGATACCCCTGTCGATGACGACGAGGTGTCGGTGCCCTTTCTTCGTGAGGTTGAATTGGCTGCTGGATCAGGAAGATTCGTCATCGAAGAGAGCGAACGCTCTAGCCTGCGCTTCGGCAAACGCAGCCTGCGCCATAACGGTGTGCAGTTCGACCAGGCCAAATGCGTGACGGTGCGCGGTAACAGCATGATGCCGGTGTTGCGTGACGGCGCCACGGTCGGAGTCAATGCCGGCAAGTGCGGCATCGGCGATATCATCGATGGCGATCTGTATGCGATCAACCACAACGGTCAGTTGCGCGTGAAGCAGCTCTACCGCCTGCCGACCGGTATCCGTCTGCGCAGTTTCAACCGTGATGAACATCCGGACGAGGACTACAGCTTCCAGGATATGCAGGACGAGCAGATAGTCATCCTTGGTCACGTCTTCTGGTGGGGCATGTACGCTCGATAGGTACTCCCCTTCGCATAAAACCCGCCTCATGGCGGGTTTTTTTTCGCCTGAACAAAACCCTCGGCGCCTTGATTTATGCGGTCTGCATGCGCCCGTGCATTTCTCGCGCATAAATAAATGCATTTATGCATTGACTGTATATGCATCCATGCATATTCTTGCCACCAAGCCGCTCGACAAAGCGGCTGGCAACAACAGCTCTTTAGTTCCACAAGAACAGGCAGCGATGAACCGGCCTCAACGGTTCAGAGGGTTGGCAACTGACCCGGGTGTGCAGCGTAAAGCACCAAGAGCAGTTATCCGGCGGGCAGGGACCGCGGTCGGAAAAACAATTTGAATGGACTCGTACCGCGCCAGTAGCGCCGAAAAGTCAGCTTCCTTCTCGAATACAGGATTTGAAGGAAGGCGAAGGAGCGCATTACTGAAAAGCCCGGCGTAATGCCGGGCTTTTTGGAATGCCTACCCGGGCAGGAACTGAAAAGCCGGGATGCCGGCAATCAATCAGGATGATGAGCATGAAGAAGTACGCACGTGTCGTCGAAGGCAAAGTCGACAACATTTTTGAAACCGCTAACCCGATCACCGAAGAGTTTCCGGCGAACCAAGTCTGGGTGGATGTCAGCGCATTGCCCAAGATCGACTATTCCTGGAACGCGGTGAACACCGACGGCGTCTGGACATTTACCGACAGCGATATGTGGGGGCAACCGTCCTCGTTGGCCATTCAAATGCGTAATGAAAGAGCTATTCGTTTCGACAAAGTCAACGCCACTCTGGCGTCGTCGGCGCTGGTGCAGAAGGTTGAGCTGGGGCTGGCCACGCCGGCAGAGGAAGCCGCACTGCTGGAATACAAGCAGTTCTTCATCGCGATGAGCAACGTCAACAAACAGCCGGGCTACCCGCTGACTGTTAGCTGGCCTCAAGTTCCATAAACAACGCTTGGCGCGCCCACAGCGTTCAGGCGCGGTGGACGCGAGATCGAAACACCAAGCGTTGAGTGTTGAAAAACTTAAACCAAGGAGAAACACATGAATCGATATGTCTTTATTTCATTGAGCACTTTCAAAGTTTATCGGGTACTCGATACTGATGAGGGGATGCCGACCAGTCCTCCCGATGGCGTGTGGGGGCAATGGGTGGATGCCACTGGAAATACCGAAGTTGTGGTCGGATGGAACGCTAGAATTGTCAACAATCAATGGGAGTTGCATGCACCCACCTATGAGGAGGTAGCCGCTGAAGTCAAAGTTCTTGCGATTGAGAGGTTGTCGGATGCCAGAGGCTGGCTGAGCATCAACCCGTTGGATTACAAGAAGGATTTGGGCATTGCAACGCCGGAGGAGGAAGCGGCGCTATTGGCTTATAAGCAATACGTCGTCGCGCTGTGCGATTTCAAGAATCAACCAGGTTACCCGTACACCATCATTTGGCCGACAGTGCCTTTTCCGCTGGTTTGAGTCGGCTGTGTGATTTTATTGGTCTGTATTACTCAAAAGCCCGGCCCCGCGTCGGGCTTTTTGGAATGCCTACCTGAAGAGACATCGCTTGAACCCGACATACATCACTCATCAACTGAAACCAGGAGGCGTGACATGACAAACGAGCAACAAGCGTTGGCGGACATGCCGATCTGGCTGGTCATCCTCCTCGCTGTAGTGGGCGGGGTGTCCGGCGAAATGTGGCGCGCCGACAAGGAGGGCGCCCGCGGCTGGTCATTGCTGCGGCGTCTGGCCCTGCGCTCCGGCGCCTGCATGATCTGCGGCGTCTCGGCGATCATGCTGCTGTATGCAGCAGGGCTTTCGATCTGGGCCGCCGGAGCCTTCGGTTGCCTGACCGCCATGGCCGGTGCCGACGTCGCCATCGGTCTGTACGAACGCTGGGCCGCCAAGCGCATCGGCGTCTGCGAAGTTCCCCCGCCGCGCGATCCCCAGTAACTCAACACTTTCCTGCCTCGCTGCAACTGATGCGGCGGGGCTGCGCGTGGACAATTGAAAAGGAGGTCATGCATGCCCGCACCGATCCAGCAGCCTTCGCAGCTGTTCACGGCGATGGCGACAACCCTGCGCAACAGCGCCGGCCTGAATCTGCAGGTTGGCAATCACGACGACTTCACCGCCCCCGGCGCTCAGGCCTGGGCATTGATTGACTTCGACCGTAATGCGCCCGGTGTGCGTGGCGCCGACGGACGTATCGCCCACGTCATGACGGTGTCGCTGCAAGTCATTCCGGCACTGTCCGCCAGTGCATTTGCCGCCTGCGATCTGATCGCCGTGCTGAAAAACCTGATCACCGACAACCGCCGGGGCCTGCCCGGTGCTCAATGTGATCTGCCGATGAACCTTGATGGTCTGCCGTCAGTGCTCATCCGCGCCGATCAGCAATACAAGGCGTGGACTCTGACTTTCACCCAGACCCTCTACCTCGGTCCGACGCTGCTCGACGACCCGCTCGGCACGCCGAAATTCGCCCGCACCTGGGAAGTCAGCAATATCGACGATCCGGACCAATACACCGCGCTGGAGGCCTGACCGATGTTCGACGCATTACTGCGCATGCAACTGGGGCCGATCATCGAGCGGCTGGCCGAGATGGAAGCGGAAATCGACGACCTGCACCGACGCGCCGAGAGTTTCTGTCGCATCGGCGTCTGTCAGGCAGTCGATGCCGCGAGCAACACTTGTCAGGTCAGCCACGGTGGACTGCTGACGCCCGCCATCAAGTTCTTCAACCCGAGCGCCGGAGCGCAGAGCGAATCGCGGATTCCGAGCGTGGGCGAGCAGTGCCTGCTGTTCAACTACGGCAGCGGTGAAAGTGGCGCGCAAAGCGTGGCGTTGTTCGGATTGAACAGTGACCGCTTTCCACCCACGGCGACGGTACCGACGCTGACGCGCCGGGTGCATGTCGACGGCAGCGAAAGCGGCTATGACGACGCTACGCACACCCTGCACTGGCAGAACGGCCCGGCCGCATTCAGCGGCTCTCGCGAATCGCTTGCACTGAGCATCGGCCCGGCGCAACTGACGATGACGCCACAGCTGATCAGCCTGCAACTCGGCGCCGTCGGCCTGAGCATCGACGCCTCGGGCGTGCACTTCAGCGGCCCATTGGTGGATCACCAGGGCCGCGTCATCAGCCCCTGAATCAAGAGCTTCCCATGATCGGAATCGATAGAGACTCCGGGGCCACGGTCGACGACTGGCTGCAGTTCGTGCAGCGCGCGACACGAGCCCTGACCACGCCGCTGGGCACCCGGCAAAAAAGGCCCCTTTATGGCTCACTGATCCCCACGCTGCTGGGGCAGAACCTCGGTGACGACGTTCTGCTTATGGCCCAGAGCCACGCGGCTCAGGCGTTCTACAACGCGCAGAACGGGATCAGCGATTTTCAGCCGAGCGTGATCGTCGCCAGCCGTAAGGGCGCCGGTCTGCTGCTGCGTTTCGCCGGCACCTGGAAAAACCGTCAACAGACATTCGAGGTCGTGACATGAGCATGTTGATCCCCGGCCAGAATCAGTTGGCCGAACCGGCGCTGATCACCGTCGACGCCTTCGAAGACCTGCTCGCCGAGTTCAAGACCTTCGTCGTCGAATACGTCGGCGCCCGGGCGCCGGACAGCGCAGCGAAACTCAAGACCAGCCTCGATAACGAAAGCGAACTGCTGACCCTGGCGCTTGAGGCTTTCTGCGTGCGTCTGCAAACCCACGAACGCAAATACAACGCCCGCATCAAGCAGATGCTGGCGTGGTGGGCCACTGGCAGCAACCTCGACGCACGGCTGGCGGACATGGGCCTGGAGCGGCAGTTGCTCGACCCCGGCGACCCGGCGGCATTTCCGCCGGTACCGCCGATTTATGAAAGTGATGACGACGCCCGGCTGCGCTATTACCTGGCGCCGCATGCCCCGGCTGCGGGTTCGCGAATGCAGTATCGCCGCGAGGTATTCACCCTCGGTGAACGGCCAACGGTGAAGGTCGAATCCAGCGATGGCGGTGTGGTGAACGTCACCTACACCTTCAACCCGGACGGCCTCGCGGCACAGGTCAAGGACGGCAACGGTCGGCGTACTGCGCCGGGCGAGGTGCAGGTCACGGTGTTGTCGCGAGACGGCGATGGCACTCCGTCTGCAGCGTTGCTTGACGGTGTACGTCAGCACTTCGCCCGCCCTGATGTGCGACCGGAAACCGACCTCGTCACGGTCAAGGCAGCCGACATTCAGCGCTACAAAATCCGTGTCGTGGCGAAGATCAATTCCGGTCCCGATTCGGGCCTGACCAAAGTCGCCGCGCAGCAGCAATTGCAGGCCTACGCCGACAGTTGCCATCGCCTCGAAGGGCGGGTCGATCCGAGCTGGATCGACTACACGCTGCACAGCGCCGGCGCCGTGCAACTGCAGATTCTTGAACCGCTGGCGCCGATCGTGACCACTGCGTTTCAGGCACCGTACTGCACGGCAGTCGAGGTCGAGGTGCTGACACTATGAGTGAGCCAACGCGTAGCCCGACCTTGTTGCCGGCCAACAGCTCGGCACTCGAACGTGGACTGGATCTGGGTTTCGGCGCACTGCTTGATCGCATCGCGCCGCCATTCCCCGAACTGATGAATCCGAGCGAAACACCGGTGGCGTTCCTGCCGTATCTGGCAGCGGATCGCGGTGTCGCCGAATGGAGCACCAGCGCACCGGAAGCGGAAAAGCGCCTGACCGTCGAACTGGCCTGGCCCACCGCGCGCCAGGCCGGTACTCGTAAGGCGCTGGAAAACGCAGCCAAGGGTTTGCAACTGCGCCCGGAAGTTCGCGCCTGGTACGAACAGACGCCGCCCGGCGTGCCTTACAGCTTCAGGGTGCGCGCTTTCAGCGATCAACCTTACAGCGCAGAAATCGACGCCCGTCTCGACCGTCGTCTGGCCGATGCCAAGAGCGAACGGGACATTCTCTCGGTAACGGTTGGCTTGAGTGCGTTTGGCAGTCACTCCATCGCCGCCGCGACCTTTTGCGGTGAGCTGACCACGGTTTATCCGGTGTTCATCGAAGGGCTCGAAACCTCGGGAGAGGCGTTCCTGGCTGCCGGCATGTACACCGTCGAAACATCCACTATTTATCCTCAGGGGGCCTGAATGGCTGACTATTACACCCTGCTCACCAACGCAGGGATTGCCTACGAAACGGCGTGCAAGGCTGCGGGCACACCGATCAAGCTGACGCAGATTTCTGTCGGCGACGGCGGCGGCTCGGTCTACAACCCGGCCGCGACCGCCACTGCGCTGAAGCGCGAAGTCTGGCGCGGGCCGCTCAACGCGCTGTTTCAGGACGAGAAAAATCCGAGCTGGCTGCTCGCCGAAGTCACCATTCCGCCGGACGTTGGCGGTTGGTACGTGCGTGAAGCCGGGTTGTGGACCGAAACCGGGATTCTCTACGCCATCGTCAAATATCCGGAGTCGTTCAAACCGGTGTTGGCCACGTCGGGCTCGGGCAAAGAGTTCTACATTCGCTCGATTTTCGAGACCAGCAATGCATCGCTGGTGACGTTGCTGATTGATGACACCGTGGTTAAGGCCACCCGTGCCTGGGTCATGAGTTACCTCGCCGAGGAACTCGGCAAACTCGATGGCAAGCAATCGGTGCGCGTCGCGGCCTCTACCAACATCGTGCTGAACGGTGCGCAACAGATCGACGGCGTGGCCGTGATTGCCGGCGACCGCATTTTGCTGGCGAACCAGACCCTGGCCAAGGATAACGGCCTGTGGATCGTGGCTAACGGTGACTGGGTGCGGGCGACTGATGCCAATACCAGCGCCAAGGTCACGCCGGGCCTGACGGTCATGGTGGAGGAGGGTACGGCGAACGGCGATTCGCTGTGGCACCTGACCACGAATGCGCCGATCACTCTTGGCACCACCGCGCTGACGTTCAAGATGTTGGCCGGGCGCACCGGGATTGCTGCCGGCACTTACAAGAGTCTGACGGTTGATGAATATGGCCGCGCGACGGCAGGTGCGAATCCTGAAACGTTGGCCGGTTTTGGCATCAAGGATTCCTACACCAAGGCGGAAGTTGAAGCGCTGATCGCCAAGGCCTCGGCGTTGCCGGTGGGTTCGATTGTTGCGTTCCCGGTGGATGCACCGCCGCCGGGTTTTCTGGAGCTGGATAACAGCGTCAAGAGCAGTGCGACTTACCCGGACTTGAGCGCTTATCTGGGAGGCAAGTTCAACAAGGGTGATGAGGGCGTCGGGAATTTCCGTTTGCCGGAAGCGCGTGGGGAATTTTTACGCGGTTGGGATCATGGACGGGGAGTCGACCTGGGACGTCAAGTCGGTAGCCTTCAGGCTGATGATTATAAAAGTCACAGTCACCGGTACTTTGACAGCGTAGCTGCAAACATTGACCCTTTTGGGGGTACGGGCGCTGGAGTTGTTAACGGTGTCGTAACACCTCCCGCTACGGGTGGGTATCTGGCAACTTCAGGGCCTGATTCAAACAATCTGACGTCGCCCACAACTACCGTCAATGCAGGGGGAAATGAAACTCGCCCACGCAACATCGCCGTCATGTGGTGCATCAAAGCCTGGAACGCCCCGGTCAATCAGGGAACCATCGATGTAGCCGCACTGGCCAAGGAAGTCGAACGGCTCAAATCCGCTGTTCCGGTGGGGGCCGTTCTGGCATTCCCGACGGGGATCGTCGCGCCGGGTTATCTGGAACTGGATGGCAGTGTGCAGAGCATTGCGACTTATCCGGATCTGGCGGCTTTTCTCGGTACCACTTACAACAAGGGAGATGAGGGCGCGGGCAACTTCCGCTTGCCGGATTCGCGCGGTGAGTTCTTGCGTGGTTGGGATCATGGACGTGGCGTGGATGCTGGTCGACAGATTGGTACGGTTCAACTGGATGCGATGCAGCGCCTGACCGGTGCGATATCTGCAGCAGACTCCACTGGAATGGGCCAGATACTCAACGGTGTGTACGGTGGGTCGAAGTCCGGCGTGTCAAAGGGCGTAAATGCTGCTGTTGATGCTTACACCTCCATAGATTTTGACAACGCCCGACAAGCCCGGACAGCAACAGAAAATCGTCCCCGCAACATCGCCGTCATGTGGTGCATCAAGGCCTGGAACGCACCGATCAATCAGGGAAACATCGACATCTCCGTGCTCTCTGAACAGCTACAACAGCTTTCGTTGAATGGACCCCTTGCAGGGGACATTCGAAACGCTCGGGTCTCGATTCCGCTTGCTGCTCCGACTGCGACATTCACAGCTTCCGAGATCGTTCTGGGAGATGGGAATGGGAAAAGGTTGGTTATTTCCAACTTCAACCAGAGCCTCAACCTGTCGGCTTCGGTCAAGGGCCTGGGGGCAATGGATGCGGGCGCAGCGCCGGTCAATGGGTTTGTCGCGCTGTACGCGCTTTACAGTCCTGCGTCCAAATCCACCGGCATTGTTGCCGTCAATGCCACAGCTACAATCGCTCCGAAACTGTTGGCGGGTGTTGCTCCTGATGGCTATACATTTTCCGCGCTTCTCAGCATTTTGCCGACGAATGCCAGCGCTCAGTTTGCTGTAGCTGAACAAGTTGATCGTCAGGTGTTTTATGGCGCTCAAGTGTTGTCGACAACCGTCTCGGTTTCGACTCTCACAGGGTTGTCGATCTCTGCCGCTGTCCCATTGAATGCCAAGTCGGTTTCCGGAAATTTTCAAGGCTCGGTGTCGGCCAATGGATACAGCATGGCGCTTGCCGGGTCGGCTGCCGCCATAGGTCTTCAGACCTTTATCGTGAACTTTACAGGAACCGGCGGCGGGTCATTTCTGGATGTTCCCTTGTTGTCGCCGCAAACGCTGTTTTATCGCCTGACCAGCGCTGGAACCTTTAGTGCTTTTGCGATCACGACGAATAGTTACAGATTTTGAGGGTGAACCCAGTGGAAGATAAATCACGCATAAACGTCATGTTCTCGGATGAAACTCAAACGAAGATCGTTGCGGTTTTTTCCTGCCCTCAAGATGAGGGAAATTACGCCAATCTGGGGGTGGTCGAACCGCAGGATCAACGCTATCTGACTTACATGTCGGAGTCTCCAGTTGATCCGCAGCTGAGCCCTTCACAGATAATTGCGTCCGAGAGATATCGTCGGGAAGGTCTCGGTATCGTTGTGGGATCAATGGCTATCGAAACATCTCGCGACAGTCAGGCGCTGATCGCCAGCACCGGTCTGTCCGCCATTCTCGACCCCGAGTACCGCTGCAACTTCAAAACCCTCAATGGTTTTGTCGAGATCGGCGCCGAACAGATTCTCGCCATTGCCAAAGCTGTAAGGGCGCACGTCCAGGCTTGCTTCGACCGAGAGCTTGAGTTGCTCCGGGCTATTGAAGCGGGCACCTACACAGACGAAATGCTCAAGGAAAGCTGGCCGGATTCTCTACCAGCGACATCCGTCTCGGCTCCCCAGTAAACGCCCCGCACCCCGGAGCGTTTTCTTGTCCGCTTAAAACCAATCAACACCCGCCAAGCCCCTCCCCACGAGGGGCTTTCCCGTTTATGGAGAAACGAAAAATGGCAACCCGCCAAACCTACACCGTGCTCGTTCCATTCCCCACCGGCGGTGGGCACTGGTCGAGCGTCGGTCAAGACCTTGATCTGCTCGACGTCGAGGCCAGTGCCCTGCACAGCGCCGGTCGACTGGAACTGAAAACACCTACCACCCAGGCCAAAAAGGCCGCTGCCAAGAAGGCTGACTAACCATGGCTGAGGTTCTGAACTTCGAGCACAACGGCATTACCGTCAATGCCACCGAATCCCCCGAGGCCATGGGTGGCCTGGGTGACAACGTCATCGGTCTGGTCGGCACTGCGCCGAAAGCCGATCCGCTGATTCCGCGCAACGCACCGTTTCGCATCAACAGCTTCACCACCCACGCGCTGCTCGATCCGACCGGCGCCGAAGAGGGCACGCTGTACCACGCGGTTTACCAGATCCTCAAAGTGGTCAAGGTGCCGGTCTACGTGGTGATCGTCGAAGCGGGCGCGACTCCGGCCGACACTGTTAACGCAGTGATCGGCGGTGTTGATCCAACCACCGGCCGCAAGCTCGGTCTGGCCGCACTGGGCAGTGTCCCGGAAGACCTGACCATCATCGGCGCGCCGGGCTTCACCGGCACCAAAGCGGTGGCCAGCGAGTTCGCCTCGTTCGGCAAGCGCATCAAGGCCCGTGTGGTACTGGACGGCAAAGACGCTTCGGTCGCTGATCAAGTGACTTACAGCCAGGAACTCGGCGGCGCTGATCTCGGTTTCGACCGCTGCCTGGTTGTGCACAACATGCCGGCTGTGTACTCGAAAGCGGCGAAGAAAAATGTCTTCCTCGCACCGTCCAGCCTGGCGATTGCAGCGCTGGCCAAGGTCAAGCAGTGGGAGAGCCCGGGCAACCAGGTGACCTACGCCGAAGACGTGTCCCGCGTCGTTGAATACAACATCCTCGACACCTCCACCGAAGGCGATCTGCTCAACCGTTACGGCGTGAGCTACTACGCCCGCACCGTGCTCGGCGGCTTCTCGCTGCTGGGTAACCGTTCGATCACCGGCAAGTTCATCAGCTACGTCGGCCTCGAAGATGCGATCAGCCGCAAGCTGGTCAAGGCCGGCCAGAAAGCCATGGCAAAGAACCTGACCAAGTCGTTCATGGATCAGGAGGTCAAGCGCATCAACGACTGGCTGCAGACCTTGGTCGCCGACGAAACCATTCCTGGCGGCAGCGTCTATCTGCACCCGGAACTCAACAGCGTCGAGAAGTACAAGAACGGCACCTGGTACGTGGTCATCGACTACGGCCGCTACGCGCCGAACGAACACATGGTTTATCAACTCAACGCCCGCGATGAAATCATCGAGCAGTTCCTGGAGGACGTTCTCTAATGTTTACCAACCGCGTAAGACAGGCCATCGCGGCCACCCTGCAAGGCCTGCCGTTGTCGGCGACCGTTGAGGAGTTCACCCCGCCGAAAATCGATTTCGACATGGAAAGCATGACGGGCGGGCGCTTCATCGTTGAGGAAATGGCCAAGAGTGCCAAGGCTCTGAACGCCACGCTCAAGCTGCAAGGCACCGGTGCTGAAGTGTTGCTGGCGATGGGTGTGAAGCTGGGCGACGACATCCTGCTGAACGTGCGTGAAGCCGGTCAGGATCAGGACGGCAACACCTGGTTCACCTATCACACCATCGGCGGCAAGCTCAAAACCATGGGTGAAGACGCGATCAAGATGGGCGGCAAAGCCCTGACGACTCTGGAGTTCTCCTGCCGCACCTACAACCGCCTGGAAAACGGCATCCCGGTGATCGACATCGACGTGCGCACCCAGAAGTTCGTGCTCAACGGCGTCGACATCCTTGGTGATGCGCGCCGTGCGGTGCTGATGCCGTAACCCTCGATACACCACAAACCCTGTAGGAGTGAGCCTGCTCGCGATGAGGTCAGCACAGGCAACATCAATGTGTCTGAAAGATCGCTATCGCGAGCAGGCTCACTCCTACAAGGGAATAGCGACACCCCCTAAAAAAGAATCACCAAGGAATTCATACATGTCGTGGATGCCACCCAAGCATGACCTGCTGTCGCCGATCACCGGCGACGACGGCGCGCAGATCGAGCAGATTCAGCTCAAGCCACTGTTCTACGCCGCACAGAAAGAAGCGCTGGAACGCGCCGGCGATGATGAAGACGATCAGTTCTTCGAACTGGCGCTGCTCGCCACCGGCCTGTCGGTCAAGGAGCTCGACCAGCTCAAACGCCCGGACTACGTGAGCATCGCCCAGTACGTGCACGAGATGTCGACCCGTCCGGCGTCGTACTTTCTGGAGCAGGTCGAGGACGCTGAAAAGCCCGCCGATCCTGACGAAGTGCAGTTGCTGCAACCGCTCGCCGTGACCGGTCGCACCGTGACCTCGCTGTCGCTGGAAATGCCGGCACTGCGCGCCACCAAAGTGATGAAGAAACTGAAAACGGCCAAGGAACGCGCCGAGTTCATCACTGCCCACTGCACCGGTCTGATGATCCCCGATCTGGCCCAGCTGAGCGTGCCTGACTGGACGCAATTGCAGGTGCGCATCGACGATTTTTTAAACCAGCCGGCGGCCTACTTTCGGAACGCGACATCGAAGTAATCCTCGATATCGTCCCGCTCATTTACCCGGTAAGTGAAGCGGAGATTCTGGAATGGGACGCCGAAAGGGCGTTGCGCCGCTACGACATAGCGATCACTCGCCTTGGCGTGAAACAGGAGTAGAGCGGCATGGCAGAGAGTAAAAACGCGCTCATGTACGCCGGTGAGAGCACGGATTCCGCGAGCCGCAATATCGGCTTGACCACTGCAGCAACGGGCACGACTACAGCAGGCCTGGATCGGGATAAGGTCGCCGACCTGAGGCAAGCGTTGAGCACGGCAAGTGACCGAATCGTTTCGCTGACTGCAGCCATCGATTCGCTGATCCTCACCTTGGCGACCCAACGTTCTTTGTCGAAGAGCGCGGTCAATGGCGACGGCGGATCTTCCGCGCAGAAGGCTGCAGACAAGGTAGCCGGCGCCGCCCCTCCCGAGTTGCTCAAAGCCGCTGTCGCGATGGACACAGCCGCTGCGAACCTGAGCGAAGTCGCTCGACTGACTCCGGTTCAGGGCAAGGAAATGGCTCAGGCAAGCCTGATCACGGCCAGTGCGCCGTTGGTGGCTGCCGGAGGAACCACCGGGGTTGAATTGCTCAACGCCGCGGCGTTGGGTGCCAAGGCGGGGATTGGCATCGACTTGCCCAATGCCTCGGACAAGCAGTTCGAACTGCTGAAGTTTGCCGATGACGCTGCGCTCACCGCGTCAGCATTCAAGGTGCCTGCGCTACAAGTCGCCGAGATGATGGCGGCCTGGCGTACCTCGATGAAACTGACCCGTGATCAGGCCATCGATCTGGCAGATGCGGCTCACCACTTGGGCAAAATGCCCGGAGATGTAAACGCGGCAGACATCGGCTCGGTTTTGCAGCATTCCGGCGACACGGCAATTGCTGCGGGGTTGCAACCCGAGCAAGCCGCAGCGCTGTCGGCAGCCTTGCTGAACACCGGAACGAAAGAAGGTGAAGCAAGCGTCGCGTTGAAGAGCATTTCCACAGCCTTGAGCAAGGGAGACCAGGTCTCTGTCGCCGAACAGGGTGCGTGGAAACAACTGGGGCTCGATCCCAAGGCCGTGTCTGCGGCGATGCGTGATCCGAACAAGGACAATGCGCAAGGTGCGTTGCTGACAGTGTTGGCCGCATTGAACGCCAGACCGCCAGAACAACGCGCAGTGTTGGCCAGGACGTTGTTCTCCGATGGCGGTGATGCTGCGCAGAAGCTCTCGCAAAACCTCGGCGAGGTTAATGAGACGTTCTGGCAGGTCAAGGACAAGCAGCGATACGCGACGTCGGAGCTGGGCGAGAAAGGGTCGGTAAAACAGGCTGCCCTGGCGCTTTCCGGTACTCAGCAAGGACAGCTGAATATTCTGAATGCCCGTAGCGAACGATTGGCCGTCGCCAAAGGCAACGCGTTGGCACCCTCCAGCGATTCGCTGGCCTCTGCCGGGGTCGACAAGCTCAGTGAACTGACTGAAACCTTTCCGAAAACTGCTGGCGTGGTGTTGACGGTGAGCGCGTTTCTCAAACCGTTGTTCGATCAAGCGCTCGATGCCATTGGCAGCGATATCAAAGGCCGGGTTGGCAAGAAAGTCGTGGATAAGGGCCTGTCCGTTTTCACCGGCGCCGCCACCGGCACAGCGGGGGCCGCCGCTGCTGGCAGCGGTTTGAAGATCCTCGAGCAAACTTCGCGGGTGCGGGCTCCGCTCCTGGAGTCGACCACCGCTGCCATGCGCCCTCTGTCACGCGCAATGCCCTGGCCTGTAAAAACCGTCGCTGCCCTCGCAGGCCTGGCGGCCGGGGTGGCCACTGGTGACGAAACCCAGATAGCCAAAAGCGTCGGCGCAGCGGGCGGTGGAATGGCCGGCGCTCTTGCAGGCTCTGCTTTCGGTGCGTCACTCGGAGCCGTGGGTGGCCCACCCGGCATGGCCATAGGCGGCCTTCTCGGTGGATTGCTTGGCGGTTGGCTGGGCAGTGAGGGCGGTTCCCTTCTGGGTGAAAAACTCGGCAGTACCCCACCGGACAAACTTGCAGCACCGGCTCAGGTCAGTCAGGCGCTGGCCAGCGCCCAGGCGCCCACGGTGCCAGCCCCCTATGCGCCCACTGTTCAGGTGTATTGCAGCGACCCGGGCAGTGTGGAAAAGATCGGTCAGTTGGTCGACTTTCACCTGAGATCCCAATTCAGCAACGAATTCATTCCACTGATGAACACCAACAGCCTCGCCACCCGCCGTGACGCAGCCCTGACCGATGGAGTCGACTGATGAAACAACAAATGGCTCTAGGCAGTTTCATCTTCGGCCTGTCGCGCAACTTCGCCTACAGCACGCTGGCGCGAAAGTCCGACGGTGGCTGGAGCGACATCCAGATCCTGACCAGCAAACCCAAGTCCAGTCAGACCGGGCAGAAAGCGGAATCGCTGACCATCAGCGGCACCTCGATGTATGCCGTGGGGATGGAACGGCTCGATGAACTGCGTGCGCTGCAAGCACTGCGTACACCGTTGCCGTTGATTGACGGCATCGGCCGCAACTGGGGTTTGTGGCGGATCAACAGCATCGACGAGAACCAGAGCGAGGTCATCGATGACGGTACCGCGATGGTGATCAAGTGGGTGGTCGGATTAACGGAGTTCAACAATGCGTAAGGTACGAAGCGTGGCCGGTGATTCAGTGAATCTGCTGCTCTACCGCGAAACCGGGCGCAGTGATGACGCCGCCGAAGAAGCTCTGTGGACACTCAATCCGACCCTGGCCGAACACGGCCCGATCCTGCCTGCGGGCGTCTGGGTCACGTTGCCGGAACTCGACTCGAAACCGGCCACGATCAAACCGCTCACGGCCTGGGATTAAGGAGGTTGCATGGCACTGGGTTTTACGCCGGTCGTTAAGATTTACGGCGCAAACGCGGATCTGCTCAATCAGCGCCTGATCAGTTGGGAGCACATCGACGCTGCCGGTTTCGAGTCCGATCAATTGACCTTGACGATTGACCTTGAAGGCCTCGAAGGGCTGCCGAATCTGGGCGGGAAAATCGGCCTTAAGGTCGGTTATCTGGAATCGGGAATGGTCGACAAGGGCCAGTTCAAAGTGACGCGCCTGACGCCGACGCTGTTCCCGTTCCGCCTGACGCTGGTGGCCACGGCGGCGCCGTTCAGCAAGGATGATGAGACAGGCTTCAAGCAACGCCGCACGGCCAGTCATGGCCCGACCACCTTGGGTGCGCTGTTTCGCAAACTGGTTTCGAGCCATGGCTTTTCACCGCGCGTTGCGCCCGAGGTGGCGATGATCAGGATCGAGCACGTCGACCAGTCCAACGAAACCGACATGAGCTTTCTGACGCGCCTGGCGAAAAAGTACAACGCGGTAACCAAACCCTACAACGACGTGTACGTGCTGGCCCGTCCCGGCCAGACCAAATCGTTGTCGGGCCAGGTGCTGGCGGACGTGACCTTGTCGGTGACCAGCAACAACCGTCCCGGCGATCACGCGTTCGTCAGCGCCACGCTGGAGGAGTCTGCCCGCGAGCAGACCAAGGGTTGCAAGACCTGTTTCTGGGATGGTGCTGCAGGTGTGTTGCGCTGGGTTGAAACGGGACTTGCACCGTTCAAGACCCTCCGCCAGAAACAACCCAGCGAAGCCGATGCGATCGCCGTCGGCGAGGGCGAAGTGCGCAAGATGCTCCGGCAGAAGTACAAGGTGAAAATCACCTGCCCCGGCAATCCACTGCTGGCCGCCGAAGGCCTTGTGCTGCTCGATGACACCTGGCCAGACTTCATGCGCGGTCGCTGGTCGATCGAAAAAGTCACCGCCAGCGGCAATCGCGAGAACAGCTATCGCTGTGTGATCGATGCCAGCGGCCTTGATCCCAAGGCGGGCGCCAAAGACTGATCTCACAGCCCGCGAGCCCCCTGTAGGAGTGAGCCTGCTCGCGATAGCGGTGTGTCAGGCACATTGCTTGTGGATGTGGCACCGCCATCGCGAGCAGGGCTCACTCCTACAGTGGATTCGCGGTGTTTTCTGCACCTCATTTCAACTCTGGAACACCACCATGAAGATCACCCCGATCCTCACGCAACTGCGTGGGCAATGCCCAAGCCTTGCCAACCACATTGCGGTGGGTGTCGATCTGGCGTTGCTGCAAGGCAATGCTGATCTGCCGACACCCTCGGCCCATGTTCTGCCCCTGGCGGATCTCGCCAGCACCAGCACCGCACAAAACCTCACCGCGCAACCGATCCGCGACCGCTTCGAAATCGTCCTGGCGCTCGACGCCAGCGACAGCACAAAAGCGCTGGATCTGTTGCACGACCTGCGCGCCGAACTGTGGCGCGCGCTGGTGGGATTCAAACCGGGCAATGACTACAGCGCCATCGTCTACGACGGCGGCGAGATGGTCTCGATCAACAGCAGCCGGGCCTTCTATCGGCTGCGCTTTTTTACCGAGTTCCAGCTCGGCCGCAATCTGCCGAGTCAGCCTGCGGAGAGTTGGCACGAACGTGAACTGGACGGTTTGTCGTCCTTTACCGGGGTCACCGTGCGGGTCGATGCGATCGACCCGGCCGACCCCAATCTGAAACACCCGGGCCCTGACGGGCGCGTGGAATTGACTTTCTCTGGAGACGTAACCCCATGAGCAATCGCATCACCGTACTGCCGGCCGCTGGCCGTGCCGTGCCTGACCCGGAAGCGGGCGATCTGCTGCCCAAAGAAGGCCGTGAAGTGCTGGACAGCGCCTGGTGGCGCCGACGTCTGGCCGACGGCGATATCACTCTCAAAACCGTAAAAGTCAAAGCACAGGGAGCCAAATAATGGCGATCGGATTCAGCAACATCCCCGCGGACATTCGTGTACCGCTGTTCTATGCCGAAATGGACAACTCGGCCGCCAATAGCGCGACTTCGGCCATGCGCCGTTTGATCGTCGCTCAGGTCAACGACAACATCGCTCCGACTGAAGTCGGCAAACTGGTGCTGGTCTCCAGCGTCGCGCTGGCAAAAAGCATCGGCGGTCAGGGCTCGATGCTCGCCTCGATGTACGAGACCTTCCGCAAGGCCGACCCGATCGGCGAGATCTGGTGCCTGCCGCTGCACAACACTGAAGGCGCCATCGCCAAAGGCGTGCTGACCCTGACTGGCACTGCGACTCAGGCTGGCGTGCTCAACCTGTACGTCGCTGGTGTGCGTGTGCAGGCCACCGTGGTCAACGGTGCCACCGCTGCTCAAGCGGCTACCGCACTGGCACAGAAAATCAACGCCACCGCCGATCTGCCGGTGAGCGCTGCGGCTGCTGAAGGCGTGGTCACTCTGACCGCCAAATGGACCGGCGACAGCGCTAACGACATCAGCCTGCAGTTCAATCGCCTGGGCAAGAGCAACGGCGAAGAAACCCCGGCCGGCCTGACCACTGCGATCACCGCCATGACCGGCGGCGCCGGTGTACCGGACCAGGTCGCAGCCGTGGCTGCACTGGGTGACGAGCCGTTCGAGTTCATCGCTCTGCCGTGGTCGGATCTGTCGACCCTCAATACCTGGCAAGCAGTGATGGATGACAGCACCGGTCGCTGGTCCTGGGCCAAGCAACTGTTCGGTCACGTCTACAGCGCCAAGCGCGGTACCGTCGGCACCCTGGTTGCTGCTGGCCAGGCACGTAACGATCAGCACATGACCATCCAGGCGCTGGAGCCGGGCGTACCGCAACCGTTCTGGGTCCAGGCGGCAGCACTGGCTGCGCGCACCGCGGTGTTCATCTCCGCCGACGCCAGCCGTCCGACCCAAAGCGGCAGCCTGCCGGGTGTTGATCCGGCGCCGGCCAGCGAGCGTTTCACCCTGACCGAGCGTCAGTCGCTGCTCAACTACGGCATTGCCACCGCGTACTACGAAGGCGGTTACGTGCGCATTCAGCGTTCGATCACCACCTACCAGAAGAACGCTTACGGTCAGGCCGACAACTCCTATCTGGACAGCGAAACCATGCACCAGTCGGCGTTCATCGTGCGTCGTCTGCAAAGCGTGATCACCAGCAAGTACGGCCGGCACAAACTGGCTTCCGACGGCACCCGTTTCGGCGCCGGCCAGCCGATCGTCACTCCGGCGACCATTCGCGGCGAGCTGATCGCCCAGTACGCCAAGCTGGAACTCGAAGGCCACGTGGAGAACGCCGAGCTGTTCGCCGAGCACCTGATCGTCGAGCGCGACGTACAGGATCCGAGCCGCGTGAACGTGCTGTTCCCGCCGGATTACATCAACGGTCTGCGCGTGTTCGCACTGCTCAACCAATTCCGTCTGCAATACGACGACGCGGCCTGATCGCCGCGTTTGGCCGTAAGCATTCAGCCCACTCCGGTGGGCTTTTTTATTTGAAGGGAGTAACACCATGGGTCAAGTGATTGCAGGCACCTGCTACGTCAAAGTCGACGGTGCACAACTGACTATCAACGGCGGCTGCGAAGCCCCGCTGATGGCCGTCAAACGCGAAACCGTCGTACCGGGTTTCTACAAGGAAACCGACGTCGCGCCGTCGTTCAAAGTGACCGCGCTGCACACCGCCGACTTCCCGCTGAAGAAGCTGATCGAAGGCACCGACATTACCGTCACCTGCGAATTCAGCAACGGCAAAGTCTACGTGCTGGCCGGTGCCTATCTGGTCGAAGAGCCGGTTTCCAAAGGCGATGACGCCACCATCGAACTGAAATTCGAAGGCATCAAGGGGACCTGGCAATGAGCGGCGCCGTGAAGCTTCAGGTTGCGATCGAAGCTCACGGCGAGCCTCTGACCGAACTCGTCCTGCGCCGTCCGACGGTGCAGGAAGTGCGAGCGATCAAGGCGCTGCCGTACAAGATCGACAAAAGCGAAGAAGTCAGCCTCGACATGGACGTGGCGGCCAAATACATCGCCGTGTGCGCCGGTATTCCACCGTCGTCGGTCAACCAGCTCGATCTGGCTGACCTCAACGCGCTGAGCTGGGCCGTTGCGAGTTTTTTCATGAGTGCGGCGTCGGAGCCATCACCGACCTGATCGCAGTCGCCTATGACCTGGCCTGGTTCTGGAAGGTTGACCCCGAACAGATGATGGCCAGGCCACTGGATGTGCTCCGCGAATCGCTGGAGCACGCGCAACGGATCAATGCGATGCAGCAGGTGCAGTGATGGCGAATACAAATTTGAGCCTGATCCCGCAGAACTTTCCCGTCACGGTCAACATGCTCGTGGTGCTCAAGGGCGCCGAGAAAATGGAGACCGAGATGAAGGGGCTGCGCGGCAAGGTCGCAGCATTCAAGAAAAGCATGGAAGACAGCGGCCTCGAGCCGCTGGACGTGGCCGGTTTTATTGCCGAAGGTGGTTTGCTCAAGCCGTTTCAGGACGGCATCAAAAAAGCCATCGAAGCGCAGGATGCGCTGGCGAAGAAAGCCAGGGCACTCAAGGGCCTTAAAGTGCCGAAGGTGGTCCAGGGGGAAACCTCGGCCAACCTGGAAAAATTCAACAAGGCGCTGGATAACATCTCGCTGAAAATCGGTCAGGCGTTGTTGCCGGCGGTTAACGGCATCGTCACGGCGCTGACACCGGTGATGACTTCGATTGGCCAGTTTGTCGCCAACAATCCGTATCTGGTCGAAGGGCTGGCGGCCGCTGCCGTAGCGTTTACGGTGGTCACGGTCGGGGCGATGGGGCTGGTCGCGGTGCTGGGGATTCTGACCTCGCCCATCGGGCTGATTGCGGCGGCTATCGCTGCAGCGGTGGCCATCATCGTGATTGGCGCACGGTTGATTACCAATAACTGGGCGTCGATTTCCGGATTCTTCGGCAGGATGTGGGACTACGTTTCGACGAAATTCAACGCTGGAGTTGCGGCGACCACGCAGGCAATCGAATCGATGGGCGCATTGATCAGCAAAACGTGGGGAGAGATCAGCGCGGAATTTTTTGCCGGCGTCGACAGCGTCGTCAATATTTACAACGGCTTGGTATCGAAAGCGCAGGCAGGCACTGACAAGCTCGTGGCGGCTTTCGACTTCTCGCCGAGTGAGCTGTGGAACAAGGCGTTGGCGAAAGCCAGCAGCGTTGTCAGTGATTTCTTCGCCAGCACCATGGCGAATGCACAAGCAGGGATCGACAAGCTCAGGGCGAAGTTCGATTTCTCGCCGCGTGAGGTGTGGAACAAGGCATTGGCTAAGGCCAGCGGTGTCGTCAGTGATTTCTTCGCTGGCACTATGGCGGATGCGCAAGCGGGTATCGACAGGCTCAGGGCGAAGTTCGATTTCTCGCCGCGTGAGGTGTGGAACAAGGCGTTGGCGAAAGCCAGTAGCGTTGTCAGTGATTTCTTCGCTGGCACCATGGCGGATGCGCAAGCGGGTATCGACAGGCTCAGGGCGAAATTCGATTTCTCGCCGAGTGAAGTGATGAGCAAGGCTTTTGCAACCGCGAGCAATGTCGTCAGTGATTTCTTCGCTGGCGCACAGGCCAAAGCTGCTGCCGGTGTGGACGCGCTCAAGGCGAAGTTCAGTTGGTCGCCAGTGCAGACGATTACTGACGCCTGGGGTTCGCTGAACAATGTGTTTGGCAATCTTGTTGGCGGTGTTGCCGATAACGCCGCGGCGCAGTGGGAGCAGGTCAAATCGATCTTCACGCAATCGCCGGTGGCGATGATTGAATCGGCATGGCAACCCTTGGCGCCGGTTTTTTCCGCGCTGTGGGACGTACTCAGGGCTGGAGCCCAGCCGTTGAAAGACGAGTTTCAAAACCTGTTTGGCAGCGCGCCTGTGGAAGCGGTCATGGCGAAGTGGAATGGCGTGAGCGCTTACTTCTCCGGTCTGTGGGCATCGTTGACCACGGATGCACAAGTGGTGAAGAGCATCTTCGGCGATCTGTTCAGCCAGTCGCCGCTGGAGTCGATCCAGCAGAAATGGCAGCCGGTACTGATCTGGTTCAGCGACATGTGGACAAACCTGCAAGGGATTTTCGGGCAGCTTAAAGAACTGTTCGGTGGCAATTTCTCCGGTGTCTTTGCAACCCTCACCGGTACCGCCCCGGCAGCGCCTGCCGGTGCCCCGAAGTTAAGCAGTTCGCTGCCACAAACCTCCAGCGCCCTGATCCAGCAAAGCGCGGCCAACAACCGTACGCAACTCGAAGGCGGCCTGACCGTGCGCTTCGAAAATGCACCGGCGGGGCTGCGCACCGATCAACCACAAAGCAATCAACCGGGCCTGGCGCTGTCTTCGCGCATCGGCTATCGCTCGCTGTCGGCAGGAGGTTCCAATGAACTGGCGTGACCGCTTGTTGCCGGCATCGTTTCGCGGTGTCGGATTCTGGATCGATCAGGCGAAAACCCCGGTCGGTCGCAAAGGTCAGTTGCACGAATACCCGCAACGCGACCTGCCGTATTTCGAGGATCTCGGACAGCAGGCCAAGACCCACGATCTGACGGCGTTCATCATCGGCGCCGATTGCCTGGAGCAGCGCGACAAGCTGCTCAAGGCCTTGGAGGCGGGCAGTGGTGAACTGGTGCATCCGTGGCTCGGACGCTTGCAAGTCAAAGTCGGCGAATGCGACATGACCCACACCCGCCAGGACGGCGGGCTGGTGACGTTCAGTCTGAAGTTTTACCCGGACCGGCCGCTGCCGTTTCCGACTGCCACGGTCAGTACGCAAAAAGTTCTGTTGGCCAAGGCTGACACGCTGTTGGGTTCGGCGGTGGCGCGCTTTGAGCAGGCGATGACGTTGATCAAGGCTGCGCGGATTGGCATTGCCAATCTGCGCAACAGCCTGACCGGCGTGTATGAGGTGATCAAAGAGCAGCTCAAACCGCTGATCGAGCAGTATCGGCAGATCACCGAACTGGTCAAAGCGGTCAAGGAGTTGCCCAAGGAAGTGGCAGCGGAGTTCAAGGGCTTGCTCGGCGATATCAAGGAGCTCAAGGCATTCGCGAAGGAGGGCTACCGTGGCGTGATTGCCGACGTGTCCCAACAACTCGAAGCCATCCGCAAGGCAGATGCGCCGAAGATCACCACCGCTAAGGACACCAACGCGGCGGCGCAAGCCATGGCCGATCTGGTGCAGGACACGGTGCTGGTCAAAGTCGCGCAATGGGTGGCGTCGATGCCGGTGGCGACTCCGGCGGTGAAGCTGTCGTCGACACCTTCGGTGGCGCATCAGGCGGATCAACCGGTGACTCGTCAGGAAGTGCCGGTGACCGAAGAAATGAAAGCACTGCAGAAGGCGGTCGGGGTGGCAATTGACCCGATGCTGGACAAGGCCGATCCCAAACATCACCAGGCAATTAACGATGTGAAGGAAGCGCTGATTGCGCATCTCAAGGCAGTGGCGTCATCCGGTGTGCGCCAGGTCACCAAATCGTTTCAGGAAAGCCTGCCGGCGCTGGTGGTGGCCTACAAGCAATTTGCCGATGCCACACGGGTGACTCAAGTGACGCAGAGCAACGCGATGAACCATCCGGGCTTTTCTCCCAACGACGTAAAAGTGTCTAGGGAGTGAGTCATGAGCGAGATGGATAACCATGTCACGCTGACCGTCAACAACATGGAATACGGTGGCTGGAAAAGTGTGGAAATCACCGCCGATCTTGAGCGCCAGTTCCGCACCTTCAAACTCGACATCACCTGGCAGTGGCCGGGGCAGACGGTGGATCAACGGATCAAACCGGGTGACCCGTGCGAAGTGAAAATTGGCCAGGACCTGGTGCTCACCGGCTACGTGTTCAAGGCGCCGATCAGTTATGACGGACGCCAGATCAGCTTGAGTATCGAGGGCAGTTCCAAGACTCAGGATCTGGTCGATTGCGCAGCCACCAACCGGCCGAACCAATGGCAGGAGCAACCGCTGCTGAGCATCGTCCAGGCTCTGGCGGCGGAATACTCGCTGTACGTGGTCAACGAAATTCCCGAGACCGCGCGGCTCGCCAAACACACCATCGTGCCGGGCGAAACGGTGTTCCAGTCGATCGATCGTCTGCTCTCGCTGTTCCGGGTGTTTTCCACCGATGACGAGCAGGGCCGGCTGGTGCTGGCCAAGCCCGGTAGTGGTGGTCGGGCCAGTGACGCGCTGGAGTTGGGCAAGAACATTCTGTCGGCGAACGCGCCGATGGATCAGAGCCAGGTGTTTTCTGAATACCGAGTGATCGGTCAGCAGAAAGGCTCGGACAAGAAGAGCGGGGCGGCCGTCAGCGAGGTTCAATCCAGCGCGGCTGATCTGAGCTTCAAGCGCCGCCGCACCACGATCATCAACGAGGGCACCGCGCTGACGTTCGAGTTGGCCCAGCAACGCGCCCAATGGGAAAGCGCCACCCGCATGGGCCGGGCGCAGACCACCACCTATCAGGTGCAGGGCTGGCGTCAGGCCAATGGCGATCTGTGGCGCCACAACACGCTGGTGAAGGTCACGGATCCGGTACTCGGCTTTGACGGCGACATGCTGATCTCCAAAGTCACGTATTCGCTCTCGGCGCAGGGCTCGGTGACCACGCTGCAAGTGGCGCCACCGCATACCTTCGATCCTGATCCCATCCCACCGAAAAAAAACCAGGCCTGACACCCATTCCCTGTGGGAGCGGGCTTGCTCGCGAAAGCGTCGGCAGGTCCAACATCCCATTGACTGACCCACCGCTTTCGCGAGCAAGCCCGCTCCCACATTTTGTCCGTGTCGGGTCTGCTCCCTGAGGACAATTCATGAGCCTACTGACACGCCTGCTGGCGCGCGGCACTGTCGTGCTCGCCCATTCGGCATCCAAGCTGCAATCGCTGCAAATGCGCCTCACCGCCGGCGAGGTGAACGACGACATGGAGCACTTCGAACCCTATGGTTTCACCAGCAACCCGCTGGCCGGCGCCGAAGGCATCGTCACGTTTCTCGGCGGTGACCGTTCCCACGCCATCGCCCTGGTGGTCGCCGACCGCCGCTATCGCTTGCAGTCGCTGGCCTCTGGCGAAGTGGCGATCTACACCGACGAGGGCGACAAAATTCACTTCAAGCGCGGGCGGATCATCGACATCGAAACCGCCACCCTGAACATCCGCGCCAGCAGCGCGGTGAACTTCGACACGCCGGTGATCAACCAGACCGGCAAGATCGTTTCCACCGGCGACCAACTCGCCGGCGGCATCAGCCAGATCAAACACGTGCACGTCGGCGTGCAGGCCGGTAGCGGCCAGACCGGTGCGCCGGCAGGAGGCAAATAATGCTTGTCAGCCAGAACCTCCACGCCGCACTGACCCGCGCCGTGCTCATCAGCCTGTTCACCTGGCGCCGCGCCGCCGATGACGACGCCCTCGACGACGAGGAGCGCTTCGGCTGGTGGGGCGACAGCTTTCCCACCGTCGCCGACGATCGCATCGGTTCGCGGCTGTGGCTTTTGCGTCGGGTCAAGCTGACCCGACAGACCCAGATGGACGCCGAGTTCTATGCCCGCGAAGCCCTGCAATGGCTGATCGACGACGGCCACTGCAGCGCCATCGACATCATCAGCGAACGCCTCGACGCCCAGCGCCTGAACCTGCGCACGGTCCTGACCCTGGCCGATGGCGAACGTCTGGACATCAACCCCGATAACAGTTGGCAGGTGATCTATGCCGTTTGAAACCCCTTCGCTGCCGGTGCTGATCAAGCGCACCCAAAGCGACCTGGCCGGCGATTCGCTGCGCCAGTCCGATGCGCAAGTGTTGGCCCGCACACTCGGTGGCGCGGCTTATGGTCTGTACGGTTATCTCGACTGGATCGCCGAGCAGATCCTGCCGGACAAGGCCGACGAATCGACCCTGGAACGCATCGCCGCGCTGCGCCTGAACCAGCCACGCAAACCGGCGCAAGTCGCCACCGGCAGCGTCAGTTTTACCGCGACCGCCGGTGCGGTGCTGGATGTCGACACGCTGCTGCAAGCGAGCGATGGCCGTACCTACAAAGTCACCGCCGCGCGCACCACCGTCAATGGCAGCAACACCACCACGATTGCTGCGCTCGACGCTGGCAGCCTCGGTAATGCCGACGACGGTCTGGCGCTGAACCCGGTGCAGCCGATCGCCGGTGTAGTCGGCAACAGTTTTGTGGTGCTCGCGCCCGGCCTCAGTGGTGGCGTGGCGCGAGAAAGCCTGGAGTCGTTGCGCTCGCGGGTGATCCGCTCTTATCGCGTGATCCCCCACGGCGGTTCGGCCAGCGACTACGAAACCTGGGCGCTGGAAGTGCCGGGTGTGACGCGGGCCTGGTGTCGTGGCGGGGATGGTGGTTTGGGCATTGTCAGCCTGTTCATCATGCGCGATGACGATCCCCAGCCGATTCCCGGGGATGAACAACTGGCCGAAGTTCAGGCCTATATCGATCCGTTGCGTCCGGTAACAGCCGAGTTGCACGTGCTGGCACCGGAGCAAGTCTCCGTCACCTACAAAATGCGCTTGAACCCGGATACCAGCGCCGTGCGCGCGGCTGTGGAAGCGCAGCTGCGCGACTTGCACAACCGGGAAGCCGGTCTGGGCGAGACCTTGCTGCAAAGTCACATCCGCGAAGCAATCAGCAGTGCCACCGGCGAATACGACCACCAACTGTTTGCTCCCGTCGGCAATGTCGTACCAACCGCCAACCAATTGTTGACCTTCGGGGGCTGCGTATGGGAGGCATAAGAACTCCGGCGCAATATCAGGCCCAGTTGCGCAACTTAATGCCGAGTGGTCCGGCCTGGGATCCAGAGCGAGTACCAGAACTGGATGCAGTGCTTGAGGGCATTTCTCAGGAGCTGGCACGCCTGGACGCCCGCGCCGTTGACCTGCAGAACGAAATGGATCCTGCCGGAGTCAGCGAGCTGGTACCGGACTGGGAGCGGGTAATGAATTTGCCTGACCCCTGCCTGGGACAGAAACCGTTGTTTGACGATCGGCGTCTGGCCGTGCGCCGACGATTGCTCGCAGTCGGCAGCCAGACCATTGGCTATTTCGTTGAAATTGCCCGAAGTCAAGGCTACCCCAACGCCAGTGTTACTGAGTTGAGGGCGCCGCGAATGGGGCGCTCACGTTTTGGTATCGGGCACTTTGGCAGTTGGCAGGCGCAGTTCATGTGGACCCTCAATACCGGCGGGCGGCAATTCATCGGCCGCCGTTTTGGCGCCAGTTACTGGGGCGAGCGCTTTGGCGTGAACCCGGGAAGTGCCCTGGAATGCCTTATCCACCGAAGTGCACCTGCGCATACCCACGTGCACATCAACTATGAATAGAGGTTAGAAGTATGGATTACCCAAGAAACACCCCCGGTGTCGGGCTGGTGAATGGACAGTTTGTGGACGAAAACCCGGTGGCGGGAACACCGGGGTCGTTGATCCCGGCGACCTGGGGCAATGCCGTTACGCAAGAGATCCTGAACGTGATCAAAGCGGCGGGGATGGAGCCACAGGAAGATGTTTCAACGCAGTTGCTGGAGGCCATCCAGAGTTTTGCTGCGCATGATTTCAAAAACTCGGTGCGGGTCGCGACAACGGGAGCGATTGCCCTCAGCGGCTTGCAAGACATCGACGGAGTACAACTTGCCGTAGCCGATCGAGTGCTGGTCAAGGATCAGCCCAATGCGTCGCAAAATGGTGTTTACGTGGTGGCTGTCGGCTCATGGTCGCGTGCAGTGGATGCGGCTCAAGACTATCAAGTGACCAGCAGTTTTATCATTGCGACCGATGACGGCGTAGTGAACAAGTCCCGTCTTTGGCAACTGACCACGCCGGGTCCAATCAAGGTCGGAACCACGGCGCTGACGTTTGAATTACTGGCGGGTTGCACCGGGGTTGCATCCGGCGAATACCGCAAGGTCACGGTCAATGCACGCGGGCAGGTGACTGCCGGCTCTAATCCGACCACGCTTGATGGATACGGAATTGCGGATGCTTATACCAAAGTGGCTGCCAATAGTGCCTTTGTGAAACAAGGCACTGGTGCCGGGCAACTTGGCAATTCGGTCTCCATTGGCTGGGATGGCAAGAACATCCTGATCCAGGTAGATGCCACGAGTTTTGGCAACCTGTGGTGCTCGGCCAACTTTGATCCAGGCACCAAGGCCAACGTGTCGGACGTTTACAGCAAGGGGGCAACAAATGCCTTGCTGGACGCCAAGATCGGTTCGGATGCGTGTTCGGTGGCCGGTTTTGCAGGTGGTAGTTCCGCTTCGCCGTATATGCGAAACAAAAACAACAACGAAGTTGTGATGCTGGCGAAAACTGCCTCGACACTGGCTGGCTATGGCATCACAGATGGCATGACCCGTGCCGAGATCACCGGACAAGTCAATGCTCGAGTTCTGAGTGATGGCATTACTTGGGCAGGGTTTGCCAGTAACGACCCGAATCAGCCCTATATGCGGCGGACTTCCGATAACGGTGTTTATCTGCTGCAACCTCGTCTCGGGTTTACGCCGGTTCGCCAAGGCGGCGGAAACTTCCAGTCGACCAATACGGTAATGATTGGTTGGGCGGCTGATGGTACTTCTCTGCGCGCACAGGTCGATGCTACCGATCTGGGTAGCATCTGGACCGATGGTATCGGTAATCCCAAAGCGGTTGCCGCGCAATCGACCGCAGAGGCCGGGGTGGTCGGCTCTTATGCCTTGCTGGTCGTTGGCGGTGGTGGTGCTACAGGCACGGGGGGGCTCGCTGCCGGTGTCAATTGCCGGTTCACGGCCACCGACGGTACTGCCTGGGGCGGAGCACCTGCCGGCACTTGGCGAATTATGGGCGCTATCCGAAACGCGGACGGTGCCAGTCCGGACTCCACCACTCTATGCCTGAGAGTTTATTGAAATGATGACAATTCTGAGTGCACGTCAGCCTTGCTGGAACGACGTGGAACATACCTCGCTAAACCTGTTGGTTACCTTCGAAGAGACCAGGGACTCATTGGGTGAAGTGCCATTTACGGCTTCCCCGAAAGATCCTGAACCTCACGGTCGAGAGTTGTTTGAACGAGCGATTACGCTGGAATACGGCGACATCGCCGAACCTGATCAAGAGTCACTGAAAAATGCAGTACGAATGAAATCCTCCGGACTTTCAGCATTGGCCTCGTCGATGATCACGAAGTTGCAGGGTGACGTGAACACGCTTCAGGACTCCGTGGCACTGGGCATGGCAACGGACGCAGAAGTCACGCAATTGCCAACGACTCAGGCACAACTGGATCTTTGGAGAAAGTACCGGGTACTGCTTTCCAGGGTCGAAACTCAGCCCACTTTCCCTCGTGCGATCGATTGGCCACCGCAGCCTGATTGAATGCTTTTGTGCAGGAGCCGAGTGCGTCAGGCCTGGAAACTGTATGCAAGTCGCCAATGAAATTTGCTTATTGCAAATGCGTTCAAGGGACAGGACAGGTTGTGTGCGCGACTCGGCGTCGACTCAGTAATAGCCGGAGACAAAAATGGATTATCCAAAGAGTGTGCCCAATATCGGACTGGTCAACGGCAGGTTCGTGGATGAAAACCCTACAAGCGGAGCGCCGGGTTCGTTGATTCCCGCCGTGTGGGGCAATGGAGTAACGCAGGAGATTTTGAGTGTCGTGCAGGCAGCGGGTATTACGCCGGATGAGGCGGCCAATGATCAACTGCTTGGCGCACTTCGCAGTCCAGCGCTGTTTTTGACCGCTCCCCAGTTTGATAAAGGTCGGTCAGTAGCCACTGCTGAGTTTGTTCAACGTGCATTGGGCAGTTACGCAAGTGCACGTGGAATATCCACCGCAACGCAACTGTCGGTCGCTGATATCGGTTGCACGATCGGAATGGGAGGAACAATTGCCTATACCGTTACCTTACCTGACGCAGCCTCAGTACCGGATGGCGCGACGATTGGCCTGCACTGTCGCAACAGTGCCCCGGTCACCGTTGCCAGCAAAGCCGGAGCACAGATCAGTCCACAAGGCTCCTATTTGACTTCGATTGTGATGAACAGCGGAGAAAGTGCCAACTTTGTCAAAGAGAGCGGCATCTGGACGGTTTATGGAACGGCAAGCCTGAAATATGCCGCGCTGTTCTCCGGGCTTGTGAGTAACCCTGGGTATCAGAAACACGCCAGTGGGAATATCGATCAGTGGGGCTCGGGAGTATCGAATGCTGACGGTAATGTGTATGTGACATTTCCGATCCCGTTTCCGCGAGGCTACTTCTCAGTTGTGGCAACCCATTCGGGGGGCGACGCGGCGATGGTCGCAGTGACCGCGTTCAGCCAGCAGGGCTGCACGCTGAAAATCCGTAATTCTGCCGGTCAAGTGAGTGTGGGTTGGTCCGTGAACTATTTTGCAAAGGGTTATTAAATGAACACTTTCAATGTTTTGTTCAGCGCCAGCACGTGCAGCGCATATGTGCCGGGTATCAACTCGTCGGACATCCCTGACGACGTTATTGAAATTCCTCAGGGCTATTGGATTTCCCTGCTGCAGCAGCTGGCAGTCACTCCAAAAATGATTGGTGTGCGTGCCGACAATGGTTTTCCGATTCTGGTTGACCCGCCGCCGCCCTCGTCGGATGAAGCCGCTGCAGCCGAGCGCTCTTGGCGCACGGCACAATTGGTCGCCTCTGACTGGTTGGTGGCGCGCGACCGGGATGAACTTGAGGATGGCGACGGCACCACGTTGACCACCGAGCAGTACGCTCAATTGCAGGCTTATCGTCGTGCGCTGCGAGACTGGCCGCAAGGATCATTCTTTCCGTTCAGCGAGCACCGACCGGTGGCTCCGGGGTGGTTGGCTGCTGCAGGATGAAACAGTAGCAACTGATTAAAGCCACTATTGCCTGAAAACTCCGGAAAAAAATGGCTGGCAAGCATTCGCTCTTATCCATGATTCAATCGGAGCATCCAGGGAGGATTACGCATTATGCAAATAACCGAAGACAACCTTAAAACCATCATGCCCAACGCCCGCTCCCAAGCGGGCGTTTTTGTTTCTGCACTGAATAACGCAATGAATCGCCGCCATATCGACACGCCCAAACGTATCGCTGCGTTTCTTGCGCAGATCGGTCACGAGTCGGGCCAGTTGCAATACGTGCGCGAGCTGGGCAACAACCAGTACCTGAGCAAATACGACACTGGCACGCTGGCGTTACGTCTGGGCAACACGCCCGAGGCCGACGGCGACGGGCAGAAATACCGCGGTCGCGGGCTGATCCAGATCACCGGGCGCAGCAACTATCGGCAGTGCAGTCTCGGCCTGTTCGGCGATGAACGTCTGCTGTCCTTGCCGGAATTGCTTGAGCAACCGCAATGGGCAGCGGAATCGGCGGCATGGTTCTGGGAACAGAACGGCCTGAACGATCTGGCCGACCGCGATCAGTTCAACAGCATCACCCGCCGAATCAACGGCGGGTTGAATGGCCTGCAGGATCGGCTCGACATCTGGACGCGGGCGAGGGCGGTGCTATGTCCGTCTCCTGGCGTTTAACCGGCTTTTTGTTACTGACCTTGGGAGGCGCTGCGCTGGCCTGGCAGTTTCAGGACTGGCGTTACGGGCGACAACTCGCGGAGCAGGCGCGGTTAAACGCCGACACTCTCAATCAGCTGAATGTGGCCGCAGCCAGCGCGCAGCAGGTCGAGCAGGATAAACGTCTGGCCCTTGAGCAACGCCTCGCGGCCAGTGAACAAACCCACTATCGAGCACTCAGTGATGCCCAACGTGATCAGGATCGCCTGCGCGATCGTCTTGCCACTGCTGATTTGCGCCTGTCAGTCCTCATCGACGCCGGCGACGCTGCCCAAGGCTGCGGGGTGCCAGCCGCCACCGGCCCCGGCCCCGGCGGCGTGGATCATGCAGCCGTACGCGCCCGACTTGACCCGGCGCATGCTCAACGAATTATCGCCATCACCGACACCGGCGACCGCGGACTGATTGCCTTGCAGGCCTGCCAGGCCTATGTCAGAGCGCTGGCGCCCGAACATTTTGAATGAGTCTGTGTATTGAAAGCGCAACCGGGTCGTGTACGGTGGTAGTCATTCCACCCGATCCGGAGCGCACCGTGAAAGAGATCACTCAACTGGCTGCCGAGCTCGGCCGACGTTTGCAGTTGCTCAACGCCCACGTCACCACGGCCGAGTCGTGTACCGGTGGCGGGATTGCTGAAGCGATCACGCGGATTCCGGGGAGCTCGGCGTGGTTCGAGGCCGGTTACGTGACCTACTCCAACCGGCAGAAGACCCGGCAACTGAATGTCCCCGTCGAATTGTTCGGCACGGTGGGTGCGGTCAGTCGCGAAGTCGTCGAGGCGATGGTGCGTGGTGCGCAGAAGCACAGTCTGGCGCGGTTTGCCGTGGCGGTCAGCGGCGTGGCGGGGCCCGATGGCGGTACACCGAACAAACCGGTGGGCACGGTGTGGCTGGCCTGGGGCGTGGGCGATGCGGTTTCCAGTGAGGTTCAGCACTTCCCCGGCAACCGCGATGAAGTCCGCCGACAAACGGTGAAGGCCGCGCTAGAGGGGCTGTTGCGACTAGCGGCACGAGAAATCGAAAATCAGGGGTAGGCGATCCGCGAACGCTGTGGAATAATACTGGCTACTTATACAGGTGTTGGCCGTCAGGCCTTATTGATTACGTGAGGACTTTAATGGACGACAACAAGAAGAAAGCCTTGGCTGCGGCCCTGGGTCAGATCGAACGTCAATTCGGCAAGGGTGCCGTAATGCGTATGGGCGATCAGGACCGTCAGGCGATCCCGGCTATCTCCACCGGCTCTCTGGGTCTGGACATCGCACTCGGCATCGGCGGTCTGCCAAAAGGCCGTATCGTTGAAATCTACGGTCCTGAATCTTCCGGTAAAACCACACTGACACTGTCCGTGATCGCCCAGGCTCAAAAAGCCGGCGCGACCTGCGCTTTCGTCGACGCCGAACACGCTCTCGATCCTGAATACGCCGGCAAGCTGGGCGTCAACGTCGACGACCTGCTGGTGTCCCAGCCGGACACCGGCGAACAGGCACTGGAAATCACCGACATGCTGGTGCGCTCCAACGCAGTAGACGTGATCATCGTCGACTCGGTGGCGGCACTGGTACCGAAGGCTGAAATCGAAGGCGAAATGGGTGACATGCACGTGGGCCTGCAAGCCCGTCTGATGTCCCAGGCGCTGCGTAAAATCACCGGTAACATCAAGAACGCCAACTGCCTGGTGATCTTCATCAACCAGATCCGCATGAAGATCGGCGTGATGTTCGGCAGCCCGGAAACCACCACCGGTGGTAACGCGCTGAAGTTCTACGCCTCGGTCCGTCTCGACATCCGCCGTACCGGCGCGGTGAAGGAAGGCGACGAAGTGGTCGGCAGCGAAACCCGCGTCAAGGTTGTGAAGAACAAGGTGGCTTCGCCGTTCCGTCAGGCTGAGTTCCAGATTCTTTACGGCAAGGGCATCTACCTCAATGGCGAGATGATCGACCTGGGCGTGCTGCATGGTTTCGTCGAGAAATCCGGCGCCTGGTATGCCTATGAAGGCACCAAGATCGGTCAGGGCAAGGCCAACTCGGCCAAGTTCCTGGCAGACAACCCGGAAGTCGCTGCCAAGCTCGAGAAGCAGCTGCGTGACAAACTGCTGTCGCCAGCGGTGATCGCCGATTCCAAGGCTTCTGCGGTCAAAGAGACCGAAGACGACCTGGCTGACGCTGATATCTGATCGCAGCGATGACCACCGCTGTACTCGATACCCTCGTCGCGGTGCGGCGAACCGCCATGGACCTGCTCGCTCGACGCGAGCACGGTCGAGTCGAACTGACGCGTAAACTGCGTCAGCGCGGCGCCGAGGCGGAAATGATAGAAACAGCCCTCGACCGGTTGACGGAAGAGGGGCTGCTTTCCGAAGCCCGTTACCTTGAAAGCTTTGTTTCCTACCGTGCCCGTTCCGGCTATGGCCCTTTGCGCATTCGTGAAGAGCTGGGCCAACGGGGTTTGCAACGTGCCGATATCGAGCTCGCTCTGCGTGAAAGCGGTATCGACTGGCAGGAGCAGCTTCGCGAGACGTGGCAACGCAAGTTCTCCGGACACTTGCCGATTGATGCCAAGGAACGCGCCAAGCAAGGCCGTTTCCTCGCCTATCGGGGGTTTTCGATGGAGATGATCAACCGCTTGTTCAGCGGCAGAGGCATGGACGATTAAATCGGTTTAAATAGAAACGGCCCGCTATGAAAATAGCGGGCCGTTTTTTTTTGCCTTCAAATTACCTTTGATGGCTCACGTGCACGTTGGGCGGTCTGCGGTTGGGTGTGAGCCCAGTTTTCGGGGAGGTTGATGTAATCCACCAGTTCCCTGAGACGGCCATGATTTCGGGCATTGAACGCGAAAGCCAACCGCACCAGGTGGCTGTACTGCGCTTCGTCATGTTCCTCGCCGCTGTAAGCGTGTTGATGGAACTGGTCACTCAGGCACAGATCGGCGAAAGCCTCCTGCATATGCGCCATCGCCACGTCACTGAGCTTGTGATGCATACGAATCACGAACTGACGCTTGAGCCAGCGACTGGAGTGGAAGTTGCTGTAGAACTGGTTGATCTGCTCCACCGCCTCATCGACGTTATAGACCAGACGCATCAATTTCAGGTCGGTGGGCAGGATGTAGTGGTTCACTTCGAGCTGCTGGCGAATGAAATCCAGCGCGCCTTGCCAGAATGTTCCGCCCGGCGCATCCAGCAACACCACCGGCACCAACGGGCTTTTGCCGGTCTGGATCAGCGTCAGTACTTCCAGTGCCTCGTCCAGGGTGCCGAACCCGCCAGGGCACAGCACCAGCGCATCGGCTTCCTTGACGAAGAACAGTTTGCGGGTGAAGAAAAAATGGAACGGCAGCAGATTGCCGGTGCCGTCCACAGTCGGGTTGGCATGCTGCTCGAAGGGCAGGGTGATGTTGAACCCGAGGCTGTGGTCACGCCCGGCGCCTTCGTGCGCGGCGGCCATGATCCCGCCACCCGCACCGGTGATGACCATCATGTCTGATCGCGTCAGGGCCGCGCCGAGTTCACGCGCCATTGCATACAGGGGGTGCTCGACCGGCGTGCGCGCCGAGCCGAATACCGTGACTTTGCGTCGTCCCTTGAATTGTTCCAGCACCCGGAACGCCTGCTCCAGTTCACGCAGGGCCTGCAGGGTGATCTTGGCGTTCCAGCGGTTGTGATCCTCTTGGGCCATGCGCAGCACGGTCAGGATCATGTCGCGATAAATCGGCAGGTTCGGGCTGTCGGGGGAAATCTGCTTGAGCTGTTCTTCGACCTTGCTGATGAGGTCGGGGCCGCTTTCCTGAAAATGTCGGCTGAGCAGGTCATTCGGTTGGTAAGGCATTCAACGTCTCCTTCTGCACAGAGCGGGTGGCCCTGACGTGCGGCGTCAGTGCCGCGCTGCAAAAACACACACTCGGCAGCTCCTTTTTCTGCCGTGAACAGGTGATCGGGAATACTTTGAATCTAGACCCTTGCGAGCCATTGCGCTGAGTTGATCTTTACGCCGCGCAGGCTTTGCTGGCAACCGTTGCGGGTTTATTGGAAATGAATATTCACCACTCGTCCGAAGGTACGCCGTAGAGCAATCACTCTGATTTACTAACCTACAGGCACTGTACGACAGCTTTGAGTCAGCAATCGTACGCAGGGTGCGCGTTTTTCAAGGATTCGCGGGTAGCAGGCATGGAGGCGGGAGAGATGGCCAGAGTGGTTCTGGAAATCGATACGCAGTTGTATCGGATGCTGAAAGCATCAGCCGAGACCAATCAAGTGAGTCTCGAAGAGGAGTGCTGCCGTCGGTTGGCAGGTGGAGAACGACGTTCTCGCTACTTGCAGGCCCTGGTGGCCGAATTGCGCGCCGAGGATGAACAACGGCGCGCCAATACCCGATGATTACTTCTTCTTCGCCGGGGCAGCTTTCGGGCAATCGGAATCCTGGTAGCTGGCCGAGCCGATGGCCTTGTTGGTTTTATATTCACTGAAGTCGTAACGCATGATCGCACCCTTGGCCATCAGCTTGCGGTACGACGGGTTATTGCACACCGAAGCACCCAGCTGGAAATACACGGCTTTTGGGTCAGCGCGCATCTTTTCGGCGTGGCTGGCCTGGACGCTCAGGTGGTTGATCAGGGTAACGCCCTCAACGGTGTAGCCCTGATCGAGAATGTCTTCATTGATCGCCCGCGGCGTGCCGACGCTGCTTTGCTCGGCGATGTTGCGCAGTTCTTTGTTCAGATTCTGCTCTTTCAAGGACGCCGCTTGTGCGCTGAAGGACAACGCCAGTGCGATGGCCGCGGTAGGAACGATAAGGCGCAGCATGAAACTCTCCTGATTCAGTGACTGGTGGTTCGACCAGCCCCGTGGCTGTGCGTTCAGTGGCGCCGGATTATAGGGGAGCCGGTCGGGACGGTACAGGTTTGCGCTCGTCGCTCTGGTAAACTGCCGGCCTTTATTGCCTTGCCGAGTGCTGTGTGTGTCGAGTTTTCCTGCCATAAGGCGTTGCCCGTGATCCATCATGCCCCCAACGCCGTAGCCCGCTTGCGTGACCAGCGCGAGGACGAAGGTATCAAGCCGATTCAGGCCCGTGGTTTTCGCTCCGAGCGTTGCCGCGACTGCCGGGTGATCATCAGCCACTGCCTGTGCGCCTGGCGGCCGACCGTCGAAAGCCGTTCCGGTGTGTGTCTGATCATGACCGGCAAGGAAGTGTTCAAGCCGAGCAACACCGGCTGGTTGATCGCCGATGTGGTGCGCGACAACCACGCGTTCATCTGGTCGCGCACCGAACCCGACCCGCGGATGCTGGCGCTGCTCAACGACCCGCAATGGCAGCCGTACCTTGTATTTCCCGGCGAATATGTAGAACCGTCGCGGGTGACCAACACCGTCGTGCCCGATAGCAGCAAGCGTCCGTTGTTCATCCTGCTGGATGCGACCTGGACCGAGGCGCGCAAGATTTTCCGCAAGAGTCCGTACTTCGACCGTTTGCCGATTCTCAGCCTGCTGCCCGACAGACTCTCGCGTTATCGCCTGCGCCGCTCGACCCGCAGCGAGCACCTGTGCACCGCCGAAGTCGCGGCTTTGTGCCTGGAACTGGCCGGGGACAGCGATGCAGCGTCGGCGCTGGACGCTTACTTCGATGTGTTCAGCCAGCATTATCTGGGCGCCAAACAACAGTTGCCGCTCAACGAGTCGACTCCGGCCCACGCCGAGCTCTTGCCTTATATACGAAAGCCGCAAGCGGTGTTGGCCCGATAGTGGCCCATACTTCACCCAGCGGCGGCCGTGCTGCTTGACCACCCCGGCTACGCTGGGCATGCTTGGCGCCGATTGGGGTGCGGCCAGGGTTTGAAACGCCGTGTTTGCTCGTGATTGGCGTTGAACGTGCCCCTGTGGATAGCGCTGTGCGGCGGTATCTCGAGTTGCTTTGGCGAGGCCCGAATGCGTCGGGTCTGCCATCAAAAAACAGGATCATTTGAAAAATGGCCACATACGACATCCTGATTGCCGATGATCACCCTCTGTTTCGTAGCGCGCTGCATCAAGCGGTGACACTGGGCCTTGGCCCGGATGTGCGACTGGTGGAGGTGGCGAGCATCGCCGAGCTGGAAGCGCGCCTGACCGAAAAATCCGACTGGGATCTGGTCCTGCTGGACCTGAACATGCCCGGCGCGTTCGGGTTTTCCGGTCTGGTCATGCTGCGCGGGCAGTACCCGCAGATTCCGGTGGTGATGGTCTCGGCCCAGGAAGAGGCTTCGGTCATGGTCAAGTCCCGGGAGTTCGGCGCCAGTGGCTTCATTCCCAAGTCCAGCGACCTGAATGTGATTCAGCAAGCTGTGCGCAAGGTGCTCGATGGCGATGTGTTCTGGCCCCCGCAGGCATTCGAAGCCGTCAGTGTCTCCGATGAAGCCAAAGCCGCCAGCGACGGCCTGGCCAGTCTCACCCCGCAGCAGTTCCGCGTACTGACCATGGTCTGTGAAGGCCTGCTGAACAAGCAGATTGCCTACGAGTTGAGCGTGTCCGAAGCGACCATCAAGGCCCACGTCACGGCGATCTTTCGCAAGTTGAATGTGCGCACCCGGACTCAGGCGGCATTACTTCTGCAACAACTTGAGTCAATTCCGAGCCAATAAAGGCTGGCGTCTTCACGCTTTTTTGACTTTTGTTGCTCTAGCTTTCCCACTCCTTTCTGGTTGGTTTTTACGTTATGTCACCTTTCAAGGGCCAGACCGGCCTGAAACGCATCCTCAACGCATCCGGTTACTCGCTGGACGGCCTGCGCGCAGCCTTCACCGGCGAAGCCGCATTTCGCCAACTGGTGCTGCTCAATGTGGTGCTGATTCCGCTGACGTTCTTCCTGAATGTCAGTCGCGTCGAACAGGCACTGCTGATCGCCGTGTGCCTGCTGGCGCTGATCGTCGAGTTGCTGAACTCGGCGGTAGAAGCGGCGATTGACCGCATTTCCCTGGAACTGCACCCGCTGTCGAAGAACGCCAAGGACATGGGCAGCGCCGCGCAATTCGTGGCCCTGAGCATGATTGCCCTGGTGTGGGCGGTGATTCTGCTTTAAGCGATACTCGGCAAGACGATCTCGTCGCTGCGCTGCACCCCGGCGGTGAAGGCGCGGCACAGATCGAGAAACTCGCGCATGGCCGAAGTCTGGTATTTCTGCTTGTGCCAGATGAAGTAGAACTGCCGGGCCAGGTCCAGATCCGGGGTTTCCACCGCCACCAGGCTACCGCGTCGAAACGCATCACGCAGCGCCAGCCGCGAAATACAGCCAATCCCCAACCCTGATTCCACCGCGCGTTTGATCGCTTCGGTGTGCTCCAGCTCCAGGCGGATATTCAGCGCACTGCGATGGTGCCGCATGGCCTGATCAAAGGTCAGGCGCGTGCCGGAACCCTGTTCACGCAGAATCCACGCTTCGTGCGTCAACTCTTCCATGGTCGCGCTGCCACGTTTGGCCAGTGGGTGCTGCGGCGCGCAAAACACCACCAGTTCATCTTCCACCCAGCTCTGCACTTCGATGTCCGGATGGCTGCAGTCGCCTTCGATTAGACCCAGATCAATTTCGTAATGAGCGACTTGATGCACGATATTGGCAGTGTTCTGTACGTGCAGTTTTACCTGGCTTTCCGGATGGCGCTGCATGAAGCCGCCGATCAGCAGGGTCGCCAGGTAATTGCCGATGGTCAGGGTGGCGCCCACCGAGAGTGAGCCGAAACCGGATTTGCCGTTGAGCAGGTCTTCGATTTCCTTGGACTGGTCGAGCAGTGCCACCGCTTGCGGCAACAGCTGTTTACCGAGGGCGTTCAGGCTCAGGCGTTTGCCGGCGCGATCGAACAGCTGGCAGCTGGACTGGCGCTCCAGTTCGGTGATCGAGGTGCTCGCCGCCGACTGCGAGAGGTTGAGCAGACCCGCAGCACGGGATACGCTTTCCTGCTGGGCGACGGCGACGAAGACTTGCAGTTGACGAAGAGTAAATCGCATATCGATATAACCGATAACCCTTATCTTAATAATCCAGTTAACAGATATTGTCGTCGCTATTAGAATGCGATGCAATTGCGCACTGTTGGCCGCAAAGGCGAGCGCAGACCCAATATCCAGGAGTCCCACGTACATGAGCAACATGAACCACGAGCGTGTCCTCAGTGTTCACCACTGGAACGACACTCTGTTCAGCTTCAAGTGCACCCGCGATCCGGGCCTGCGCTTCGAGAACGGTCAGTTCGTGATGATCGGCCTGCAACAGCCAAACGGCCGCCCGCTTATGCGCGCTTACTCGATCGCCAGCCCGAACTGGGAAGAGCATCTCGAGTTCTTCAGCATCAAAGTGCCTGATGGTCCGCTGACCTCGCAGCTGCAGCACCTGAAGGAAGGCGACGAGATCATCATCTCGAAGAAGCCTACCGGCACCCTGGTGCTGGACGACCTGAACCCGGGCAAGCATCTGTATCTGCTGAGCACCGGCACCGGTCTGGCGCCGTTCATGAGCGTGATCCAGGACCCGGAAACCTACGAGCGCTTTGAAAAAGTGATCCTGGTGCACGGCGTACGCTACGTCAACGAAGTCGCCTACCGCGAATTCATCACCGAGCACCTGCCGCAGAACGAGTTCTTCGGTGAAGCGCTGCGTGACAAGCTGATCTACTACCCGACCGTGACCCGCGAGCCGTTTGAGAACCAGGGCCGTCTGACCGACCTGATGCGCAGCGGCAAGCTGTTCAGCGACATCGGTCTGCCACCGATCAACCCGCAGGACGACCGCGCAATGATCTGCGGCAGCCCGAGCATGCTCGACGAGACCAGCGAAGTGCTCGACAGCTTCGGCCTGAAGATCTCGGCGCGTATGCGCGAGCCGGGTGACTACCTGATCGAGCGTGCATTCGTCGAGAAGTAACCCGCAATACCTGTGGGAGCGGGCTTGCTCGCGAAGGCGTCGTGTCAGCCAACACACCTGTTAATGACAGACCGCTTTCGCGAGCAAGCCCGCTCCCACAATGGTTTCGTGCTACACAGAAAAGCCCGCGTTGCCTGAGAAGGCAGCGCGGGCTTTTGCGTTTCCGGGGTTCAGGTGTTGGCGGGGATGACTTCCAGTACCCGGATCTGCTCCGGCGTCGGGTAATGCCAGCGCACGTCCAGATCCCAGAACTGCGCACCGTATTCGCGCTCTGGTGTCGGCGTCTGATACGCCGGACGCGGATCCTGGGCCAGACACTGCTCGATCAACTCGACCAGAGGCTCGCCGAGGCGCTGAGCATGGCCGTGCGCCTGTTGCAGTGCGGCGTCCGTCCACCGCACGTCAATCAGCTGTGGCGCGGCGCTGGCGATGCTGTTGGAGGCGTCAGCGATGATGTCGGCGTAAGGTACATAGGGTTTGATGTCGAGAATCGGTGTGCCATCGAGCAAATCGATCCCCGAAATGAACAGCCGATTGGCCTCGACCTTGTCCAGCTTCACCACAGACTGCCCGATGCCATTGGGCCGGTGCGTCGCACGGGTGGCGAACACGCCCATGGACTTGTTACCGCCCAGACGCGGTGGCCGCACCTTCAGACGCGGCTTCTCTTCCAGCGCCTGATGAAACAGGAACAACAGCCAGACGTGGCTGACCTGCTCTAGCCCCTGCACGGCGTCTCCCTGATCGAACGGCGCCACCAGTTCCAGCACGCCACGGGCGGCGGGAGCCAGTTGCGGCTGGCGCGGGATGGCGAACTTCTCCTTGAAGCAGGAGCGCACGAAGCCGATGGGGGAGACGCTGTAAGTCATGGTCTGGAGTCGAGGTGGGAGCGGGGTGGGGATGATAACCCGAGGTGGCCGGGCCGACGCCTTCGCGAGCAAGCCCGCTCCCACAGGGATCTCGAGTGGAGTCCGGTTTTGTGTCAGCCACAAAACCTGTGGGAGCGGGCTTGCTCGCGAAGGCCGCGCCGCCGATTCAGAGCTTGTGGCGCAGATCAGCCACGAACGCGCAGGGTCAAGCCCTTGAGGAAGTTGCGCAGCAGCTGGTCGCCGCACGCGCGGTAATTGGTGTGGCCGACCTTGCGAAACAGTGCGCTCAGCTCAGGCTTGGACACCGGGAACTCGGCTGCCTTGAGGATCGCGTGCATGTCGTCTTCCTTGAGTTCGAAGGCCACGCGCAGCTTCTTCAGGATGATGTTGTTGGTCACTGGCACTTCGATCGGCTGCGGCGGACGGCTTTCGTCCTTGCCGCGCTTGAACACCACCAGACCGTCGAGGAAGTGCGCCATGACTTCGTCCGGGCAGCGCACGAAGCCTTCTTCGTCTTCTTCTTTCTTGTCGAGGTACGCGACGACGTCTTTGAGCTCCACGTCCAGGCCGCCGAGCTTGATGATCTCGATGACTTTCTTGTCGCTGATGTCGAGCATGTAGCGCACGCTGCGCAATACGTCGTTATGAATCATGTGGGTAATCCTGATATTTCGTTGTGGGCAACGCGCAGGCGCGCTGCCGGAATGTGTGGCGGCAGTGGAAGCTTTAGAACTTCTCTTTGCCGGACAGGTAGCGCCATTGGCCCACCGGAACCTTGCCAATCGACACGCCGCCGATGCGGATGCGGCGGATGCCGACGACCTTCAGGCCAACCGCTTCACAGAACTGGGCGATGATCCCCGGCTGCGGGTTCTTCATGGCGAAGCGCAGGCGGTTTTCGTTCTGCCAGCTGGCCTTGACCGGCGGCAGCTCCTTGCCCTTGTGAGTCAGGCCGTGCTGCAGGCGATTGAGGCCGTGGGCAACCATGTCGCCTTCGACCTCGACCACGTATTCCTGCTCGATCTTGGCCGCGTCGGCAGTCAGTTTGCGCAGCACTTTCCAGTCCTGAGTGAACACCAGCAGGCCGCTGGCCTTGGGCTGCAGATCGGCGCTGGCCGTCAGGCGCAGGAAGTGCCCGCGCAGCGGGCGTTTGCCGTAGCGGTGCTCGTCGCTGAGGGTGTCGGCGCTGAGCGACTGCATGGCGGTGTCGACATCCATGCCGGCCGGCACGTTGAGCAAGATGGTCACCGGCTCCGGCGCGGTGGCCTGAGCGTCCTTGTCGAGCTCGACCTTCTGGTCGCCGACCTTGAATTGCGGTTCGTCGATCACTTCGCCGTCCACGGTGACCCAGCCGCCCTCGATGAACAGCTCGGCCTCCCGGCGGGAGCAACCGACCAGTTCGATGAGGCGTTTGGAGAGGCGAATCGGGTCAGTCATGACAGGGCCGTAACAAAAAAGGGGTGGGCATTGTACCTGCCTGGCGCCGGTTAAGCCCGGTTCCATTTCGGTAGGTGGTTTTTTGTAGGAGTGAGCCTGCTCGCGATTGCCGTCTGACATTCAGCATTGATGTCGGCTGGTCCGGCGCTATCGCGAGCAGGCTCACTCCTACAAGGGTTCTTTGGTGTGTCAGGCGTGGCTTGAGCGCTGCTGGGGCCGCCGCAGGCGCATATGCAGCAACGGGTACGGCTGGCCCATGCCATCCACCTCCGAGCGGCCGATCACTTCAAAACCCTGCTTGAAATAAAACCCCAGCGCCTGCGGGTTCTGTTCGTTGACGTCGAGTTCATCGGCATTCAGATGTTGCATGGCGTAGTTGAGCAGTTTCTTGCCCAAGCCTTGGCCACGATACTCGGGATCGATGAACAGCATTTCGATCTTGCCCGCCGCCACCCCGGCGAATCCGGTGATGCGTTGCTGATGATCCCTGGTGCAAATCAGCATCACCGCGTCCAGATAACGGGTGAGCACCAGATTGCGCAGCAACTCGATGTAGCTGTCCGGCAGAAAATCATGGGTCGCGCGGACCGAGGCCTCCCAGACCCGGGTCAGTTCTTGATAGTCGCTGAGTTTCGGCGTGTGAATGACCGAATGCTGACGCATGCCCGATGGCCTCTTGTTCGTTTCAAGGGAGTCCTTCCCCCGGTAAACGATAGCCGTAAAAAAGCCCCGCATCTCGTAAAAAAGAGCGGGGCTTTTGATGACACGACTATCCCCTGTGGGAGCGGGCTTGCTCGCGAAAGCAGTGTATCCGTCGACATACCAGTGACTGATACACCGCCTTCGCGAGCAAGCCCGCTCCCACAGGTACTTCGTGGTGCTTAGATCTGCTCAGCCCACAGGTCGTATTCGTCAGCGTCAGTCACCTTGCACCAGACCTTGTCGCCCGGCTTGAGGTTGCTGCCGTTGTCGATGAACACGTTGCCGTCGATTTCCGGGGCATCGAAGAAGCAGCGGCCGACGGCGCCTTGCTCGTCGACTTCGTCCACCAGCACTTCGATCTCGCGGCCGATGCGCATTTGCAAACGGGCCGAGCTGATCGCCTGCTGGTGCGCCATGAAACGCTCCCAACGGTCTTGCTTGACGTCGTCCGGCACTACTTCCAGGTCCAGATCATTGGCGGGCGCACCATCGACCGGCGAGTACTGGAAGCAGCCGACGCGGTCGAGCTGGGCTTCGGTCAGCCAGTTCAGCAGGTACTGGAAGTCTTCTTCGGTTTCGCCCGGGAAGCCGACGATGAAGGTCGAACGGATGATCAGGTCCGGGCAGATCTCGCGCCAGTTCTTGATCCGCGCCAGAGTCTTGTCTTCGAACGCCGGGCGTTTCATCGCCTTCAGCACTTTCGGGCTGGCGTGCTGGAACGGGATGTCCAGGTACGGCAGGATCTTGCCGGCGGCCATCAGCGGGATCAGCTCGTCAACGTGCGGGTACGGGTAAACGTAGTGCAGACGCACCCACACGCCCAAGGTGCTCAGCGCCTCGCAGAGTTCGGTCATGCGGGTTTTCACCGGCGCGCCGTTCCAGAAGCCGGTGCGGTATTTCACGTCGACGCCGTAGGCGCTGGTGTCTTGCGAGATCACCAGCAGCTCTTTGACGCCGGATTTGACCAGACGCTGAGCTTCGTCGAGCACGTCGCCGACAGGACGGCTGACCAGTTTGCCGCGCATCGACGGGATGATGCAGAAGCTGCAGCTGTGGTTGCAGCCTTCGGAAATTTTCAGGTACGCGTAGTGACGCGGGGTCAGCTTGATGCCTTGCGGCGGTACCAGGTCGATCAGCGGGTTGTGATCCTGACGCGGTGGCACCACTTCGTGCACCGCGTTGACCACTTGCTCGTACTGCTGCGGACCGGTCACGGCCAGCACGCTCGGGTGTACGTCGCGGATGTTGCCTTCTTCCACGCCCATGCAACCGGTGACGATCACCTTGCCGTTTTCCTTGATCGCTTCACCGATCACTTCCAGCGACTCAGCCTTGGCCGAGTCGATGAAACCGCAGGTATTGACCACCACCACGTCGGCGTCCTGGTAGGTGGACACCACGTCATAGCCTTCCATACGCAGCTGGGTCAGGATGCGCTCGGAGTCGACCAGTGCTTTCGGGCAACCCAGAGATACGAAGCCAACCTTTGGATTGGCCGGCGCAGGAGTGGTGGACATGTCTAACCTCGGTGTTTTGTGACGTCGCTTGCCGTGTGGGAAAACCGACGGATGGGCGCTTAGGGTGCGCCTCTGATCAAAAAGTGCGCAATTCTAGCGATGAGCAACGCACTTGACCAGCTTTATGCAGGGAAATACGACGAGTGCTGCGCTATGCTTCGCGCCGTTGAGCTTTACCAATTTTTTACAGTCAACAAAACGTCTGTAACAACAGGTAAAACAGCGCATGCTGCACCACAAAGCATAGTGCTTCATTCAAAGAAGCCGGTTCGAGAATCAGGAGTGTTGGATGGGTCAGGCAAGTAGTCAGGCGGCGGGCGCCGAGCATTCGGCTGCAAAACCGCTGAGCATGCTGGTCGCGGCAGTCGGGGTAGTTTACGGCGACATCGGCACGAGCCCGTTGTACACCCTCAAAGAAGTGTTTTCCGGCGCGTATGGCGTGCCCGTCAATCACGATGGGGTGCTGGGCATTCTGTCGTTGATCTTCTGGTCGCTGATCTGGGTCGTTTCGATCAAATACATGATGTTCGTCCTGCGCGCCGACAACCAGGGCGAGGGCGGCATCATGGCGCTCACCGCACTGGCACGTCGTGCGGCGGGCAAGCGCAAGAGGTTGCGTTCGTTGCTGGTGGTTTGCGGACTGATCGGCGCGGCGCTGTTTTACGGCGACAGCATGATCACCCCAGCGATTTCCGTGCTGTCGGCGATCGAAGGCCTGGGCCTGGCGTTCGACGGCATCGACCACTGGGTGGTGCCGCTGTCGCTGGTGGTGCTGGTCGGGTTGTTTCTGATCCAGAGCCACGGTACGGCGCGGATCGGCATTCTGTTCGGGCCGATCATGGTCACCTGGTTCCTGGTGCTCGGCGCCCTCGGGGTGTATGGCATCAGCCATTACCCGGAAGTGCTGCATGCGTTGAATCCGGTCTGGGCGGTGCGTTTCTTCATGGTGCACGCCGGCATGGGCGTGGCGATCCTCGGCGCGGTGGTACTGGCGCTGACCGGTGCCGAAGCGCTGTACGCCGACATGGGCCACTTCGGGCGCAAGCCGATTGCCCGTGCGTGGTTCCTGCTGGTGCTGCCGGCGCTGGTGCTGAACTACTTCGGTCAGGGCGCACTGCTGCTGGAAAACCCGGAAGCGGCACGTAACCCGTTCTACCTGCTGGCGCCGAGCTGGGCGCTGATTCCGCTGGTGGGGCTGTCGACGCTGGCCACGGTGATCGCCTCGCAAGCGGTGATTTCCGGCGCGTTCTCCCTGACTCGTCAGGCGATCCAGCTCGGTTACATCCCGCGCATGTACATTCAGCACACCTCCAGCGATGAACAAGGTCAGATCTACATCGGCGCGGTGAACTGGTCGCTGATGGTCGGCGTAGTGCTGCTCGTCCTCGGCTTTGAATCCTCTGGCGCCCTGGCTTCGGCCTACGGCGTTGCGGTGACCGGCACCATGCTGATGACCACCATTCTGGTGTCGGCCGTCATGCTGCTGCTGTGGAAATGGCCGCCGGTCCTCGCGGTGCCGGTGCTGATCGGTTTCCTGCTGGTGGACGGTCTGTATTTCGCCGCCAACGTGCCGAAGATCGTGCAGGGCGGTGCATTCCCGGTGATCGCCGGTATTGCGCTGTTCGTGCTGATGACCACCTGGAAGCGCGGCAAGCAATTGCTGGTCGAACGCCTCGACGAAGGCGCGTTGCCGCTGCCGATCTTCATCAGCAGCATCCGCGTGCAACCGCCGCACCGCGTGCAGGGCACCGCCGTGTTCCTCACCGCACGCTCCGACGCCGTGCCGCATGCGCTGTTGCACAACCTGCTGCACAACCAGGTGCTGCACGAGCAAGTGGTGCTGCTGACCGTGGTCTACGAAGACATCCCGCGCGTGCCGCCATCGCGCCGCTTCGAAGTCGAGGCCCACGGCGAAGGCTTCTTCCGGGTGATCCTGCACTTCGGCTTTACCGACGAGCCGGATGTGCCTCAGGCGCTGAAACTGTGCCATCTGGATGAACTGGACTTCAGCCCGATGCGCACCACTTACTTCCTCAGCCGCGAAACGGTGATCGCCTCGAAACTCGAAGGCATGGCCCGCTGGCGCGAGGCGCTGTTTGCGTTCATGTTGAAGAATGCCAACGGCAACTTGCGGTTCTTCAATCTGCCGCTGAACCGGGTTATTGAGTTGGGGACGCAGGTCGAGATGTAACCCCGCCTCAACTGAAAAGCCCCCGTCAGCTTCAAGGCTGGCGGGGGCTTTTTTGTGCCCGCACATAAACCTCTAACCCACTGCAAATCCCCTGTGGGAGCGAGCTTGCTCGCGAAGGCCGAGTGTCAGTCGAGACATGTGGTGGCTGATCCACCGCATTCGCGAGCAAGCTCGCTCCCACAAGGATTCTGTGGTGTCAGTGGCTTTCAGGCAATTCTTCTTCAGATTCGGTCTTCGTCCGCGCAGGTCGCGGCATCAGCGCTTGGATCACGTCATCAATCAAGGCTTTGCCCATCACGGTCAGGTAATGCGCAGCCCAGGCGTGACGGTCGGTGTCTTCGATGAAGGCAGCGTCTTCGGTGAATGATTTGGCGAGGGACAGCAGGTCGGAGGATTGGGACAGTGCTTCGAGAATCGGAATGCCAGAGCGGACATTGAAGAACGCTTGATCCGAGTGGTAGAGGAAGGGGTGCAGCCGATGGTTTTAACGTTCGCGGGTCCGTGCAGATCAGTTTCGGTCATCGTGTTACTCCTTGGTTCGAAGTGCCGTGACTTTCGTTTCCACGCGAATGGGTGGCAGCTGTACGCAGGGTGGTAAACCGGGAGAGCAAAAAAACCGGCAGACCCGAAGGTCTCCCACGCACAGCCGCCATGACTCGGAATTGCAGACGTAAAAACACCTGAGTCGTGTTGGGAGCGTTGTTGCACTTTGCTTAGCCGGGTTACCACACCCGATCACTGAATTGGTCAGCGACCTCTGGAGAGTATCCCGTCGAAAACAGCGCAACAGAGCGGCAAAGTGCCTAAACATGAGATTAGGAGTTTGCCTACAAGGTATGCGAACGTCATCTGATATTGCGACACCGGTAACCGGAATTAAGGTAGCGAGCAATCTCGGGGCAGGTGAATTCTTGAGTTGGCGCCACAGGAGCGGGGCCGAATAAAGGGCTTGACTATCGGATATTTTGAATGAGAAAAGTGTCCACGTTTTATGGAATGTGGACGCTTGGGGTTTTAAGCTTCATGAAGAGTCAAGACATTTTGCTTTTGTTCAAGATGGCCAGCCTTCACGCTCAGGAGGAAAACCTCCTTGGGGTAATGGAGTCGGAGTCAAATTCGAACAGAGTCGAGGAGTTGTTGAAGCCCTACGTGGTCAGTCAAATGACGGCGGGCGGTCGGGTGGGGCAACCATTGGTCACCTACTCCACCGACGGTGAAGATACTGTATTCCGTCGACAGGATTTCGATTCGCCCCTGGACGATGAGGCGGGGTGGGAAGGGTGGTCGGAGCCGGTAGCTGTTCCGCCACTGGCGAGCTGGAGTGAAGGTTACTCGTTGCGTGCGTTGTCTGCTGCACTTGGGCTAAGCAAGAGCGAAGTTTCAAATTCCATCGCCAGGTGTCGTGTGTCCGGGCTGCTCACCAATGACTATGACACCGGACTTCCAAAAGTTAACCGGCGGCAGTTGCTAAACATCACCGAACACGCTCTGAAATACTTTTTCCCTGTAAAGCCCGGGGCAATGGTTCGCGGCATCCCGACGGGTTTTGCAGCACCGGCACTGTCCAAAAGCATCAAAAGTGCTGGCGGACTGATTCCGGTTTGGCCAGATGCACTTGGAGCTGAGCGTGGACAGGCGATAGAGCCGCTCTACAAAACAGTGCCGGAAGCGGTGAAGAGGGACAGGATCCTTTACCACTATCTTGCGCTTGCTGATGCAATCCGCCTTGGAGGTCCGCGAGAGTGTGGTGTTGCGGTCAACATTCTAAAAGCAGGGATGGGACTGAAATAACATGTCATCCAACACTGATCACAACTACGAGCTTATAGAGTTTGTTGCTGAGGGTTTGGGAGAGGCGTTTCTCGCGGAGGTTGCCTTTGTCGGAGGTTGCACCACAGCCATGCTGGTAACTGATGCTGTTGTGCTGGACGACATTCGCTTCACCGATGATGTTGACCTGGTGATCGAGCTGGCAGGCATTGGCGCCTGGCAGCAGCTTACCGAACGGTTGGCGGCCAGGAATTTCAAGATTACTGGCGAGGATGAAGTGAACTGTCGTTTCCGCTTCAACGACATCGTCGTTGACGTGATGCCTTCTGATCCCGAGGTTCTCGGATACGCCAACCGCTGGTTTGTAGAGGGGCTGGCGCGGGCCAATAAATTTACGTTACCCAGCGGTACCGTCATCCAGATATTCAAACCTACCTATTTTCTCGCGACAAAACTGGAAGCCTTCAGTGGTCGTGGTGGTGGCGATCCATACCATAAAGACGTCGAAGACATCATTATCTTGATTGATGGACGTCCAGAGCTTTTAGAAGAGGTTCGGCAGGCGGAATCCGAGCTCAAGGAATTCATCACGGATGGAGTTCGAGCACTCAGGGTTCTCAGTGGCATTGACTATGTGATTGAAAGCTCGGGCTCGGTACAGGCCAATCCGGGAAGAGGACAAATCATTCATGGGCGCATGAAAGAACTGGGCAGCGCATGAAATACCACGTCAGATCGGTAGCAGGGCGAGCCAGGAGAACCAATCATGACTTTGCTGGAGCGCTCTGTGATGGAGAAAACGGCGTATTTGTTATCACGGACGGTACCTCGAGGGTTGGCAGTGGCCAGTTGGCTGAGTCCTTTGTAAAGGGTGTTTTAGATGTCTGGTCAAAACACTTTGATCACGGCCTCGATATCACTGAGTGCGAAGCTGTTGAACAGGTACTGCTTTCTATACTGGCCGACCTCCACCCCGTGTTGTTTGCAAGTCACACAGGCGCCACTTGTTATGTGGTGGGTGTCGCCGCTCATGGGAAACTCACGCTTGCGTATGAGGGTGATTGTTCGTGCGGTGTTGTGACGCCGGCAGGCGCGATCGAATGGATTACGTCGCCCCACTGTAAGGCTAACTGGAGGCGCGACCGTTCCCACTCCGAGTTGGCGCAAGATCCGGCTCGACACCGGGTGACTCGTTGCTTGAAGGCGAGTCGCGCACCGAACCCTGACTTTGTGTTTCATTCATTGACCCTAAGAGAGCGACTGGTATTTGCAACCGATGGCTTTTGGGCGGAGCTAACCGAGTTACAGCAAAGCTACTTGCTAGCAGCGCCGGATGGCAGCTGTATCGATGTAGAAGATGACATCACGTGGATAGATGTTCAGCTTTAGTCTCGGTATCGATAGAAGTTTCGACTGGCAGGAAGTGCTGCAAGTTTGCGTAAAAAAGCCCCCGCAACCGTGAGGTTGCGGGGCTTTTTTATCGGCGCAGATCACTCTGCCGGCTGATCCTTGCTCTGACGCTTTTCGATCAAGTCCACCAGACGCTTGGCCAGCGCCGGGTAGTTCTCATCGAAGTGGTGGCCGCCAGGCAGTTTCACTGCTTCGCCGACTGCCGTCTTGTCGGTGCAGCCGCTTTCGTCGGTTTCTTCGGCGCCGTAGATGCACACCACTTTGGCGGCAGGCAGCTTGGCCATTTCCGGGCCGGTGGCGGCTTCTTTGCCGGCGTTGCCGAGCCAGCCTTCGACTTCGATTTCGAAGCTGCCGGTGCGGGCGAAAGCCAGCAGGATGATGGCGTCGACGCGTTGCTGCTCGGTGTCCGGCAGGCGGTTGTAGATCGCCGGCAGGACATCGGCACCGAACGAGTATCCGGTCAGGATGAAGCGTTTGGTGCCCCATTTTTGCCGGTAGTGCTGCATCAGTTCGGTCAGGTCCAGCGCGCTTTGCTCGGGGCTCTTGTGCTGCCAGTAGTAGCGCAGGGTGTCGATGCCGACCACCGGGTAGCCAATCTTGGCCATCTCGCCGGCCACGTCGCGGTCGAGGTCGCGCCAGCCGCCGTCACCGGAGAGGAACAGGGTCACGGTGTCCTTGGCTTGACCGGCCGGCACTTCCACCACCGGGATCGCCAGACCGCCGTTGGCCTTGTCGCCGCCGACGAGGATTTTGCGCAGCTCGTTGTTCAGCACTTGCGGCAGGTTGATGTCGTAGTCGCTGATGCTGGTTTCGGCGTTCGGTTGATCGCGCACGAAACCGGCGCTGGTGTCGTCCGGGTTGTCGTTCCATGCCACCAGCCAGTGGCCATGTGCCGCGGATTTCGGCAGCAGGTGGGTGCAACCGGGTTTTTCCAGGGCCAGGTCTACCGAGATCGCCTGGGCCTTGTCGTCCTTCTGCTCGGACAGCCAGCGCCAGGCCAGCACCGCGCCAGGGCCGATACCGCTGACCAGCGTGGCCGGGCCATTCAGTTCGCGCAGGCCGGTTTGCAGGGCGCGGCTCTGTTGCAGGCAGTCCTTGGGCAGAATCACTTGAACGATCTGCGCCGAGGCGCTGCGGCTCAGGGTGCTCAGTTGGTTGTCGGTCAGCTTCTGGTCGTCATTGACCGCGACCAGCACCTGAGCCTTGGGCTGGGTGCCGGGAATGACGCGGGTCATGACCGTGCCGTCGGCGGCCGTCAGTGGTTGCAGAGTCGGTTGCGGTGCCGGGCGTTTGAGGTACCAGTAACCGCCGCCGGCAATCACGGCCAGCACGATCAGTGCGGCCAGGATGTACTTCAGGGAGCGTTGAATCATCAGCGTTTCACCAATCCAGTCAAGCCGCCCGCGATCAGGGCAGCAGTATCGGCCAGCGCCACCAGCGGATCGAGTCCGGCGGGCACTGCCATATAACGGGGTTCCCAGTCAGGCTGGAACTTGTCTTTGAAGCGGCGCAAGCCTTGGAAGTTGTACAGCTGCTCACCACGGCGGAAGACCATCGAGCCCAGGCGCTGGGTCAGCGGTGCACCACGCCGGGGTTGCAACCCCGACAACGGCACCATGCCCAGGCTGAAACGCGCGTATCCGTGACTCTTATAGTGTTGAATCAGGCCGACCATCAGGAACTCCATGGTCAGCTTGGGGGCGTCCGGGTGCGAGCGCATCAGGTCGAGACTGGCCAGGTCATGGCTGAAAGTCTCGAGCAGGTTGGCGAACGCCACCGGGCGGCCTTCGAAGCGAATCACCGCAATGCGGAAATGCTTCAGGTAATCGTCGCTGAATCGACCGAGGGAGAAACCTTTCTCGCGCACGTTCTTGCCGGTCAGCCACGCATCGGAAATCACTTTCAACTCGTCCATCGGCGCCTGGCCCGGCTCATGGATTTCCAGCGACAGACCATCGCGGGTACCGCGGTTCCAGGTGTAGCGCAGGTCCTTCATCTCTTTGCCCTTGGCTTCCAGGTCAAAGCGATGCAGATCGACCCGGGCTTCTTCGCCGAGCTTGATCGCGGTCAGGCCGATGTCCATGTAGTACGGCAGGTTTTCCGCACGTACCTGATAGAACACTGGACGGGCGTGATGGATGTCGCACAGGTCGCGGAACTGCCAGATCATCTCGGCGCGTTGCTGGCCGGGGCCGATCGGGTCGTACAGCGCCACCAGGCTGCGGCCACGGCGGGCGTACATCAGAAAGGCTTCGTCGTTCTGGTGAAACAGCAACGCCTTGTCACCGGTCAGCGCGAGGCCGCCATCGGGTTGCGACGAAGCCATCAGGATTTTCGCGGCGCGATCCAGTTCGTCCGGGGTCGGCAGGTGGATCACCGGGCGCGCGGTGCGCAGCAGCCAGGTCAGCGCGATCACCAGCAACAGCACGGCGGCGCCGAGCAGCGAACGCAAGCCGCGCGGGGCGTCAGCGTCGAGGGTGAACTGCCACCACAGTTGATGGCTGTACGGCACGTCCTGATAGGCGAACAGCAGCAACCAGGTCGAGGCGCCCAGGACGCAAAGGCTGGCCACCAGATACAGCGGCGAGAAGGGCAGTTCGGTCAGGCGGCTCGGACGATAGAACGAACGACGGAACACTCCCAGCAACGCGGCGGTGAGTGTCATCAGCGTGGCTTCTTCCCAGTCGAAGCCTTTGAGCAGCGAGAGCAGGGCGCCGACCAGCAACAGAATGGTGGTCAGCATCCACGCGGCTGACAGGCGACGGCGCAGGCCCTGCGCCAGCATCAGGCACAGCACACCGATCAGGCTGGCGCCGAAGTGCGAGGCGTCAACCAGGCGATGCGGGATCAGAAAACCGATGTGTTCAAGACGCGTGTCGATCTCCGGGGTGGCGCCGGAAAACAGCAGCACCACGCCGGACAGGAATACCAGCACCGCCAGAATCGGCGCGGCCAGACCGGATGCGGCGCGCATGGTCTGGGTCTGGAACAGGCGCTGACCTTCATTGATCAGCAAAAACAGGCAGGCCACCAGCAGCGGCAGCACGACGTAAATCAGACGATACAGCAGCAGGGCGGCGGCGAGTGGCGCGGCCCCGAGGGTGTCGGCAAACGCGGCCAGCAGGATCGCTTCAAAAACCCCGACACCGCCAGGCACGTGGCTGAGGACGCCGGCGGCCAGTGCCAGCAGGTAAACCAGCAGGAAGGCGCCGAACGGCGGGGCTTCCGGCAGCAGCAGATAAAGCACGGTGGCCGCTGCGGCGACGTCGAGGGCGGTGATGATCAGTTGCAGGAAGGTCAGGCGGCGGCCCGGCAGGCGCAGCGTCCGGCGACCGGCCCTGACCAGCAGGTTGTCGCGGTACGGTTGCTCCGGCAGACGGCGGCGATAGATGCCGGTCGCCAGAATCGCGCCCAGACCCAGCACCACCATGGCGATCGTGCCGAGCAGGCCTTCTGACAGGCCCAGTGCGGCGGAGGCGGCGGGCAGGTCGCTCAGGGTCGCGAGAGCCGCCAGCGGTGGCAGGGCGCAACCCAGCGACAGGCTGGCGAACAGGGTCATGTGCGCGACTTCGGAGGCGCCCAGCCCATGGCGTGCATATAAACGGTAGCGCACCGAGCCGCCGGACAGCAGCGACAGGCCGATGGCGTTGCCAATCGCAAATGCGGTGAAGCCTCCCAGCGCCAGAGTGCGCGGCGGCAGTGTCACGCCGGCATAGCGGCTGGCCGACCACTCATAGCCCAGCAATATGATGAAGCCGACCACCGTAGCAGCCACTGCGCCGAGCAGGGCCGGTTTCGGCACAGCCAGGATCGAGTCGTGCAATGCGTAGAGATCGAGCTCGCTCAGCAGGTGGCGGCAGGCAATCAGCGCAATGGCAAACAGCAGCAACGTGACCGCCAGACCGATCGGCTGGCGATATTTGCTCAACCGATCCAGCAAGCGCAGGCGCTCGGGTTTGATCGGATGTTCTGCTGTGACGGTGTCTTGTGAATCAGACGAGTTGGCGCGCATCAATCACCTCTTGGATTGTGCGCGACAGGATGGAGGTATCCAGCCAAGTTACCAATCCCTGTAGAAAAAAATAATCACAAAATACTACGCCTCTCATCCGGGATCGGCGAGGGCGGGTCATGGATTGCAGACGTCTTGCCTGCGACTCAAGCATAGTCGCAACTGGGCGGGTCTGATGATCCTGAGCGTTTCACTGCAGCGTGACAGATCATTGTTGCGAAAGGACTTTTTCCACAGATACAAAAAAGGCCACTCTTTCGAGCAGCCTTTTTTGATGTTTGGTTGCGGGAGCCGGATTTGAACCGACGACCTTCGGGTTATGAGCCCGACGAGCTACCAGACTGCTCCATCCCGCGTCTGTGTGGCGGCATTCTACAGGCGAACGGCGAGGTGTCAACCGCTAATCCCGTAAAGGGTCAAATAAGTGTGAATTTGCGTCAAACGGTCGCAGCGGCGCGGTAAGTTTCGGAAATGCAACGAATTCCTGTTCGCCCGGATGTGCGTGATGCGGAGGCTGGTCTGAAAAACACACAGGCACAAAAAAGGCCACTCTTTCGAGTAGCCTTTTTTGATGTTTGGTTGCGGGAGCCGGATTTGAACCGACGACCTTCGGGTTATGAGCCCGACGAGCTACCAGACTGCTCCATCCCGCGTCTGTGTGTCGGCATTCTACAGAGGATCGCCGGGGTGTCAACCTTGAATCTGGATAAATCTGTTCCTGTTCAATCGGTTAGCGCTTTTTGCAGTGCAGGAGAAGGGCGCGCAGGGCAGGTGGGGCAAGGCTTTCAGCTCTATCGGTCGGTGATTCTCGATTGAGAAAATAAATTCATGGTTGTTTCCTACAATCTGAAAAGAACCTTCAGACCACTGGTGCTATATACAGGTGCGAGTGAGATACTGCGTTTCCGGCTCGCCATGTTTCCTTTTCTGTCATGACCCAGCGAAAAATCATCCACGTCGACTGTGACTGTTTCTACGCCGCCATCGAGATGCGCGACGACCCGAACCTGGCCGGCAAACCGCTGGCGGTGGGCGGGTCGGCGGATCGGCGTGGGGTGATTGCCACCTGCAACTATGAAGCGCGGGCGTATGGCGTACGTTCGGCAATGTCGTCCGGGCATGCCTTGAAGCTGTGTCCCGACCTGACCATCGTCAAGCCGCGCATGGAGGCCTATCGCGAAGCCTCGAAGGAAATCCATACGATCTTTCGCGATTACACCGACCTGATCGAGCCGCTGTCGCTGGATGAGGCCTACCTCGACGTCTCCGACAGCGCGCATTTTGGCGGCAGTGCCACGCGCATCGCGCAAGATATCCGCCGGCGGATCTCCAATCAGTTGCACATCACCGTGTCTGCGGGCGTGGCCCCGAACAAGTTTCTGGCCAAGATCGCCAGTGACTGGAAGAAGCCCAACGGGTTGTTCGTGATTACCCCGGATCAGGTCGAGGATTTCGTCAGTGGCTTGCCGGTGAGCAAGTTGCACGGCGTCGGCAAAGTCACTGCCGACAAACTGGGCAAGCTCGGCATCGTCGATTGCCTGCAACTGCGCGAGTGGGACAAGTTGGCGCTGGTGCGCGAATTCGGCAGTTTCGGTGAGCGACTCTGGAGTCTGGCCCGTGGGATTGATGACCGGTTGGTGCACAACGACAGCCGCCGTCAGTCAATCAGTGTGGAAAACACCTACGACGTCGATCTGCCGGATCTGCGCAGTTGCCTCGACAAGCTGCCGGAGCTGCTGGAAACCCTGAAAACCCGCATGGAGCGGATCGACAGCAGTTATCGCCCGGGCAAGCCGTTCGTCAAAGTGAAGTTCCATGACTTTACCCAGACCACACTGGAGCAAGCCGGGGCAGGGCGCGATCTGGGCAGTTATCAGTTGATGCTGACGCAGGCGTTCAACCGGGGTGGGAAACCGGTGCGGTTGTTGGGGGTAGGGGTGAGGCTGGAGGATTTGCGCGGCGGGTTTGAGCAGATGGAGTTGTTTGAGCGCTAATGCCTGTGGTGTTGCTGATGCCGCTTTCGCGAGCAAGCCCGCTCCCACATTTGATTGCATTCCATCTGAAGGAACTCGATCAAATGTGGGAGCGGGCTTGCTCGCGAAGCTTTTCAGGCTTAATTCGGTCCAGGATCAGCGACCAGACGCCCCGCATCCTTGGTCAGCGACTTGAGAAATTCCGCCTGCAACTCAGGATCGTTACGCGTCAGTTCGATCAGGCTCTGCTCCAGCTCGCTGGCTTCTTCTTCCAGACCCAGCTCCGACAGACGCTTGACCCGGTGGACCCACTGGCTCACTTCGTCGTCTTCCAGATCGTCGTAAATCAGCCCGTGCGCTTCCAGCAACTTGCTGCGCAAATGGCTGCTGATCGCCAGGGATGAATCGCTGTGCACGTCATCCTTGCCGTCTTCGACGCTGATCTGCAGTTTGCCGATATGATTCAGGTCATTTTCGGCGAACGGACTGTCCAGCAGGTTCAGGCGCAGCACGCCGTTGCGGTCGGTGGTCATGTCGAAGGTCTGCTTGCCGGCCTTGACTTGCACCGGACGCTCGCTCCACGGCAGGCTCGAATACTCCGTGCGCTTGTCGCGCTGGACTTCATCGATACCGGCCAGATTCTGTTGCGCACGACCGTGGGACTGCACGTTCATGAACGGGTTGACCCCGGCAATGCCGTAGTTCAACCAGTCCTTGGTCACGCTGTCCGGCAGGTTGCCCAGAGCGAATACGTTGACCACATTGGCGCCGATACCGGCAACCACGGCCACCGCGCCCAGCGGAATCTCGTAGATTTCGCGCCAGGGTTGGTAAGGCGTGTAGCGATCGTAACGGCGGGTGACCTCAAACTCGGTGACTTCGAAGGTCTTCTGTTCGTTGATTTTCACGCGACGCTGCGGCAGTTCGAGCACCTTAGGCTCACCGACATCGATCTGCAGGCTGTGATCGAGCAGTTTGCGCTCGACCCGCTCTTCGTGCTCGCTGCGCTGTGACATCTGATTGGCACAGCCGCTGACCAGCAGGGCGCCGCACAAGGCGGCGCCACCGAGGCCCAAGGTGTTTCGCTTGAACATGAGGTCTCTATCTGGATTCAGCGGCGGATACGGGCCTGAAGGAAGGACAGCACATCGGCAACCGGCAGCGCTTGCGCTTCGGCCTCGGTGCGACTCTTGTATTCCAGGTTGCCTTCGGCGAGGCCGCGGTCGCTGACCACGATCCGGTGAGGAATGCCGATCAGCTCCATGTCCGCGAACTTGATGCCCGGGCTGGTTTTCTTGTCGCGATCGTCCAGCAACACTTCGAAACCGGCCGCCGTCAGTTCTGCGTACAGCTTGTCAGTGGCTTCGCGCACCTGCTCGGTTTCATAACGCAGCGGTACCAGGGCGATCTGGAACGGCGCCAGGGTGTCGCTCCAGATGATGCCTTTCTCGTCGTTGTTCTGCTCGATGGCGGCAGCGACCACGCGGGATACGCCGATACCGTAGCAACCCATTTCCAGGGTGACCGGTTTGCCGTTCTCGCCCAGCACTTCGCACTTCATCGCCTTGCTGTACTTGTTGCCCAGCTGGAAGATGTGCCCGACTTCGATACCGCGCTTGATTTCCAGGGTGCCTTTGCCGTCCGGGCTTGGGTCACCGGCCACGACGTTACGCAGGTCGGCAACGGTTGGAACCGGCAGATCGCGCTCCCAGTTCACGCCGAAGTAGTGCTTGTCGTCGATGTTCGCACCGATGCCGAAGTCGCTCATCAGTTCGACCGAGCGGTCGATGATGATCGGCAGCGGCAGGTTCAGCGGGCCGAGGGAACCGGCGCCGGCGCCAATGGCGTCACGCAGCTCGGCATCGGAAGCCATGACCAGCGGGCTGGCGACGCCTGGCTGGTTGGCAGCCTTGATTTCGTTCAACTCGTGGTCGCCACGGATGATCAGGGCAATCAGCTTGCCTGGCTCTTCGGCGTGGACGATCAGGGTCTTGATGGTCTTTTCAATCGGCAGATTGAATTTTTCCACCAGCGCGGCAATGGTCTTGGTGTCTGGAGTGTCGACCAGGCGCAGCTCTTCGGCCGGCGCTGGACGCGAGGTTTCCCGTGGCACGGCTTCGGCTTTCTCGATGTTCGCCGCGTAGTCGGAACCGTTGCTGAAGACGATGTCGTCTTCGCCGGACTCGGCCAGTACGTGGAACTCGTGGGAGCCAGCGCCACCGATCGAGCCGTTGTCGGCTTCAACCGGACGGAATTTCAGGCCCAGACGGGTGAACACGTTGCAGTACGCCTGATGCATGCGGTCGTAGGTGACCTGCAGCGACGCCTGATCGGCGTGGAACGAGTAGGCGTCCTTCATGATGAATTCGCGGCCGCGCATCAAACCGAAGCGTGGGCGGATTTCGTCACGGAATTTGGTCTGGATCTGGTACAGGTTGATTGGCAGCTGTTTGTAGCTGCTCAACTCGTTGCGCATCAGATCGGTGATCACTTCTTCGTGGGTCGGGCCCGCGCAGAAGTCGCGACCGTGGCGGTCTTTGATGCGCAGCAGCTCAGGGCCGTATTCTTCCCAGCGCCCCGATTCCTGCCACAGCTCGGCCGGTTGGGTGCTCGGCATCAACACTTCAAGAGAGCCGGCAGCGTTCATTTCTTCGCGAACGATGGCTTCAACCTTGCGCATTACCCGCAAGCCCATCGGCAGCCAGGTGTACAGGCCCGAAGCGAGTTTGCGGATCATGCCGGCGCGCAGCATCAGCTGATGGCTGACGACGACCGCATCGGAAGGCGTTTCTTTCTGTGTGGCGAGCAAAAATTGACTGGTGCGCATGGTTGGCCGTTGTCGGTTGCTATGACTGGAAATGACGGAGCAGTGTACCGGCGAGATTTGCCGACGTACAGGATTGCGCTCGGCGGTGAGGCGCTACGGCGGGAATCCTCCCGCCGTAGCTGAAATGTCCTACGATTCTTCGACGACGGAGGTCGGTGCAGGCTCAGGCGTTGGCGTCGGGCCCGCGCGGCGGTTTTCCTGGAACCAGTGCAGGGCAATCAACAGCAGCGTCGGCACGCCGAGCAGCGCCGTGATCATGAAGAAGCTGTGGTAGCCGAACTTCTCGACCATTACCCCGGAATAGCCGCCCATCAGCCGCGGCAGCAACAGCATGATCGAACTGAGCAGGGCGTACTGGGTAGCCGAGAACTTGAGGTTGGTCAGGCTCGACAGATAGGCGACGAACGCCGAGGTCGCAAGCCCGGAACTGAAGTTGTCGAGCGAAATGGTGACCACCAGCATCTTCAGGTTCGGCCCCATATCGGCGAGCATCACGAACAGCAAGTTGGTCGCCGCCGACGCCGCGCCACCGATGAACAGGATCGGCAGGATGCCGAAGCGCACGATCAGCAGGCCGCCCATGCCGGCACCGACCAGGGTCATGATCAGGCCGAAGATCTTGCTGACGCTGGCGATCTGGTCCTTGGTGAAGCCCTGATCGATGTAGAACACGTTGGCCATCACGCCCATCACCGTGTCGGACATCCGGTAGGTGGCGATCAGTCCGAGCAGCAGCAACGCCTGCCAGCGGTAGCGCAGGATGAAGTCGTTGACCGGAGTCAACACTGGCGCCAGGCCGCGACGGCCCATGGTCGACAGGCACAGACCGGTGAGCAGGGTATAGAGGATCGCGCGCAGGAAGGCGCGGTCTTCGAGCAGCAGGTCGAGCGGACTCATCTGACCGAACAGTACGCTGGCGAAATCAGTGTTGTAGAGCTGGGTGAACATCGCCGGAACCGACACCAGCAACACGATCAGTACGAATACCGAGGCCAGTTGATGCGCGAAGCTGTAGCGGCCGGCCTGCAGCTGCGTGCGCAGTGGCACTGGCGGCTCGCGCATCAGCAGCGAAGTCAGCAGGGCAGGCACCATCAACACGCCGAACAGCGCGTAGGTGCCGGTCCAGGCCGAATGTTGATAGTTGAAGCCGGTGGAGCCGAAGCCTTCGGCGAAGAACAGTGCGCCCGCGGTGGCCAGCAGGGCGGCGACGCGATAGCCGGACATGTAACTGGCGGCCAGCGCGGCCTGGCGGCTGTCGTCGGCGATTTCCAGGCGATAGGCGTCTACCGCAATGTCCTGGGTGGCGGAAGCGAAAGCGACGATAACGGCAATGGCGATCAGCCAGGACAGGTGTTTCTGTGGATCACAGAAGCCCATGCCGATCAGGCCCAGAATCACCAGCGTCTGCGAGAGCACCAGCCACGAACGGCGGCGGCCCAGCTTGCCCAATAAAGGCAGGCGCCATTGGTCGAGCAGCGGTGACCAGACCCATTTGAAGGCGTACGCCAGACCGATCAGGCTGGCGTAGCCGATGGTTTCACGGGCAACGCCGGCCTCACGCAGCCAGACGGAAAGCGTCGAAAACACCAGCATGTACGGCAGGCCGGCAGCAAAACCGAGCAACAACAGCACGAGCGTCGAGGGACTGGCATAGGCGGCGAGCGCGGCGCGCCAGGTTTTACGGGGCATGGGCTGAAGTCTGCCTCAAGATTGCGAAAACAAAGCGCGCACTCTAACCGCTGTGCTCTACCGGACGCCAGCCATGGCGCTGAATATCCACACGATTGTTCAGGACGGTGACGCCTTCAGAACGCAATCGTGCCCGTTGTTCGTCCCCCGAAGGGCTGCCCGGCGGCAGGCTGATCCGACCGCCGGCACCCAATACCCGGTGCCACGGCAGTCTGGTATCGCCGGGTAATTGGCTCAGGGTCCGACCGACCCAGCGGGCGGCGCGCCCCAACCCTGCGAGTTCAGCCAACTGACCATAGCTGACCACCTTGCCCTCAGGCACTTGGGCAAGGGTGGAATAAAGCGCCGTGCGTCGGATTTGCGCTTCGCTTTCCTCGGGATGATTCGGCTCTTTCACCTGCGCGGTTCCTGAACAATAGTCGTATCGATGGGCTCAAGCGTAATCGCTCGTTGGTCAGATGAGAAATGAACTCAATGGAAATCGCTCGGTCAGTCCTTGTCAGGGTCTTATTCCTACGGATAATGCCGACCTTTTTCGCAAACTTGAGCCCTCGATCCGCTTATGTTGTCCAGAACCTTGCTGTGCCTTGCTGTTTTCAGTGCCTCCACGCCGCTGCTTGCCGATACCGTCTGGTTAAAGAACGGTGACAAGCTGAGCGGTAAGATCTCCGTTTTCGATGGCGGCAAATTGCTGATTCAGACCCAGTATGCGGGTGCGGTCAGCATCGACTGGAAAGAGGTCAAGACCCTGCAAAGCGATCAGGAACTGCTGGTCAAACAGGATGCCTACAACGGTGAAAAAGCCAAGTCGCTGACCGCTGCCGATGACGGCAAGGTCACCCTGGCCAACGGCGAGGCGCCGAAGACCGTCGAGCTGGCGAGCATTCAGCAGATTCTCAAACCCAAACCGGTGGTCGAGGATCTGGTATGGAAAGGCAATATTGGCCTGGCGATGGATTATCAACGGGCGGAAAAGGACACCGACGACTACGACATCGACTTCAAGACCACCGCGCGTCATGGCCGCTGGCGGCACACCGCCGAGGGCGAATACAACCGCGAAGTGCAGGACGAGCAGGTCACCACCAATAACTGGCGCGCCGAATACGCACTTGACCGCTTCCTCACCGACAAATGGTTCTGGCAGGGGCGCCTGAACTACAAGCGCGACTACGTTGAAGAGCTGTCGCGTCAGCGTGTGGTCGGTACCGGTCCGGGTTACCAGTTCTGGGACGACGAGCTGGGCGCGTTCTCGCTCGGTTCGCTGCTCAACCGCACCGATTACGAATACAGCGATGGCGGCAAGGACAACTTCTATTCGGTCGCCATGAAGTGGGATTACAACCGTTACCTGATCGGCAAAAAAGTCGAGTTCTTCACCAATGGCGAACTGGGCAAGCCGCTGTCTGACGTAGCCAACTATGCGCTCGATGCCGAGATGGGCTTGCGCTACAAGGTCACCGACTGGGCGTCGCTCAACCTCAAGGCCGAACGCGACATCATCAGTGGTACCAAGGATGCGGATTTGAACAAGACCCGCTACACCGCAGGGTTTGGCGTGGCCTGGTAAGGCACAAACGAAAGATCGCAGCCTGCGGCAGCTCCTATAGGAGGGCTGTCACGGACTGCGATCTTTTTTGTGGTCGTTAAAAACACACGCCCACAAAAAAGCCCCGCTTTTGAGGGCGGGGCTCTTTTCTAAAGAAGCTACAAGTTAGATAACTTGTACTTCTTCAGCTTGCATGCCTTTCTGACCGCGGGTAGCGATGAAAGAAACCTGTTGGCCTTCTTTCAGGCTTTTGAAGCCGTCGGATTGGATAGCTTTGAAGTGAACGAACAGGTCGTCACCGGATTGTGGAGTGATGAAGCCGAAGCCTTTTTCATCGTTGAACCACTTAACGGTACCGGTTTGGCGATTAGACATGGTGTAACTCCTTGAACAAAGATAACTGCGACTCAGGAAGAACCCTGGCCGAGACTGAGTGCAAAGAGCAGGAAAAATTCTTGTAGATGGTTGGATCGAAATTCAACATATCGTGTAGAGATTCTCAGTGACACAAGCAACACAGTGGCGCCACCTTAACCCTTTTTCCGGAACGTGCCAATGTTTCTTGCGAAGGTTTCTCTGTTTTAGGGATCGACGGTGTGACGGTTCGTCGCCAGAGCCTGTATTTCCAGGGTGTTCGGCGAGAATTGCAGCGCGGACTTTGAACCCGGCGGCGCGCCCGGTAAGATGCCGGACAGATTTTTTCCACCTCGCTATTCAGGACACCCGCCATGAGCATCAAATCGGACAAGTGGATTCGCCGCATGGCGCAGGAACACGGCATGATCGAGCCCTTCGTCGAGCGCCAGGTGCGCGGCAGCGACGACAGCCGTGTGATCTCCTACGGTGTGTCGAGCTATGGCTACGATGTACGCTGCACCAACCATTTCAAGGTGTTCACCAACATCAATTCGGCGATCGTCGATCCGAAGAACTTCGATGCCGGCAGCTTTGTCGACATCCACAGCGACGTCTGCATCATCCCGCCGAACTCCTTCGCCCTGGCCAGCACCGTCGAATACTTCCGCATTCCGCGCAACGTATTGACCATCTGCCTGGGTAAAAGCACCTACGCGCGCTGCGGCATCATCGTTAACGTCACCCCGCTCGAGCCTGAGTGGGAAGGCCACGTGACCCTGGAATTCTCCAACACCACCAACCTGCCGGCGAAAATCTACGCCAACGAGGGCGTGGCGCAGATGCTGTTCCTCGAATCCGACGAGCAATGCGAAGTTTCGTACAAGGATCGCGGCGGCAAATATCAGGGCCAGCGTGGCGTGACCCTGCCGCGTACCTGATCCATCCGGCAGTTCGCGGGAATTCTTTGGCGGGCAGACACTCTATGGGGTGTACTGCCCGTTTTTGCTTCTGGCAAAGCGGGCCTTCGCCGAGGAGGTTGCATGAAGATCGATCCGCATATCACCGCCCAACTGGCAAGGCTTGAGCCCAATCAGGTTGGCGTTTTGGCCTGGTCATTGTTGGCACACCCGGCTTTCCATATGGCAGGCGGCATTCCCGGTCAGCCTGATCCCGACACCCCTAACGAACAACCGACCGAACCCGGCGAGCCGACGCTGCCGGACGAGCCGCCACCCGCGCCGGTGGCCTGAGTCGCTACTCCATGAATGGCCAGTCAGCTGAGGTTTGCCCAAGACCTCAACTGACGGGCCATATTTCGTTGTCGCCGATGACGAAAATCCTGCACTGAGCGTCTTTCTCGACCTGATAACCCCCGGTAAAGGCACCAAAGGCCGGCAGCAGGCTCAATCGCTCACCCAGTCGAAAACATGCCAGGCGCAAACGCTGCCGCCCCTTGCCGTTGAGCCGATAGACCGGATGCACATGCCCGGCCAGCACGTGTCGTTCGGGATGGGGGGCGGGTTCGTGTTGCAGGGCAAACGGCCCGAGCAGCATCGGTTCCGGAACCACCCGGATATTCAGCGCCGTCGGTGGATCCCCGGCACGTTTGTCGTGGTTGCCGCGAATCAGCGTCATCGGCAGATCCGCGTGCCGTGCACGCCATTCGGCCAAGGCATTCAGCGTACCCGTCGCATGCGAACCGGGGCCGTGCAGAAAGTCACCGAGGAAAATCAGCTGCCGACAGGGCAGTCTGGCCAGCAAGCGGTCGAGCACTTCGATATTCGCCGTCGTGGTGCCTTGTGGTACCGGCTGGCCGAGGCTGCGATAGGCCGCGGCCTTGCCGAAATGCACATCGGCGATCAGCAGTGCTTGCTGCGCCGGCCAATACAGGGCCTTTTCCGGCAGCAGCCAGAGCTCCTCACCAGCCAGGCGCACTGGATACGCTGCACTCATGAGGCTTGACCCTTGTCGGCGGATTTCTCCAGATCGCCGACCATGCGCCGGATGCGGTCAGCGAGTTTTTCCGAACTCATGCTTTCGCGCATGCGCTCCACCAGCAACGGAAAGCCTAGCGGTGTAGGACGTTTGATCAGGTGCATGTCCAGTTTCATCCGGTTGATCCGCTCCAATGTCTGTTCCAGACGACGAATATCCAGTTCTTCCCGTAAGACTTCTTCCCCGGCTTGAGCCAGCAGCAGGTTGTCAGCGTCGTATTGTTTGAACACTTCGAAGAACAATCCGCTGGAAGCCTGTACCTGTCGGGTACTTTTCGGCGCGCCGGGATAACCGGCGAACACCAGCCCGGCGATACGCGCGATCTCGCGAAAGCGCCGCAGCGCCAACTCCCCGGCATTGAGGCTGGCCAGCACGTCGCGTAGCAGATGCTCGGGGCTGAGCAGCGCCGTATCGAATTGCTCGAACCAATCGACCGGCGTGGCGCTGAGCAACTCCAGCCCGTAATCATTCACCGCAATCGAGAACGTCAGCGGCTGGCGCTGACTCACGCGCCACGCCAACAGGCTGGCGAGCCCCAGATGCACCTGGCGCCCGGCAAACGGATAAAGGAAAAGGTGCCAGCCTTCACGGGATTTCAGCGCTTCGGCCAACAGACAGTCGGAGGTGGGCAGACCCGACCAGCGCGCCTGGGTTTGCAGCAACGGTTGTAGCGCCTGCATTTCCGGGCCGACGAACTCGCCCCGTGCTGCCGCCGTGAAGCGGCTGACCACAGCGGCGGCCAATTCGTTGGAAAGCGGCATCCGCCCGCCATTCCAGCGCGGTACAGCAGCTTTTTTCGCGGTGCTGCGTTTGACGTACGCGGTCATGTTTTCCACCCGCACCAACTCCAGCAGGCGCCCGGCAAAGAGAAAGCCATCGCCCGGTTTCAGCCGCGCGATAAAGCCTTCCTCGACGCTGCCCAACTGCTTGCCGCCGCCACCCTTGCTCCAGAATTTCAGATTAATGCTCGCGTCGCTGACGATGGTGCCGATGCTCATGCGATGACGGCGGGCGAGTCGCGCATCGGGTACCCGCCAGACGCCGTGTTCATCCGGTTCGACCCGGCGGTAATCCGGATAGGCTGTCAGCGACATCCCGCCGTGACGTACGAAAGCCAGCGCCCAAGCCCAATCTGCCAGTGTCAGGTCACGATAAGCCCAGGCACCACGCACTTCTTCGTACAGCTCTTCGGGAATAAAGCCACCGCCCAGCGCCATGCTGACCAGATGCTGCACCAGCACATCCAGCGGTTTGTGCGGCGACAGACGCGGTTCGATGAGTCGTTGCGCCACGGCATCGCCTGCGGCGGCGGCTTCGATCAGTTCCAGGCTGTGGGTCGGCACCAGCGTCACTCGCGAGGTGCGCCCCGGCGCGTGACCGGAGCGCCCGGCGCGTTGCATCAGTCGCGCTACGCCTTTGGCCGAGCCGATCTGCAGGACCCGTTCCACCGGTAAAAAGTCCACGCCCAGATCCAGGCTCGAGGTGCAGACCACGGCTTTCAGCTTGCCGTCCTTCAACGCTTGCTCGACCCAGTCGCGGGTCTCGCGGGACAGTGAGCTGTGGTGCAACGCGATCAGCCCGGCCCAGTCCGGCCGCGCTTCGAGCAATGCCTGATACCAGATTTCCGACTGCGCGCGGGTGTTGGTGAACACCAGGCTGCTGGCGCAGGCGTCCAGTTCGGCAACAACCTGCGGCAGCATCTTCAGACCGATGTGCCCGGCCCAGGGAAAACGCTCGATGGCCGGTGGGATCAAGGTGTCGACCTTGAGTGATTTTTCGCTCTGGCCTTGCACGCTGATGCCGCCACCCTCTGGGATCAGCACCTGTTCGGCGTGGGCTTGATTGCCGAGGGTGGCGGACACGCCCCAGACGATCAGCTCGGGTTGCCAATGGCGCAGACGGGCGAGGGCCAGTTGCAGTTGTACGCCGCGTTTGTTGCCGAGCAGTTCGTGCCATTCATCGACAACGATCATCCGCAGGCTCGACAACGCAGTCCTGGCGTCGGCTCGGGCAAGCAGCAGGGTCAGGCTTTCCGGGGTGGTGATCAGCGTGGTCGGTAGGCGCCGGCCCTGACGCGCACGTTCGGCGCTGCTGGTGTCGCCGGTGCGCAGACCGATGCTCCACGGAATCTGCAAATCGCTGACCGGCGCTTGCAAGGCGCGCGCGGTGTCGGCGGCGAGGGCACGCATCGGCGTGATCCACAGCACGGTCAGTGGTTCGGCTGGTGCTTTGCGTTTTTTGCTGTCTGCAACGCTGGGTTTGATGCGGGCGAAGCGGTTGAGCGCGGCGAACCACACCGCATAGGTTTTACCGGCGCCGGTGCTGGCATGGAGCAACCCCGACTGACCTTGTTTGACGGCGGCCCACACCTGCTTTTGAAAGGCGAACGGCTTCCAGTTGCGTGCGCTGAACCAGAGTTTTGCGAAGTCGGTGGAGGTGGGCATACCGGCGGCGTGCGCTCTGAGGGTGTTCCTTCAGTGACCGCGCCGTTGCGGGACAAGTTTAATTTTGTGCGATTACCTACACCATTGTGGGAGCGGGCTTGCTCGCGAAAGCGGTGTGCCAGTTAGAACAGTTTTGACTGACACACCGCTTTCGCGAGCAAGCCCGCTCCCACAGGTTTTTATCTGCGTCTATTACTTGAGGTTCCCGCTGAGGAACTGCTTCAGCCGTTCGCTGCGCGGATTGCCCAGCACGTCTTCCGGCGCACCTTCTTCCTCCACCAGGCCTTGATGCAGGAACAACACCTGGCTGGAGACTTTGCGGGCGAAGCTCATTTCATGGGTCACCATGATCATCGTCCGGCCTTCTTCAGCCAGACCCTGAATCACTCGCAGCACTTCACCCACCAGCTCCGGGTCGAGTGCCGAGGTCGGTTCGTCGAACAGCATCACTTCCGGCTCCATCGCCAGCGCCCGGGCAATTGCCACCCGCTGTTGCTGGCCGCCGGAGAGAAACGCCGGGTACTGATCGGCAACCCGCGCCGGCAGGCCCACTTTATCCAGATAACGGCGGGCGCGGTCTTCAGCTTCCTGCTTGCTGCAACCCAGCACCCGGCGCGGGGCCATGGTGATGTTTTCCAGCACGGTCATGTGGCTCCACAGGTTGAAGTGCTGGAACACCATGGCCAGTCGCGTGCGCAGGCGTTGCAGTTCATTCGGGTCGGCGACGTGCATGCCGTGGCGGTCGGTGACCATGCGGATCGCCTGGCCATCGAGGCTCATGGCGCCGTCGTTGGGTTGTTCGAGGAAGTTGATGCAGCGCAAAAAGGTGCTTTTACCCGAGCCGCTGGCGCCGATCAGGCTGATCACGTCGCCGGTTTTGGCCTTGAGCGAAACGCCTTTGAGTACCTGATGGTCGCCATAGCTTTTGTGCAGACCTTCAACAGTCAATTTGTACATGGGACAGACATCCTCAAGGCGAAAGTAGATAGCCGCTGCGATAGGCTTCGGCGCCCGCCACGTGGGCGATCACCATGCCGGCAGTAGCCATGCGCCGCAGCGAGCGGGCGTACAGCAGGCCGGCGGCAGTGCAATGAATGGGGGTGACCCGGTCGTGGATCGGGTCGATGATTTCGGCAATCTGTTGCCCGGCTTGCAGGTATTGCCCGGCCGTGGCGGTGTACACCAGCAAGCCGCCCACCGGCGTGGTCACCGGTTCGACGCCGGCCAGCGGCGTGGCGGGGAACGGCAGGGGCGGCTGCGGCTTGGTCTCGCCGACGATCGCGTCGAACTGGATCAGGTAATCGATCAAGGCCTGGCAGTCACGACTGGCCATTGGGTGATTGACGTCACCCTGGCCGCGCAATTCCACGGTCACCGAAAAGCTGCCCAGCGGAATCTCGAAGTGTTCGCCAAAGCGCTCCTGCAGTTGCCACCACAACAGGGTGAAGCATTCGTCGAATGACTGGCCGCCGGAATCGGTGGCCAGCAGACTGGCCTGAGCTTCGATGTAACGCGCCAGCGGCTCGACCTGCGGCCACGCTTCGGGCGTGGTGTAGAGATGAACCACGGATTCGAAATCGCAGTGCAGATCCAGCACCATGTCGGCATCGCACGCTAGCCGTTGCAAGGTCAGGCGCTGGGATTGCAGTTGTGTGCCGGGCGTTTGACGGGCGAGGGCGTTGCGCAGGCTGGCGCGGATCAGCTCAAGGTTGCGCTGCGGGTCGTCGCCCAGTTTGCCCTCGATGTCGTTGCCGATTTCTTCGCTGAGGTCGACGAACCAGCGATTGAAATTCTGCCCGCTCTCCATCTCGTACCGGCCCAGCGGCACGTCCATCAGCACTTGTTCGAGGCCGACCGGGTTGGCCACCGGCACCAGCACAATCTGGCTGCGCAGGCGCCCGGCGGCTTCCAGCTCCGCCAGTCGCTGCTTGAGGTGCCAGGCGACGAGCATGCCGGGCATTTCGTCGGCATGCAGCGAGGACTGGATGTAGATCTTGCCTTGGGCCTGCTCCGGGCCGAAGTGGAAGCTGTGGATCTGTCGTGCGGTCCCCGGCACCGGGGCCAACAGGTCATGGATCTGGTGTCGCATTACAGGTTTTCCTAGTGGGTCGGCCCGAGGAATGCCAGCCATCGGCGTTCGGCGAGGCGGAACAGGCCGACCAGCGCGAAGGTGATGGTCAGGTAGATCAGCGCGGCGATGCCGAACGACTGAAAAGTCAGGTAGGTCGCCGAGTTGGCGTCCCGCGCAACTTTCAGGATGTCGGGGATGGTCGCGGTGAAGGCCACGGTGGTCGAGTGCAGCATCAGGATTACTTCGTTGCTGTAATACGGCAACGAGCGACGCAGCGCCGACGGCATGATCACGTAGGCGTACAGCTTCCAGCCGGTCAGGCCGTAGGCCTTGGCTGCTTCGACTTCGCCATGGTTCATGCTGCGGATCGCCCCGGCGAAAATCTCCGTGGTGTAGGCGCAGGTGTTCAGGGCGAACGCGAGGATCGTGCAGTTCATCGCATCGCGAAAGAAACTGTCGAGCAACGGCTGCGCGCGCACGGCGGCCAGGCTGTAGATCCCGGTGTAGCAGATCAGCAACTGGATGTAGAGCGGCGTGCCACGGAACAGGTAGGTGTAGAACTGCACCGGCCAGCGCACATAGAAGTGCGAGGACACCCGGGCGATCGACAACGGGATCGACACCAGAAAACCGATGAAAATCGAGGCGCTGAGCAGCCACATGGTCATCGCCAGACCAGTGATGTTGGTGCCGTCGGTATAAAGGAAGGGTTTCCAGTATTCCTGCAGGAGTTCGATCATCGTACGGCCTCCCGGGCACCGGCGGCGTAGCGACGCTCAAGCCAGCGCAGGATGACGTTGGATGCACTGGTGATCAGCAGATAGATCAAGGCGGCGAGTACCAGGAAGTAGAACAGTTGATAGGTGCTTTTACCGGCGTCCTGCGCGGCTTTGACCAGATCCGCCAGACCGATGATCGACACCAGTGCGGTGGCCTTGAGCATCACCATCCAGTTGTTGCCGATGCCCGGTAGAGCGAAGCGCATCATTTGCGGGAACACCACAAAGCGAAAACGCTGGCCACGCTTGAGGCCGTAGGCGGTGGCCGCTTCGACCTGACCACGCGGTACGGCGAGGATCGCCCCACGGAAGGTTTCGGTGAAATACGCGCCATAGATGAAGCCCAGGGTGATCACCCCGGCGGTAAAGGAGTCGATCTCGATGTAGTCCCACTCCATGACGTCGGTCAGGGCGGTCAGCCAGGTTTGCAGGCTGTAGAAAATCAGCAGCATCAGCACCAGATCCGGCACCCCGCGAATCAGCGTGGTGTAAAGCTGGGCAGGCAGGCGCAGCAGTTTGGATTTCGACAGTTTGGCACTGGCGCCCAAGAGGCCGAGCAACACGGCCACCAGCAGCGACAATGCCGACAATTTGATGGTCATCCAGGTGCCTTCCAACAGCAACGGGCCGAAGCCCTTGAGGCTGAAGGCGGAGAGCCCCAGATTTTGTAAGAGGTTTTCGAACATAAATCAGCAACCTGAGCGGATGGAAAAGGCGCCCATCGAGTGATGGGCGCCAGGGCATTATTTACCGCTGTACAGATTCAGATCGCCAAAGTGTTTCTTTTGAATCTCGGCGTATTTGCCGTCATCGTGTAACGCTTTGATACCTTTATCTAAAAGCGCCTTCAGCTCTTTGTTACCTTTCTTAATACCGACAGCGGTTTTGGCTGGCAGCAATTCGCTGTCGACCGGCTTGCTGACTTCGTAGTTGGCGCCATCCGGCGACTTCAAAAAGCCCAGTTCGGCTTGCAGCATGTCCTGAATCGAGGCGTCGAGACGGCCGTTTTTCAGGTCGGCGTAGACCTGATCCTGGTTGGCGTAAGCCTGGATTTTTACCCCGGCCTTCTCCAATACGGCCTTGGCGTAGGCTTCCTGGATGGTGCCTTGCTCGTAACCGACCGACTTGCCCTTGAGGGAAGCGACGTCATCGCTCAGGCCGGAACCCTTCTTGAACACGTAGGAAGTCGGGCCGGAGAACAGCTCGCTGGAGAAGTCGATCGCCTTTTCACGGGCCGGGGTCACGGTCATCGACGAGATCACACCGTCGAATTTGTTGGCGTTGAGGCCCGGAATCATGCCGTCGAAGTCACTTTCAACCCATTTGCACTTGACCTTCAGCTCGGCGCAGATCGCGTTGCCCAGGTCGATGTCGAAGCCCACCAGGCTGCCGTCGGCCGCTTTCGACTCGAACGGTGCGTAGGAAGGATCAACGCCAAAACGCAGCTCTTTGTATTCCTTGGCCAGCGCGGAGCCGGCAGCCATGCACAACGCCAGTGCAGAAAGGGTCAGCAATGCTTTTTTCATTATTCAATCCCTAAGAACCAATATGAGCGCTTGTGGCGCAGAATTATTGTTACTGGAACGCGTACGACCTATAGAAAGTAGCAATTTCCGAACCAGAGTCCCGAACAAGTGTTTTAAAAGGTTGGGGGAGGGAGGAGGGAGAGGGATTGGTGCACGGGAATGGGCGGCTGTTGAAGGCTGCACCAACTTGGGTCGATGCACGCATTTTTAGGTGCTGGGATGAGCCGTTGTGGCGAGGGAGCTTGCTCCCGCTGGAGGGCGAAGCACTCCCCTGGATTTTTCAAATAGACCATCGTTTTGCGACTGCTGCGCAGTCGAGCGGGAGCAAGCTCCCTCGCCACAGGGCGTTCATCCAGTTAAATGTGATCGGTGTCCCCGGAAACCGGGTCAGGCCAGCAAATCCTGCAGCGTCGCCAGGCTGTCGGCCTCATCCACCGTCTTGTCCTGCCGCCAGCGCAGCATCCTTGGAAAACGCACGGCGATGCCGCTCTTGTGCCGCCGCGACAGGGCGATGCCTTCGAAACCCAGTTCGAACACCAGACTCGGCTTGACGCTGCTGACCGGGCCGAACTTTTCCACGGTGGTCTTGCGCACGATGCTGTCGACCTGGCGCATTTCCTCGTCGGTCAGCCCCGAATAGGCCTTGGCGAACGGCACCAGCGCCCGTTGGCTGGACTCGGGCGGGCCGTCCCACACGGCGAAGGTGTAATCGCTGTACAGACTGGCGCGCCGGCCATGTCCGCGCTGGGCATAGATCAACACCGCATCGACGCTGAACGGATCGACCTTCCACTTCCACCACACGCCCATGTCCTTGGTCCGGCCTACGCCATACAGGGCGTCGCGGGCCTTGAGCATCATGCCCTCGACACCGAGGCGCCGTGAGGCTTCACGCTGTCGGGCGAGATCGAACCAGTCGCTGCCGGTCAGAATCGGCGAGGCTAGTAACACCGGGTTGTTACCGTGAGCGATGACCTGCTCCAGTTGTGCGCGTCGTTCGGCCTGCGGACGGTTGCGCCAGTCTTCGCCTTGCCACTCCAGCAAATCGTAGGCAAGCATCACCACCGGCACTTCTTCGAGGATTTTCTTGTCGAGGGTTTTGCGCCCGATGCGTTGCTGCAGCAGCGCGAACGGTTGCACCGCCGGCGGTGCGCTCGATTGCGGATCGAAGGCGTCTGCGGTGCTCGGATGGGTGCTTTTCCAGACTACAATTTCGCCGTCGATCACCGTGCCGTCGGGTAACGCGTGGATCAATGTATCGAACTCGGGGAAACGCTCGGTCACCAGTTCTTCACCCCGCGACCAGACCCACAGCCGGCCCTCGCGCTTGACCACCTGCGCACGGATGCCATCCCATTTCCATTCCACCTGCCAGTTGCTCGCCGGCCCCAGCAGCGCTTCAAATTCCTCCACCGGTTGTGACAAGCCATGGGCGAGGAAGAACGGGTAGGGCTGGCCGCCGCGCTGCGCATGTTCGTCGGCGGATTCCGGCGCGATCAGTTTCAGGTAGCTGGCAGCGTTCGGCCGGTTCGACAGGTCGGTGTACCCCACCAGGCGCTGCGCCACCCGTTTGCTGTCGAGGCCGGCCATCGACGCCAGAGCGCGGGTGACCAGCAGTTTCGACACGCCGACGCGGAAGCTGCCGGTGATCAACTTGATGCACAGCATCAGGCTCGGCCGATCCAGTTGCGCCCACAGTGCGGGCAATTGGCGGGCGAGGTATTCCGGGGTTTCACCGCGCAGTGGCAGCAGCTTGTCTTCGATCCATTCGGCAAGACCGGCTTCAGAGCTGTGCAGGTTTTCCGGGAGCACCAACGAAATGGTTTCTGCCAGGTCGCCGACGGACTGATAACTTTCCTCGAACAGCCACGGTTGCAGCCCCGAGACTTCCACCGCCAGTTCGCGCAGGATGCGCACCGGTACCAATTGCCGTGGGCGTCCACCGGACAAAAAGTACACTGCCCATGCCGCGTCTTGCGGTGCGGCCTGCGCGAAGTAGGTTTGCATCGCCGCCAGTTTGGCGTTGCTCGATGTGGTGGCGTCGAGTTCGGCGTACAGCTCGGCGAAGGCTTTCATGCTTGCACCTCGGCGATAACCGGCTCGGCGCCAATGTTTTCCTCTTCGTCGTCGCCGTATTCGGTGTTGAAACCCTGCGCGTCCAGGCCTTGTTCGCGCAGATGCCGGACCAGCACGCCGATCGAGCCGTGGGTGACCATCACCCGTTCGGCGCCTGTCTGTTCGATGGCCCAAAGCAGGCCGGGCCAGTCGGCGTGATCCGACAGCACGAAACCGCGATCCACACCGCGCCGCCGGCGGGTGCCGCGCAGGCGCATCCAGCCGCTGGCGAAGGCGTCGCTGTAGTCACCGAACCGGCGCATCCAGGTGCTGCCACCGGCCGAGGGCGGGGCGATCACCAGCGCCTGACGCATGATCGGGTCGGATTTTTTGATGTCGCCGGCGTAGATCGTCGGCGGCAGGTACACGCCGGCCTCGCGGTAGACCCGGTTCAGTGGCTCGACCGCGCCGTGGCTGAGGATCGGGCCGAGGCTGGCGTCGATGCCGTGCAGAATCCGCTGGGCTTTGCCGAACGAGTAGCAGAACAACACGCTGGCCTTGCCGGCGGCGATGTTCGCCTGCCACCACTGGTTGATCTCGCTGAACACCTGCGCCTGTGGTTGCCATCGGTAGATCGGCAGGCCAAAAGTCGATTCGGTGATGAAGGTATGGCAGCGCACCGGTTCGAACGGCGCGCAGGTGCCATCGGGTTCGATCTTGTAGTCCCCCGACGCGACCCAGACTTCGCCGCCGTATTCCAGACGTACCTGGGCCGAACCGAGCACATGCCCGGCGGGATGGAAACTCAAAGTCACGCCGTGATGGGTCAGCCGCTGGCCGTAGGCGAGGGTTTGCAGGTTGATGTCCTGACCCAGACGCGCACGCAAAATCCCTTCGCTGGCGCTGCTGGCAAGGTAGTGCTGATTGCCGTTACGGGCATGATCGCCGTGGGCATGGGTGATCACCGAGCGCTCGACCGGGCGCCACGGATCAATATAGAAATCCCCGGCAGGGCAGTACAAACCTTCGGGGCGGGCGATAACAAGGTCCATGTCGTTACCAGAATGGGGGGCTTGTTAGCTATGAGGTTGGCGCGAGTCCGGAAGTTCTATCGATTATTTTAGAGTCGCTACAAAACCAATGTGGGAGCGGGCTTGCTCCGGGCGGCGTTCCGACGAATGCAGTGTGTCAGGCAATACGAAATCGCCTGACACGACGCCTTCGCGAGCAAGCCCGCTCCCACAGGGAGATTGCGTTTATTTGCCGGGGGTCAGGGTCAAACGCGTCTTGCCATACACCCGGTCAAAGTTCTGCGGCTGCATCGGCAAGCCGATGTACTGACCCTTGAGCCACGCATCGATGCCGTTGAGGTAGCTTGGGCTGGCCGGGTTACCGGACTGGCCGGTGCCGTTCTGCCCCATCAGCGGCTCAGCCTGGCTGAAGTCGACGATGAAACGCATCGACGGCGCACGCGTGGTGTTGAAGTCCTGACCCCAGGCAAACGCCGCGGTATTGAGCGTGGTGTGATCGCCGCCGGCTGCCAGCGGGCCGCGAACGGTCTGGCCATTGGCGTTTTTCCACGTGTAGCTGTGCAGTTTGCCCCACTGCCAGGCCTTGTGATCGCCACCCAACTGACTGTCGCCAGCGTTGATCGCGGCGGCCAGACTGCGCGCCAGAGTCACGGCTTTGTCTTCTTTCTGCGGGGTACGCAAGTCATCCCAGAACGGGCTGTCCTCGCGCCCCAGCAGGTGATCGGCCTGCGCCGCGTAGGACAAGTCGCCATTGGCGATAAAGGCTTTCCACGCCGGGCTCGACTCGGGGCCAAGCTCATCGAGGAAGATCTGCTTCATGCTTTCTTGCAGGAACAGTTCATAGATCGCCGCATCCGCCGAGGTCGGGCTGAGCTTGCCGTCAAACGCCATCAACCGCGTGAAGGCTTCGCGCGCCTTGTTTCGATCGGCTTCCGGCAGGGCGTCGATCGCCTGTTTCAGCGGCTGCTTCATGCCCGGCGCTTCAAACATTTTCTTCAGCTTGGCAGCGAAGGTGGTGGTCTGGTCGTACTGCATGGCGATCACGCTGCGACCGTCCTGTTTGCCGCTGTTGGCCAGTTCCGCCAAGCGCTCGCCGCGCTCCGGCGCCGCCCACGAGTTGGACAACTGCATGCCGTAGCCGTGAGGAATGACCCGCTGATTGGCAGTGCCGAGCCAGCCCTGGGTCGGGTCCTGATCGTACGGGTGGAGCATCGGGTCGGCGTAACCGTCCCAGTCGTAGCGACCCTCCCAGCCCGGCGATGGCAGCAGGCCTTCGCCTTCGCGACGGTTGGGGAAACGCCCGGTGACTTGCCAGCCGATGTTGCTGGCGTCGGCGAACACCATGTTCAGGGCGATGGCGCGGATCTCGCGGCTGGCGTCTGACGCACGTTCAACGTTCTGCGCGCGGGTCAGGTCGAAAAATGCGTCCAGCGATTTGTCGTCGGTGAAGCTCGGGGTCTGCAGGGCCAGGCCAAAACCGTTGCCTTGTACGGCCTGAGCACTGTTGAGCAGCGCGCCGTGGCGGGTTTCGTACACCGCTTCGCGAATTGGTCGCTGGCCTTTGACGAAATAGGTTTCGTTGCGCACGCCCAGCGGCTGCCATTTGCCATTGACCTCATAGGTCAGGCTGTTGCCCTGACGGCGGATTTTTTCCAGGAACAGGTCCTGATTGTCGCCGAGCACGCTGGTGGCGCTCCACGCCACTTTGCCGTTGAAACCACCGAGGACCATCGGCAAACCGGCGACGGTGACACCGGCGGCCTGATATTTCGGCGCGCGGATCTGCACGAAAGTCCACAGCGACGGCGCTGCCAGTGGGCCATGGGCATCGCTGGCGAGAATGCTCTTGCCGCTACGGCTGCGTTGCGGGGCGATGGCCCAGTTGTTCGAGGTGCTGGCGCCCAGCAGATTCACCGCCGCCAGTTGTTGGCTGGCGTTGCTCAGCTCCGTCAGGCCGGGAATCTGCCCGTTGAGCTTGAGGCCTTGCAGCTTGTCAGCCTCGGCCAGTGGCAGGTTTTCATCCGGTGCGGACGGGGTCAGCCAGGCGAGTTTGTCGCTGCTCACGGTTTGCGCTAGCACCAGCGAGGAAATCTCTTCCGGCAGGTTGGCCGACTGGCTGAAGTTCAGCAACGCGAACATCAGTGCCGAATCCTCCGGTTTCCAGTATTCCGGCTTGTAGCCGCTGGAAGCGAGATCACCCGGCAGTTTGTCGGCGTAGCGGAACAGGTAGGCGTTGACGCCCCGCGCATAGACTTCGAAGAAACGCTTGAGGCGTGGCGACGAGGCCTTGTACAGCTCGTCGGCGCTTTTCTTCAGGTTGACCGCGCGCATGTAGCGGTCGGCGTCGAGCATCGAGGCGCCGGACATTTCCGCCAGACGCCCCTGGGCCAACAGGCGCAGGGTGACCATCTGGTTGATGCGGTCGCTGGCATGCACGTAACCGAGGGTGAACAGTGCGTCGTGGAAGCTGTTGCTTTCGATCAACGGCATGCCCATGGCATTGCGTCGCACCGAAACGTTCTGCGCCAGGCCCTTGAGCGGTTGCACGCCGGAGGTAGGCGGGAGGGTGTCCTGCGCGTTCCAGGTCTGGCAACCGGACAGGCTCAAGACACCGGTCACTGCTGCGGCAACGCCGAACCGGGGTAGAAAATGTGTAAGGGCTGGCGAGGCCATGGCAAAGCTCCTGCGGGGGTGTAGAGGCTGGGGGCGCAATAAAGCCGCTACGTTAGTGAGCAGGAGATGGCCGCGCAAGCGGGGCGAGTGGTTATTTCTTGCCATTGATCGATGATTGTCTGATGGCTTGCTTATTTGCAGGGGTGGGTGATGAAGTGCGGGAATCAAATGACTCTCGTGAGAAGACGCCATGGAGCTTCAGGCCAACGCTGCACTGATCATCATCGACCAGCAACAAGGCATTCTGCAGCCGCGCCTGGGGCGGCGGAATAATCCGCAGGCTGAAGAGCGCATGCTCGATTTACTGAGGGCGTGGCGCAGTAGCGGGCGGCCGGTGATTCATGTGCAGCATCTGTCGCGTGAACCGGATTCGGTGTTCTGGCCCGGGCAGTCAGGGGTGGAATTTCAGCAGCGATTCATGCCGCAGGACGGTGAATGGCTGATCCAGAAACAGGTACCGGATGCGTTTTGTGCCACGGGGCTGGAAGCGCAGCTGCATGAGGCGGGGATCGGGCAATTGATCATTGTTGGTGTAGCGACCAACAACTCGGTGGAATCCACAGCGCGCACGGCGGGCAATCTGGGGTTTGAGGCGTGGGTGGCGGAGGATGCGTGTTTCACCTTCGACAAGGCCGATTATTTCGGCACACCGCGTTCAGCCGAAGAGGTGCACGGGATGTCGCTGGGGAATTTGCAGGGGGAGTATGCGACGGTGGTCAGTGCGAAGCAGATTCTGGCGGCTGTCTGAACAGTTTGGGGTGAATGTACCGGCCCATTCGCGAGCAAGCCCGCTCCCACAGTCGACTGCGTTCAGTCAGTAGGAATGCGGTCGAATGTGGGAGCGGGCTTGCTCGCGAAGGCGGCTTGTCAGGCGAAGAAGGACTTCACCTGAAGCATCAAGCGCCGTGGCACTTCTTGAATTTCTTGCCGTTGCCGCATGGGCAAGGGTCGTTGCGGCCGACGTCTTTCAGGGCGTTGCGCACCGGTTCCTGGTGGGCGTGGCCGCAGTTCGGGCCGTGGACATGGCCATGGTCGTGATCGTGATGATGGTCATGATCGTGGTTGCAGTCAGGGCCATGGACATGAGGTTGCTGAGTCATCGGTTGTGCTCCGGAATTAAATCGGCGGGGATTATCACGCCATTGCGCTCCAGGTGCACGTAGTGGGCGATGAATAAACCGGTTTCCATCTCACCCTGCAATCGATAGGGCACCTGCTGGTGCTGACTTTTCAGCATTTTCACCACGTCCTTGACCCGCGGCCACAGGTTGGTGCGGATCGGTATCCGATAGAACGCGCTGCTTTTCGGCCCTACCGTGATCCAGTGTTCATGCTCGCCTTCGGCCAGCAACAGGTCTGCCAGATGAATGCGATATTCCATGCCGCGCACCGTCAGGTCGCTGTCGTTGGGGTTGTCGATGCGAAAGTGCAGGATGAATTTCTGTTCGAGCAGCTTGGCCCGCACCACCTCGACTTTTACCAGGTGCACGGCGGGGTCGACGCTGTCGTCGCTGAACCATGAGGCGCAACCGCCGAGGTTCAGGATCAGCATCAATAACAAGCCATGCAGTGTGCGACAGTGACCGAGCATCGAAAAAACTCCCTTTGTGCCCCAGTCTAGTCGGCACTTCCCTTTATGCGCCGAAATACCCCGCACAGCACTTCTTGAACTTCTGTCCGCTCGTACACGGGCACGCGTCATTGCGCCCCAGCTTCAACTGCACGGTCGGGTCTATGAAGTACCAGCGCCCGGCGTTCTGCACGAACGAGGAGCGCTCGCGGTGGCTGTGTTCGCCCTGGCTGTCGTGCCAGCGCGCGGTGAAGGTGACGAAGGCGTGCTCGGGTTGGCCGCCGAACACTTCCGAGCTTTCGACCTCAAGGCCGAGCCAGGTGCTCTGCGCGCTCCAGGCGCTGATCGACTGGCGATCCAGACCGGCCTGCTGGGCGGGCAGGGTGGTGGCCACCAGATAATCGATCAGCCCCAGCACGTAGGCGCTGTAGCGCGAACGCATCAGCGCTTCGGCGCAAGGCGCCGGGTGGCCTTCGTGATAGTGGCCGCAGCAGGCCTCCAGCAGGTTGCCGCTGCCGCACGGGCAAATGGCTGTACTCATTGCATTACCACCAGTATTTGCCGAAGTTTTCCGGATTGGCCCAGAATCGCGAGTTGAGCCAGTCGGGGACTTGTTTGTAGTCAAGCAGATCATAGGTGAACAGGGTCAGTACCTGATCGTCACGCTGGAAGCGTTCACTGGCCTGCAGCGCCAGCGAGTAGAAATCGGTTTCCTGCCAGCCGCTGGCCGGCAGATCCGCCAGCACCGCGATGCGACTGGCGTTGAGGTTGCGAATCCCGCCCAGCAGATTCAAGCCGTCACGCTTTGGCAGATGCTCCAGGCAATCGACCACCAGCGCCAGGTCGAAGCGCCGCGCCGCGAGTTCGGCGGGCAATGCACCGGGTGCGGCGTGGGCCACGCAGGTGTCCGGATGTGCCTGCTTGAAAGCGGCGAGCGCCGGAAATTCGCTGGCGCCGATCAGCAGCAGACGCGCCGGGGCATAGCGATCCAGTAAAGCAGCCAGCGCCTGTTGCGGCGTGCGCGAAGAAATGGCGACGTTCATCGAAGCTCCTCAATCAGATCGCCAAGACTAGCGCGCCAGACGGATCCGGCCTAGACCCCGATTTGCCGCGGGCGGCAAAAGTGCCGAATCCCTGTGAACACGGTCCCAAATGCCAGTGGCCTATTGCTGGCGGAGATTAAAACTCCGGTCTTTACTCCGTGAATCGGTTCTAAGCCGATCCCTCAGGAGAAAACCAGATGAGCATAGTTCGGACAGCATTACCTTTGATTCTGCTAACCAGTGTGTTGACTGGTTGCGCAGGTTTGCAGAAAACCGACTGGCCGACCTGTGCGGCGGTCGGTGGTGTAGTCGGCGCCGGCCTCGGGGCGACGGAGAGTTCGTCGTGGGCCGGCTACGGCGCGCTGATTGTCGGTGGTACGGCAGCGGCCTATTGCTGGGTACACGGTGATGGCGACGAAGACGGCGATGGTGTGCCGGACAGTCGCGACAAGTGCCCGCACACGCCTAAAGGCGTGCAGGTCGATGCTGACGGCTGCCCACCACCTGCCCCTGCGCCAGTGGTAGAAGAGGCGGTTGTGGTCAAGGAAGAAACTATCGTCATTCGCGATGTGCACTTCCAGTTCGACAAAGCCACCCTGACCGGCTCCGACAAACAGGTGCTGGATAAAGTCGCCACGCGCCTGAAACAAGAGTCGTCCACGGCGCAACTGACCGTGACCGGCCACACCGACAGCGTCGGCAGCGATGCCTACAACAAGAAACTGTCGGATCGTCGTGCGCACTCGGTGGTGGAATACCTGATCCAGCAGGGTGTACCGCGTGCCAGCTTCGTTTCGGTCTCGGGCATGGGTGAAAGCCAGCCAGTGGCGGATAACAAAACCGCAGACGGTCGCGCACAGAACCGTCGTACCGAAATCAAAATCGTCCGCTAGCCCCTCTCGCATCCGCGGCTTGTGCAGTCGCGGATGCGGGTCTTTACTCCTGTGTAACCGGTATGGGCCGGTGACACAGGAGCTTTCACAATGACTGTTTTCTCAAGGTCCGTCTTGCCGGTGCTGCTGCTGGGCAGCCTGCTCACCGGTTGCGCCACTCATAGCGATGGCGATGCCCCCCTCAATCAACGTACGTGGCCGATCTGCAGCCTGATCGGCGGGCTGGTCGGTGGCGGTCTTGGCGCCATTGAAAGTGGCGGCTGGGCCGGTGGCGGTGCGGCGTTGGGGATTCTGACTGGCGGGCTGATCTGTTATGCCCAGGATGGCGATGAAGACGGCGATGGCGTGTTCGACCGCCGCGACCGTTGCCCTGACACCCCGGCCAATACCCCGGTCGATCATCGCGGCTGTCCGCTGCCGCAATATCCGGTCACTACAAAAGCTCCCGAACCTGCGCCGCAATCGGAAGTCATCACCCTCAGCGATGCCGGCAATGTGTTGTTCGATTTCGACAAGTCGGATCTGACCCCGGCCGCCAAGGCCCAGCTCGATACGCTGATGGACAAATTGCGCAATGCCGACGTGGTCAGCATCAAGGTTATCGGCCATACCGACAGCAAAGGTTCGGATGCCTATAACCAGGCGTTGTCGGAACGACGCGCCAGCAGCGTGGCGGCGTACCTGCTGAGTCAGGGCCTGGCGCCGGACAAACTGACCAGTGAAGGGCGCGGCGAGAGCGAGCCGGTGGCTGACAACGCAACGGACGAGGGACGGGCAAAAAACCGTCGGGTGGAGTTGCATATCAATCGCTAGGACTTGTCTGTAGTCCGCAGGCTAGAGCTGCCGGTCGACGATCGTCGTCGAACCGGCAGCGATCCGACGACTGACAAATGTTTTTTCTTTTGCCCCTCTGGCTTATCCCCCGCGTAAGCCGTTACTGTGCGCCCAAAGAATAATTCCGACACGGGGGAGCGTATGAAGGTTTTCTGGGGGCTGGGGCGTTTGCTGACCCTGCTGTTCTGGTGCGTGGTGGTGGTCAATCTGCTGCTGCCGTTTGTGCATCCGCTGCATGCGCTGGTCAATCTGGCCGGTGCCTCGCTGCTGGCGCTGCATGTGCTGGAGTTGCTTTTCTCGCGCCTCAAAGGGCGTCCCAACCCGTGGCGCGACCGTCTGCGCATCCTGCTGTTCGGCGTTTTTCACCTGCAAACCATCCCGGCCCCGGCCGCTCCGGAGGCTTCTTCCCATGCGTAAACTTTGCCTGCTCGCTGCACTCATCAGTCCTCTGGCCTGCGCCCAGGTGGTCAGCGTCGAAACCAATTCCCTGATGCGTTTGCCCAACACCGCCAGCACCTTGCAGCTGGAACGCCTGGAAGTGGCGGACTACGGCACCTTGCTGATTCCTGCCAATGTGACCGAGCTGACCGTCGGTGAATTGCGTCTGGGCCATGAAGCGCGCATTGCGATCGTCCCGAGTGAACAGGCGCTGGACATGAAAGTCATTCGTGCCGAACTGTCCGAAGGCAGCCTGATCACCGCACGCGGCGCGCCGGGCACCTATGAAAAAGCCGCCCGTGCCGGGCGTAATCTGAATTTGCAGTTCAAGGCACTTAACGCGCCAAAACTGTTTGTCGATGCCCGTGGCGGCACCGGCGCACCGGGTTTCGTCGGCCTGGATGGCGGCAACGGCGAAGATCCGGGCTGCACCTGGGGCGCGGCCGGTCATGGTTTTGACGGCAGCAATGGTAGTGACGGCCAGCCGGGTGCACCTGGGGCGCTGGTGCGTCTCGAAGTACCGCGTGAGTTCCCGGCCGAGCTGATCAAGGTCAACGTTGCGGGCGGCGCCGGTGGTCCAGCGGGTGTTGGCGGTAAGGCGGGCAAGGGCGGCCAGTCCAAGGGCTGCCTGGTGTATCGCGCCGATGGCGGCAAGAACGGCAAGGCCGGGGCGGATGGTCAGCCTGGGCCGGTGGGTGCGGCGGGGGCTGTGACCGTACAGCGCCTCTGAATAACAGCACTGTTCACAATTGAGGTGAGGGGTTAAATCCCCTCACCTCAAATAGTGCTTTTAGTGCTTGCCGTCAGCGGGTCAGAACATCGGCCGCGCCGCCGCAATCGCCACCAGCACCAACCCGACAATCAGGTTGATCCCCACCACTCGGCGAATCCGCCCCAATACCGCCGCACCCGCCGGCCAGTCCTTGGCTTCCACCGCTTTACGCAATTCCGGCAGCATCAAGCCCTGAATCCGGATAAACAGCGCCGTCATTACCACATACAGCCCGATCATCACCTGTACGTACTTCGGCGCGGTCTCGAAACCGACCTGCTGCAAGTGCAACATGCCGACGCCGCTGATCGGCAGCAGGATCACCGCGACCCAGACCCAGCGGAAAAAACCTTGAAACACTTCCACCCACAAGGTCAGGCGGCCAGGGCCGTCGAGAGCCTTTACAGCCGCCGGACGCAGGACCATCCAGGCGAAAAACATGCCGCCGACCCAGACCAGGGCGGACAGGACATGCAGCGGATAAACGAGGCTAAAAGGTGTCATTGGGGCACTCCGTTCTGCGCGGGATTAATTAGCGGGGTATGATAGCCGCCATCCGAAACCACTGAAAATTTATCCAGCGTTTTTAGCGCCCGACAATCAATGATCAGCACTGAACTCAAAACCACGATCCAGGGCGCCTATTCGCGTTTTCTTGAAGCCAAGAGCCTCAAGCCGCGTTACGGCCAGCGCCTGATGATCGCTGAAATCGCCAAAGTCCTCGGGGATATCGACACCGACGACGAAGGCCGGCGCAGTGGCGACCCCGCGATTGTCGCGGTGGAAGCCGGCACCGGTACCGGCAAGACCGTGGCCTACAGCCTGGCGGCGATCCCGACGGCGAAGCTGGCCGGCAAGCGCCTGGTGATCGCCACCGCGACCGTGGCTCTGCAAGAGCAGATCGTCTACAAGGACTTGCCCGACCTGATGCGCAACAGCGGGCTGAACTTCAGCTTCGCGCTGGCCAAGGGCCGTGGTCGCTACATGTGCCTGTCCAAGCTCGACATGCTGCTGCAGGAAGGCCACGCGCAAACCGCCACCGCCCAGTTGTTCGAAGAGGAAGGCTTCAAGATCGAGGTCGACGAGGCGAGTCAGAAGCTGTTCACCAGCATGATCGAGAAGCTCGCCGGCAATAAATGGGACGGCGACCGCGACAGCTGGCCCAACGCGCTGGAAGACGCCGACTGGGCGCGCCTGACCACCGATCACAGCCAGTGCACCAACCGTCACTGCCCGAACTTCGGCCAATGCGCTTTCTACAAGGCGCGCGAAGGCATGGGCAAGGTCGACGTGATCGTCACCAACCACGACATGGTGCTGGCTGACCTCGCTTTGGGCGGCGGCGCGGTACTACCGGATCCGCGTGACACCATTTACGTGTTCGACGAAGGCCATCACCTCCCGGACAAGGCCATCGGCCACTTCGCCCACTACACGCGTCTGCGTTCCACCGCCGACTGGCTGGAAACCACCGCGAAGAACCTCACCAAACTGTTGGCCCAGCATCCGCTGCCGGGCGATCTCGGCAAGCTGATCGAGCAAGTGCCCGAGCTGGCGCGCGAGATCAAGACCCAGCAGCAATTCATGTTCACCGCGTGCGAGCAGATTGCCGACTTCAAACCCGGCGAAGACGTCGAGGGTCGCGAGCGGCCACGCCATCGTTTCGTCGGCGGGGTGATTCCCGAGCACATGCGCGAAATGGGCATCGAGCTGAAAAAGGGCTACTCGCGGCTCAACGATCTGTTCACCCGTCTGACCGACCTGCTCAAGGAAGGCATGGACGGCGAGGTCAACATCGGCATCGCCAGCAATCAGGCCGAGGAGTGGTATCCACTGTTCGGCAGCCTGTTGTCCCGGGCTTCGGGCAACTGGGAATTGTGGACTGCATTTACCGCCGAAGATCCGGAAGACAGCCCGCCGATGGCGCGCTGGCTGACGCTGGCCGAAAGCGGTTCGCTGTTCGACATCGAGGTTAACGCCAGCCCGATTCTTGCCGCCGAAACCCTGCGCCGCAGCCTGTGGAACGTGGCCTACGGCTGCCTGGTGACGTCGGCAACGCTGACCGCGCTGGGCACTTTCGACCGTTTCCGCATGCGTGCCGGTCTGCCGAAAAAAGCCGTCACCGCCGTGGTGCCGAGCCCGTTCCATCACGCCGACGCCGGCGTGCTGCGGGTCCCGGATCTGAAGGCCGACCCACGCGACGCCGCTGCTCACACCGCGGCGATCATCCGCGAGTTGCCGGATCTGGTCGAAGGCTCGCGCGGCACGCTGGTGCTGTTCTCCTCGCGCAAACAGATGCAGGACGTGTTCGATGGCCTCGACCGCGACTGGCGCAAGCAAGTATTCATTCAAGGCAACCTGTCGAAACAGGAAACCCTGAACAAGCACAAGGCGCGGGTCGATGGCGGCGATTCCAGCGTGCTGTTCGGCCTCGCCAGTTTCGCCGAAGGCGTGGATTTGCCGGGTGCCTATTGCGAGCACGTGGTGATCGCCAAGATCCCGTTCTCGGTGCCGGACGACCCGGTCGAGGCGGCGCTGTCGGAGTGGATCGAGGCCCGTGGCGGCAATCCGTTCATGGAAATCTCGGTGCCCGATGCCTCCTTGAAACTGGTCCAGGCCTGCGGGCGTCTGCTGCGTACCGAAGAAGACCGCGGCACCATCACCTTGCTCGATCGGCGACTGGTCACCCAGCGCTACGGCAAGGCGATCCTCAATGCGTTACCGCCATTCCGTCGTGAAATATCCTGAGACAACGGTGGGCAGTTTTGCCCGCCGCGCTGTCTATCTCTCTGCCATGCTTTTCCATTGACCTTAGTTGGTCGTTAGGGAGAACTCCGTTCTTATGATTCGCCGTTCGTTGCCTGCCGTATTCGCCTTGATTTTCGCTGCGCCGTTACTGGCGGCGCCTGCGGGTCAGCAGACCCTGTTCAACTTCGTCCGTCCTGCCGACGTGGTGAAAGTCGTCACCGAAAACACTGACCTGCCACAAGCCAACGCCGAGCAAACCCCCGAAGGTGAAGTGCTGCGCCGGGTGACGTTCAACCCGGTAGCCCGTCCGACCCTACGCCTGACCCCGCAGACCGGCGCCTGGGACTGGTCGCAGTCGGGCATGATGAGCCTGCGTCTGCAGAGCGCGATGAACTGGGCCGTGACGGTCTACGTGCAAATCCAGAGCAACAACGGCCAGACCCTGACCAGCCGCGTCGACCTGCCGGCCGGCCCCGCGCAAACCCTGCTGGTGCCGTTGGTTGCGACCTCGCCACTGAGTCAGGGCATGAAGGCCGGGCTGCCAATGCCGATGACCGTCGACGGTCAGCGGATTCTGCTGGCCAGCAGCAGCGGTGAACTCGATCGCAGCCAGGTGGTGTCGGTGAGCTTGTGGATGGATCAGCCGAAAGCCGCGCAGAGCCTGCTGCTCGAACGTTTCGGCGTGCAGGATGGCGATGCCGTGACCCAAGCTGTCTACGGCAATCTGGTGGACGCCTACGGTCAATCGACCCGCAGCAAATGGCCGGAAAAAATCAGCAACGACGAACAACTGAAATCCGCCGCCGCCAAGGAACAGCAACAGCTGAAAACCTGGCTGGCCGAGCGCGAAAAGTCCTCGCTGGACAAGTTCGGTGGCTGGAATAAAGGCCCGGCGTTCAAGGCCAGCGGGTTTTTCCGCACCGAAAAGCGTGACGGTCGCTGGTATCTGGTGACCCCTGAAGGGCATCCGTTCTATTCGTTGGGGGTCAACACCGTCAGCCCGCAGGTCAACCAGACTTACGTGGCCGGGCGTGAGTGGATGTTCGAATCCCTGCCCAAGGCCGACGAGCCGCTCGCCAGCCATTTCGGCGAGGGCGACAACCGTGGCGGCAACGGTGCCGATCAGGGCCGTGGCTATGGCAACGGGCGCTGGTACGATTTCTACGGCGCCAACCTGCAGCGGGTTTACGGCGAGCCCTGCAAACCGGACAGCGATACCAAGGCCGGAATTGCTGAAGCGGCCAAGGCTGGTGCGGTTGAAGAAACCGCAGTAAAAGCTGCCGAGCCTGTGCCAAAGTCAAACGAGGCGAAGGCCGGTGTCGCCGCAGCGGCGAAAACAGACGCCGTAGCGACGACTGCTGAAAAGGCTGCCGATCAACCCGTCGCTGCGCCGTGCAAGGCCACGGTCGATCAGCAGAAGTGGGCCACGCACACCCTCGATCGCCTGCAGGCCTGGGGTTTCAACACCGTCGGCAACTGGAGTGCCGACTCGCTTGCCGACGCCGAACGGGTGCCGTACACCTTGCCGCTGTCGATCGTTGGCGACTACACCAGCATCAGCACCGGCAGCGACTGGTGGGGCGGCATGCCTGACCCGTTCGACCCGCGTTTCGCCATGGCCACCGAGCGTGCCGTGGCCATTGCTGCCCGCGATCATCGTGATGATCCGTGGCTGATCGGTTACTACGCCGACAACGAGCTGGCCTGGGCCGGTCCGGGCGACGATCCGCAGTCGCGCTACGCCCTGGCCTACGGCACATTGAAAATGACCACCGACGTGCCGGCCAAGCGCGCATTCCTCAAGCAACTGCGCGACAAGTACCGCAACCAGGCGGGGCTGTCGAAAGCGTGGGGCATTGATCTGCCGGCGTGGGAATTGATGGAAGACCCGGGTTTCGTGCCACCAATGCCGAATCCGGAGCACCCGGAAATCGAAAACGACTTCAAATACTTCCAGAAAGTGTTCGCCGACACTTACTTCAAAACCATCTCCGATTCGCTGAAGTGGCACGCGCCGAATCAGTTGCTGCTCGGTGGCCGTTTCGCCACCAGCACTCCGGAAGCGGTGGCGTCCTGCGCGCAGTATTGCGACGTGTTGAGTTTCAACATGTACACGCTGAAACCGCAGGACGGCTATGACTTCGCCGCTCTGCGCGCCCTCGACAAACCGGTACTGATCACCGAATTCAACTTCGGCTCCAGTGATCGTGGCCCGTTCTGGGGGGGCGTGACGCAACTGGCGCGGGAAGAAGATCGCGGCCCGGCGTACGCCAATTTCCTCAAACAGGCGCTGAGTGAACCGTCGATTGTCGGCGTGCACTGGTTCCAGTATCTGGATCAACCGGTGACCGGGCGTCTGCTCGATGGCGAGAACGGGCACTTCGGCCTGGTGGGGATTACCGATCTTCCGTATCAGGGCTTTGTCGAGGCGGTACGCAAGAGCAATTTGCAGGCGATCGATCAGTTGGGCAAGCAGGCTGAGAAAGCGGCCGCCGCCGGTCATGAAGCCGAAGGCGGGCGCAAGGCTGAAGCCGGCAAAGGCCCGGGGGGCGGGCATGCCGGTGGGCATTCGGGCAATGGTCATTAAGGTTTAGACCGCGTCATCGTTCTTCGCGAGCAAGCCCGCTCCCACACTGATCTCCAGTGCCGCAGAGATCAAATGTGGGAGCGGGCTTGCTCGCGAAGGCGGCAGCCGTCTCAGCAAACATCTGGAAGTAACCGTCTGGCCCGCAGCTGTTCCCAAATCCGTCAAGGGCTGGAACAATGCGGGCCACTTTGTAGAGCGTTTTCGCGGGGGAGTTGCGGGTGCAGATTCAGGGACATTACGAGCTTCAGTTCGAGGCAGTGCGCGAGGCTTTCGCGGCATTGTTCGACGATCCCCAGGAACGCGGCGCAGCCCTGTGCATCAAGGTCGGCGGAGAAACCGTCCTCGACCTCTGGTCCGGTACGGCCGACAAGGATGGTACCGAAGCCTGGCACAGCGACACCATCGCCAACCTGTTTTCCTGCACCAAGACCTTCACCGCGGTCACGGCGCTGCAACTGGTGGCCGAAGGCAAACTGCAACTGGATGCACCGGTTGCCCGCTACTGGCCGGAATTCGCTGCCGCCGGTAAAGAATCCGTCACCCTGCGCCAACTGCTCTGCCATCAGGCCGGTCTGCCGGCCCTGCGCGAGTTGCTGGCGCCCGCGGCCCTCTACGAATGGCAAACCATGGTCGACGCCCTTGCGGCCGAAGCGCCGTGGTGGACGCCGGGCACCGGCCACGGCTATGCCGCCATCACCTATGGCTGGCTGGTCGGGGAGTTGCTGCGTCGCGCTGACGGTTGTGGGCCGGGCGAGTCGATTGTCGCCCGCGTCGCCAAGCCGCTGGGGTTGGATTTCCACGTCGGCCTGCCTGACGAAGAGTTCCACCGCGTGGCGCATATTGCACGGGGCAAGGGCAACGTCGGCGATGCCGCGGCCCAGCGCCTGTTGCAAGTGACCATGCGCGAACCGACCGCCATGACCACTCGCGCCTTCACCAATCCGCCGTCGGTGCTCACCAGCACCAACAAACCGGAATGGCGCCGCATGCAGCAGCCGGCCGCCAATGGGCATGGCAATGCACGCAGCCTGGCCGGTTTCTACGCCGGTTTGCTCGACGGCAGCCTGCTTGAAAGCGAAATGCTCGAAGAGCTGACCCGCGAACACAGCTACGGCGAGGACAAGACCCTGCTGACCCGCACCCGCTTCGGTCTGGGCTGCATGCTCGATCAACCGGACATGGCGAACGCCACCTACGGCCTCGGCCCGCGGGCGTTTGGTCATCCGGGGGCGGGTGGTTCGGTGGGTTTTGCTGATCCGGAGCACGATGTCGCGTTCGGTTTTGTGACAAATACCCTTGGGCCGTACGTCTTGATGGATCCGCGCGCGCAGCAACTGGCGCGGGTACTTGCCACTTGTCTGTAAAGCTTTACATGAGGTTCCAGGGTTGGAACCAGATCCGGTTTTTCGATTCAAAGCGTCAGTTTATCCGGGCAAAAGAGCTCTGATTTTTCATTACTTCACTTTGTGGATTTTCAATGTCATCCAAAAAAACTCTCGCCCTGGCCCTGTGTGTTGCGATCACCGGTTGTGCACAGACTCCTAAAAACGATGCGGACGGCGGTAGCTGGTGGCCGTTCGGTTCCTCCGACAAAGTGGCGGCCAAAGAGCCGGCCCCAGCCCCGGCTCCTGCCGCAGCCCCGGCGCCGCTCAAACCTGCCGCGACCGCACCGGTGGCCAAGACTGAAAGCAGCAGCCACTGGTACTGGCCGTTCGGCGGTTCCGATGATGCGGCGGCCAAAGCCGAGGTGAAACCCGAAGTCAAACCAGAAGCCAAACCGGCGGTAGTGGCCAAGGCCGATGCCGACACCGGCACGAAGTGGTGGTGGCCGTTCGGCGGCAAGGATCAATCCACTGCCAAAGTGGTGCCGATGCCTGACCCGAAAGTCACCCAAGCCTGGCTGGATGACTACGAGCCACGTCTGCGTGCAGCGATCAAGGACAGCAATCTGCAACTTGAGCGCCGTGACAACGTGCTGGTGGTGATCGCGCCGGTTGAAGGCTCGTTCAACCCGAAACGTCCAGCGATGCTGCTGCCGGTGACCCTCAGCCCGTTCACCAATGTCGCGAAAATCCTCGAAGCTGACCCGAAAACCGCAGTCCTGGTGCTTGGTCACAGCGACAACACCGGTGCCGCGCCGGCCAACGTCAAACTCAGCCAGGAGCGCGCCCAGTCCGTAGCGGCGATCTTCCGTCTGAGCGGCTTGCAGCGTGATCGCCTGATGTTGCGTGGCATGGGCGGCGATGCCCCGCGTGCGGCCAACGACAGTGCCGAAGGCCGTGCCCTCAACCGTCGCGTCGAACTGCTGGTGACCCCGCAGAACACCATGGTTGCGCTGCTGAGCAAGTACAACATGCCGGCGCCGGCACCGACCACGATGCTTGCCGCACAGGACGTCAAGCCTGCAGCCAAACCGGTCACCCCGGCGCCGGCTGCTTCGAAGGCCGCCGTACCTGCAACCAAAAAGGCTCCAGCGAAGAAAGCCGCCGCCAAGGCACCTGCGAAGAAAGCAGCGACCAAGGCACCGGCAAAAACGCCGGCCAAGAAAACCGCTCCGGCCAAAGCGGCGACCACAGACAAGAAAGTCGCCGCCAGCGATACTTCCAAGCAGTGATCCGCTAACGAAAAGGAATGCGCCATGACCCAGGCTCTGGCAGATATGCGTCGTGATTACACCCGGGACGGTCTGACCGAGGCGCAAGCCCCGGCCGAACCCTTTGCGCTGTTCCACCAGTGGTTTGCCGACGCGGTGAAAACCGAACAGGCGCCAGTGGAAGCCAACGCCATGACCCTGGCCACGGTGGATTCGGACGGTCGACCGCATTGCCGCATTCTGCTGCTCAAGGGCCTGGACGCGCAGGGCTTCACCTTTTTCACCAACTACGACAGCGCCAAGGGCCAGCATCTGGCAGCGAATCCTTTCGCGGCCATGACATTTTTCTGGCCAACCCTGGAGCGCCAGGTGCGCATCGAAGGGCGGGTGGTCAAGGTCACGCCGCAAGAGTCCGACGCGTATTATCAGGTGCGACCGCTGGGCAGCCGGCTCGGCGCCTGGGCCTCACCGCAGAGCCGGGTGATCAACGGGCGTGGCGAGCTGGAAGATCTGCTCAAGGCCACCGAACAGCGCTTCAGCGATACTCAGCCCGACTGCCCGGAACATTGGGGCGGTTATCGCCTGCTGCCCGAGCGCATCGAGTTCTGGCAGGGCCGTCCAAGTCGTCTGCACGATCGCCTGAACTACCGTCAGCAGGGTGCCAACTGGATTCTTGAACGTCTGGCGCCCTGAGCAGTCTACCGAGCGGGATAGCCTGCCGCAGCGGCCTCAAGCCACTTCGGCAGGTCCCGACGCTTGATCTTCTGCATGCGGGCATCGGCCAGTCGTTCCAGCATGAAGGCGCGTTTGTCTTCATCCTTGCCCGCCAGCGACAGGGCCAGATCACGATCCATCCAGCGTTTGATCCGCACGTACAGCCACCCATGGAAGTACAGACCGGCGACGGTGGCGACGAAAATGATCAGGTAATCCATGAAAATCCTTGGGTCGGCAGGGCGGATTGAGCGATTTGGCGCTACTGTTGGGTGAGTTTGCAGGTGCCTGTACCGGGCCTGAATAAAATCAAGTTTATCCGGGCTGCGTCGTGACAGGCGTCAAGCAGCGGGGTTTAATGAACACATGTTCTTTTGGAGTTGATGCTATGCGTAAGTCTGTTCTGCTGGTTGCTTCCTTTTCCACGATGGCGATGTTGCTGACCGGCTGCCAGTCGAGCCTGACCGGTGACTCCTACTCCCGTGACGAAGCGCGTCGTGTGCAGACGATTCGCATGGGCACCATCGAATCCCTGCGTCCGGTGAAAATCGAAGGCACCAAGACCCCGATCGGCGGCGCTGCAGGCGCAGTGGTCGGCGGTGTCGGCGGCAGCGCCATCGGTGGCGGCAAAGGCAGCATCGTCGCGGCGGTCATCGGTGCTGTGGCCGGTGGTCTGATCGGTTCCGCGACTGAAGAAGGCCTGACCCGCACCCAGGGCGTGGAAATCACCGTGCGCGAAGACGACGGCAGCATGCGCGCCTACGTGCAACAGGTTCAGGAAAACGAAGTGTTCCGTGTTGGTGAGCGCGTGCGCATCTCCACCGTCGGTGGCACCAGCCGCGTTTCGCACTAAGCGCGAACGAGCGGTAAAACAAAACCCCGATCAGGTGACTGTCGGGGTTTTTTGTTTGTTTCAATTCGCTCGCTCAATGCTGGGCACAGGTGCCCATGAAATATTCCAGACCCTTCGGGAATCTGACATTCAGAAGGTTCTCTAGCGCGGGTATCTGATCTTGATTCAACAGCAACTCGCCGGGTTCAACCTCACCAAGAGGCTTGGACTCTATGAGCAGGGCGATTTTTTCATTCATCTCGCTGCTCGTGATCTCCAGCTCGAACTGCAAAGAGTCGTCCTGAACTACATCGGGAAAAAAACCGGTGATCGAAAGGTAGCGCATTGAGGTCAAACAACCTGTTTATCGATATCAACTGTAGTCAAACGAAATTTGATAGTCGTTAGTATTCAGAGCGATGCGATGTTGAAAGTACGGCTGAATGGTAGCAACCCAATTTTCGACGACGTTGAAGCTGCCATTGTTGATGTTGCCATCCACTGGAATACCTAAGGCATTTAATACTGATTCATCATCTCCCAGATCTTTTGACGTCTCCTCGCCCTGAAATTGCAGGGTTGTCGTGTCGTACCACTCAAGTCTTAGTTCCAGTCCCATTTCTTCCTCACAGATACCTTTTTTTAATGCTTCTTTCTTTTAAAGGGCCTTCGCGTCGTTCACCTGTTTGGGGATCGAAGGCTCCCAGGTGTGCTCCATCGCTTCGATACATTTCTAACTCCCCATGCCTTGAATCCCATTCGTAAATTTTCTTTCCTTTGGCATCTGTCCAGCGCTTACGAAGTCCACCTCCACCCTGAACCGGATTTTTGTCTTTAACTTTTTTCAAGTCTGGAAATGCGGTGATTTGCTCCGTAGTCGGCGGTTTATGGTAGCTATGACCAGCAGGTGCCAAGCCTTTGCGTTCTGTACTCAGTACAACGTATAACGGTTTTACCCCCGAATCCGCCGGAAACACCAGAATGAAATCCCGATACTCCGGCGGATAAACCGGATTCACCAGAATCCCGTCCGCCGCTTTCGTCGGCGGATACACCCAGATGTGCGGTGTTTGCGGTGCAGCCTCCAGCGCGGGGATGCCGAGGGTGTCGGAGCCGTCCACGGCGGGCGTCCAGATCAGTTCGATGCCTTCGCCGAGGTCTGCGACAAAGCGGTTATCACGTGCGGTGAACTGCGCGACATCGACCATTTCCCAGTCGCGATTCTTGCCGGTGTAAAAACCATAACCCTTGAGGCTGCCGTCGGCCTGTTGTTCGACATGTAGGCGCACGCGGGTGCGGGCCTGTCTGAGGGCGAGCAACTGGTCTTCGGTATAGAGGGCGCTGTCGCCCAGGTTCGATGGCATGAGCAACGCCACCAGCCCGACCAAAGGGGTCACAACGGCGGCGGAAGCGATGGCGGGCAATGCCTTGAACGCTTCACCCGCAAGGGCGAAGGTGCCCAGGCCTGCGGGAATGGCAGTGCCGCTGATTTTCTTGAGTGGAACGCCGCCGCTGTCATCGGCTTCACGGCCGCCGAGCAGGACCAGATCTCCGTAATCTTTCAGGCTGTCGGTCGGCACCATCCCCGAAGGATTCGAGTAATCGATGATCGCGTCCGGCAACTTGCAGGACTTGGCGAACACGCACCCGGCGCGTACGGGATCAGGCTTTTTCGCCGCAACCTCTCGACTGCGCTCGAAAGCCTCCTGCCGCGCCAGCATGGCGTCGTATGCATTTTGTCGGGCTTCGCGCTCGGCCAGTTCAGTGGCCGTCATGTAGCGCCAAGTGACGTGATGGCCGTCGCCCGCCGGTGGGTTGGGGACCCGGGGAATGTCCTTGTTGCGAGCCACTGAGCGTCCTTTCGTTCATCCATCGACAACCCTTCGAAAGGGCTGTGCGACGTTAACGAAGCGGACAAATGCTGGCTGTAGGACGGATCTTTGATTAAGTGCGGATTGTTCGCTATTTGTCAGGCAGGGGGGCGAGCAGGCCGCTTCAGTTCAAAGAACGGGGGGATAGGTTTCTGCGCAATTACTGCAAAAGCCTGATACCCATTTGCCCAGAACCTGGCAGTTGGTGGATGAATTGAGCCTCAGCTGTATCTGTGAGCCTTGCCGGTTTTTTCCTATGCTGGGGGACTGAGCCTGTGACAAGGCTACTCCTGCCCGATTCAACGAGAGCATGACCATGAGCGACAACCGCCAGTGGGCCCGCGAAGCCATCCGCATCATCGAAGCGGACTTCCAGCGCAGCGCCGACACCCATCTGATCCCCTTGCCGCTGCCGGGGTTTGCAGGCATCGAGTTGTATTTCAAGGACGAGTCGAGCCATCCCACCGGCAGCCTCAAGCATCGCCTGGCGCGGTCGTTGTTCCTGTATGCGTTGTGTAACGGCTGGCTCAAACCCGGCGCGCCGGTGATCGAGGCGTCCAGCGGTTCGACGGCGATTTCCGAAGCGTATTTCGCGCGCATGCTCGGTTTGCCGTTCATTGCGGTGATGCCGGCGACCACCTCGAAAGAGAAGATCGCGCAGATCGCTTTCTACGGTGGCCAGAGCCATCTGGTGAAAGATCCGACGCAGATTTACGCCGAATCCGAACGTCTGGCCCGCGAGCATGGCGGCCACTTCATCGACCAGTTCACCTACGCCGAGCGGGCCACCGACTGGCGGGCGAACAACAACATCGCCGAATCGATCTTCCAGCAGATGCGTTTCGAGAAACACCCGGAACCGAGCTGGCTGATTTCCAGCCCCGGCACCGGCGGCACCACCGCGACCCTGGGTCGTTACGTGCGTTACCGCCAGCATTGCACCCGGGTGTTGTGCGCCGACGCCGAGCGCTCGGTGTTCTTCGATTACTACCAGACTGGCGACGCCAGTCTGCGTCTGGACTGCGGTTCGCGGATCGAAGGCATTGGCCGGCCTCGGGTGGAAGCGTCGTTCCTGCCCAAGGTTATCGATGCAATGGTCAAGGTGCCGGACGCCTTGTCGCTGGCGGCCATGCATTATCTGGCGCAGCGTCTGGGACGGCATGTCGGCGGGTCGAGCGGCACCAATCTGATCGGCGCGCTGATGGCGGCGCAACAGATGAAAGCGGCGGGGGAGTCGGGGTCGATCGTGGCGATTTTGTGCGATGGCGGCGAGCGTTATGCCGACACCTATTACGATCAGACGTGGCTCAAGGCGCAGGGCTATGAGCTGGAGGGATTGATTGCGGCGGTGGCGGCGAGTGCCGAGAAAGGTGAGACGCTGCCGACTTCAGTGCTGCGCGCCAATATCTAAAGCCAAACGCGGAAACCAATGTGGGAGCGGGCTTGCTCGCGAAGGCGGTGTGTCAGGCAACATTGTGTTGAATGACACTCCGCATTCGCGAGCAAGCCCGCTCCCACAGGAGGTTGGTGTTACTTCAAGACAGATGTATCAGGCTTCCAGACCAAGAATGTCCCGCGCCACAGCTTCCGCAATCCGAATCCCGTCCACACCCGCCGACAGAATCCCGCCGGCATAACCCGCACCTTCACCCGCCGGGAACAGACCTTTGACGTTCATGCTCTGCAGCGACTCGTTACGCGTGATGCGCAGCGGCGACGAGGTGCGGGTTTCGATCCCGGTCAACACCGCGTCGTGCAGCGAGTAGCCGCGAATCTGCTTTTCGAACGCCGGCAACGCTTCACGAATCGCTTCGATGGCAAAGTCCGGCAGCGCCAGGGCCAGGTCGCCCAGGGCCACGCCCGGTTTGTACGACGGCTCGACTTCGCCCAGCTCGGTGGACGGGGTGCCGTTGATGAAGTCGCCGACCAGTTGCGCCGGGGCCTTGTAGTCGCTGCCGCCGAGGATGAACGCGTGGGATTCCAGACGCTCCTGCAACTCGATACCGGCCAGCGGGCCGCCCGGGTAATCGACTTCCGGGGTGATGCCGACGACGATCCCGGAGTTGGCGTTGCGCTCGTTACGCGAGTACTGGCTCATGCCGTTGGTGACCACGCGGTTCGGCTCGGAGGTCGCTGCAACCACGGTGCCGCCCGGGCACATGCAGAAGCTGTAGACCGAACGACCGTTCTTGGCGTGGTGCACCAGTTTGTAGTCAGCGGCACCGAGTTTCGGGTGGCCGGCATATTTGCCCAGCCGCGCACGGTCGATCAGCGATTGCGGGTGCTCGATGCGGAAACCCACCGAGAACGGCTTGGCTTCCATGAACACGCCACGGCTGTGAAGCATGCGGAAGGTGTCGCGGGCGCTGTGGCCGAGGGCCAGAACCACGTGTTTCGAATGCAGGGTTTCGCCGCTCGCCAGTTCGACGCCGACCAGTTGGCCGTCTTCGATCAGCACGTCGGTGACGCGCTCCTGGAAGCGCACTTCGCCGCCCAGGGCGCGGATCTCTTCACGCATGGTCTCGACCATGCCGGTCAGACGGAACGTACCGATGTGCGGTTTGCTGACGTAGAGGATTTCTTCCGGCGCACCGGCCTTGACGAATTCGTGCAGGACTTTGCGACCGAGGAACTTCGGATCCTTGATCTGGCTGTACAGCTTGCCGTCGGAGAACGTGCCCGCGCCGCCTTCGCCGAACTGCACGTTGGACTCGGGGTTGAGCACGCTTTTACGCCACAGGCCCCAGGTGTCCTTGGTGCGCTGACGGACTTCGGTGCCGCGTTCAAGGATGATCGGCTTGAAGCCCATCTGCGCCAGCAGCAGGCCGGCGAAGATCCCGCACGGGCCGAAACCGACCACGATCGGGCGCTGGCTCAGGTCGCTCGGCGCCTGGCCGACGAATTTGTAGCTGACATCCGGCGCCACGTTGACGTTACGGTCGTCGGCGAACTTGCCCAGCACCTTGGCCTCGTCGCGCACGGTGAGGTCGATGGTGTAGATGAAGCACAGTTCGGAGGACTTTTTGCGCGCGTCGTAGCTGCGCTTGAACAAGGTGAAATCGAGCAAGTCATCGCTGGCGATGCCCAGGCGCTGCACGATGGCGGCACGCAGGTCTTCTTCGGGATGGTCGATTGGCAGCTTGAGTTCGGTGATTCGTAACATGGCGAGGATCCGGATTCGCGGGGCGCACAACTGCGCCAGGGCGTTTGAAGGCCGCGATTATAAGCCGCAAAGGCCGGATCCGGTGAGGCTAAAACGCTCAGTCGTTGCGCGATCCGCCGAAATACCCGCAACCACGCTCGACCTTGCCGTCGATGCGCAGCTCGGCGCTCATGTGCTGCACGCTGCCGGTGCTGCTGTCGACGCAGCGTTGCGGCGCGACCCACAACTCGATGCGCTGATTGTTGGCTTCGCTGCTCAGGTTGAAGCGGCCGTCGCCCAATTGCTCTTCGACATAAGGCACCGCCAGCGCCGGCTGGCCTTCACGGTCGATGACCATGCCCTTGCCGCTGACTTTGACGTTCCACTCGGGCCCGTGGCCGGCGGCACGCAGGATCAACAGCTTGAAGTTCGGGTCATCGCACGCAGTGCCAGAGCGCTCGACCCGGTACAACTGGCCGAGGTCGATGCGGTCGCCGACGAGCTTGCCGCGCACATCGGCAAACAGCTTGCCCTGTTGGTCGGCGAGGGTCGCGGCTTCTTGCAGCACGCTGGTGCCGCCGATGTCGTTGACCACGTACTGACGCTGTTCGCCACACGGCTGGAACACCAGTTTGCCCTCGGCTGCCGTCAACTGCCCCTGCATCCGGGTCTGCCCGACGTGGGACGCGCTTTCACGCGGGCCATCGAGCAATTGGCAGGCGGCGAACAACGGCAGCAGGGCAACAACGATCAACGAACGGGCAACACGCATCTTCGGCTCTCCAGACAAGTGCCGCCACGTTACGCAGGCTGACCGTTGATCACAAGGGTTTAGCCCACGTGAAAGGTCTGACCGGTTTGCAGGCCTTCGACACTTTTCGCGTAGGCCAATGCCACATCGGCTGCCGGAACCGGCTTGTAGCCACGGAAGTACGGGGCGTAGCTGCCCATCGCTTCCAGCAGCACGGTCGGGCTGATCGAGTTGATGCGCAGGCCTCGCGGCAACTCGATGGCGGCGGCTTTGACGAAGCTGTCCAGAGCGCCGTTGACCAGTGCCGCCGAGGCGCCGCTACGGATCGGGTCGTGGCTGAGCACGCCGGTGGTGAAGGTGAACGAGGCGCCGTCGTTGGCATATTCGCGGCCGATCAGCAGCAGGTTGACCTGGCCCATCAGCTTGTCTTTCAGGCCCAGGGCGAAGCTGTCGGCGTTCATCTCGCCGAGCGGAGCAAAGGTCACGTTACCGGCGGCGCAGATCAGCGCGTCGAACTTGCCGGTCTGCTCGAACAGCTTGCGAATCGATGCACTGTCGCTGATGTCCACCTGGAAATCGCCGCTGTTGCGACCGATACGGATGACTTCGTGACGCTGGCTCAGCTCTTTGTCCACGGCCGAACCGATGGTGCCGGCGGCACCGATCAACAGAATCTTCATGGGCTGTTCCTCAATGGGTTGAACGAGGTTTCAGTCTAGAGTGGTTTTTTCTGCGGATAAGCGCACTAATAGGCAACCTTTGGTTTTCAAATGGAAACAGTCCATGAGTGAAATGGATGATCTGGCGGCGTTTGCGGTGTTGATCGAGGCCGGCAGCTTTACCCTGGCGGCGCAGCAACTGGGTTGCAGCAAGGGCCAGTTGTCCAAACGCATCAGTCAGCTGGAAGCACAGTTTTCCGTGGTGTTGCTGCAACGCACGACGCGCCGTCTGAGCCTGACTGCCGCCGGCGCCGCGCTGTTGCCCCAGGCGCAGGCGCTGGTCGTTCAGGTGGAACGCGCGCGTCAGGCATTGGCGCGCTTGAAGGACGACATGGCCGGCCCGGTGCGGATGACGGTGCCGGTGTCGCTGGGGGAAACGTTTTTCGACGGCTTGCTGCTGGAGTTCTCGCAGAAATACCCCGAGGTGCAGATCGAACTGGAGCTGAACAACCACTATCGCGACCTGTCCCGGGATGGCTTCGATCTGGCGATTCGCTCCGAGGTGGCCAATGACGAGCGGTTGGTGGCCAAACCCCTGCTGGCGTGGCAGGAATTGACCTGCGCCAGCCCGATATACCTTGAACAATTCGGCGAACCGCTGACCCCGCAGGAGCTGGCCGAACACCGTTGCCTGCTCAACAGCCACTACAGTGGCCGCGAGGAATGGCTGTATCACCAACAGCACGAATTGCTGCGGGTGCGGGTGTCGGGGCCGTTCGCCAGCAACCATTACAACCTGCTGAAGAAAGCCGCACTGGCCGGCGCCGGTATCGCACGATTGCCGTCGTACCTGCTGCAAACGGAGTTGGCTGATGGCCGGTTGCGCTGGCTGCTGCGCGATTTTCAGACGCGCCGGATGCCGATGTATCTGGTGCACCCCTACCAGGGCGGTTTGCCCAAACGCACGCAAGTGCTGGCGGATTATCTGATTGGCTGGTTCAAACGCAGCGGCGAGGCGCTGGATCGCCTTCAGCGCTAACTCATTTCCTGTAGGAGTGAGCCTGCTCGCGATTGCGTAAGCAAATTCAACAGAAATGTTGGCTGGATTACCGCTATCGCGAGCAGGCTCACTCCTACAGTTTGTGGTCAGCTGGCAAAACGTCGTGCGATCAGGTGATCAATCGACAATTTCCCCGGCCCGGTCGCCATCAGGTACAGCAACACTGCCGCCCAGGTGCCATGGGTCGGGTAGGCATCGGGGTAGACAAACACCTCGATGACCAGCGTCATGCCCAGTAGCGCCAGCGCCGAAAACCTCGTGGCGAAGCCAATCAATATCAGCACCGGAAAGAAGTGTTCGGCAAACGCCGCCATGTGCGCGGCGATTTCCGGTGACAGCAGCGGTACGTGGTATTCGCTCTGGAACAACGGAATCGTCGAGTCCGCCAAGCGTGGCCAGCCGAGTTGAACGGTGCCGTCGATCAAGTCGATGGCCAGCCCCTCGACCTTGGTCTGCCCGGATTTCCAGAACACCGCGGCAATCGAGAACCGCGCGATGAAGGCGATCAGGCTGTGGGGGATTTTTTCCATTAATCCGATGGCGCGAATGATGAGGTTGTTCATGGCGATACCTTGGTGTTCAGGTCAGTGATGGCGTTGTGGCCGATCAGCAGGGCGAGGGTCTTCGGCAGATCGAAAGGTGGACTGTCTTGCGCGGCTTGCAGCAGCGGTCGGTGATGGAGCAGATGGCGGATGAATACGCTGGCGCCGTGATCGAGGGCAAACACCTCGACCTCCAGAGTGTTGCGCAGCACCAGTGCGTGTTGCCCTTGATGGATGTCGATGCCTGCCAGCGTCGCTTCTCCTTGATGCGCCGCCCAGATCGAAACCACCGCGTAAGCCGAATCGAGCAGGTGCAGCGAGGGATGCAGGGTGATGTTCAGTTCGGCGAGTGTTTGTGGATCGGCCAGTGCAGCGCTGATCTGTTGCGCACTGACCGTCGCGGCATCGGCGGCGTGATAAGCGCGGGTGCGCAAGCGTTCGAGCCGTGCGACATCGGCCAGATACGGCACCTCGGCCGCCGGTTCGAATGCGTCAATGAAGTCCGCCAGACCGTCGCCGTAACGGTTCATCAACGGACTGTGCGGCGGCTGCTGCTGGATGAATATGCCGGCCATGCCACGGAAGAATTCCTCGCCGACCAACTGCTGCACCACCGGATAACTGTCGGCCAGCGCGTTGATCAACGAACCTTGCACGTTATTGCGATACACCGAGAATCGGCTGGCAGGATCGGCACCGTTGGCGCTGCACAGGCCGGCGGGGCAGGGCAGGCGAGTGTCGAGCAGGGCGGCGCTGAAGTCGGCTTGCGTGCTCATGGCCGACTCCCAGCGTGCAGCAACAACGCTTCGGCCTGATGCGCCTCGGCCAGCAGCACACTGAACGCCGGGACCTGATTGTCCCGCTCGATCAAGGTTGCCACCGGGCCGACTCGTTCGAGCGCCTGTCGGTATAGCGCCCAGACCGCGTCATCAATCGGCGCGCCGTGATCATCGATCAGCAAGCGGTCGCCGAGGCTGTCGGCGTCTTCGGCGAACCCGGCCAGATGAATCTCGCCAACCGCGTGCAACGGCAGCGCGTCGAGGTAGGTCAGTGGATCGCGTTGATGATTGATGCACGAGACGTAGACGTTGTTGACGTCGAGCAGCAGACCACAGCCGCTGCGGCGGATCACCTCGGTAATGAACTCCGGCTCATCGATGGTCGAGCGTTCGAAGCCGAGATAGGTCGCTGGATTTTCCAGCAGCATCGGGCGCTTGAGGCTGTTCTGCACCTGGTCGATATGCGCGCAGACGCGGTTCAGCGTCGGCGTGTCATACGCCAGCGGCAGCAGGTCATTGAGGAACACCGGGCCGTGGCTCGACCAGGCCAGGTGTTCGGAAAAGGCTTGCGGTTGATAGCGCTCGATCAGCGTCTTCAGGCGTTGCAGGTGCTGAACGTCCAGTGGCCCTTCGGCCCCGATCGACAGCCCGACGCCGTGCAGCGACAGCGGATACTGCTCGCGGATCAAGCCGAGAAAATGATGAAACGGACCGCCGTCGACCATGTAGTTTTCGGCGTGGACTTCAAAGAAACCGATGTCCGGTCGGGTGCCGAGCACTTCAACAAAGTGCCCGGTCTTGAGCCCCAGCCCCGCGCGGGGCGGGAGCCCGCAGAGGGCTGCCCGAGTGCGCGGTGGGACAGTTTCGCGGGTGGTGAACATGAGCGTCACTCGGGCAGGCAATGGATCAGGACTTGGCTTTGAAGGCTTCCATCTGACCGAAACCGGTCGGCGAGGTCTTGCTCTCGGTGGTGGTGCAGGTGCCTTTTGGCACGAACTTCCAGGAGTTGGCCTGGTAATCCATTTTCGCGGTGCCGGCACATGTGGTGCCTGCGCCCGCAGCGCAATCGTTGTGACCCTTCATGGCCACGCCGAAGCATTTTTCCATGTTGCTGTTGTCGGCGGCATTGGCGCTGGAAACGGCAGTCATGCTCAGGGCGGAACCAAGAGCCAGAACCAGCGCAGCGGCGGACAGGGTGCGAGTGGTAGCAGTCATGATGTTTCTCCAGATTTGAGCTTGGGTTTTACAAGCGAAGTGCGCTTGCTTACCCCACTAGAGAACGCTCATGGCGATGCGTTACAGCGCAGTGCAAAGTTTTTTCGAAAAGATTTTCGAACACTGCAATCCACTGTGGGAGCGGGCTTGCTCGCGAAGGCGGTGTGTCATCAAACATCAATGGCGTCTGACACTACGCCTTCGCGAGCAAGCCCGCTCCCACACTGGATTGTGTTCACTCTCGCCTGTTCTATAGTCATTTCAACGGCCACTCTGACAGGCCGATTTACCAGGACGGTATCTCATGACGAAGGATCGCTCAGCCCGCGCTGCGCTATTGCGCAGGACTTCATCTTTTGCGCTCGCCTGCACGCTGCCCTTGCTGTTTGGCACGTTTGCGCCCAGACGCAGGTTGATCCGCTGGACACGCTCAAACGCATCAACAGTAATTACAACACCCTCAAGAACAGCTGCCAGGAACCCGATACCGGCGCCGCGCGCGGACTGTATTACTGCAGTGGCGTGACCTTGCGCATGGTCAATGACGGGCCGTTCAATCCGTGGGATTACAGCCCCTATGCGATCAAGATCGGCGCGACGTCCTACTCGTGGATCCGCAAGGATCTGAGCACGCGGATTCTGATTCATCCGGCCGGTTTCATCCTGCGCACACCCACCGATGCGGCGGCGTTGAAGCTGCCGGTCAAAGAGCAGGGTTTCACCTGCATCTATGCGTTTGATGGCGGCACCGGGCCGGAGCGCAAATGGTATGGCTGCGGTTTCTTCGACAGCCGCGAACCGCCGCGCGCGGCGCAAGGCACGCTGAACAATCGCAATGCCGCGCTGGCATACGGCACCTGTGCCGAGGCCGGTGTCACCACCGCCGAGCAGTGGACGCAGAAATACACCGGGCTGATGAAGGGACCGATCCAGTACAGCCAATGTTCGTGGAACGCGGAAAAACCCAGCGACTGGCACGCGATGATCCGCGTGCACGAGTCGCGGCCGAACACCACCAACAAGGATCCTTTTGCCTTCAGTGCCCAGGTCAACGAGTTCATGTTGAAGAACGCTACCGCGACCAACGATGGCAGCGAAAACATGAAGTACATCGATGCCTTCATCTACAACGTCAACAGCACGCAGAATTTTGCGACCCGCGGTGATCAGGCGCCGCCGAAACCGGAGAACGGTCTGAACAGCGCGCGCAATTTCCAGAAAAAACTCCAGGCCCAGGGCTACAGCGTGCCGATCCTGCGTCTGGACTTCACCAAGCCAGCCGAACAGCGTTTCAGCTATGTCGCTGCCGATCAGGCGATCGCCGAAATGGTGGTGGGTGGCGCCCCGGTGCCGCAATACATCGCCTCCGCCGACTGGATCAAACGTTACGACCCCGGCACCCGCAAGGATGAATGGAGCCTGAGCATCGTGCCCACCGCGGCGGGGCGCGCCTTGCCCGGTGAGCAGGTCGGCGCTCTGTACGATCAGTTGTTCGCCCTCAAGGGGCCGGACAGCAACTGGCGCGACAACGAAAAGTCCGCTGGCAGCATGCGTCAGCAACTGCGCTGCGTGCTGGTCAATTACCGCAACAAGACGCCATGGAATCTGGAACCGTTCAGGCCGGCGTTGTCGGACAGCGAAACTCGCGCCGCGGGTTGCAACCCGGTCCCGCGTTGAGTGTGTTGGCTAATCAAGGAGATGCAAGCCATGAAGAAACGTCTGAACAGGATCGCCCCGTTGCTCGTGTTGCCGCTGTTGGTGCATGCGGCATGGGCCAATGCCGAGTCATGCGACGAAACGCTGAGGAAGGTTGAAAAACTCTACAACAATACCGTCGACAGTTGCGGTCAGGACCCCGCGTCGGACTGCTCAGGGCTGCTGGTGCGCGGCACGCACCGGGCCGATCCGGCCAAGGGGCAAAAGTGGGACGTCTGGAACCCCAGCCCGAAAGCCGTGGAGCTGGGCACGTTTGCCGCCTCGTTCATGCGGGCTGACGGCATCAGTTATGAAGACCCTGGCATGAGCACGCAGAACGGCTACCTGATTACGCCACGGGATCTGGTGAAAGACCCCGAGACGCCGGTGCATGTCTATTGCGCGTTTCCCAACGATGCCTGGACCGACTTTCGCAATGACCGTGGTTGTGGTGACAACAAGAATACCGCCCCGACCGAGGCGGTCTGCCAGGCCATGAAACCGCCGATTGCCAGTCCCAATGCCTGGGTCGCGCACTTCACCCAGTACAACAACAATCGCCAGCAGGACCAGTTGCAGTGCGGTTTCAACATGCGCAATCCGATGAGCAGCAAGGAGCGGGTCGACGCCTTCCGCAATTTCATGGGCGCGCGCAAAGTCATCAACAGCCGTGAGTTTCAGACTCAGACGGAGCTGCGCCTGGGCAATCCGAAAACCGATGAACTGCCGATTCTGGCGTTTTTCTACAGCGATCAGCGCGGCTTGAATGATGCCTTGGCCAATCAAAAGGATTACAAGGCCAAGACCGGCAAGGATCGCAACATCATCAAGATCGACTTCCCGAGAACGCCGGTGGCCAAGGCCTCTTTCTCGTGCATCCAGACCTCGACGCCGACAGAACCGAAATTCTGCGACAAGTACATCGAGTCCAGCACCTGGGTACAACGTCCCGATCCGAAACTGGGGCCGAAGACCTGGTCGCTCTCGGTCGTACCGACTGCATGTGGTCGGGCGATCAAGGACGACCAGACCGACCGGATGTTTGCCGAGCTGTACAACAAGCACAAGGACGATGCGCAATGGCGTGAGTACAGCGTCAATGGCGGGTCGTTGCGGCGGCAGATGGTCTGCCATCTGGCGGCGGTCTACGACGGCAAGCCTGTGAGGAACAAGCCTGAGTGGAACCTTGAGCCGGCACGGCCTTATGTCGATCAGGCGAAGGCGGTGGCGCAGTACTGCAACCCCTACTGACGGCTTTTGATTGTGTGGGAGCGGGCTTGCTCGCGAAGGCGTAGTGTCAGACACCATTGATGTCGGATGACACAGCGCTTTCGCGAGCAAGCCCGCTCCCACAGGGGATCTGTGTTGGATTCAATCTATCTGCCAGGCACAAAAAAACGGCCCGAAGGCCGTTTTTCTGTTCAGCGAAAAGCCTCAACCGCCGAGGTACGCCTCGCGCACTTTCGGGTCGGTCAGCAGCGCTTCACCGGTGCCTTGCATGACCACGCGACCGTTCTCCAGAACGTACGCACGGTCAGCGATTTTCAGCGCCTGGTTGGCGTTCTGCTCGACCAGGAACACCGTTACACCGTCCTTGCGCAGCTGTTCGATGATGTCGAAGATCTGCTGGATGATGATCGGTGCCAGGCCCAGCGACGGCTCGTCGAGCAGCAGCAGTTTCGGCTTGCTCATCAGCGCCCGGCCGATGGCGAGCATCTGCTGTTCGCCGCCGGACATGGTGCCGCCGCGCTGGTTGAAGCGTTCTTTCAGGCGCGGGAACAGGCCGAGGACCTTGTCCATCTGCTCCTGATAGTCGCCCTTGTCGGTGAAGAAGCCGCCCATGGACAGGTTCTCTTCGACGGTCAGTCGGGCGAACACCCGACGACCTTCCGGCACCACGGCGATGCTCTTGCGCATGATCTGCGACGAGTCCTGGCCGACCAGTTCCTCACCCATGTAGCGGATGCTGCCGCTGTGCGCCTGCGGCGAACCGCAGAGCGTCATCAGCAGCGTGGACTTGCCGGCACCGTTGGCACCGATCAGGGTCACGATCTCGCCCTGGCGGACTTCGACGTTGACGCTGTGCAGGGCCTGGATCTTGCCGTAAAAGGTGGAAACGTTTTCGAACTGCAGCATTTACGCTTCCCCCAGGTAGGCTTTGATCACTTCAGGATTGTCGCGGATCTGTTCCGGCGTACCGTCAGCCAGAGGTGTGCCCTGGTTGATCACGACGATGTGGTCGGAAATGCTCATGACCAGTTTCATGTCGTGTTCGATCAGCAGCACGGTGACGTTGTGCTCTTCACGCAGTACGCTGATCAGCGCCTTGAGGTCTTCGGTTTCCTTCGGGTTCAGACCGGCGGCCGGTTCGTCGAGCATGAGGATCCGCGGACGGGTCATCATGCAGCGGGCGATTTCCAGGCGCCGTTGCTGACCGTAGGCCAGGGTGCCGGCGGTACGGTTGGCGAACTCTTTCAGGTTGACCTTTTCCAGCCAGTATTCGGCGTATTCCATGGCCTCGCGTTCGCTCTTGCGGAACGCCGGGGTCTTGAACAGGCCGGACAGGAAGTTGGTGTTCAGGTGACGGTGCTGGGCGATCAACAGGTTCTCGACCGCCGTCATGTCCTTGAACAACCGCACGTTCTGGAAGGTGCGCACCACGCCCTTGAGGGCGATCTTGTGCCCCGGCAGGCCCTGGATCGGCTCGCCGTCCAGCAGGATGCTGCCGCCCGAGGGCTGGTAGAAACCGGTCAGGCAGTTGAACACGGTGGTCTTGCCCGCGCCGTTCGGCCCGATCAGCGCCACCACTTGTTTTTCCTTGACGGTCAGGGCCACGCCATTGACCGCGAGCAAGCCGCCGAAGCGCATGCTCAGGTTTTCAACCTTCAGGATCTCGCGGCTCATTTTCGCAACTCCATGTGTGGGCGTTGCATCGGCAGCAGACCTTGTGGACGCCAGATCATCATCAATACCATCAGCGCACCGAACATCAACATCCGGTATTCGCTGAACTCACGCATCATTTCCGGCAACAGGATCATCACCACGGCCGCGAGAATCACGCCCAGTTGCGAGCCCATGCCACCCAGCACGACGATGGCGAGGATGATCGCCGACTCGATGAAGGTGAACGATTCCGGCGTCACCAGACCCTGACGGGCAGCGAAGAAGCTACCGGCGAAACCGGCGAAGCTCGCACCCAGGGTGAACGCCGACAGCTTGATGATCGTCGGATTCAGACCCAGTGCACGGCAGGCGATTTCATCTTCACGCAGCGCTTCCCACGCACGGCCGATCGGCATGCGCAGCAGGCGGTTGATGATGAACAGCGCTGCCAGCGCCAGCAACAGGGCAACCAGGTAGAGGAAGATCACCTTGTTGATCGAGTTGTATTCGAGGCCGAAATATTCGTGGAAGGTTTGCATGCCTTCCGCCGCTTTGCGTTCGAAGGTCAGGCCGAAGAACGTCGGTTTCTCGATGTTGCTGATGCCGTTCGGACCACCGGTGATATCGGTCAGGTTACGCAGGAACAGACGAATGATTTCGCCGAAACCGAGGGTCACGATCGCCAGATAGTCACCGCGCAGACGCAACACGGGGAAGCCCAGCAGGAAGCCGAACGTCGCCGCCATCAGGCCGGCAATCGGCAGGCAGATCCAGAAGCTCAGGCCGTAGTAGTGCGACAGCAGCGCGTAGCTGTAGGCGCCGACGGCGTAGAAGCCGACGTAACCCAGGTCAAGCAGACCGGCCAGACCGACGACGATGTTCAGACCGAGGCCGAGCATCACGTAGATCAGGATCAGCGTGGCGATGTCCACCGCTCCGCGGGAGCCGAAGAACGGCCACACCAGTGCACCGAGGATCAGCGCAATGATGATGTAGCGTTGCGTGGTCGGCAGGGTCAGGAAGTTGCTGGCCTTGGCCGGGATCAACGGCAGGCCCGGCGAGGATTTCCACGCCTTGCTGATCTGCTGGTTGAACAGCACGCGCAGGAACATCAGCACCGAGCACACGGCGATGGTCGCCAGAATGGCCGGGCTGGTGCCGTGCACTTCGAGGTTGATGCCGACGATGGTCAGTTTCAGACCGAGTACCGGGTAGGCCACGGCCCACACCAGCAAGGCACTGAACAGTGCCTGTTTAAGATTCCTAGTCATACTTTCTCAACCTCCGGACGGCCCAGAATGCCGGTCGGACGGAACAACAGCACCAGAACCAACAAGCCGAAAGCCACGACGTCCTTGTACTGGTCGCCGAAGATATCGGCGCCAAAGGCTTCCGCCACCCCAAGCACCAGCCCGCCGAGCATCGCGCCGGGGATGCTGCCGATCCCGCCGAGTACCGCAGCGGTGAAGGCCTTGAGGCCGACGAGGAAACCGGCGTTGGGGTTGATCACGCCGTACTGCATGCTCAGCAGCACAGCCGCAACGGCTGCCAGCGCGGCACCGATGACGAAGGTCAGGGCGATGATGTTGTTGGTGTTGATGCCCAGCAGGTTGGCCATCTTGATGTCTTCGGCGCAGGCGCGGCAGGCGCGCCCCAGGCGAGAGCGGGAGATGAACAGCGTGAGGCCGAGCATGGCGATCAGGGTCACCACGAACACCACGATTTGCATGTAGGAAATCAGCACTTCATGTGCACCACCTGGCCCGATGGAGAAGTTGCCGGGGATCAGGTTGGGGATGGATTTGTCCTTGGAGTCTTGCGCGAGCAGAACCGTGTTCTGCAGGAAGATCGACATACCGATTGCGGAAATCAGCGGGATCAGACGGTTGCTGCCGCGCAGGGGGCGGTAGGCGATCCGTTCGATGCTGTAACCATAGGAACTGGTGACGACGATGCTCGCGATGAACGCGGCGGTCATCAACAGCGGGACGTTGTCGATTCCCATCATGGCCAGCCCGGCGATGGCGATGAACGCCACGTAGGAACCGATCATGTACACCTCGCCGTGGGCGAAGTTGATCATTCCAATGATGCCGTAAACCATCGTATAGCCGATGGCGATCAGGGCATACGTGCTGCCAATGGTCAGGCCATTAACCAGCTGTTGGAAGAAGTGATAGATGTCAGGCATTACAACGCTCCTAAAAACCTGATACGCATTTCACTGGTGGAGTCATTTTCCCGCCCGGCCCCGTGGATCTTTATCCACTTCGAATCCGGGTTTTGCCAGCGAACCGCTGATGACGGTTTTGAGATTTTCAGGTGGGGAGACTGGCGGATCACGCCAGCGCGGCCCATACATTCGTAAAACAAAGCCCACGGCACGCCGTGGGCTTTATTGGCAGTCAGTCAGGGCGCGCCTTACTGAGGCGAAACTTCAGTTTTCGGTTTGCCGAAGTGCCACTCGTAAACCACAAATTTGAAGTCCTTCAGGTCGCCCTTGGCGTCGAAGCTCAGGTCGCCGGTAGGGGTCTTGAAGGTGCCGGCGTGGATGGCTTCGGCCACTTTGGCCGCGTCTTCGGATTTGGCTGCCTTGATGCCTTCGGCAATCACTTCAACCGCCGAGTAGGAAGGGAACACGAACGGGCCGCTCGGGTCTTCTTTCTTCGCCTTGAAGGCATCAGCCAGGGCAACGTTGGCCGGATCCTGGTCGAAGGATTTCGGCAGGGTCACCAGCAGGCCTTCGGAGGACTCTTTGGCGATCTGCGAAATGGAGTCGTTACCCACGCCTTCCGGACCCATGAACTTGGCTTTCAGGCCTTTTTCCTGGGATTGACGCAGGATCAGACCCAGCTCCGGGTGGTAGCCGCCGTAGTAGACGAAGTCGACGTTGGCTTGCTTGAGCTTGGCGATCATCGAGGAGAAGTCCTTGTCGCCGGCGTTGACGCCTTCGAACACGGCGACTTTCACGCCTTTCTTCTCCAGGGTCGCTTTGACTGCGGTAGCGATGCCTTCACCGTATTGCTGCTTGTCGTGCAGTACGGCAACGATTTTCGGCTTCACGTGGTCGGCGATGTAGTTACCGGCGGCAGGGCCCTGGGCGCTGTCCAGACCGATGGTGCGGAAGACCATTTTGTAACCACGGGCGGTGATGTCCGGGCTGGTGGCAGCCGGGGTGATCATGATCACGCCTTCGTCTTCATAGATGTCCGAAGCAGGCTGAGTGGAGCTGGAGCACAGGTGACCGACCACGAACTTGACGCCGTCGTTGACGACCTTGTTCGCGACCGCTACCGCTTGTTTAGGATCGCACGCGTCATCGTATTCAACGGCTTCGAGTTTCTTGCCGTCGACGCCGCCCTTGGCGTTGATCTGCTCGATGGCCATTTTCGCGCCACTGAACTGCATGTCGCCGTATTGGGCTACAGGACCGGTTTTAGGGCCGGCGATACCGATCTTGATGGTGTCAGCGGCGAACGAATGGCTGGCAACCCCGGCCAGAACCATAGCGGCAAACAGTTTGGAAATCTGCTTAGTAGCCTTAGTCATAGTGCTCCACTCTTACTGTTGTAATTTTTTTGAGTTCTGGCGCCGTAGCAGCAGAACCGGGTCAGATATCTTTGCGATACCCTCCGGAAATGCCCCCGGCAACTGTACCGGTACAGTGTAGAGCGCCGGTTGTTGGCCTGGGAAGCAGGCGCCGAGGGGCAAAACTTGGAGGTGTCGCATTTTTGAATGAAAAAGACAGAATTGCGGCGGGGCTTTCGTGGGCATATATCCCAAACACCAGCATTCCTTGGCGTTCCTGCTCTTTTCGTTCGGTGAAGCCATTTGCAACCGGGTTTTTCTGCCGGACCACCGACGTTATCATTCGCGTCGATTTCTTTTCCGGACAGTCCCATGAATCAAGAACCTAGCACCCTCTATGCCAAGCTGCTTGGTGAAACCGCATCTATTACCTGGAAAGAGCTGGAGCCGTTCTTCGCCAAGGGTGCCCTATTGTGGGTCGACCCAGCCCTGGATTTGATCGCCGCCGCCGAGGCCGTGGCTTCGGATGATGGCGAGAAAGTCGCCGCCTGGCTGGCCGAGGACAAGGTCGCCAAGCTGTCTGAAACGCGGGCGCTGGATATTTTCGAACGTGATCCAGCGCTGTGGGCGGTGGTGGTGAGTCCGTGGATTCTGATCCAGGAAAGGGCGGTCGCCTAAGTCTGCGCACCTTTGTGGTGCGCCTGACCAGCAGCGAAAAGTGTGTAGCCGAGTAGCGTGATGGCACGTTGCCGTAGAGAAAGGCCACAAGCGTGGGTGGCCTCACGGTGACGTAAACGTAACGGGAACAGTTTATTGAGCAGCCTGAGGGCTGCTTNCAGGTTGCGACCGCGACGGAAGAACAGTCGGCGGTGACCGAGGAGATCAACCGCAACGTGCAGGGGATTTCCGATCTGGCCCGGGCGACGGCGGGCGAGGTGCGGGCGTGTCGTGAGGATTGTCAGATGTTGCAGAAGCTGGCGGATGATCTGGCACGGCACATGGGTGGGTTCAAGCTGTCCTGAGAGATGTGTTGTTTGAACTGACGCTATCGCGAGCAGGCTCACTCCTACAGAGGAACGCATTCCAACTGTAGGAGTGAGCCTGCTCGCGATAGGGGCAACTCGGATCTGGATCAGACCGAGTAAGTCTTCCCGGTATGGTTATTCAGCGAAATAACCTTGGTCTTGCCGATCCTGTGACGGTAGATCTCGCGCAGGTACTTGATCGACTTCTTCACGCAATCGCGCGACAGGCGAATGTCGTTGATCGAGACGAACTTGTCCTTGTCGTTGATCAGCTCGCGGTACTTCTTCTCGTACATCGGCTTGATCGCGTACCAGTTGGTGTCGAGGATCTTCGCCGGGTTCTCGAACTCGTTGAGCAGATCGTCGATGCGGCCTTCGTCGAAGTCTTCATTGATGATGAAGTCGAGGATCGAGTTGTCCAGAGTCTCGTCAAAACGGTACGGGGTCTTGGCGAAGCAGCGCTTGATGAACGCCACGATCAACGTCAGGAAGTCGTCCGACAGGCAGGGGCTCTTGGCGATCAGGGTGGTCAGCGACAGGTTGGCCGAGGCACCGATCACCAGCGCATAACGCTTGAGCGTGGTATTGGGGAACAGGCTGTTGAGGTGGGTCTTCAACCGGTTCAGGTCCATGTACGACAGCTTGTAGTCTTTGGGCAACGAGACGATCGACACCACCGACGAGCAGTTCTTGAAGAAGTGCAGGTCGTGCAGCGCGGCGGCGTCGTAGCCGGAATTCTTGTACTGCTCCAGCGAGGCGCGATAGCGCTTGGATTCGATCGGCAGCAGGCTGATGCCTTCGATGGCCTGGGTGACTTTATTGAAGTGCGGCAGGTCGATCGAACGGAAGAACAGGTCATCGATGTTCAGACGCTGTGGCTCTTTGTCGAACACCTTGAACTTGTCGCTGCTCGGCGGCGGGGTTTCCGGCACCACCGATTCGGCGTAGGCAATCGCCACCGGGCCGGCCAGACTCATGAACAGGTCGTTGGCATCGAGGCGAATGGTTTCGCCGATGTCGATGCCGGCGCGGCGGAAGTAGTTCTGGTCGTAGTCGGTGGTCACCGCCTGCGCCGTCAGAATGTTGAAGATCTGCTGCGAGATGTACTGGTTGGCGTGCTTCTCCATCGCATTGACATCAATGTTCTGGATGTTGCCGTCATCGCTCTCTTCGGCGTAACGCATGATGTCGTTGGAGATCAGCATCATCGCGTTCCATGGGCGGATACGGCCCATGACGCTGGCTTCGCTGCTGTCTTCATTGGCGAAGTTGTAGGAGAAATCCCATTCCTCCGACAGGTATTTGCACAGCAGGCGTCCGGCGTTGATGTGCAGCGCCTCGGACATTTCACTGCGGTGATCGGAAATGTTCGGCAGCACGCAGATGCCGCTGGTGAAGATCGGCTCGAACACGAACGAATGTCCGCTCTTGCCGTCGTGTTCGTCCATCGGCTTGGTGTCGAACGTCTTGTTCATGTACGAGTGCTGCTGGGCCAGACCGAATTCCGAAGCCATGCCCGAACCGGTACCGCCGCCGGCACTGAAGATCGAGAAGTACAGGCGCGACTGGTTGGCCTTGATGCCGCAGCTGTCGATCAGGTACGAGTGGATCATTTTCCAGTCAGGGCTGGAGAAGCGTTGGGTGTCCTTGTTGAGGATGATCTTCGCCAGATACTGGCCGAGGATCGGCGCGTTACCGGCGCCACCGGCGTGGACTTCGGACAAGTCCATGATCTTCATTTTGCTGTAATCGCGCAGGAAGCCGCTTTTCTCGCCCTTGCGCGAGAAACGGATGCGCCCGGCGATGTCCTTGTCGAGGTCGCCCAGCATCACCAGCGGTTCGACGAGGAACACCGGTTTGCTCGACTTGTTGGTGCCGATCCGCAGGTTGTTTTTGATCCACTGCGCCGGGCTGTAGCCCTTGTCGGCCAGACGGCGGTCAGCAGCGCGGTCTTCGTTGTTGAATTCGTTGAGGTAGAACTTGCGCGCGTTGTACACCAGCTCCGCGACATCGAGGGCGATGTTCGAGCCGCAGCGACCGAGGCCGATCAGGCACACCGACGGAAACTCCTGATCGTTGTGCTGTTCGTTGTCGCCTTCCAGGTGCGGTGGACGCGGGAACACCAGATCACGCAGGCCATCGAGGTTGTCGAGGATGCGGTCGGTGTTGGTTTCGGTGTAGTACAGATATTGCTGAGTGCCCAGCGGGCGCGAGGGAGGCAATGGCTTCGATGATGACGGGCTGTTTGCGGCAGGGCTCAGGGGCAGATCGGATACCGCAGTGGCGGGATTGTTTTTAGAAGTCATTGTGCGCCATATACCTGGACTGGTTGGTCCGCTGACCAGTGTCAGCGAGCCTCACGGAATAAGATCTCGCGTCTTTTATTGCGCGAATTTGGCCCGGGCGTCAGGGGCTTGGCCTGATCGTCGCACGGGGGAATCCTTTCCTGATCGCTCATGAATCGGCCATTATTCAGTGATCTTTAATCAAAAAGAGGCGAAATGATGTCAACGCTCCCTTCGTTGGGTTTTGCCGGAATCGGCCTGATGGGCCTGCCGATGTGCCGCCGTTTGCTGGCTGCCGGCTACCCGTTGACCGTGTGGAATCGCAACCCGGCCAAGTGCGCGCCACTGGTCGAAGCCGGCGCCCGGCAGGTGGCAAGCCCCGCTGAACTGTGCGAACACGCGGACGTGGTGATGCTCTGTCTGGCCGACACGGCGGTGGTGCGCGAGGTGGTGTTTGGCGCCGGGGGTGTCGCTGAAGGTGCGAAAAGCGGCCAGTTGCTGGTGGACTTTTCCAGCCTCGAACCGACCGCTACCCGCGAAATGGCCACCGAGTTGGCCGACAAGACCGGGATGAGCTGGCTCGACTCACCAGTGTCCGGCGGCGTGGTGGGTGCCGAGGCCGGCAGTCTGGCGATCATGGTCGGCGGCGCGGTGGCGGATCTGGAGCGGGTGCGCCCGGTGCTGCTCAGCCTTGGTCAACGGGTCACGCACATGGGTGGCATCGGCGCCGGGCAAGTGACCAAGGCCTGCAACCAGATGATCGTCGCCTGCAATGCGCTGGTGATCGCCGAAGTAGTGGCGCTGGCCGAACAGGCCGGAGTCGATGCGAGCCTGATTGCCGAAGCGCTGGCCGGTGGTTTTGCCGATTCGAAACCGTTGCAGATCCTCGCCCCGCAAATGGCCGAGAGCCGTTTTGAACCGGTGAAATGGCACGTGCGCACGCTGCTCAAGGATCTCGATACCGCAGTGAAATTCTCCCGCGAACAAGGCTCGGCCACGCCGATCAGCGGATTGGCCGCACAATTGATGCGCCTGCATGGGGCGCAGGGCTTTTTGCAGAAGGATCCAGCGACACTGGTACAAATGTACCGCGCGCCAGACTCAACGGATTGACTGCATGCGAGTGTTTGCGCTGATTGATTTCTTCCAGCACCGGGCGTAACTCGTCCAGCGGCACCGGGCGGCTGAGCAGGTAGCCCTGAATGAAATCGCAGCCTGAGCGCTCGAGGAATTCGTACTGTTCCAGGCTCTCCACGCCTTCGGTCACCACCTGCAAATGCAGGGTGTGGGCCATGACGATGATCGCCTGGACGATCTCCATGTCGGCGGTCGCCGTGGGAATGTCGAGGATGAACGAGCGGTCGATTTTCAGCGTATTGAGCGGCAGGCGCTTGAGGTAGGCCAGCGACGAATAGCCAGTGCCGAAGTCGTCGATCGACAGCGAGACGCCGAGAGCGCGGATCTGCCGCAGTAGCACCAGGGTGTTGGCGATGTTGCCCATCAGCGCGTTTTCGGTGACTTCCAGTTCCAGCCGTTCCGGCGCAACGCCAGCGCTGCGCAGTGCGCTTTCGATCTCATCGGCCAGCTCTTCCCGGGCAAGGTTGAGCGGCGAGCAGTTCCAGGCGATTTTCAGGTCGTTGCAGCCATGCCGGGTCAGTTCGCCAAGATCGGTGCAGGCCCGGCGCAGCACCCAGTTATCCAGTTCGGCGATCAGGCCATTGGTTTCGGCAATCGCGATGAAGCGATCCGGGGCCAGCAAGCCATGCACCGGATGCTGCCAGCGGATCAGCGCTTCGAGTTTGGTCACTCGACCGGTTTTCAGTTCGAAGATCGGTTGGTAATACAGCGTCAGCCCGTTTTCTTCGCGCAGGGCCTGGCGCAGTTCTTCTTCCAGTTGCAGTTCGAGGCTGGCGCGGGTCTTCATGTTGGCACTGAAAAAATGCAGGCCGTTACGCCCGGCGCCCTTGGATTGATACAGCGCCAGATCCGCGTGCTTGAGCAGTTCTTCGCAGGTGGTGCCGTCGTCGGGGAACAGGCTGATGCCGATGCTGGTGGTCATCACCATACGGCGGCCGGCCAGTTCGATCGGCTCCTTCATTTTCAGCATGATCCGTTGCGCCATGTTGCGCGCTTCCTCACGTTCACGCAGGCTGATCAGGATGCAGAACTCGTCACCGCCGAAGCGGGCGACCACGTCTTCATGGCTGCGCACCGAGCCTTTGATGTGATTGGCGATGACTTTGAGCAGGGCGTCGCCGGCGTCATGGCCGAGGCTGTCGTTGATTCGCTTGAAGTGGTCGATGTCGAGAAACATCACCGCGAGCATGCCGCCTTCGCTGGTTTTCTGGTTGAGTTTCTCGGCGAAAAGCTGGTTGAAACCGCGGCGGTTGATCAGGTTGGTCAGCGCGTCGTAATTGGCCACTTGCTGCAATGACATCCGCGCCTGATCGAGCTGGCCGAGCAGGGCGTTGACCCGGCGCAGATCGTGTTCCTTGCTTTGCAGTTTCTTGTCGGCCAGTGCCGCGCTGATCGCGCTGCCGAGAATCAGCAGGATGATCAATGCGACGGTCAGGCCCAGTTGCAGGTAATTGGTTTCGCCGCTCAGGGTCGGTGCTGCGCCCTCGGGCACCACCAGATTCAACGCGGCCATGCCGGTGAAGTGCATGCTGATGATGCCGGCGCCGAGGATCACTGCGGCGGTGTATTTGAGCAACTGATGAAAACGGCCGCTGCCTTCACGCAGATAACCGGCGACCCACAGCGCGGCGAAGCTGGCGCCGATGGCAATCACGATCGACAGGCAGAACAGCAGCGGCTGGTAATACGCAGTGGCCACCGAGTGCATCGCCGCCATGCCGACGTAATGCATGCCGGCGATGCCCAAGCCAATAACGATGGCGGTTTTCAGGTATTGCATCAGCGAGGGTTGAGGCACGCTCAGGGTGTGCATCGCCAGCCATGAGGCGAGCAGGGCGATCACCAGGGAAAACAGAGTGGTGGCCAGTTCGTAATGGATTTCCAGCGGCGCCTGGAATGCCAGCATGGCGATGAAGTGCATGGCCCAGATGCCGCCAGCCAGGCAGGTGGCGCCGATCCAGCGCCAGACCCGTTGCGAACCCGGATCTTCGGCGTGGCCAACCCGCTCGGCCATGTCGAGGGTGGCAAAACTCGCGGCGCAGGCGACCAGATAGGCCACCAGCACCAGCAAGGGATTGTGTGTGCAATCGAGAATGACCTGCCCGCTCTGCGGCAGCTCGGTAACAAACTGCAAACCAAGCCACTCCATAGCATCCCCGTCTGTGAAGTCGTCCCTGCTGCGTCAGCAACGCAGGCGAATGAGAGGAGTATAGAGGCGGTTTTTGCCATGCAAGCGGTAGTGGCACATTGGCGCCAACCATTTCGGCATGAGCCTTATAGCGATTGGCGCTAAACCATCAGGCGGTTTGGTCGTAAGGGATCTGATTCCATTCCGGTTCGAGCGGCGGCAAGCCGAAGCGGGCGCGCGCCTTGTCGCAATCGACATTCTGTTCGCCGTATTCCCAGGAAGCATCGAATTCGCGGCAGGGACTGGAGCGTTGCTCGTAAATCGAGCACTGCACGTTACTGCCCACTTCACCGATCAACGCCGTACACCGCGGCGATTTGCAGTCGGTGCCGTTCATCGCTACCCGACTGGGACTGATCTGCGTCACCAGTTCATCGGGCACCGTACCGCCGGAGGAGGCGCATTCACCCCAGAAAAAAGACACGCGAAAATGGGAACAGCAGGCACCGCAATTCAGACACGGACTGACTTCGGACATGGGGAGGGTATCAAAGGGGTTGATCGGCGAATCCGGACGGATCCGGCGGCTATTCTAGGCTTCGCCATGAACTTGGGAAGGGGGGCGCGAAAGTATTTTTTTGTAGCCGGGTTTTGCCGCGAAACCCCCGGTTTATGGGGGATTTCAGTGTTATCAAGGGCTTACGTTTCGTTACAGTGCCATGGCCCGTTATCAGGCTGACGAATGATCACAGACAGCCCCGGCAGGCCTGTCTAGATTGCAGGTTCCGGGCTCGGATGCGTCGGCAGTGAAGCCCACATAACAATAAAGAGACGGACCCATGCAGAACTCGACCCAAGCGGCGAATGCCTGGCGCATTCTGTTCCTGTTGTTCCTTGCCAACCTGTTCAATTTCTTCGACCGCACCATTCCGGCGATCATCATCGAGCCGATCCGCATGGAATGGCACCTCAGCGATTTTCAACTGGGAATCGTCGGCACCGCGTTCACCCTGGTTTATGCGATCGCCGGCCTGCCGCTGGGGCGCATGGCCGATACCGGTTCGCGCAGCAAACTGATGGGCTGGGGCCTGGCGACCTGGAGCGCGCTGACCGCGGTCAACGGGCTGGTCGGCAGTTTCTGGAGTTTTCTGCTGGTGCGCATGGGCATCGGCATTGGCGAGGCCAGTTACGCGCCGGCCGCCAACTCGTTGATCGGTGACCTGTTCCCGGCGCACCGTCGGGCGCGGGCCATGGGTATTTTCATGCTCGGCTTGCCGTTGGGCCTGCTGCTGGCGTTCTTCACCATCGGCGCGATGGTCAAGGCCTTCGACAGCTGGCGCGCGCCGTTCTTTATCGCGGCGGTGCCGGGGCTGATCCTCGCGGTGTTCATGTTCTTCATCAAGGAACCCAAACGCGGCGCGGCGGAAACCGTGCAGGTGTCCCAAGAGAGAGTCGACAAGCCTATCCGCCGGGTGCTGGCGGTGCCGACATTCCTGTGGCTGGTGATGGCCGGTTTGTGCTTCAACTTCGCCACCTATGCCTGCAACTCGTTTCTGGTGCCGATGCTGCAGCGCTACTTCCTGATGCCGTTGCAGGAGGCGGCGGTGGCGACCGGCGTGATCGTCGGTGTCACCGGGTTGATCGGTCTGACCCTCGGCGGCTGGATCGCTGACAAGATTCATCAACGAGTCGCCAACGGTCGGCTGCTGTTTGCCGGCTTCAGCCTGATCATCTCGACCCTGTGCACCGCGTGGGCGCTGCATGCCGGACGGGTCGAGATCGGCGTGTTCGTCGCGGTGTTCAGTGTCGGCTGGCTGTTTGCCTATAACTTCTACACCTGCGTGTACACGGCGATTCAGGACGTGGTCGAACCACGCCTGCGGGCCACGGCGATGGCGCTGTTCTTTGCCGGGTTGTACCTGCTCGGCGGCGGCTTGGGGCCGGTGGTGGTGGGGGCCTTGTCCGACCATTTCGCCAAATCGGCGATGATTTCGGCAGGCGCCGAACAGATGACTGAGGCGTTCAAGGCTGTGGGGCTGCATGACGCGATGTACCTGATTCCGGTGGCGCTGTTCTTGACCATGGTGTTTCTGTTTCTGGCGGCGCGGTGTTTTGTGCGCGATGCGCAGCGGATGAGGGAGGGGTTGGTGGCTGTGGTTGAGCCTGATGTTTCTGTGGCGACTGCATAACCGCCTTCGCGAGCAAGCCCACTCCCACATGGGAACGCATTCCAAACTGTGGGAGCGGGCTTGCTCGCGAAAGGGCCATCAGCATCAGCCGATAAATACCAGACAAACAAAAAGGCCCGCATCGCTGCGGGCCTCTTCATTTATAGCGCTAGAGCGGGGGACTTAACCCGCCACCAGCACCCGGATCGCTTCCAGACGCAACGCCGCTTTATCGAGCATCGCCAGACCCAGTTCACGCTGCTTGCGCAACGCATCCAGTTCGCTGTCGCGCACGGTCGGGTTGACTGCTTGCAACGCGGTCAGGCGCGCCAGTTCTTCGTCGGTGTCCGCCGCCAGACGACGACGGGCCTCGGCCACGCGCTCGGCGTGACGCGGGGTGATCTTGTCTTCACCAGCGTTGATCCGTGGCGTCAGCTGATCGCGCTGGGCCTGGATGAACTTGTTGGCGCTGGCGCGGGGCACGCTTTCCAGTTGATCGTTCAAGGTTTCGAACGAGACGCGGGCCGACAGATCGTTGCCGTTGGCGTCGAGCAGGCAGCGCAGGGCGGCCGGCGGCAGGTAGCGGCCCAGTTGCAGCGAGCGCGGTGCAACCACTTCGCTGACGTAGAGCAGTTCCAGCAACACCGTGCCCGGTTTCAGCGCCTTGTTCTTGATCAGTGCGACGGCGGTGTTGCCCATCGAGCCGGATAGCACCAGGTCCATGCCGCCCTGCACCATCGGGTGTTCCCAGGTGATGAACTGCATGTCTTCGCGCGACAGCGCCTGGTTGCGGTCGTAGGTGATGGTCACGCCTTCGTCATCGCCCAGCGGGAAGCTGGCGTCGAGCATCTTCTCGCTCGGCTTGAGGATCAGGGCGTTTTCCGAATGGTCTTCGCTGTCGATGCCGAACGCGTCGAACAGGGTTTCCATATAAATCGGCAGGGCGAACTGATCGTCTTGCTCAAGGATGTCCTCGACCAACTGATCGCCTTCGCCCGAACCACCGGAGTTCAGCTCCAGCAGACGGTCGCGGCCGGTGTGCAGCTCGGCTTCCAGACGCTCACGCTCGGTGCGCGCTTCGTCGATCAGCGCTTGCCACTCACCGTCGTCGGCTTCTTCAAGCAGCGGCAGCAGGCGCGGGCCGAACTGATGCTGCAAGGCGTTGCCGGTCGGGCAGGTGTTGAGGAACGCGTTCAGGGCTTCGTGGTACCACTGGAACAGGCGCTCTTGCGGGCTGGTTTCCAGGTACGGCACGTGCAGTTCGATGATGTGCTTCTGGCCGATCCGGTCGAGACGACCGATACGCTGCTCAAGCAGGTCCGGGTGCGACGGCAGATCGAACAGCACCAGGTGGTGAGCGAATTGGAAGTTGCGACCTTCACTGCCGATTTCCGAGCAGATCAGCACTTGCGCGCCGAACTCTTCGTCGGCGAAGTAGGCGGCTGCGCGGTCACGTTCAAGGATGTTCATGCCTTCGTGGAACACCGTGGCCGGGATGCCGGAGCGCACGCGCAGGGCGTCTTCCAGGTCCATCGCGGTTTCGGCGTGGGCGCAGATCACCAGCACTTTGGTGCGCTTGAGCATTTTCAGCTGATCGATCAGCCACTCGACGCGCGGGTCGAATTTCCACCAGCGCTGTTCTTCGCTGGCGTCCGGCTGGGCCTGGAAGCTGACTTCCGGGTACAGCTCGGCGTGATCGCCCAGCGGCAGTTCGAGGTATTCGTCCGGGCATGGCAGCGGGTACGGGTGCAGTTTGCGCTCCGGGAAACCCTGCACGGCGGCGCGGGTGTTACGGAACAGCACGCGGCCGGTGCCGTGGCGGTCGAGCAACTCGCGCACCAGACGGGCGCTGGCTTCGCTATCGCCATCGTTGACCGCAGTCAGCAGGGCTTCGCCTTCGTTGCCGAGGAAACCGTGGATGGTCTTGTGCGCTTCCGGCGACAGGCGCCCTTTGTCGAGCAGTTCCTGAACGGCTTCAGCCACCGGGCGATAGTTCTCACTCTCGGCGCGGAACGCGGCCAGGTCATGGAAACGGTTCGGGTCGAGCAGGCGCAGACGGGCGAAGTGGCTGTCCTGACCGAGTTGTTCCGGGGTCGCGGTGAGCAGCAGCACGCCGGGAATCACTTCAGCCAATTGTTCGACCAGCGAGTACTCGGGGCTGGCCTTGTCTTCGTGCCACACCAGGTGGTGGGCTTCGTCGACCACCATCAGATCCCAGCCGGCGGCGAACAAGGCGTCCTGCGCCTTCTCGTCTTCGACCAGCCACTCCAGGGCAACCAATGCCAGCTGGGTGTCTTCGAACGGGTTGGTGGCATCGCTTTCGATGAAGCGTTCTTCGTCGAACAGCGCGACCTGCAGGTTGAAACGGCGGCGCATTTCCACCAGCCACTGGTGCTGCAGGTTTTCCGGCACCAGGATCAGTACGCGGTTGGCGCGGCCCGAGAGCAGTTGGCGATGGATCACCAGACCGGCTTCGATGGTTTTCCCCAGACCCACTTCGTCCGCCAGCAGAACCCGCGGCGCGATACGGTCGGCGACTTCACGGGCGATGTGCAACTGGTGCGCGATCGGTTGCGCACGCACGCCGCCCAGGCCCCAGAGCGAAGACTGCAACTGGCGGCTGGTGTGTTCCAGGGTGTTGTAGCGCAGGGAGAACCACGACAGCGGGTCGATCTGCCCGGCGAACAGACGATCGCTGGCCAGACGGAACTGAATGAAGTTCGACAGCTGGGTTTCCGGCAGGGTGACGGCTTCGTTCTGCCCGTTGAGGCCGTGATAGACCATCAGCCCGTCGACGTCGTCGACTTCGCGCACGGTCATCTTCCAGCCTTCGAAGTGAGTAATGGTGTCACCCGGCGAGAACCGTACGCGGGTGAGGGGCGCATTCCGTAGCGCGTACTGGCGGGTTTCGCCAGTGGCCGGGTAAAGCACGGTCAACAAGCGGCCGTCCTGTGCCAGAACGGTGCCTAAACCAAGCTCTGCTTCGCTGTCACTGATCCAGCGTTGCCCCGGTTGATACTGCTGCGCCATGCTGCCTGACTCCCACCTTGAAAAAGCGGGCTATCTTAACGGAATGCAGGCTTCAGGGCCAAAGATTACTGGGCAGAAGCTACCGCAGACAGCGATCTTCTGATCTTTGGAAACACTTGAGTTTTGTGATGTCCGATTAAAAGATCGCAGCCTGCGGCAGCTCCTGCAGTGCCAACCCGATCACAGATTTGCGACGGATGGCTCAAGGCGCCTTTGCCGCAGCCGATAGCCTGCTGACAGGAGACCCTTTATATGCTGCCACCGATGCTCCCCCTGAGCGCTGTGCCGATCACTTCCCAGCAGGATCCGATTCGCCAGCGGCCGGACATTCCTCCGGTGGTGCCGGTGCAGGAAAGCTCCAACGAAAGCACGATTGATCTGCAAAAACGCGACCCGGAAGAGGATCGACTGCTGGCGCGCGAGGAACAGCGCCGTCAGCAGGAACGTGATCGCCGCCGCCGCGAAGCCGACGAAGACCCGGAAGAGCATCTGGCCGTGCCGGGCACCGAGCTGAATGCCGACAACACCGTGCCGGTGGTGCCGCTGATGGAAGATCAGCCGCGTCAGGGCTTGTGGGTCGATATCGAGATCTGAGTCTGCTTATTTACATCAATTGTTGTCGAGCGCTGGCGTCAGGCTGCATGATTGGCGCAGTCCTGCCTCTGATGCGGCAGTTGTGTTTTCTTCAAGTGATGCGCTGAACGTCATGAGCCAAGATGAAAAACTGATCGACCTCGGCACCGAGCGCGCCAAGCGTGTGCATGATCTCAACGAAAAGCGGCTGAACGAAGTGCGCAAGGCCTTCGAGCAAGCCATGCCGTTGGGAAAAGCTCAGAAAAAGCCGAAAAAGAAACCGAAAAAGCGTTGATCTTCCCCTGCATCCTTTGATGCAGGTCAGTTATTTTCCCGCCTTTGCCTTCTGTGTTGTCCGGACTTGATCCTGGTCAATTTCTGCGCCTGCGCGATTGGTTAACTTAGCTCCATCGCAGCAAAGCAGGGGCCAGGAGGCCACAGTCATGTTTTTCGATAACGTGGTGTTTGCCGGGGTTCTGACCGTGGGGCTCATGGTTCTGTTTTTTGCAGGGTTTGGATTTTTTATCTGGAAGGATGCGAATAAGCGCAAGAAGTAGGTCTTTCCGGGTTTGATGAGCACGCAAGGCATTTTGGGGCGACTTCGGTTGCCCCTTTTTTTTGTGTCTTGGCGGCCTTTGGGCCGACCATGCTGTGGGTTGTTGGGTGTGAATATCCGTTGCTGCGGGTGTTGCTGATTAGGGTTCCGCCCTTACGGCGGGTCACTTTTGACAAACGCCTCAAAAGTAACCAAAAAGGCTTTACCCTGACGTTCGGCCCTCGCTTAGGCTCGGGTTCCTTCGCTGCGGGATTCATCCGGGGGGCAGCGCCTACGGTTTGCTTCGCTGCACCTCCTCTCGCTGTGTTTGGCTGCGCCAAACGGTCGCTGCGCTCCCACCCCCGGATAAACCCCTCCACTCAGCCTGCCGACGGGCCCTCAGATCAAAAGCTTTACTCGAGCTAACGCTCATCGTGTTGAGTGGTGGAAAAGCGTGCGCTCGGCTTTTGCTTTTCTGTAGGAGCCAGCCTGCTGGCGATGGCGGCCTACGAGCCGACCGATCTCTGACTGAATGCACTCATCCAACTGTGGGAGCGAGCTTGCTCGCGAAGGCGGCCTGACAGCCGACCAAATCTCAAAACTGAATACACCCAATCCCCTGTAGGAACTGCCGAAGGCTGTGATCTTTTGATCTGCTTTGGCTTTGGCTTTGGCTTTGGCTTTGGCTTTGGCTCTTGCTCTGGCTCTTGATGTGGCTTTTGATCTTCAGCCCCTTCGGCAGGCCGAGCGTAGGTGTCCATCAGGGGGTTAGGCGCGCAGCGCCATGCGGCGAAGCCGCATACATCGAGAGGAGGTGCAGCGAAGCAAACCGGAGGCGATGCCCCCTGATGGACACCGTAGCGAGGGAACACTGAGCCTCAGCGAAGTGCCGTACGCCGGGGGAAGCCTTTTTGGTTACTTTTTCGGCGTTTGGAAAAAGTGACCCGCCGTAAGGGCGGAACCGTAATCAGCAACCCCCGCAGCAATGGATATTCCCCCAATCCAACTCGCAGCCAAAACAAAAAAAGGCGCGATCCTCACGAATCGCGCCTTTCTCATGTACTGCGGTCTATCAGCTACCCAGCGCTTTGGATGCCAACCAGAACAACCCAGCCGACAACGCCACAGTCGCTGGCAAGGTCAGCACCCACGCCAGCAGGATAGTGCGAACAGTCCCACCCTGCAGGCCGCTCTTGTTGGCGACCATGGTGCCGGCCACGCCCGAGGACAGCACGTGAGTGGTCGATACCGGCAGACTGAAGATGTTGGCCATACCGATCAAACTGGCGGTAGTGATCTGCGCCGACATGCCTTGAGAGTAGGTCATGCCCTGCTTGCCGATCTTCTCGCCGATGGTCAGTACCACGCGTTTCCAGCCGACCATGGTACCCAGGCCAAGGGCCAGGGCCACCGCCAGAATCACCCAGAACGGGGCGTATTCGGTGGTGGTGGTCAGGTCTTTGCGCAGTTTGTCCAGGTCAGCCTTCTCACGCGCTTCCAGGCCTGGCAGCTTGCCGACTTTCTTCGCGGTGTCGTCCAGGCACAGCAGGTAACGACGCACTTCGATGCGGCTTTCCGAGGACAGCGAATGGTAGTCCGCTACACCTTTAAGGGTGCCAAGCAGGGCGTTGATGGTCGGTTCGGTCTGCTGCGGGTTGCAGCGGAATTTCTCCGGCAGATCGCCTTCAACACTTTTGCCCAGGGCCAGGAATTCGCCCAGAGAATCGGCATTGCGCTTGTAGAACTGGCTCAGGTGCAGGGTCGCGTCGCGGGTGCGCTCGATCTGGTAGGTGGTGCTGCTCAGGTCGAGGACGAACTGCGCAGGCACGATACCGATCAATACCAGCATGATCAGGCCGATGCCTTTCTGGCCATCGTTGGAACCGTGCACGAAGCTCACGGCCATGGCCGAAATCACCAGAACCAGACGGTTCCAGAACGGCGGGTGCTTTTTGTCGTCGATCTTGCGGCGCTGTTCCGGGGTCTTGTGCATCTTCGACAGCGGACGCCACCACTTCAGGCCGATCAGGATCAGCGCGGCAATCAGGAAGCCAGCCATTGGCGAAAACACCAGCGAGGCGCCGATGTCGATCGCTTTCTGCCAGTTCACGCCGTCGGCCAACGGGATGTTGTTGATCAGGGCATTGGCCAGGCCGACGCCGAGGATCGAGCCGATCAGGGTGTGGGAACTGGAGGCCGGGATACCGAAGTACCAGGTGCCCAGGTTCCAGGTGATCGCCGCGGCGAGCAACGAGAACACCATCGCCAGGCCATGGCCGGTATTCACATTGATCAGCAGTTCTACCGGCAGCAGGTGAACAATGGCATACGCCACGCCAACGCCGCCCAGCAACACGCCGAGGAAGTTGAACACACCGGAGAAGAACACCGCCAGGTGAGGCGGCATGGCTTTGGTGTAGATAACAGTGGCTACCGCGTTAGCGGTGTCATGAAATCCATTGATGAACTCGAAGGCGAGGACAAACGTCAGGGCGAGCAAGAGGCTCACAAGCACCCAAGCATCCAGTCCGCTGAATAAATCGATCATGAAGGTTTTCTGACCCGGTCATAAGGGGGCGCGATTATGCCAGAAAAGACTGGAAATCGATCCCCTACCTGCTCATCGGTAGCAATCAATGTCGAATTAAATTGTTGCAAGGTGCAAAGCCCTAGCGTGACGCAGGGTTTTTTAAGTCATTGATTAGCTTGTAAAAACCTTTGGGCAGCAAGCAATTTGTCGAGCGCGCGCGAGCCTCAAACGCCTGTGTGAAATATCTCTGAAACGAGTCAGACACGCTCCTTTCCCGTGCAGGCCGGGGGAGGTAGGCCGCTGCCCGCGGATAGCGGGCGCGCAAGGCATGGTCGGGTCACCGTGCTTTTAGCCGGTGGCGACGCAGACCCTCGAAAATCTCAGGATCGCCCGTTCAGGGCTCTTCGGTTTTGAGTTCTTCTTCCATCTTTTTCAGTTCTTGCTGGAAAACCTGATCCTGAACGGTGGGGCGTTTGCGCCATGCCTTGCGTTCCGGTTCGGGTTGCGCGGCGTAGGTGGTGACTTCCCCGCCGTAAACTTCCTTGTAACGTTGTTCCTGGCGCTCAAGTTCCGCGCGCAGTTCGTCTTTCGTCACAGTGCTACCTGTTTGAGTTGAGATAAATATCTGGTGAAACGCACGGCAACGAGTCGATTGAACACGTCCACCAAAGGGCCATGCCGGTTCAGGCATTGGCGTTATCGGCAAGGCGATCAAGACTTCCATGTTGCAGGCGGCTACGGCACCAGATTAAAACTGACGCAGCATCAGTTTCCTGTTTCAGCAAGCGCGCTGGCGGTGCATGAATAATGAGCGTCAGGCGCTGGCCGGGCTGACGGCAATAGGCATCGGGTCAGCGGGCGGCACCCTCGGCCAGTGAAAACGTGGCGCCACTGAGGTGCATTATAGCGGTCGATTCGGGAATGACTATCTTTGCCAAGTTAAAAACGGTTCGGGATGTGTGATCGTTTTGTTACTGACAAGTTTTATCGCTAGTTGAAATTCGCCGAAACCTTTTAAGGACTCGCGTTCAGTTTCTGGCGCCATTAAGTCGATCAACTAATGAGGCATGCGAAGTTGGATGAACAGGCAGGTGAATGAATGAAGAAGCCAAGAAGGACAGCGGCTGATGGATTGCGATAATCGGTCGGCGGTTCGATAATCGCCCAATCTTGGCGTCTCGACTCTTGTGCATCTGCTGGCGAGCCGCTTGTATAGCCATTGATCCGTGCCGGAAACAAGGACAAGAAATGAACGATCAAATGCGCAACTCCTTCACCTCCGTGGCGCCGCCGATCGTCGCTTCGCCGGCCAAACGCATCCAGGCGCTGACCGGCGATCCGGATTTCATGACCTCGCTGGCCCGTGGCCTGGCGGTGGTGCAGGCGTTTCAGGAGCGCAAGCGGCACCTGACCATCGCCCAGATCAGCCATCGCACGGAAATTCCCCGCGCTGCCGTGCGCCGTTGCCTGCACACACTGATCAAACTGGGTTACGCCACCACTGATGGCCGTACTTACTCGTTGCTGCCCAAAGTGCTGACTCTCGGGCACGCGTATCTGTCGTCGACGCCGCTGGCGGTGTCGGCCCAGCCGTATCTCGACCGCATGAGCGAGCAACTGCACGAAGCCTGCAACATGGCCACGCTCGAAGGTGACGACATTCTGTACATCGCCCGTTCGGCGACCACGCAGCGGTTGATCTCGGTGGATCTGTCGGTGGGCGGGCGTCTGCCGGCCTATTGCACATCGATGGGCCGCATCCTGCTGGCGGCGCTGGACGACACCTCGCTGCGCGAATACCTCGACCATGCCGAACTGGTGGCCAAGACCAGCCGCACGCTGCACACCCCCGAAAGTCTGCTCGAATGCCTGCAGGAAGTACGGCAGCAGGGATGGTGCATCGTCGATCAGGAACTCGAACAAGGCCTGCGTTCGATTGCCGTGCCGGTTTACGATGCGTCGGGCCAGGTGGTGGCGGCGCTTAATGTCAGCACCCACGCCGGCCGCGTCAGCCGTACCGAACTGGAACAACGCTTCCTGCCGGGCCTGCTCAGTGCCAGCCGCGACCTCAGCGCGCAGTTGTTCGCCTGATGAAGCTGTTCGATAAACGCACAGTGTTGCGTTTATCGAATTGACGCTAAAAGCCCCGGATCATTAATGTCGCGGCAGCGTCATCCGGCGCAGATTCGAATGAGCCTGCCGGATTGTCGACTCCCATAATAATGACAAGAGGCAACTCACCATGCGCATGCTCCCCGACTGTCTCAGCTCCATTCCCTGTTGCCGGATTCACCGCAACGCCTGATTTCGATCTTCTATTCTTGTGACCGTGCCGCTCTCTGGCCGGCCGCCGTTCGACTGCGTTTTTTGCGTGGAATAAAAATAATGAACCAGCCTCAGTCCGCTGTAGGTAACTGCCTCGACGTGCAGACCTTCATCAATGCCCAACCGATCTCGCGCTATCAGTGGCGGGTGGTGATTCTGTGTTTCCTGATTGTATTTCTCGATGGTCTCGACACCGCGGCGATGGGTTTTATCGCGCCGGCACTGTCCCAGGACTGGGGCATCGACCGCGCCAGCCTTGGCCCGGTAATGAGCGCCGCGTTGATCGGCATGGTCTTCGGCGCACTGGGTTCCGGCCCGCTGGCTGACCGCTTCGGACGCAAAGTGGTGCTGGTTGGCGCGGTGCTGCTGTTCGGCGCTTTCAGCCTGGCCTCGGCCTACAGCACCAACGTCGAGCAACTGCTGGTGTTGCGCTTCCTCACCGGCCTCGGTCTGGGCGCCGGCATGCCCAACGCCACCACGCTGCTCTCGGAATACACCCCGGAGCGCAAGAAATCCTTGCTGGTGACCAGCATGTTCTGCGGCTTCAACCTTGGCATGGCCGGTGGCGGTTTCATTTCGGCGAAGCTGATCCCGGCGTTCGGCTGGCACAGCCTGCTGCTGATCGGCGGGATCCTGCCGCTGATCCTCGCGGTGGTGCTGCTGTTCTGGCTGCCGGAGTCGGCGCGTTTTCTGGTGGTGCGCAATCGCGGCACCGACAAAGTACGCAAGACCTTGTCGCCAATCGATCCGGTCACCGTCGCGCAGGCCTCGAGTTTCAGCGTGCCGGAACAGAAAACCGTCAAGGCGCGCAACGTGTTCGCGGTGATTTTCTCCGGCACCTACAGCGTCGGTACCTTGCTGCTGTGGCTGACCTACTTCATGGGCCTGGTCATCGTTTATCTGCTGACCAGTTGGCTGCCGACCCTGATGCGTGACAGCGGCGCGAGCATGGAGCAGGCGGCGTTCATCGGCGCGTTGTTCCAGTTCGGCGGGGTGTTGAGTGCGGTCGCTGTGGGCTGGGCGATGGATCGCTTCAATCCGCACAAGGTCATCGGCACTTTTTACCTGCTGGCCGGGGTGTTTGCCTACGCGGTGGGGCAGAGTCTGGGCAACATCACATTGCTCGCGACCTTGGTGCTGGTGGCCGGGATGTGCGTCAACGGTGCGCAATCGGCGATGCCTTCATTGGCGGCGCGGTTTTATCCGACGCAGGGGCGGGCGACCGGGGTGTCGTGGATGCTCGGGATTGGCCGGTTTGGCGCGATTCTCGGGGCGTGGATGGGCGCGACGTTGCTGGGGTTGGGTTGGAACTTCGAACAGGTGCTGACGGCGTTGGTGATTCCGGCGGCGTTGGCGACGACGGCCGTGGTGATTAAAGGCATGGTCAGTCATGCGGATGCGACCTGAGTCGAGTCATTTTGATTTGCGTTGAATGTTCCGACGCCTTCGCGAGCAAGCCCGCTCCCACAGGGAAAACACATTTCAAATGTGGGAGCGGGCTTGCTCGCGAAGCTTTTGCTTGTGATTGATAGGGTGATAACAATCCGTTCGATAAACGAACACTCAGTCGATTATCGGATTGTTTGGCGATTTTCAGCGGCTTAATCTTCAGTGACTCCGGCGCTGAACCTCGCGCCTTTTTATCACTGGCGATTCACTACAAAAACGGGAGCCTGCTCCATGGCTGAGATCCTTTCGCTGCACGACGCGGTGAAGCAATTCGTCAACGACGGCGACACCGTCGCGCTCGAAGGCTTCACTCACCTGATCCCTACGGCGGCAGGTCATGAAATCATTCGGCAGGGCAAGAAAGATCTGACCCTGGTGCGGATGACGCCTGACCTGATCTACGACCAACTGATCGGTGCCGGTTGTGCACGCAAGCTGATCTTTTCCTGGGGCGGCAATCCGGGTGTGGGTTCGCTGCACCGTCTGCGCGATGCGGTCGAGAAGCAGTGGCCGCATGCCCTGGAAATCGAAGAGCACAGCCACGCCGACCTGGCCAACGCCTACGTCGCCGGCGCTTCCGGCCTACCGTTCGCCGTGCTGCGGGCCTACGCCGGTTCCGACCTGCCGAAGGTCAACCCGCTGATCAAGTCCGTGACCTGCCCGTTCACCGGTGAAGTGCTGGCGGCCGTGCCGTCGGTGCGTCCGGACGTCACCGTGATCCACGCGCAGAAAGCCGACCGTCAGGGCAACGTGCTGCTGTGGGGCATTCTCGGGGTGCAGAAAGAAGCGGCACTGGCGGCCAAGCGCTGCATCGTCACCGTCGAGGAAATCGTCGACAACCTCAACGCCCCGATGAACGCTTGCGTGCTGCCGACCTGGGCCTTGAGCGCGGTTTGCCACGTACCCGGCGGTGCGCATCCGTCCTACGCCCACGGTTACACCGAGCGTGACAATCGCTTCTATCAGGCGTGGGATCCGATCGCCCGCGACCGTGAGACGTTTACCGCGTGGATCAACGAATACATCCATGGCTGCGCTGACTTCAGCGAGTTCCAGGCCAAGTTGGCCGCTGCTTCGGAGGCCAAGTAATGACTTACACCACCAATGAAATGATGACCGTCGCTGCGGCCCGTCGCCTGAAGAACGGCTCGGTGTGCTTCGTCGGCATCGGCCTGCCGTCGAAAGCCGCCAACCTCGCGCGCCTGACTTCGTCGCCGGACGTGGTGCTGATCTATGAATCGGGCCCGATTGGCGCCAAGCCTAGCGTGCTGCCGCTGTCGATCGGTGACGGCGAGTTGGCAGAGACCGCCGACACCGTCGTGCCGACCGGTGAGATTTTTCGCTACTGGCTGCAGGGCGGGCGCATCGACGTCGGTTTTCTCGGCGCGGCGCAGGTCGACCGTTTCGGCAACATCAACACCACGGTGGTCGGCGACTATCACGCACCGAAAGTTCGCCTGCCGGGTGCCGGTGGCGCGCCGGAAATCGCCGGTTCGGCGAAGAGCGTGTTGATTATCCTCAAGCAGTCGGCGCGCTCGTTCGTCGACAAGCTCGACTTCATTACCTCGGTCGGGCATGGCGAGGGCGGCGATTCGCGCAAGCGTCTGGGCCTGCCGGGTGCCGGCCCGGTCGGGATCATCACCGACCTGTGCATCATGGAACCGGAGCAGGGCACCCACGAATTCGTGGTCACCGCACTGCATCCGGGCGTGACCCGCGAGCAAGTGGTCGCCGCCACCGGTTGGGCGATCCGCTTTGCCGACAACGTTGAAACCACGGCGGCACCGACCGAGGTCGAACTCACTGCACTGCGCGATCTCGAAGCGCGCACCGCCGCCGCCCACGGCCAGGCACCGGGAGAAGCATGATGCGTGACGTGTATATCTGCGACGCGATTCGCACCCCCATCGGCCGTTTTGGCGGCGGTTTGTCCGCCGTGCGCGCCGACGATCTGGCCGCCGTGCCGATCAAGGCGCTGATGGAACGCAATCCCTCGGTGGACTGGAACGCGATCGACGAAGTGTTCCTCGGCTGCGCCAACCAGGCTGGTGAAGACAACCGCAACGTGGCGCGCATGGCGCTGCTGCTGGCGGGTCTGCCGGACAGCGTGCCGGGCGTGACCCTCAACCGTCTGTGTGCTTCGGGCATGGACGCGATCGGCACTGCTTTCCGTGCGATTGCCAGCGGCGAGATGGAGCTGGCGATTGCCGGCGGCGTCGAGTCGATGTCCCGCGCGCCGTTCGTGATGGGCAAGTCGGACGCAGCGTTCTCGCGCAACATGAAACTGGAAGACACCACCATTGGCTGGCGTTTCATCAACCCGCTGATGAAGGCCCAGTACGGCGTCGACGCGATGCCGCAGACCGCCGACAACGTGGCAGACGACTATAAAGTGTCGCGTGCCGACCAAGACGCGTTTGCCCTGCGCAGTCAGCAACGCACGGCCGCTGCACAGGCTGCGGGCTACTTCGCCGAGGAAATCGTCGAAGTGCGGATCGCCCACAAGAAGGGCGAAACCGTGGTCAGCCAGGACGAGCATCCACGCGCCGACACGACAATTGAAGCGCTGACCAAACTCAAACCGGTCAACGGCCCGGACAAGACCGTCACCGCCGGCAACGCGTCCGGGGTCAACGACGGCGCTGCCGCGCTGATTCTCGCGTCGGCGGAAGCGGTGAAAAAACACGGCCTGACAGCACGGGCCAAAGTGCTGGGTATGGCCAGCGCCGGTGTTGCACCTAGGGTGATGGGCATCGGCCCGGTGCCGGCGGTGCGCAAACTGATCGAGCGTCTCGGCGTGGCGGTCAGCGATTTCGATGTGATCGAACTCAACGAAGCCTTCGCCAGCCAGGGCCTGGCGGTGCTGCGTGAATTGGGTCTGGCCGACGATGCGCCGCAGGTCAACCCGAACGGTGGCGCGATTGCCTTGGGCCACCCGTTGGGCATGAGCGGCGCGCGACTGGTGCTGACTGCGCTGCATCAGCTGGAAAAGACTGGCGGCAAGAAAGGTCTGGCGACCATGTGCGTCGGCGTCGGACAGGGTCTGGCCCTGGCCATCGAACGCGTCTGACGCAGCGCGTCGACTGATAAGAACTGAGGAAAGCGAAATGACTGACAAGCCTGGCTACCGTCGTCCGCAGGAAGGCACCCAGCCCGAGTACCTGCACCCGACGTATCAATCCACCAACCTGCGCTCGCCGTCCAAACCGTTGGTGTTTCTGCCGCATTCGTTGTCGGAGATCACCGGCCCGACCATCGGTGCCGAACGCGTCGCCGAGAAAGACAACGACCTGACCGCGCAGCACGACGGCGAGCCGTTGGGCGAGCGCATCATCATTCACGGCCGTGTGCTCGACGAAAACGGTTTGCCGGTCCCGGGGATTCTGGTGGAGATCTGGCAGGCCAACGCCGCCGGTCGCTACAACCACAAGCGCGACCTGCACGACGCACCGCTGGACCCGAACTTCACCGGCACCGGCCGCACCGTGACCGACGCCGATGGCTGGTATCAGTTCCAGACCATCAAGCCCGGCGCCTATCCGTGGGGTAACCACCACAACGCGTGGCGACCGGCGCACATCCATTTCTCGCTGTTCGGGCCGAGCATCCTCACCCGTCTGGTGACGCAGATGTATTTCCCCGGCGACCCGCTGCTGGCCTACGACCCGATCTACAACTGCGTGCCGGACACCTCCGCCAAGGAACGTCTGATCGCCGCTTTCGATCTGGAAAAAACCATTCCGTCCTACGCCCTCGGCTATCGCTGGGACATCGTCTTGCGCGGCCGCGACGCCACGCCGATGGAGAAATAAGATGACGCTGACTGCCACCACGTCCCACACCGTCGGGCCGTACTACCACATCGGCCTGACCTGGCTGAACCGCGAAAACCTCGCGGTCGAACAAACCCTCGGCGAGCGCGTGGCGATCACCGGCCAAGTCGTTGACGGCAACGGCGATGTGGTCAACGACGCGATGCTCGAAGTCTGGCAGGCCAACGCCGCAGGCAAGTACGCGCACCCGGAAGACGAGCAGGACAAACCGCTGGATCCGCACTTCGAAGGTTTTGGCCGGGTGCCGGTGGACGCCGAAGGGCGCTTCCGTTTCACCACGATCAAACCGGGCACGGTCGAAGGCCTGAAGGGCTCGACCCAGGCGCCGCATCTGGTGGTGCTGGTATTTGCCCGTGGTCTGGTCAAGCACTTGCTGACACGCATCTACTTTGAAGGCGATCCGGCGAACGTCGATGATCCGCTGCTGGAATGTGTGCCGGCGGAGCGCCGCGGGACGTTGCTGGCGAAGCCGGATGCGGCGGGTGTGTATCAGTGGAATGTGATTTTGCAGGGCACTGAGGCTGAGACGGTGTTCTTCGATTACTGAAGTTCGCCCCAATCCCCTGTGGGAGCGAGCCTGCTCGCGAAAGCGGTGGGTCAGCCAACGTAAATGTCGTCTGGCACTCCCTCTTCGCGAGCAGGCTCGCTCCCACAGCGGAGAACTGTGTTGCAGATGGAACTGTGGAACGGGACTGTTGCGAAGTGTGTCTAGACTCTCACCTGTCCCTTCAGAGTAAAAAACAATGACCACTACCACCGCTCATTACACCGGCGAGGAGCGCAGCAAGCGCATCTTCGCCATTGTCGGTGCCTCGTCCGGCAACCTGGTCGAATGGTTCGACTTCTACGTCTACGCCTTCTGCGCGATCTATTTCGCCCCGGCGTTTTTCCCCTCCGACAACCCTACGGTGCAACTGGTCAACACGGCCGGGGTGTTCGCTGCCGGGTTTCTGATGCGCCCGATTGGCGGCTGGATTTTCGGGCGGCTGGCGGACAAGAAGGGCCGCAAGACCTCGATGATGATTTCGGTGCTGATGATGTGTTTCGGCTCCCTGCTCATCGCCTGTCTGCCGACTTACGCCAGCATCGGCGTCTGGGCACCGCTGCTGTTGCTGTTCGCGCGGCTGCTGCAAGGCCTGTCGGTGGGTGGCGAATATGGCACCACCGCCACCTACATGAGTGAAGTCGCGCTCAAGGGCCAGCGCGGCTTTTTCGCCTCGTTCCAGTACGTGACGCTGATTGGCGGGCAACTGCTGGCGGTGTCGCTGGTGGTGATCCTGCAACAGTTCCTCAGTGAAGATGAACTGCGTGCTTACGGCTGGCGGATTCCATTTGTTGTCGGTGCGGTGGCGGCGGTGATTTCGCTGTTCCTGCGTCGCTCCCTGAAAGAAACCACCAGCAAGGAAATGCGCGAGAACAAGGACGCCGGCAGCATCCGCGCGCTGTTCCGTGATCACAAAGCCGCTTTCATCACCGTGCTCGGTTACACCGCCGGTGGCTCGCTGATTTTCTACACCTTCACCACGTACATGCAGAAGTACCTGGTGAACACCGCCGGCATGCACGCCAAGACCGCCAGCTACATCATGACCGGCGCGCTGTTCCTGTATATGTGCATGCAGCCGCTGTTCGGCATGCTCGCCGACAAGATCGGCCGACGTAATTCGATGCTCTGGTTCGGCGCGCTCGGTACGCTGTTCACTGTGCCGATCCTGTTGAGCCTGAAAAGCATCAGCAGCCCGATTCTGGCCTTTGTGCTGATCACCGTGGCGCTGGCGATTGTCAGTTTCTACACCTCGATCAGCGGCCTGGTGAAAGCCGAAATGTTCCCGCCGGAAGTCCGCGCCCTCGGCGTCGGTCTGGCCTATGCGGTGGCCAACGCGATCTTCGGCGGTTCGGCGGAATACGTGGCCCTGAGCCTGAAAGCCGGGGGCATGGAAAACGCGTTCTACTGGTACGTCACGGTGATGATGGCGGTGGCGTTCCTGTTTAGCCTGCGCCTGCCGAAACAGGCGGCGTACTTGCACCACGATCTGTAAACCGATGTGCGCGGGCCGCATTGGCCCGCGCCGGCAAGGACTGTTTATGACTCAGCGACCGGGCAATCAATTGTTCGATGCCTACTTCACGGCCCGCGACATGCGCGAGGTGTTCTGCGATCAGGGCCGGGTGCAGGCCATGCTCGATTTCGAAGCGGCGCTGGCCCGGGCCGAGGCGCGGGTCGGGGTGATTCCGGCGTCTGCCGTGGCGCCGATTGCCGCCGCCTGCAATGCCGGTCTGTATGACTTCGCGGCGCTGGGCGAGGCGATTGCCACGGCCGGTAACTCGGCGATTCCACTGGTCAAGGCATTGGGCAAGCAGATCGCCGCGAGCAGTGCCGAGGCCGAGCGCTATGTGCATCTGGGCGCTACCAGTCAGGACGTGATGGATTCCGGGCTGGTCCTGCAATTGCGGCAGGCGCTGGAGCTGATTGAAAGCGATCTGGCAGCGCTGGCCGATTCGCTCGCCACCCAAGCGCAGCGGCATGCGGCGACGCCATTGGCCGGGCGCACCTGGCTGCAGCACGCCACACCGGTCACCCTCGGGATGAAGATCGCCGGTTGGCTCGGCGCGGTGACCCGCAGCCGTCAGCGTCTGCGCGAACTCAAGCCACGGCTGCTGGTGCTGCAATTCGGCGGTGCTTCCGGCACCCTCGCGGCGCTCGGCGAGCAAGCGCTGCCGATCGCCCAGGCGTTGGCCGAAGAGCTGCAACTGACGTTGCCTGAGCAACCGTGGCACACCCAGCGGGATCGCATCGTCGAGTTCGGCGCGGTACTCGGTTTGATCGCTGGCAGCCTCGGCAAACTCGGGCGCGACGTCAGTCTGTTGATGCAGACCGAAGCGGCGGAGGTGTTCGAGCCGTCGGCGCCGGGCAAGGGCGGTTCGTCGACCATGCCGCACAAGCGCAATCCGGTCGGCGCGGCGGTGTTGATCGGCGCAGCGACGCGGGTGCCGGGGCTGGTCTCGACGCTGTTCAGCGCCATGCCCCAGGAGCACGAACGCAGTCTCGGTCTGTGGCATGCCGAATGGGAAACCCTGCCGGACATCTGCTGCCTAGTGTCCGGTGCGCTGCAACAGGCACGCCTTTTGGCCGATGGTCTGGAGGTCGATGCCGAGCGCATGGCGCGCAATCTCGAATTGACCCAAGGGCTGGTGCTGGCCGAAGCGGTGAGCATCGTCCTCGCGCAACGGGTCGGCCGCGACACCGCACATCACCTGCTCGAACAATGCTGCAAACGCGCGGTGGCCGAACAGCGCCACCTGCGTGCGGTACTCGGCGACGAGCCGCAAGTGACCGCCGAACTGAGCAGCACCGAACTGGATCATCTGCTCGACCCCGCGCATTACCTCGGCCAGGCGCAAGTCTGGGTCGAGCGCGCGGTGGCCGAACATAACGCATTGTCTGTCTGATAGGAGAGAGCTGTGGCTTTCGTTCAACTCGCCGATGGCGAACTGCATTACGTTATTGAAGGCCCGGTCGATGCGCCGGTGCTGGTGCTGTCCAACTCGCTGGGCACCGACCTGCACATGTGGGACGCGCAGATGCCGGCGTTCACCGAGCACTTCCGGGTGCTGCGTTTCGACACCCGTGGTCACGGCCAGTCGTTGGTGACACCGGGGCCATACAGCATCGAGCAACTGGGCCGCGACGTGCTGAGTCTGCTGGATGCGCTGCACATCGAGCGTGCGCATTTCTGCGGACTGTCGATGGGCGGGTTGATCGGCCAGTGGCTGGGGATCAATGCCGGTCATCGTCTGCACAAGTTGATCGTGTGCAACACCGCCGCGAAGATCGGCGATCCGTCGGTGTGGAACCCGCGTATTGAAACCGTGCTGCGTGACGGTCCGGCAGCGATGGTCGCCCTGCGTGATGCGTCGATTGCCCGTTGGTTCACGCCTGATTTTTCCGCGGCCAATCCGGCCGCGGCGAAGAAGATCACCGACATGCTCGCGGCGACTTCGCCTGAAGGTTATGCGGCCAATTGTGCGGCAGTGCGCGATGCCGATTTCCGTGAGCAACTGGCCTCGATCAACCTGCCGCTGCTGGTGATCGCGGGTACCGAAGATGCGGTGACGCCACCGTCCGGTGGGCATTTCATTCAGGAGCATGTGCGCGGCGCCGAGTACGCCGAGTTCTATGCTGCGCACCTGTCCAACGTGCAGGCCGGTGCCGCTTTCAGTGATCGTGTGTTGGCGTTTCTGAACGCTCAGTGAGGAAGTTTTTGTGGACGAGAAACAACGTTACGACGAAGGCCTGCAAGTCCGCCGCGCGGTATTGGGCGATGCTCACGTCGACCGCAGCCTGAATGCGCTGACCGAGTTCAACTCGGAATTCCAGGAGATGATCACGCGTCACGCCTGGGGCGACATCTGGACCCGCCCGGGCCTGCCACGGCACACGCGCAGCCTGATCACCATCGCCATGCTGATCGGGATGAATCGCGAGGCCGAGCTGAAATTGCATCTGCGTGCGGCGGCCAACAACGGTGTGAGCAGGAGCGAGATCAAGGAAGTGATCATGCAGAGCGCGATTTATTGCGGGATCCCGGCGGCGAATGCCACGTTTCATCTGGCGGAGTCGGTGTGGGATGAGCTGGGAGTCGAATCCCGGGAGTGATGGTGCCTGAACTGACGCCTTCGCGAGCAAGCCCGCTCCCACATTTAGAATGCATTTCCCTGTGGGAGCGGGCTTGCTCGCGAAAGCGGCAGACGCCGTGACGCATCAATCAGCACAGGCACTCAAACCCTGGCAACATTGAAAATCCGCTCCCACATTGGGAATGCATTTCCCTGTGGGAGCGGGCTTGCTCGCGAAAGCGGCAGGCGCCGTGATGCATCAATCAGCACATGCACTCAAACCCTGGCGACAATGAAAATCCACTCCCACATTGGGAATGCATTTCCCTGTGGGAGCGGGCTTGCTCGCGAAAGCGGCAGGCGCCGTGATGCATCAATCAGCACAGGCACTCAGATCCTGGCGACAATGAAAATCCGCTTGAACGGAAACAGCGTCTGCCCGTTTTTCTCCGGCGGGTAATGTTTATGCACCCGCATCAGGAAGTGATAGATAAACCGCGCCTGTTCCTGAGACGTCAGCGTCTGCATCACCGGCCGCAGCGCCGAGACCTTCACCCAGTCGTACACCGGCGATTTGCCGCCAACCACCTGCAATTGCTCGGTTTCCCAGATCTCCAGCGACGTGGTCAGCGGCGCCAGCACGCGGTAATAGTCCTCCAGTGTCAACAATGACCGCGCAGCCATGCACTGGCGCAGTTGCGGTGTGCCGATGGGGGTGTGTCCCGGTCCCGCGTCGTCGAGGGTGTCGAGCATCAATCGATACCACAAGGCCTCGCGCCAGTCCGGCATGTGCACCGCCAGACAGCCGCCCGGGCGCAGATACCCCAGCAGGCGCGGCAGCAGGTGTTGATGATCGCCAATGAAATGCAGCACCGCCGCCGCGAGCAGCAGATCGGCCGGTTGTTCGGGTTGCCAGTCGAGCAGGTCGCACTCTTGCCATTGGGCGTTGATCGGCAGGCACCGGGCCTGATCAAGCATCTGCCGCGAGCTGTCGACACCCAGCAACTGCGCACGCGGCCAGCGCTCGGCCAGCAGTTGAGTGGCGATGCCGGTGCCGCAGCCCAGGTCATAAATTCGTCTGGGGTCGTGCAGATCGATACGGTCGAGCAATTCGTTGACCGGGCGTTGCCTGAGACGGGAAAACTGCTGGTACGCCTTGGCGTCCCAGTGGGTGCAGGCGTTCCCTGCCGTTTCGAGTTTGGCGCTCATGAGGAGGTCCTCTCTGGCGGATTACAGTTGTCGTCCAATGACGTTGAGGGTTTTCAGGACAACGGCCACGCCTTTGCGTGTGTCCTCTTCATTCAGCAGTTTGAGCAACGCCAGAGTGCCCGGCGCCGCTGACTGTGCCGATACTTCGGCTTTGGCTACGCGCACTGCATTACTGACTGTCCAGGTGGCGGCTGTGCTGCTCTCGAACAATTGCGCGAGTTTTTCCACCATGGCCGGGTCGAGCAAATCGGCGATGTCGGAAACCAGGGAAAGCAGGTCGACAATATTCTCCAGGCGTCCGCCATCGATTAACGGCTGCAGTTTTGCCATCAAGGCAGTGAACCCGGGCGTGGCTGACATTTCCTCGGGCATGTTCATGAGCAATCACTCCTCCCTGTGCAGGGTCAAAGCATTCCCCGGGCCACCGCCCAGTAAAGACCGCGATTGAAACCGTTTCTGAGCAGACCGCCCAATTTGGTCGGGGGTGTCGGCAATACATCGTGGGCGTAGTCGTACCACAGTGGCATCCCGGCATTCAGGCCCATTTGGGCTACCGCCTGTACCCGACCGTCGTATACCGAGTTGGGGGCGCCAAGACGGATCTGGGCGGTGATGTTGTTGGCGATCACCGGCGCCTGGTTATGACAGGCGCCGCCGGCCTTGCTGACCGGCAGGTCGACGGTGTCGCCGATCACGTAGACATTCTCCAGACCGTAGACCTGCAGCGTTTCGTGATTGGTCGGCAGCCATCCTTCATCATTGGCGGCGTGTGAGATGCCGCACTCACGCACCACCTCGACGGCCTGGATGGGTGGAGTAGCCATCAGAATGTCGAAGGGTTGCGCGTCGCCCTCGGCTGAGTGGGCGACTTTTGCATCGGGATCCACATGGCTCAAGGTGAAGCCACGCTGAAAATGAATGTTTTTCCGGGCAAAAATGCTCGGCAGAATTTCACCCGTGGGACGCTGCAAGAACAGACAATTGCGCAATAGCTGGGCAACCGTCGGGTAGGTGTAAATGATTTCCACTTGCTCGCGAACACCCCGGCGACGCAATAAATCATCCAGCATCAATGTCGTTTCCACGGGCGCGATTCCGCATTGGTGCGGGACGTTCGGTGTCTGCGGGAAGGACACGGTAATGAAAATCCGGCCTTTTTCGATGGTGTTCAGGCGTTGCGCCAGCTGCCGGGCAGGAAGGTATTGATAGAAGTGGTCGCCGGCTTCTTGCAGACCCGCGATGCGTTCCGGCGCCGGCACGCAGCCGGTGGCGATCACCAGAAAATCATAGTCGAAGCGCTTGCCGGTGCGGGTGCGCAATTGCTGCCCGGGAAAGTCGAAACGGGTGACTTCTTCAACGTGGAAACTGATTTCCGGGCGCAGCAATGAGCGTTCCGGACGTTTGAGTTCTTCTTCGAAGAACTGGCTGAACGCCACGTACATGAACGCAGGTTTGTAGTAATGATCGGGGGAACTGGACAGTAATGTGATCGAGACGTCGCCGCGTAGAACTTCGGGATACAGCTTGCCGACCAGTTGATTGGCCAGCATGGTTCCACCTACACCGCCACCGACGATAACTATTCGCTTGCTCATACCTGACCTCCGTGGCCAAGGCAGCTTCGCGTACAGCATCCGGAGATAACGGAAGAAAACTAAGGGCTCCTACAGCAGGCTGGAGAATTTACACACTCTGTTGACTGTATCTGCGCTTCGACAAATCGCCAGTCCGGCTGACCAGTGGTTGATGCCGGCGCCGCTTGTGCAGCGCCGGCGTGCGGGTTCAGAGCAGGCTGATCGGATAGCTGATGATCAGACGGTTTTCGTCGAACTCGTTGTTGCTGAAATCGCGGCGCATGGTCGAGTTGCGCCAGCGCACGTTGAGGTCACGCAGGGCGCCGCTCTGTACGGTGTAGCCCAGTTCCGATTCGCGGCCCCATTCCTTGCCATCGGTGATGGTTCCGGTGTGCACGTTGTCGCCGCTGATGTAGCGGTTCATCAGGGTCAGGCCGGGGATGCCCAGGGCGGCGAAGTTGTAGTCGTGGCGCACCTGCCAGGAGCGTTCCTGAGCGTTGTCGTAGCTGGCGTTGTAACTGTCGTTGGCCAGGGTGCCGCCGCTGGTGCCGTTGACCCGCATCCAGGCGCTGTCGCCGGTAAGTTTCTGCAGGCCGACGTAGAAGGTGTTGCCGCCGTAGCGGGCCGAGAACATCCCCGACCAGGTCTTGTTGTCGAGTTCGCCGGCGCGGGCGCTGCCGTCGTCCTTGCCGTAGAAGAAACCGAGGTTGGCGCCCAGCGTCCAGTCCCCGAGTGGCTGGCTGTGAGTCAGGTTGAGGTATTGCTGGCTGTAGATGTCCTTGAGTTCGGCGTTCCACAGGCCGATCTGCGTGCGTTTTTCGTTGAAAACGTACTCGCCGCCCTGAAAGTTGAAGCGATCAGAGGTGAACGCCGCTTTGCCGGTCATCGACATGTCGCTCATGCTGCTGTCGTCGCGCGGGCTGTTGGCGCGGAACTGCCCGCCATACAGGGTCAGCCCGTTGATTTCCTTCGAAGTGATCTGCCCGCCACGGAAGGTTTGCGGCAGCGAACGGCCGTCATCCGAGCGCAGGATCGGCAGCACCGGCATCCATTCGCCAACCTTGATTTCGGTCTGAGAGAGCTTGGCCTTGAACGCGACGTTGGTGCGGCCGAAGTTGTCCGCCGGCCGTCCGTCGTGATCCAGCGGCAGCAGTTGCGTGCCACCGGTGCCTTTGCCGCCATCGAGTTTCACCGAGTACAGGCCGAGCACGTCCATGCCGAAGCCGACGGTGCCTTGGGTGAAGCCGGATTTGGCGTCGAGGATGAAGTTCTGCGTCCACTCTTCAGCCTTGCCCTGAGCCTTGGTCGGGTTGGTGAAGTTGCGGTTGATGTAGAAGTTGCGCAGGTTGAGGTTGACCTTGGCACCTTCGACGAAACCGGCTTCTTCGGCTGCGGCGGGGAGGGCGACGCCGGTCAGGGCCAGGGCGATCAGGCCGGGGAGTGCGTACGGCGCAGTGGGATGAGTCATCGCAGGGTCTCTTGTTATTTTTTTAGGTCGAACAGAGCCGTTGCCGCCATTTCGGGGCGGGCACAAGCTTGCAGAATCAGGGATGAAGCGGCGGCGATCAGCCGGACGGGACAGGGCGCGGGAGCATGGTGTCGAACCTGTTGTTATTGGTTTTGTGGAGCGAATGGTGCGGGGGGCGGATGTTTTGATTCAATTGGTAAAAGCGGGTTCTGGGCGATTATCGAACGCAAGATTGAGCCGGGTTTTGTGGTGGTCGATAAGGCGCTATCGCGAGCAGGCTCACTCCTACAATTGGAATGCGTTCCCCTGTAGGAGTGAGCCTGCTCGCGATAGCGCCATTCCAGACAACACATTTGTTTCAGGCAACAAAAAGCCCGCCAAATGGCGGGCTCCTTGTGTTCACCGGATGATCAGAACAGCTTCATCTTCGGTGCTTCTTCTTTCAGCGGTTCGTTCTGCGCGGTCTGCGCATTCCAGCCACCACCCAGGGCCTTGTACAGGTTGACCGCACTGGTCAGCTGCGCGAGGCGGTCGGTGATCAGTGCCTGTTGCGCACTGAACAACTGACGCTGGGCGTCGAGGAAGGTCAGGTTGCTGTCGACACCGATGCGGTAACGACGCTCGGCCAGGCGGTAGTAATCCTGGTTGGCCGCGACGAAGTCACGCTGCGCTTGCAGCTGCTCGGTGTAGGTCTGGCGCGCGGCCAGGCCGTCGGCGACTTCCTGGAAGGCGGTTTGAATTGACTTCTCGTAGTTCGCCACGCCAATGTCCTTCTGGATCTTGGCATAGTCGAGGCTGGCGCGCAGGCTGCCGGCGTTGAAGATCGGCAGGTTGATCTGCGGTTGGAACAGCCAGGTCCCCGAACCGCCCTTGAACAGACCGGACAGGTCCGGGCTCAGGCTGCCCGCGTTGGCGGTCAGGCTGATGCTCGGGAAGAACGCTGCACGGGCGGCGCCGATGTTGGCGTTGGCCGCTTTCAGGTTGTACTCGGCCTGGAGGATGTCCGGACGACGCTGCAGCAGGTCCGAAGGCAGACCGGCCGGTACGTCGCTGAGCAGATCATCCGACAGCGGTTTGGCCGCTTGCAGATTGGCCGGGATGCCGGTGCCGAGCAGCAGCGTCAGGCTGTTTTCGTCCTGAGCCACCTGACGGGTGTACTTGGCCAATTGCGCCCGGGCGTTTTCCACCGAGGTGCGCGACTGCGCCAGGTCCAGCGCCGAGGCCACACCGACTTCGTTGCTGCGGCTGGTCAGCTTGTAGCTTTCTTCAAAGGCACCGAGGGTGTCTTGCGTCAGCTTGAGCAGCTCCTTGTCGGCCTGCCAGGTCATGTAAGCGTTGGCGACACTGGCCACCAGACTGATCTGCGTGCTGCGGCGCGCTTCTTCGGTGGCGAAGTATTGTTGCAGCGCTTGTTCGCTCAGGCTGCGCACCCGACCGAACAGGTCGAGTTCGTAGGCGCTGATGCCGACGGTCGCGGTGTAGGAACTGCTGATGTTCGCTTCACCGGTCTGCGAGGCACGGGCCGGAACCCGCTGACGGCTGCCGCTGGCATTGGCCGAAACCGCCGGGAACAGGTCGGCACGCTGGATGCGGTATTGAGCCGCATAGGCGTCGATGTTCAGCGCCGCGACACGCAGGTCGCGGTTGTTTTCCAGTGATACCTGGATCAGCTGTTGCAGGGCCGGGTCATGGAAAAACTGCTTCCAGCCCTGTTCGGCAGCGGCTTGCGCCGGCGCCTGGGCCGGCGAGTACGCCGGCCCCTGCGGGTACTGGCCCGCGACCGGTGCTTCAGGCTGCTGATAATCGGGGATCAGCGAGCAACCGCTCAGCACGAAGGCGGCGACTGCGATGGAGAGTAGCGACTTGCTCATTGGCCAGCCTCTTTAGGAGTTTCAGTCGTCTCGTCCGGGTCGGCGATTTTACGCTGGCCGATGGACGAAACCGTGACGAAGAACAGTGGGACCCAGAAGATCGCCAGGATCGTGGCCGTGAGCATACCGCCAATCACGCCAGTACCGATCGCGTGCTGGCTACCCGAACCGGCACCGGTGGAGATCGCCAGCGGTACTACACCGAGGACGAACGCCAGCGAGGTCATGATGATCGGTCGCAGACGCATGCGGCACGCTTCGATCGCCGCATCGCGCAGACTGCGCCCTTGTTCATGCAGCTCCTTGGCGAACTCGACGATCAGAATGGCGTTTTTAGCCGCAAGACCGATGGTCGTCAACAGGCCCACCTGGAAGTACACGTCGTTGGACAGCCCGCGCAGGCTGGTGGCCATCAGCGCACCGATGATCCCCAGCGGTACCACGAGCATGACCGCGATCGGAATCGACCAGCTTTCATACAACGCCGCCAGACACAGGAACACCATCAGCAGCGACAGGGCGTACAGCGCTGGCGCTTGCGAGCCCGACAGACGTTCCTCGTAGGACAGACCGGTCCAGGAGATACCGACACCGGCCGGCAGCTTCTTGGCAATCGCTTCGACTTCGGCCATCGCTTCACCGGTGGAGTAACCCGGCGCCGGAGAACCGAGCACTTCCATCGCTTCGACGCCGTTGTAACGGGCCAGTTTCGGCGAACCGTAGATCCACTCGCCCTTGGCGAACGCGGAGAACGGCACCATGGTCCCGGCGCTGTTGCGCACGTACCACTTTTTCAGGTCTTCAGGGCTCATGCGCGCACCGGCCTGACCTTGCACATACACCTTCTTCACCCGACCACGGTCGATGAAGTCGTTGACGTAGCTACTACCGAAGGAGATCGACAGGGTGCTGTTGATGTCGGAGAGGCTCAGACCCAGGGCCTGGGCTTTCTCATCGTCGATTTCCAGATGGTATTGCGGCTCGTCGTTCAGACCGTTCGGACGCACCTGGTAGAGCACCTTGCTCTGCGCGGCCATGCCGAGGAACTGGTTACGGGCTTCCATCAGTTTTTCGTGACCGATGCCGGCGCGGTCCTGCAGGAACACGTCGAAACCGGTGGCGTTACCCAATTCCAGTACCGCAGGCGGGGCGAACGCAAACACCATCGCATCGCGGAAACTGAAGAAGTGTTGCTGCGCCCGCTGTGCCAGGGCAAACACGCTGTTGCCCGAATCACGCTCGTGCCACGGCTTGAGCATGATGAACGCCAGACCCGAGCTCTGACCACGACCGGCAAAGTTGAAGCCGTTCACGGTGAACACCGAGGACACCGCACCCGCTTCTTTATCCAGCAGGTAGGTACGCATCTCGTCGATCACGACTTGAGTACGTTCCGCACTGGAACCGGCCGGGGTTTGCACCTGGGCGAACAGTACGCCCTGGTCTTCTTCCGGCAGGAACGCGGTTGGAATGCGGGTGAACAGCCAGATCATGCCGACGACGATCAGCAGGTACGCCAGCAGGTACGGGGCTTTGCGCGACAGCATGTTGCCGACACCGCGCTCATAACTTCTGACACCGCGATCGAAATTGCGGTTGAACCAGCCGAAGAAACCTTTTTTCGGCGTGCCGTGGTCACCCTTGGCAATCGGCTTGAGCATGGTCGCGCAGAGTGCCGGGGTGAAGATCAGTGCAACCATTACCGACAGGGCCATGGCCGAGACGATGGTGATCGAGAACTGCTTGTAGATCACACCGGTGGAACCGCTGAAGAACGCCATCGGCAGCAGTACCGCCGACAGCACCAGGGCGATACCGACCAGGGCACCCTGGATCTGACCCATCGACTTCTTGGTCGCTTCCTTCGGTGACAGGCCTTCTTCGGCCATCACCCGCTCGACGTTTTCCACCACGACGATGGCGTCGTCCACCAGCAAGCCGATGGCCAGCACCATACCGAACATGGTCAGGGTGTTGATGCTGAAACCGGCGGCGGCGAGGATGCCGAACGTACCGAGCAATACCACCGGCACGGTCATCGTGGTGATGACGGTGGCGCGGAAGTTCTGCAGGAACAGGAACATCACCAGGAACACCAGCACGATCGCTTCGACCAGGGTTTCAACCACACCCTTGATCGACTCGGTCACGACCGGAGTGGTGTCATACGGGAACACCACTTCCATGCCTTGCGGGAAGAACGGCTTGAGGTCGTCAATCGTCTTGCGCAGCGCTTTGGCGGTGTCGAGGGCGTTGGCGCCGTTGGCCAGTTTTACCGCCAGACCGGACGCCGGGCTGCCGTTGAACTGCGCAGAAATACTCGAGTTTTCACCACCCAGACCGACGTCGGCCACGTCGCCGACACGGACCTGGGAGCCGTCCTGATTGACCTTCAGCAGGATCGCCTTGAACTGCTCGGCAGTCTGCAGACGGGTCTTGCCGATGATCGTAGCGTTCAGTTGCTGGCCAGGCAGCGCCGGCAAACCGCCGAGCTGACCGGAAGACACCTGGACGTTCTGCGCCGAGATCGCGGCGCTGACATCAGACGGCGTCAGGTTGTACTTGTTCAGCTTGGCCGGATCGAGCCAGATGCGCATCGCGTACTGGGCACCGAAGACCTGGAAGTCACCGACACCGGCGGTCCGCGAGATCGGGTCCTGCATGTTCGACACGATGTAGTTGGACAGGTCGTCCTTGGTCATGCTGCCGTCACGCGACACCACGCCGATCACCAGCAGGAAGTTCTTCACTGCCTTGGTCACGCGGATACCCTGTTGCTGCACTTCCTGCGGCAGCAGCGGGGTGGCCAGGTTCAGCTTGTTCTGAACCTGAACCTGCGCGGTGTCGGAGTTGGTGCCTTGCTCGAAGGTCGCGGTGATGGTCATGCTGCCGTCGGAGTTACTTTCCGAGGACACATAACGCAGGTTGTCGATACCGTTGAGCTGCTGCTCGATCACCTGGACCACGGTGTCCTGCACGGTTTGCGCCGAAGCGCCCGGGTAGGTCACGGAGATCGCGATGGCCGGCGGTGCAATGCTCGGGTACTGGTTGATTGGCAATTTCAGGATCGATAGTGCCCCGACCAACATGATCACCAGGGCAATTACCCAGGCGAAAATCGGACGGTCGATAAAAAATTTCGACATGAGTTACTCCCCTTTGCCGCCAGCGGCTTTGTCAGCTGCTTGAGCGGGGGCCGGGTTCTTGGCTACGTTGGTCGCTTCGGTCGGGTTGACCTGAGCACCTGGGCGAACGTATTGCAGGCCTTCGGTGATCAGACGATCGCCGGCTTTCAGGCCATCTTCGATCAGCCACTGGCTGCCAACGGTACGGCTGGCCTTGAGCTGACGCAGTTCAACCTTGTTATCCGGGCCGACGACCAGTGCGGTCGGAGTGCCCTTGAGGTCACGGGTCACGCCTTGTTGCGGCGCCAGAATGGCCGCGGCGTTGACCCCGGCCTGCAACTGGGCGCGGACGAACATGCCTGGCAACAGGGTGTGATCCGGGTTCGGGAACACGGCGCGCAGGGTCACGGAACCGGTAGTCGGATCAACCGATACTTCGGAGAATTCCAGCTTACCGTCGAGCTTGTATTGGCTGCCGTCCTCAAGGGTCAACTTGACCGCTGCCGAGTTGTCGCCGGCCTTCTGCAGGCGACCGCTTTCCAGCTCGCGGCGCAGTTCCAGCAGCTCAACCGAGGACTGGGTAACGTCGACGTAGATCGGGTCCAGTTGCTGGATCGTCGCCATCGCGTCGGCCTGACCATTGCTGACCAGTGCGCCTTCGGTCACCGAAGAACGGCCGATACGGCCGGAGATCGGCGCGTAGACCTTGGTGTATTTCACGTTGATCTGCGCACTCTGCAACGACGCTTCCGATTCCATGCGATTGGCCACGGCGGTGTCGTATTCCTGGCGGCTCACGGCCTGCTCGTCGACCAGTTGCTTGTAGCGGTCGGAGATCGACTTGGTCGAACGCAGGTTGGCTTCGGCGCTTTTCAGGGTCGCTTCATAGACTGCCGGATCGATCTGATACAGCTGCTGGCCGGCTTTGACGTCGCCGCCTTCCTTGAACAGACGTTTGAGAATGATGCCGTTGACCTGTGGTCGAACTTCAGCGATGCGGTACGCACTGGTGCGCCCCGGCAGTTCCGACGTGAGGGTGAACGCTTGTGGTTGCAGGGTGACGACGCCGACCTGAGGAGGCGGAGCGGCTGGGGCCGCTTCTTCCTTTTTACATCCGCTGAGCAGCGATGCCAGGGCGACGGCAGTGACCAGAGCGGTAACAGCTGGCTTGAATTGCATGAAGATCCTCGGGTCAGGCGCGCACATTGCGCACAAGAAGTGTGAAAGGGTAAAAAAATCGGGTCGAGTGGATAAGTAGCTTGCTAAGGAATATACTTACGTTCATGGTTGTTTGTAAATAGCTTGGCGTCGTACCCACCCTGTTACAAAATGCGTCGCAAGGTTTGAAATTGTAGGCCGGGGAGCCGATTCGTGAGAGATCAGCCCCCTCTTTATTCAGCGGATATTCAGCCATCCCTGAAACATCCTGTTTGAGGTTTTACTGCCATGGTCCGTCGTACCAAAGAGGAAGCTCAGGAAACGCGCAGCCAGATTCTCGAAGCGGCCGAGAAAGCGTTTTATGAAAGGGGCGTGGCCCGCACGACCCTGGCGGATATCGCGACGATGGCCGGCGTTACGCGCGGTGCCATCTATTGGCATTTCAGCAACAAGGCCGATCTGGTGCAGGCGATGCTCGACAGCCTGCATGAACCGCTGGATGAATTGGCCAAGGCCAGCGAGAGCGAGGACGAACTCGACCCGTTGGGGTGCATGCGCAAGCTGTTGATCCATCTGTTTCATCAGGTAGCCCTGGATCCGAAGACCCGTCGCATCAACGAGATTCTGTTTCATAAGTGCGAATTCACCGATGAAATGTGCGATCTGCGCCAGCAGCGCCGCACGGCCAGTCTCGATTGCAACCTGCGCATCGGTCTGACCCTGCGTAATGCGGTCAATCGCGGCCAGTTGCCGGAAGATCTCGACACTGCCCGGGCGGCCATCAGCATTCATGCGTATATCGATGGCCTCCTGTATGGATGGCTGTTGGCGCCGGACAGCTTTCAATTGCATGCCGAAGCCGAGCGCTGGGTCGATACAGGACTGGATATGCTGCGCCTGAGCCCCAGCCTGCGCAAATGAAACAAAATGCGTAATTGAATCTATCCGTGTCAAGACTTGAAGCGGGGGAAATGTCCCTGCTTCAAGTCTTTTTGTAATGGGTGCTTTTATATACGTACGTTGGCCAGGTTGATAGGTAGCGAGCTACGTATTTTGTAGGGGTTTTGTGTCGACTGTGTGAATGAATGTTAACGACTCGGGCTAAAAGGGCGCCGAGCAGCCGATACGCACCAACCGATCCGTTTCGTTTCTGAGTTCCCTTTGCCCGATCCTCACCACCAGGCTGCGTTACTTCCGATGGTCTTGAGCCACGGCCTTGAGTTTGCTCGCGCCTTTATAATGTCAGCATTGTCCGTACCGTTACTGCATGAGCAGTAAACTCTCTATCAGGCCGATGGCGTCATGAATGCGATCATCTTATAGCTGTAAGGGTAAACCGGGTTTTCATTTTCCAATGCCGCGCCGCAGGTGATGGGTTCGGCGCCAATAGAGAAAGCATTGGTATCCCAGAAGAGTTCGACCTTTGGAGGCCGGTGCCCCGCCATTTGTCGGTAGCAATAACTGAGCGTAGTGTCGAATTGTACTTTCTGTTTGTAGTTGGTGTAGCAGACGTAAGTGCTGAATACCTCCTTTTTGATATCGTAATCAATAACGATGTCCTGCTTCAGATGAGGATCTCCTTCAAACATCATGAAGACGGTCTGGTAGGGGAGGATCTTGTCGATACGCGTCAGGGGTGGGTGCTTTGCAGAGGAATCCTCAAGCCAGAAAGTAGAGTCCGTGGCATTGGTGATTTGCAGAAGGAATGTAAGTTTGTTTGGATCTATATCATTCATTTTTATATAACCTTGCTTGATTAAGTTGGTGGGTTGTAATTGATGAGTTGCTGGGCGGAGCTTAGGTTTATATTGTTCTGATGGCGAATCTTTAAATGTATGAAAATAAAAAAGCCCCGCCTCTTTCGAGGCGGGGCTTACTTGTTAGTTGTTGTTGTTTACAGCGTTGGATAATCGATATAACCGACCGGGCCTTTCGCGTAGAACAACTCAGGACGTGCGTCATTCAGCGGTGCGTCGGCCTTCAGGCGTGCCGGCAGATCCGGGTTGGCAATGAACGGTACGCCGAACGCTACCGCGTCAGCCTTGCCTTCAGCCAGCCACGCATTGGCGCTGTCCTTGGTGAAGCGTTCGTTGGCGATGTACGCGCCGCCGAAAGCTTCTTTCAGCTGTGGGCCGAGGCTGTCGGCGCCTTCTTTCTCGCGGGAGCAGATGAAGGCGATGCCGCGCTTGCCCAGCTCGCGAGCCACATAAGTGAAGGTCTCGGCCAGATTGTCGTCGCCCATGTCATGGGAATCGGCGCGGGGTGCCAAGTGCACGCCGACACGGCCGGCGCCCCAGACGTCGATCGCTGCGTCAGTCACTTCCAGCAGGAGACGCGCACGGTTTTCCAGGGAGCCACCGTAGTTGTCGGTGCGCTGGTTGGTGCTGCTTTGCAGGAACTGGTCGAGCAGGTAGCCGTTGGCGCCGTGGATTTCCACGCCGTCGAAACCGGCGGCTTTGGCGTTTTCGGCACCGGTGCGGTAGGCCTCGACGATCTCGGCGATTTCAGCGGTTTCCAGAGCTCGCGGGGTCGGATAGTCGGCCAATGGACGCACCAGGCTGACGTGACCTTTAGGCTGGATGGCGCTCGGCGCGACCGGGGTTTCGCCGTTGAGGTACGACGGATGCGAGATGCGGCCGACGTGCCACAGTTGCAGGACGATCTTGCCGCCGGCAGCGTGCACGGCTTTGGTCACGTTGGTCCAGCCGCGCACCTGGTCGTTGGACCAGATGCCCGGGGTGTCCGGGTAGCCGACGCCCATCGGCGTCACCGAAGTGGCTTCGGACAGGATCAGGCCAGCCGACGCGCGCTGTACGTAGTATTCAGCCATCAGCGCGTTCGGCACGCGGCCTTCGTCGGCGCGGCAGCGGGTCAGCGGAGCCATGATGATGCGGTTGGACAGCTCAAGGTCGCCCAGTTTGATCGGATCGAAAATAGTTGCCATGTGTACAACCCTCGTCAGTGAAGTGGTTAATCAGTGGGTAGCAGGGGCCAGGCCGGCATCGCCGTTCTGACGGAAAGTGATCAGGGTCACCAGCAGCGCGAGCACGGCCAGCGCGGCGGCGGCCAGGGGCACGCTGGTCAGGCCGAAACCGTGGGCGATGACGCTGCCACCGACCCAGGCGCCCAGGGCGTTGCCGATGTTGAAAGCGCCGATGTTCAGGGTCGACACCAGGTTCGGTGCGGCCTTGCCGAAGGTCACCACGTTGACTTGCAGCGCCGGGACGGCGGCAAACGAAGCGGTGGCCCAGAGGAACAGGGTGATCTCCGTCGGGATCAGCGCGACGCTGGTCCAGCTCAGCACGGTGGAAACCACCGCCATCGCCACGAACACGCCGATCAGGGTCGCGCCGAGACGCTTGTCCGCCAGCTTGCCGCCGATGATGTTGCCCACCGTCAGACCGAGGCCGATCAGCAGCAGGGTCCAGGTCACGCCTTTTGGCGAGACACCGGTGACATCACCGAGCAGCGGCGCGACATAGGTGAAGAGGGTGAACATCGACGCGGCGAACAGCGCGGTCATGCTCAGCGACAGCCAGATGCCGGCGCCTTTGAGGGCGGCGAGTTCGGCGCGCATGTCGAGTTTTTCCTCGTCACGTTTGGCCGGCAGGAAGCGGATCAGACCGATCAGCGCCACTACACCAATCACGGTCACCGCCCAGAAGGTCGAGCGCCAGCCGGCTTCCTGGCCCAGCGCCGTGCCCAGCGGTACACCGAGCACGTTGGCCAGGGTTAGCCCGGTGAACATCAGCGCCACGGCCGATGCGCGTTTGTTCGGCGCGACCAGCCCGGCGGCTACCACAGAACCGATACCGAAGAACGCACCATGGCACAGCGCCGTGACGACACGGGCAAACATCAGCACGTTGTAGTCACTGGCGATGGCACACAGCAGGTTACCGACGATGAAAATGCCCATCAGCGCTACCAGTGCGGCCTTGCGCGGCAGTCTGGCAGTGGCCAGTGCCATGAACGGCGCACCGATGGCCACGCCCAGGGCGTAACCGGTCACCAGCCAGCCGGCGCCGGGAATCGACACACCGAGGTCGGCCGCCACATCGGGCAGCAGGCCCATGATGACGAACTCGGTGGTGCCGATGGCGAAGGCGCTCAAGGCCAGAATGAGTAGCGAGAGGGGCATTTGAATCAATTCCTTGTGGGAGCGCTGAGCTCTTTGACGATGGCGTCGAGGAACGCCTGGATCACGTCCTCGTTGCGTTTGAAGAAGTGCCACTGGCCGGCTTTCTGGCTGCTGATCAGACCTGCGCGTTGCAGGGTCGCCAGATGGGCGGAGACGGTCGACTGCGACAGGCCGCAGCGTTGATCGATCTGCCCGGCGCAGATGCCGTACTCGTGGTTGTGTATCTGCTCAGGAAACTGGGCTTTGGGGTCTTTCAGCCAGATGAGAATGTCTCGCCGTACTGGGTGTGCCAGGGCTTTTATTATTTCGTCGAGGTCGAGGTTCATGGCTTTATGCTCGTGATGTGTAGCGCTATATCGCGATGAGGCGAACTTTAAATCGGTATTTCGCGATATACCAATATGAATTTGATCTGACGACCGCATAAATCGGTATATCGGGTTATAACGATACGTGTGCTGTAACGATGAAAGCGCGCAGTGCTAAGCTGCGCCCATGAACTATCTCGCACATTTACACCTCGGAGGCCAGCACCCCGAGCAATTACTCGGCAGTCTGTATGGCGATTTCGTCAAAGGACGCCTGCAAGGGCAATTTGCACCCCAGATTGAAGCGGCGATTCAGTTGCATCGGCGGATTGATGTGTTCACCGATCGCCATCCGTTGGTGGACATCGCCCTCGGGCGTTTCACCGAGACCCGGCGGCGTTACGCGGGGATTGTCCTCGATGTGTTTTTCGACCATTGCCTGGCCCGCGACTGGACGCTGTACGCCGATCAACCGCTGCAGCAGTTCACCCGTGACGTGTACCGGGTGCTGTCGAATGAGCGGCAATTGCCCGAACGCCTGGCGAAAATCGCGCCGCACATGGTTGCCAATGACTGGCTGGGTTCGTATCAAGAGTTTGAAGTGTTGGAGCAGGTGCTGCGCGGGATCTCCCGCCGCCTGACCCGGCCTGAGGAGCTGGCGGGGGCGATGCAGGAATTACGGCGCTTGTATGAACCGCTGAGTGAGGATTTCCGCTTGTTCTATCCGCAGCTTCAAGAATTTGCACAAACGTCGGCAACGCAGTAACCCCCTGTGGGAGCGGGCTCGCTCGCGAATGCGGTAGGTCATTCAACATGTGCATTGGCTGAACCACCGCTTTCGCGAGCAAGCCCGCTCCCACAGGGGGGATCTGTGTTTCAGGCAGCGATCAATTCGCCGGCGCGACGCGGTTCGGCCGCTTTGGCGATATCACCAAACAACGCCTTCTGCACCGCCTGCTGCGCTTCGAACGCCAGCGCCGCACGTTCGCGGCCCTGACAGGCGATCGGCTTGAGCAGATGCACTTCGACATCGCCGCAGTCGTGGCTGAACAGACGCATCAGATGCGACAGCAGATCATCGTCACCAATGAACGGCGCCAGCGCGTCGATTTCGCCATTGCGCAGATAACGGATCGCCACCGGTTGCAGCATCACCTCCGAATCAATCGCCGCCGACAGCAGGCGACCATGAAAGGTGCGCAGCGAGCGGCCATCGGTGGTGGTGCCTTCCGGGAACATCAGCAACGGATGTTGCGTTTGCAGGTGACGGGTCATCTGTTTGCGGATCAACTGGCTGTCACCCGAACCGCGACGGATGAACAGACTGCCGGCCTTCGCCGCCAGCCAGCCGGCCACCGGCCAAGTGCGTACTTCGGCCTTGGACAGAAACGACAGCGGCGTGAGCATGCCCAGCAGCGGAATGTCAGTCCATGACACATGATTGCTGACCCACAGCATCGGCTGCTTCGGCAGGTCGCCGTGCACGGTCACGCGAAAGGGCAGGGCATTGCTCAAACGCGCCATGAAAAACCGCGACCAGCGCTGCCGACGTTGCATCGAGTGCGCCAGGCCCAGACGTTCGAACACGCCGAAGACGCTGGCCATGGTCAAGCCCAGCGCCACCACCAGCAGCACCCGCGTGATCCGCGCGTACACGCGCAACCGGCTCATCACACGGCCGCCTTGAAGTGCTTGGCGTAGCGTGGGCAGAGTTCGTCGCGCTTGAGCAGGATGAACACGTCGGCGACCTGGAAGTCTTCGTCCCAGCACGGCTCGCCGCAGATCTTCGCACCCAGGCGCATGTAGGCCTTGAGCAGCGGTGGCATTTCGGCGATCACGTTCGATGGAATATCCAGCGACGGCAGGGGATTCTTCGGCTCGGCGCGCAGGTGTTCGGTGCACAGATAACGCTCGCGCAGACGCTGCATGATCGCGTGGGCCTGCACGCCGCCATCCTGCATCGGAATGCTCGCGCAACCCATCAGGTAGCTGTAGCCGCCCTGATTCAACACTTCGGCCAGTTCACCCCAGAGCACGGCGATGGTGCCGCCGTTGCGGTAGGCCGGGTCGACGCAGGTGCGGCCGATTTCGAGGATCGGGCCTTGCAGATGGGCGAGGCCATGCAGACTGAATTCTTCTTCGCTGTAGAACTTGCCCAGGCTGCTGGCGGCGGTGTGATCGAGCAAACGGGTGGTGGCGACCAGACGCCCGGTGTTCAGGTCACGCACGCCGATGTGGCTGCAGTGAACATCATAGTCATCCATGTCCAGACCCAGTTCCGCGCCTTTCAGCTTGGCGTTGAACTCGCCGCTGAATACGCTGAAGCGCAAGGCCTGGGCTTGCTGCAAGGCCTCGGCGCCGATCAGGCGTTCGGCTTGCAGGCGGCGTTCATTGCCGGTGTCGCTGATGCGGGCGATCTGAGTCATTTGAATCTCCGTACGGGCCTTGAACCCGTCGTGGGTTGCAGCCGATCGACTTTCTTTATGCAGCCATGTTGTGCAAAGTCAGGCTATGTAGCCCCGGTGTCATCACCGTGAACGTTTGGTGATGCTTGTATGACAGCCCTCAAGGAGCCTCTTATGCCCTGGCCCAGCCTGCTCGAAAGCCATGAACGCCTGCCCGCCGTGACTGATCTGGCGGAAGGTTTCGCTACCTTGCTGCATCAATTGGGCAACGTGACGCCGTTCGAACTGGCGGTGGCCGGAGGGCGGCGCATGGCGACGCCGGGGCTGGCGTTTCTGGTGGGGTATCAGGCGGCGTTGCGCATGCTCTGGCCGAGCGCGCCGCCGAGTCTTGGCGCGTTGTGTGCGACCGAGCAGCGCAGCCTGCGCCCGGCGGACATGCAGACGCGCCTGACGGATTTGCGCCTCAACGGGCGAAAGGATTTCGTCACCGCCGGGGACGCGGCGGACTGGCTGCTCGTCGCCGCGCGCAGTGAAGAACCCGGCGAAACGCCGCGCCTGAGTCTGGCGGTGGTCTATCCCGGCGAACCCGGCGTGCGTGTGGAAAAACTCCCAGCGCTGCCGCTGATGCCGGACATCAGTCACGGTCGGCTGCATCTGGACGGCGCGTTGTGCGAATTGCTCGCGGGCGATGGCTGGGACGCTTATGTGAAGCCGTTTCGTAGCCTGGAAGATGTCTATGTGCTGAGCGCGATGACCGCGTGGCTGTACGGTGTCGGTCAGGACAGCGGCTGGTCGCAGCCGCTGCTGTTGCGCTTGCTGGCGCTGTTGGCCGGGTGCGCGGAAGCGAGTCGCCAGCCACCGAACAACCCGGCCGGGCATGTGCTGTTGGGCGGTTTGTTTGCGCAGTTTGATGCGCTGAAGGGCGAGATCGATCAGGCGTTGGCCGAGGGTAGTCCGGAGTGGGCGCAGATGTGGCAGCGTGATCAGGGAGTGATGCAGTTGGCGGCCGGCGCGCGGGCCAAACGCTTGGCCAAGGCTTTGGCGGTGGGCTGACTGGCCTCTTCGCGAGCAAGCCCGCTCCCACCCTTGGAATGCGTTTCAAATGTGGGAGCGGGCTTGCTCGCGAAGGCGGCGGCAAAAACACCACACATCTGTCATGTGGCAAGACTACCCTCAGCAGGTTCTCCCCAAGAGCCCTCACCATGCGCAAAAGCCTGTCCCTGTTTCTGCTGCTGATCAGCTTCACGGTCCAGGCCGAACAATGGCCCGGTGAGCAATGGCCGACTGACGCAAAAATCAGCGGCGCAGCGGTCGAGGCATTGGAGACCTACGCCTTCCCACCCCGCGACGACACTACCCGCCAGGGCATCCGCACGGACGCGCTGCTGATCATCCGCGACAGCCAGTTGATCTACGAACGCTACGCCGGCCCGACCCGTGCCGAGACCCCGCACCTGACCTGGTCGATCAGCAAAAGCCTGATGGCCACCGTGCTGGGTGTGGCCTATGGCGAAGGCCTGTTCAAACTGGATGATCCGGTCGCGAAGTTTTATCCGGCGCTGGAACAACACCCCACGATCACCGTGGCGGATCTGCTGCACTGGGCTTCCGGGCTGGACTGGCAGGAAGACTACGAATACGCGCCGCTGAAATCCTCGGTGGTGGCGATGCTCTACACCCGTGGGCACCGCGACATGCCCGCGTTCACTGCCAATCACGACGCTTATGCGCCGCCGGGGCAGACGTTCCGTTACTCCAGTGGCGACAGCAATCTGCTGGCGGCGGCGCTGAAGAACATGGTGGGCCCGCAGCGTTATCCCGACTATCCATGGACCGCGTTGTTCGAGCCGCTGGGCATCCGCCACGCCGTGTGGGAAACCGATGCCGGCGGTACGTTTGTCGCGTCCTCTTATGCCTATCTCACGGCGCGGGATCTGGCGCGGGTCGGTCTGCTGATGGCTCGCGACGGACGTTGGCACGACCGGCAATTGCTGCCCAAGGATTGGGTCGCTTTCAACCGCACTGCCTTTGCCGGCTACAAGGCGCATCAGGACGAAGCGGTGCCCGGTGGTCAGTGGTGGCTCAATCGCCCGGCGGATGGCGCCGCCGCGCCGTGGCCCGACGCGCCGCCCGACACCTTCGCCGCCCTCGGCCACTGGGGCCAGGCGCTGTATGTGATCCCCAGCGAGAAACTGGTGATCGTGCGTTACGCCGATGATCGCGACGGCAACTATCGCCATAACGAACTGCTCAAACGCGTACTCAAGGCGGTGCAGCCATGAAACTGTTGAAGCGGGTGTTGCTGCTGGCGCTGATCGTGCTGCTCGGCTGGATCTGGCTCGAACGGGAAAACCTCTGGGCGTTCCCCGACATCATCAGCGCGTACACGGCCAAGGAATATTGTTCGTGTCGTTACGTGATGAACAACGATGCCGAATACTGCCGGGGTTATGTGAAACAGTGGCTGCCAACCAGCCACTTTAGCGATGACAGCGCGAGCAAAACCATCACCGTCAGCGGCATGGGCCGCAGCAATCGTGCCCAGTGGCTGGGCGAACGCCAGGGCTGCCGCCTCAATCCTCAAGTCAATAGATAACCCTGTGGGAGCGGGCTTGCTCGCGAATGTGGTGTGCCATTCAGTATTTGTGTTGACTGACTCACCGCCTTTGCGAGCAAGCCAGCTCCCACAGGAGGTTTCACCAATCGATAGATTTGCGGCGATCAGTTTGCAATAACGGCGTGGGCGGTTAAGGTTCGTGCAGGTTTATCGCCCCCACGAGTATTCAATGTTCAACCGCTCCCTCTATACAACCTTCGCCAGTCTGCTGCTGACTGCCGCCGCGCTGCCGGCGCAGGCCAACTGGTATCTGGATGGCGAGTCGTCGCGGCTGTCGTTCGTCAGCACGAAAAACGCCCACATTTCTGAAGTGCAGCGCTTTCTGGTGCTGCACGGCAAGGTCGATCCGGATGGCCGCGCTGAAGTCGAAGTCGAGCTGGATTCGATCAACAGCGGCATCCCGCTGCGCGACGAGCGCATGCGCAAGGAGCTGTTCCAGATCGAGCAATTCCCCGAAGCGACCATCAGCACCCGGATCGACCTGCGCCCGATCAACGATCTGGCCCCCGGTGCGCAGCTGGAATTGCGTCTGCCGCTGACCGTCAACCTGCACGGCAAGCAACATGAATACCCGGCAGAGTTGCTGGCCACCCGTCTCGACGACCGGCGTTTTCAAGTGGTGACCCTGGAGCCGTTGGTGATCAACGCCGAGGATTTCGATCTGGCGCCGGGGCTGGAAACCCTGCGCGACCTGGCCGGCCTGTCGGCCATCAGTCTGTCGGTACCGGTGGGTGCGGTGCTGATTTTCACGGCGCGCTGACATGCGCGGCGCGGTGTTTCCGTGGCGTGACGGCAACCGGTTCGAACTGTTGATCGACGGCCCGCAATTCTTCCCGCGCATGCTGGTGGAAATTGCCCGCGCCGAGGAGCAGGTCGAACTGGAGTTGTATCTGGTGGAGGCGGGCGCTTGTGCCGAGGCCGTGGTTCAGGCGCTGGTCCAGGCCGCCGAGCGCGGAGTGCGGGTACGCTGCCTGTTCGATGACTACGGCAGCCTCGCGTTTACCCTGCACCTGCGTCAGCGCCTGACCAAAGCCGGGGTCGAACTGCGTTTCTACAATCGCCTGAACTGGCGGCGCTGGGTCGGCAACTTCTATCGCGATCACCGCAAATTGCTGCTGGTCGATCAGCGTCTGGCGGTGGTCGGTGGCACCGGTGTCACCGATGAGTTCTGGACGCCGGGGCAGGACAGCAGCGAATGGCACGAAGTGATGGTGGAAATCAGCGGCCCGCTGGTGCTGGACTGGCAAGTGCTGTTCGACCGCCAATGGATCGCCAACCGCCATCGCCGGGCGTGGAAACCGTCGGCGCATGTCGGCCTGCCACGCTTGCCCAAGGTTCCGGACATGGGCGAGGGCATGGGCCGTGTGGCCTATGCCGATGCCCGTCAGCATCGCGACATTCTGCAGTCGCTGTTTCGTGCACTGAACAGCGGGCAGAAACGCATCTGGATGGCCACCCCGTATTTCCTGCCGACCTGGAACATCCGCCGCTCGCTGCGCAAGGCCGCTGCCCGTGGTGTCGACGTGCGGTTATTGCTGACCGGGCCGCGTACCGATCACCCGTCGGTGCGTTACGCCGGCCATCGCTACTACCCGCGCCTGCTCAAGGCCGGGGTGCAGATCTTCGAATATCAGCCGTGCTTCCTGCACCTGAAAATGGTGTTGGTGGACGAGTGGGTGAGCATCGGTTCGTGCAACTTCGATCACTGGAACCTGCGCTTCAATCTGGAGGCGAACCTGGAAGCGCTGGACCCGTCGTTGACGGCAGCGGTGGTGCAGAGTTTCGAGAAGGATTTCGGTCTGAGCCAGCAGGTCAGTCTGGAGGAGTGGCAGCGCCGGCCGTTGTGGCGGCGGGTGAAGCAGCGGGTTTGGGGCTGGGTGGATCGGTTGGTGGTCAATATCCTCGACAGACGCGGCTAGCAGCCACACACCAAAACCAAATGTGGGAGTGAGCCTGCTCGCGATGGCGTCGTGTCATTCAGCATTGATCTGGCTGATAGACCGCTATCGCGAGCAGGCTCACTCCTACAGGGGTTTATGTGTTGCCTGAATAATTACAGCAACTCAAAACTCTGCTGCGTCACATCCTGCGAATCCAGGCCGATCTGCACGTTGAACTTGCCAGGCTCGGCTGCGTACTTGAGCTGGGCGTTGTAGAACTTCAGGTCATCCTCGGTGATGGTGAAGTGCACGACTTTCTGTTCGCCGGCCTTGAGCATGACTTTCTGGAAGTTCTTCAGTTCTTTCACCGGGCGAATCATCGAACCGGCGACGTCCTGGATGTACAGCTGTACCACGGTTTCGCCGTCACGTTTGCCGGTATTTTTCAGGGTGACACTGGCATCGAGCTTGCCGGTCTTGTTCAGCGTGGTTGACGACAGCGCCATGTCGCTCAGCGTGAACCGGGTGTAGCTCAGGCCGTAACCGAACGGGAACAGGGGACCGGTGGTGTCATCGAAATACTGCGAGGTGTAGTTGCCCGGTTTGCCCGGCGTGAACGGCCGGCCAATGCTCAGGTGGTTGTAGTAGGTCGGGATCTGGCCCACGGAACGCGGGAACGTCACCGGCAGTTTGCCCGAAGGGTTGTAGTCGCCGAACAGCACGTCGGCGATCGCGTTACCGCCCTCGGTGCCGCTGAACCAGGTTTCCAGAATCGCATCAGCCGACTGGTTCTCTTCGAGGATGGTCAGCGGACGGCCGTTCATCAGTACCAGTACCAGTGGTTTGCCGGTGGCTTTCAGGGCCCGGATCAGCTCGCGCTGATTTTCCGGGATGTTCAGGTCGGTGCGGCTGGAGGACTCGTGGGACATGCCACGGGACTCGCCAACGGCGGCGACGATCACGTCAGCGTCCTTGGCGGCTTTCACCGCTTCGTCAATCAACACGTTGGCCGGGCGCGGATCATCGACCACTTCCGGGGCGTCGAAGTTGAGGAAGTTCAGGTAATCCAGAACCTTCTTGTCGCTGGTGATGTTCGCGCCACGGGCGTAGATCAGATTCGCCTTGTCGCCGATCACTGAGCTCATACCGTCGAACAGCGTCACCGATTGCGCCGGCTTACCGGCCGCCGCCCAACTGCCCATCATGTCGATCGGCGCCTTGGCCAATGGGCCGACCAGCGCGACTTTCGCGTCTTTCTTCAGCGGCAGGGTGTCGTTCTGATTCTTCAGCAGCACCAGGCTGCGCCGCGCGACGTCACGCGCTTCGGCGCGGTGCAGACGGCTTTCGGCGTAGGTGTCGGCCGGATCATCCTCGGCCTTGCCGATGCGCAGGTACGGATCCTTGAACAGGCCCATGTCGTACTTGGCGGCGAGCACTTCGCGCACGGCGTTGTCGATGTCTTTCTGCTCGATCTCGCCGGACTTGAGCAGCCCCGGCAGCTCTTTGCCGTACAGGGTGTCGTTCATGCTCATGTCGATGCCGGCCTTGATCGCCAGTTTCGCCGCTTCACGACCGTCGGCGGCCACGCCGTGCTTGATCAGCTCGAAGATCGCCCCGTGGTCGCTGACGGCCAGGCCCTTGAAGCCCCAGTCCTTGCGCAGCAGGTCGTTCATCAGCCAGGTGTTGGCGGTGGCCGGAATGCCGTTGATCGAGTTCAACGCCACCATCACCCCGCCGGCACCGGCGTCGATCGCCGCGCGGTACGGTGGCAGGTAGTCCTGGTACATCTTCACCGGGCTCATGTCGACGACGTTGTAGTCGCGCCCGCCCTCGACCGCGCCATACAGGGCGAAGTGCTTGACGCTGGCCATGATGCTGTCAGCCGCGCTCGGCGTGTCGCCCTGATAGGCCTTGACCATCACTTTGGCAATGCGCGAGGTCAGGTAGGTGTCTTCACCGAACCCTTCGGAGCTGCGGCCCCAGCGCGGATCGCGGGAGATGTCGACCATCGGCGCGAAGGTGATGTCGAGGCTGTCGGCCGCGGCTTCCTTGGCGGCAACGCGCCCGGACTGACCGATGGCGTCCATGTCCCAGCTCGATGCCAGGGCCAGCGGAATCGGGAAAATCGTACGGTGACCGTGGATCACGTCGTACGCAAAAAACATCGGAATCTTCAGGCGACTGCGCATCGCCGCGTCCTGCATCGGACGGTTTTCCGGGCGGGTGATCGAGTTGAACGTACCGCCGATGTTGCCCGCAGCGATCTCTTTGCGGATCAACTCACGGGGCATTTCCGGGCCGATGCTGATCAGGCGCAACTGGCCGATCTTTTCATCGAGGGTCATTTGTTTCATCAGATTGCTGATGAACGCGTCCTTGTTTTCCAGGGGTACCGGGGTCGTGGCGGCCAATACTTGATGACTGGCCAGGCTGACGAACAGGCCCAGCAAACACAGCTTCTTCATGAATATTTTTCTCAAGGGCCCAAGCGGCAATGCAATGCCGGCCAGCCAAAAGTTAGGGAGCGACTATTGTTGTTCGGGTGCAGGCTCAAAATGACCGAGCCAAAAACGCCCGCCGACACTCGGCTGCGTTTGCGCAGGGCCTCTTTTTAGCCCATCGGCCCGTTGCAATCCAGTGGCGCGGCCGATTATGCCCCAACCGCTGATGCAGAAGGTTTCACGGTCGGTTTTTTATGAAATATGCCAGGGAGCATCACTTTGATGAATGTCAGTCCAACCTACCGCTCGCGTCTGCAGGTCGCCACGCTGCTGGTGCTTGCCACTTTGTTGACCGCATGCGGCATCAACAATATCCCGACCCTCGATGAACAGGCCAAGGCGGCCTGGGGCCAGGTCCAGAACCAGTACCAGCGCCGTGCCGACCTGATCCCCAACCTGGTGGAGACCGTCAGAGGCTACGCCAAGCATGAGGAGGCGACCCTGACCGCCGTGGTCGAGGCGCGGGCCAAGGCGACGTCGATCCAGGTCGATGCCAGCACCCTCGACAACCCGGAAAAACTCAAGCAGTTCCAGCAGGCCCAAGATCAGTTGAGCGGTGCGCTCAGCCGTTTGATGGTGGTGTCCGAGCGCTACCCGGATCTGAAAGCCAACCAGAACTTCCTCGCCCTGCAATCGCAGCTCGAAGGCACGGAAAACCGGATTGCCGTGGCGCGGCGCGATTTCATTCTGGCGGTGCAGAAATACAACACCGAGATCCGCACCTTTCCCGGGCGCCTCTGGCACAGCGTGATGTACAGCGATCTGCCGATTCGCGAAACCTTCGAAGCCACCACCCCCGGCGCGGAAAAGGCCCCGGAAGTGAAGTTCTGATTCGAGGTTGCCCATGCGTGTGTTGAAGATAGGCCTGGTGCTGATGCTGTGGCTGTTCGCCCTCAGCGCCCGGGCCGAATTGACGTTCCCGGCGCTGAGCGGGCGGGTGGTGGACGAGGCGCAGATGATCGAGCCCTCGGTGCGCGCCCAGTTGAGCCAGCAATTGCAGGCGCATGAACAGGCGACCGGCGAGCAACTGGTGGTGGTCACGGTGCCTGATCTGCAGGGCACCACCATCGAGGATTACGGCGTGCAACTGGGCCGGCACTGGGGCATCGGTCAGAAGGACAAGAACAACGGCGCGCTGCTGATCGTTGCCCGTGACGAGCGCAAACTGCGCATCGAAGTCGGCTATGGCCTGGAGGATCGGCTGACCGATGCGCAGAGTTCGGTGATCATCCATCAAGTGATCACCCCCGCGTTCAAGGCCGGCAATTTCAGCAAGGGCATCAGCGACGGTGTGGCGGCGATGCTGGTGGTGCTCGGCGGCAATCCGCTGGACGAGCCATCGACGGTGTACGAGTCGAGCGGTGATCCGCAGAGTGATTTTGTCTCGCGGCATCCGCTGTTGTTCGTGTTTCTGGTGGTGTTGTTCATCCTGACCGTGTTTGTCTGCCAGATGCTCGGTATCCTTCCCGCCGGCCGTGGCGGCTCCGGAGGCGGGGGCGGTTTCGGCGGTGGTGGATTTGGCGGTGGCGGTGGAGGCGGGGGCTTCAGCGGCGGCGGGGGCAGTTTCGGCGGCGGCGGTTCGTCCGGCGGCTGGTGAACACACAACAATAATGATCAGGCACTTTTCGACATGGCATTACTGACTGAACACGAACAACGCAAAGTCGCCGAGGCGATTGCCCGGGTCGAGCGCGACACCGACGCCGAACTGGTCACCGTGCTGGCAGCCCGCGCCGATGACTACGCGTACATTCCGCTGCTGTGGGCCAGCCTGCTGGCGCTGCTGGTGCCGGGCATCGTCCATTACCTGACGGGCTGGCTGACCATGCACAGCCTGTTGCTGGTGCAATGGGGGCTGTTCATCGTCCTGTGCCTGCTGTTTCGCCTGCCGAAGATCACCACCCATCTGATCCCGCGCCGCGTGCGCCACTGGCGGGCATCGAATCTGGCGCGGCGGCAGTTCCTCGAACAGAACCTGCACCACACCGTCGGCAGCACCGGGATGCTGATCTTTGTCTGCGAGGCCGAGCGCTACGTGGAGATTCTGGTGGACGAGGGGATTTCCCGGCGGCTGGACAACAAAAGCTGGGACGCGATCGTCGCCGCGTTCACCGAGCAGGTGCGGCAGGGGCGCACGCTCGAGGGCTTTGTCACCTGCATCGATGCCTGTGGGGAACTGCTCAAGGTGCACGTGCCGGTAACGCAGGTGAGGAATGAATTGCCCAATCGGTTGATTGTGTTGGGCTGAGTCTGGGTGCGGTTCTTTCCGGTCCCGCTGAACAAGGCCTGTCTGATACATATGGCCGGATTACGCCGAGCCAGTGTGGGAGCGGGCTTGCTTGCGAATACGGTCTGACATTCAACATCGATGTCGCCTGATACGCCGCTTTCGCGAGCAAGCCCGCTCCCACAGGGGCCAGGCAGTGCGCTGAGTTCTTGTGCCGTTGGGTAAATAAGAACGTGTCCCCAAGCGCCATCCCCCCTAAAATACCCGCCATTCCCGATTTCGCCCGTCCGAGGCCGCTTTTCCATGTCCGTTACCGCCCCCTCCCTCAAGCCCGCACCCGATCACCACACCCAGTTCATCGAGCTGCTGCAAACCAGCCTCGAACACAACGGCTTCATCAAACTGGTGCTGGCCAAGTACATGGGTGAAGAGGCGGATCTGCAGCGGATCATCATCAAAGCGGTGACGGTCAAGGCGCAGCCACACCTGTCGTTTGTCTATCGCTACAAGACCCGTGACATCACCAAGAATCTGCCGCTGAGCGAAGGCGTGGCGGTGATTGCCGAGCTGTTGCCGGCCGCGTTCAAGAATGCGCATTTGCTGACCGTGACCGACGAAGCCCAGCTCGAATACAGCAAAAAGGGCAAGAGTTCACTGTTCAAGAGCAAACCTCAGCAATTGCGTGAAGCGCCGTCCGCCGAGCACAACCGTGAGAAGAACCGTTTTCTGGACTTGAGCCGGCCGTTCCTCAAGGACCTGGGCGTGACCAACGCGCAACACGAGCTGATCCCGGCGATGTCGCGCAAGTGGAAGCAGATCAACAAATTCATCGAAGTCTTCAGCCATGCGTTGACCTCGTCACCGCTGGCGCTGGATAAACCGGTGCGGGTGGCGGACTTCGGCTCGGGCAAGGGTTACCTGACGTTCGCCATCCACGATTACCTGCGCAACACGCTCAAGGCCGAAGGCGAAGTCACCGGCGTCGAGCTGCGCGAAGAGATGGTCAACCTGTGCAACGCCGCCGCGGCGAAACTGGAGCACCCGGGGCTGGTGTTCAAGTGCGGTGACGTGCGCAGCGTGGCGCCGAGCGAACTGGACGTGATGATCGCCCTGCATGCCTGCGACATCGCCACCGACTACGCGATCCACACCGGCATCCGTTCCGGCGCGTCGATCATCATGTGCTCGCCGTGCTGCCACAAACAGATCCGCCTGCAGATCCAGAGCCCGGCGCTGCTCAAGCCGATGCTGCAATACGGTCTGCACCTGGGCCAACAGGCGGAAATGGTCACCGACAGCCTGCGTGCACTGTTCCTCGAAGCCTGCGGTTACGAGACCAAAGTGTTCGAATTCATCTCGCTGGAACACACCAACAAGAACAAGATGATTCTCGCGGTGAAACGCGCCGAGCCGGTGGACCCGGCTCAGTTGCTGGTGAAGATTCAGGAGCTCAAGGATTTCTACAACATCAGCGAGCACTGTCTGGAAACCCTGCTGCGCGCCGACGGCTTTCTCGTCTGATCTTGTGGGAGCGAGCCTGCTCGCGAACGCGGAGTGCCAGCCAAGGATGCTGCTGGCTGTTATGGCCCCTTCGCGAGCAGGCTCGCTCCCACATGGGGTTTGATGGCGGTCTTGCGCCCAAGCATCACCGTTGCGATGACCCCGCAGGCAAACACCCAGGTAATCGGCTCGACATGTTCACCAAAGAACAGCGCCGAAAACGCGATGGTGAAGAAGATCTGCAGCAACTGGATCTGACTGACCCGCGCGATCCCGCCCATCGCCAACCCGGCGTACCAGGCGAAGAAGCCGAGAAACTGCGAAAACAGTGCCACGTAGCCGAACGCCCACCAGGCCTTGGCTGACACTGCACCGTGATGTTGCAGCGCCAGATACAAGACTGGCCCGATCAGCAGCGGCGTCGACAGCACCAGCGCCCAGCAGATCACCTGCCAGCCGCCCATTTCCCTGGCCAACCGGCCACCCTCGGCATACCCCAGACCGCCGACGGCAATTGCGCCGAGCATCAACAAGTCACCGGCCTGAATGCTCCCGGCGCCGGTGTACAACGCGTAGCCGAGCACCAGCGCACTGCCCAGTGCGGCGCAGGCCCAGAAGGCTTTCGACGGGCGTTCATGGGACAGCCAGGCGGCATACAGCGCCACGCACAGCGGCTGCAAACCGTTGACCAGGGCGCCGTGGGACGCCGGTAAGGTCTGCATGGCCCACGCCGACAGCACCGGGAAGCCGAGAATCACCCCGGCGATCACCAGGCTCAGGCCTTTGATCTGCTGCCAGCTCGGCCACTTCTCGCGTCGCCATAACAACAACGCTGCCGCGGGAATCGCCGCGAACAGCGCGCGGCCGAGGCCGTTGAGCAGCGGATGCAGTTCCTGCACCACAATCCGGGTGAAGGGCAGGGTGAGGCTGAAAATCACAACCCCGAGCAGGCCGAGGGCCATGCCGGTGTTTTCGCGCGAGGACATGTGAGTGACCAGAATTGAAGGTGACAGGAAGGTGGCTTCATCTAGCCATAAACCGGGCGGGTCGGGCTGTTACAGCTAGGCACAGACTTAGGCGTACAGTTTGCGGACGCTATCGCGAGCAGGCTCACTCCTACAATTGGAATGCATTCCCCTGTAGGAGTGAGCCTGCTCGCGAAAAACGATAACGCGGTCTTCGAGGTAGTAGCCGGTTGTTACCCGCCCCAACGGATAAGGTCTACCTTGAATACTCCTGCAAGCCCATTCCCAGAGGAGTCCTCCCCATGGCCGCGAAAAAAATCCTGATGCTGGTCGGCGATTACGTCGAAGACTACGAAGTGATGGTGCCGTTCCAGGCCCTGCAAATGGTCGGTCACACTGTGCACGCCGTGTGCCCGGACAAGGCTGCGGGCAAGACTGTGCGCACCGCGATTCATGACTTCGAAGGCGACCAGACTTACAGTGAGAAACCGGGTCACCTGTTCGCCCTCAATTTCGACTTTGCCAAGGTCACCGAGGCCGATTACGACGCGCTGCTGATCCCCGGCGGTCGTGCGCCGGAATACCTGCGCCTGAACGAAAAAGTCCTGGAGCTGGTGCGCGCCTTCGACAAGGCCGGCAAGCCGATTGCTGCGGTCTGCCACGGTGCGCAATTGCTGGCAGCGGCCGGCGTTCTCGAAGGTCGCGAGTGCAGCGCCTATCCGGCCTGCGCCCCGGAAGTTCGGCTGGCCGGTGGCACGTTCATCGATATCCCGGTGACCGACGGCCACGTTCAGGGCAATCTGGCGACTGCGCCAGCCTGGCCGGCGCATCCGAACTGGCTGGCCGGTTTCCTCGGCCTGCTCGGCACCAAGATCACCCTGTAACGAGGATCCGCCGATGTGCGAGCTCTACGTCAAGGCCGACCCGATTCTCTACGAATCCCGCTCGCGCTCGTTGCGCATCTGCGGCGTGGTGACGACCCTGCGCCTGGAAAACCAGTTCTGGGACATCCTCAGCGAAATCGCCGAAGTCGATGGCATGACCACCAACCAGTTGATCGCCAAGCTGTATGAAGAGGTGATGGATTATCGCGGGGAGGTGGTGAATTTCGCTTCGTTCCTGCGGGTGAGTTGCACGCGGTATCTGAGTCAGCGACGGGTGAGTGCGCCGGAGTTGTCGGTGGTGCGGGCGGGGGTGAAATAGCCAACACCGGGGTGACGCCTTCGCGAGCAGGCTCGCTCCCACATTGATTGCCGAGTGCTCACCTATTTTTGTGATCACTGGAGATCTACTGTGGGAGCGGGCTTGCTCGCGAAGAGGCCATTACAGGCGACAGAAGTCATGGGCTGGTCTTTACTCATTGGCGCAAAACCTTTCAACCGCCAAGGAGAAACGAGCATGTCCGGATGGTACGAAGTGAGCAAAAGCAGCAACGGCCAGTTCAGGTTTGTGCTGAAGGCCGCCAACGCTGAAACCATTCTCACCAGCGAGCTCTACACCACCCGCGCGGCTGCCGACAGCGGCATTGCTTCGGTGCAGACCAATAGCCCGCTGGATGAACGCTATGAGAAAAAGACCACCAAGGATGGTCATCCTTACTTCAACCTCAAGGCCGCCAACCATCAGATCATCGGCAGCAGCGAGTCCTATTCCAACGACGCCGCGTGTGCCAAAGGTATCGCCAGCGTCAAGGCCAACGGGCCGAGCAAAGTGATCAAGGACAAGACCTTGCCGGTGCTCTGAAGAGCACAGATGAGCAAAAATATGGGAGCGGGCTTGCTCGCGAAAGCGGTGGATCAGTCAATGGAGATGTCGACTGACACGACGCCTTCGCGAGCAAGCCCGCTCCCACATGGGGTAGTGTGTGTTAGCGCAGGGTGTTGAGGATTGCTTTTAGCTGAGCTTGCCCAGCTTCGCTCAACGGAAACACCGGTAGTCGTGGAGCGCCGACTTCCAGCCCGGTTTCGCGCAATCCGGCCTTGATCGTCGCCGGCAAACCGCCCTTGAGAATGAAGTCCAGCAGCGGCAACTGGCGGTAGAACAACTCACGCGCCCGTTCCAGATCACCGGCCAGAGCGGCCGCATACAGATCCAGGTTCAACTGCGGGATCAGGTTCGGCGCAGCGGTGCACCAACCCTTGGCCCCGGCGGCGAAAGCCTCCAGTGCCAGCGGATTGCAGCCGTTGTAGAACGGCACCTGACCTTCACCAAGCAATTGCAGCTTGTGCATGCGCTGAATGTCGCCAGTGCTCTCCTTGACCATGGTCACGTTTTCCACGCCATTGACGATGCGCAGAATCAGCTCGACCGACATGTCGGTGCCGCTGGTGGCCGGGTTGTTGTAGAGCATGATCGGCACACCGACGCTGTCGCCGATGGCGCGGTAGTGCGCGAGGATTTCCGCTTCAGTCAGCTTCCAGTACGACGCCGGCAGCACCATCACCACGTCGGCGCCGTGGGCTTCAGCGAAGCGTGCGCGGCGTACGGCTTTGGCGGTGGTCAGGTCGGACACGCTGACGATGGTCGGCACCCGTTTGCCCACGTGCTTGATGCTGAACTCGGCGACCTGATCCCACTCGGCGTCGCTGAGGTAAGCGCCTTCGCCGGTGCTGCCGAGCGGGGCGATGGCATGGACGCCGCTGTCGATCAGACGATCGATCGATTGGCCGAGAGCCGGCAGATCGAGGTCTTCGCCGTGGGTGCTGAACGGGGTGATGGTGTAGCCGATGATGCCGTGAATGTTGGACATGATGAGTCTCCGGAAAAAGCTGAAATCAGTTCAGGCAATCGGCGTGTTGGCGCAGGTTCTGCCGGGCGTAGTAGTTGAAAGCGGCGGCGTGGCGTTTGGGTTTCGACACCCAGTCATGGGCCTCGCGCCCCAGCGCCGGAATGATCGGTTTGATCGTGCCGGCGGCCATCGCCAGCAGCTGCAGTTTGGCGGCGCGCTCGATCAGTTGGGCGATGACACAGGCTTCTTCGATCGTGCTGCCGGTCGACAGTTGGCCGTGGTGCGACAGTAGAATCGCGCGCTTGTCGCCCAGTGCACCGGCAATCAGTTCGCCCTCTTCGTTACCCACCGGCACGCCCGGCCAGCCTTCGAGAAACGCGCAGTCGTCGTACAGCGGGCACAGGTCCATGTGGGAAATCTGCAGCGGCACCTCCAGCATCGACAGCGCGGCAATGTGCGTCGGGTGCGTGTGGATGATGCAGTTCACGTCCGGCCGGGCGCGGTAGACCCAGCTGTGGAAACGGTTGGCCGGGTTGGCCATGCCGTGGCCTTCGAGCACTTCCAGATCTTCGTTGACCAGCAGCAGATTGCTCGCGGTGATTTCATCGAAACCCAGGCCTAGTTGTTGAGTGTAATAGGTCCCCGGCTGCGGGCCGCGAGCGGTGATTTGTCCGGCCAGACCGGAGTCGTGACCGCTCTCGAACAGGATCCGGCAGGTCAGCGCCAGCTTTTGCCGGTCAGTCCACGTATTATCCGACAGGGTGTTTTGCATCTGGGTCAGCGCTTGCTTGACCAGTTGCTCTTTGGGTAGTGCTAATGTCTTGGCCATGTCTGTGTCCTATGGGTGATTGCAAATGACACTAAAGAGCCTATATGACACAAAGTGTCATAAGCAAGCATCAATCGTCGTTTCCTTGATGGAATAACTGCTGCGCATGTCTATCCGTTTGAAATTGTTGAGAAAAAAACTTGGCGTGACACTTGAGGCGCTGGCGGAAAAATCCGGCATGACCAAGAGTTATCTGTCGAAGGTCGAGCGCGGGCTGAACACCCCGTCGATTGCGGCCGCGCTGAAACTGGCGAAGGCACTGAACGTGAAGGTCGAGGAATTGTTCTCCGAAGACAACGTCAGCCTCGACAGCTACAGCCTGGTGCGCAGCCACGAACGCCAGTCACTGGCGGCCAACGATCAGAGCCCGGGGTATGCGGTGCTGGCGCATCAGGTCAGCGAGCGCAACCTGCTGCCGTTCATCATCTACCCGCCGCGCGAGTTCACCGACAAGACCTTCAAGGAGCATTTGGGCGAGGAGTTTCTGTTCGTCCACGAAGGGCAGGTGGAAGTGGATTTCATGAACGAGCGGGTGCTGCTCGAACGTGGCGATGCGCTGCACTTCAACGCGCAGAAGCCGCACCGGATCAGGTCGGTGGGCGAGGTGCAGGCGCAGTTGCTGGTGGTGGTGCACAGCTCGGAAGAATGAGCCGCCAGAAAAATCTTCGCGAGCAAGCCCGCTCCCACATTTGGAATGCATTCCAAGGTGGGAGCGGGCTTGCTCGCGAAGGCGTCAGTACTGCTTACATCAAATCTCGACGGGAACCGAAAGCTTCGGACTCCCCAACGCATGCGTCTTCGCATCAAAAAAACGCAACGCAATCCCGGTGCCCTCGAACACCTTGGCGTAATGGCGTTTCTGATGCTGAATGAACGCCGCACTGCGCGGGTAAATCGAGATCGCCACGCTCGCCGGTTTCGCCAGACGCAGCGCCCTGACGATGTGAGCATCCTGCTCGCCCAAGGCATGACCGAAGATGCACAGGTTCTGCGCGTGTCCCAATAACTGCTCATAACAGAACGACAGATAATCCGAACTGCGGATGGTCTTGAGCTTGTCTGCGCTCGGCCCTTCGTTGACGAACAGCGGCACGTCGTCGAGCGTCTTGATTGTGTTGTTGATCGCGAAACTGCCGAGCAGGGTGCCCTCGGTCGAGGTCAGTTTGCGCGCGGTGCCGTCCTGATTGCGCACCAGGTGCAGCCCGCCGTGCAGATACAACAGAAGCGGTTTGGCGCTGGCGCTTGCGCTCAGATCGAAACTGGCATCGGGACCGTTGAACAGGTCGTCGATCGCCTCGCTGCGGTGCTGAATCGCCCAGTAGTTGAGCAGGTCGTAATTGGTGGTGAACACCGTGCGATAACGGGCCAGTTCTTCATTGAGCGTGGCCAGGGTCGAGGCCTGCACCAGGCGCCATGGAATGTGCACCGCATGTACGCTGTTGATCAGCGCTTCCTTGATCGCGTAGTAGCGATTGCGCGGTGCGGCCGAGCTGACGGCCAACGCCTTGTTGACCCGGCTGGTTGTTTTCAGCGCGCCGAGTACCTGCTCGAAGCTGCGCGTCTGCATCGCGTCGAACACGCTCAGTTCTGACGGGCTCAGTGGCTTCTCTTCCACGGTGCGCGCGTTTTCGAACAGCGAGTCATAGCCAAAATCGTCCCACACCGCGCGGCTGGCGCCATTGCCCACCAGCAGACCGTTGAAGTCGGCGGTGGCGCGCAGGTCGCTCCAGTCTTCGAGGGTGGCGTCGACGTCCAGAAAATCGGTCATTGCGTGGGCAGTCTCAAAACAAAGGGCGGATGGACGGCGACTTTATCACGAGCGGGCATTGAGCCAGATCAACATCGGTGGTGACCGATCAGTCGATCCTGTGCACATCCGCCGGATCGGAGCAGTCGATTCGGCCCCAGTCAGGAGACGCGCATGAGCAGCACCTTTTTCATTCCGGCGGTAAACATCATGGGCAACGGATGCCTCGACGAAGCCATGGTTGCGATCCGCAACTACGGTTTTCGCAAGGCGCTGATCGTCACCGACGCGGGGCTGGCCAAGGCTGGCGTGGCGACCATGCTTGCCGAAAAACTGGCGATGCAGGACATCGATTCGGTGATCTTCGACGGCGCCAAACCGAATCCGAGCATTGCCAATGTCGAGGCCGGGTTGGCGCTGCTCAAGGACAGTCGCTGCGATTTCGTGGTGTCGCTGGGCGGCGGTTCGCCCCATGACTGCGCCAAGGGCATTGCTCTGTGTGCGACCAACGGCGGGCAGATCCGCGACTACGAAGGCGTCGATCAATCGAGCAAGCCGCAATTGCCGCTGATCGCCATCAACACCACCGCCGGCACCGCCAGCGAGATGACCCGTTTCTGCATCATCACCGACGAATCGCGGCATGTGAAAATGGCCATCGTCGACCGCAACGTCACGCCGCTGCTGTCGGTCAACGACCCGGCCCTGATGGTCGCCATGCCGAAAAGCCTGACGGCCGCCACCGGCATGGACGCGCTGACCCACGCCATCGAAGCCTACGTGTCGACCGCCGCCAACCCGATCACCGACGCCTGCGCACTGAAGGCCATGACTCTGATCAGCAACAATCTGCGTCTGGCGGTGCGTGACGGCAGCGATCTCGCGGCGCGGGAAAACATGGCTTACGCGCAGTTCCTCGCCGGCATGGCGTTCAACAACGCATCGCTTGGCTACGTGCACGCCATGGCCCACCAGTTGGGCGGTTTCTACGACTTGCCCCATGGCGTGTGCAACGCCGTGCTGCTGCCGCATGTGCAGACCTTCAACGCGCTGGTCTGCGCCGAACGCCTGACTGACGTCGCCCACGCCATGGGCGCGGACATCCGTGGTTTCAGCCCGGAAGAGGGGGCTCAGGCGGCGATCAACGCGATCCGTTGTCTGGCCAAGGACGTCGATATTCCCGGCGGCCTGCGTGAACTCGGCGCCAAGCTCAGTGACATCCCGGTGCTTGCCACCAACGCGCTGAAAGATGCATGCGGCCTGACCAACCCACGGGCGGCGGATCAGCGGCAGATCGAGGAGATTTTCCGTAATGCGTTTTGAGATGCGCCGTCCTGATATTTTTTAGCCGAACTCACCGGCCCTTTCGCGAGCAAGCCCGCTCCCACAGTTGAAATGCGATCAACTGTGGGAGCGAGCCTGCTCGCGAAGACTGACTCGTCAACACCACAAAACCATGAGCTCTCAGATCAGCCAACCGCCGCCACATTCCGCTCAAACACCCCACCAAACTGAATCAACACCACCCCGCCAATCAGCAACAACGCGCCCAATACCCGCGACGCCGTCAGCTGTTTCTCCACCAGCCCAAACAACCCGAAGTGATCCAGCAGCATCGACGCAATCACCTGGCCGGCCAAGGCCAGCGCAACAAACCCCGACGCGCCGAGCTTCGGCAGCAACATCACCGCCAGCGCCACAAAGCACACGCCGAACGCACCGCCAGCCCACATCCACAACGGCGCCTTGCTGATAAAACCCAGCGACGGCAGCGGCAGGCGCAACGCCAGAATCACCGGCAACAGCACCAACACACTCACCAGCAACGAGGCCAAGGTTGCCCATAGCGGATGGCCAAGCCCCCGCGCCAGGTTGCTGTTGATCGCACTTTGAAACGGCACCACCGCCCCGGCAAACGCGGCCAGCAGCAACAAGCCAACCCACTGCAACGTACTCATGCTCACTCTCCAACAGGTTTTTCTGGACTCTAGAGTATTCGTCGAGCAGATTTAAATTCCGTTTTGTCATCCAGAACATGCACGAGATGAATGATCTACGCCGTATTGATTTGAACCTGCTGGTGGTCCTCGATGCCTTGCTCAGCGAGCAACACGTCACCCGCGCTGCCGAGCGGCTGCACCTGAGTCAACCGGCGGTCAGCCATGCGCTGGCGCGGCTGCGCGACTTGCTCGGCGATCCGCTGCTGGTGCGCGCCGGTTCGACTCTGGTGCCGACGGCGCGGGCGCTGGAACTGGTTGCGCCACTGGCCGAAGCGTTGGCCCAGGTGCAGTCGCTGCTGGCGCCGAACACGTTCGATCCGGCCACTGCGCGGCGGACCTTTCGTGTGGCGATGTCCGACTACGGCGCGGCCATCATCCTGCCCGGGCTGATCCGCACCTTGCGCCGTGAGGCGCCGGGCATCGACCTGCAGATCAGCCATGCGAGCCGCGAGGGCATGCTGGAGGGTGTGCTCAACGGTGACATCGATTTGGCCGCCGGGGTGTTCCCGGAAATGCCCAACGAGTTGCGCAGCAGCGTGCTGTTCGAAGAGCGCTACGTCTGCCTGCTGGATCGCCGCAGCTTGCCGGCCGACGGCGTACTGGATTTGCCGACCTACCTGTCGCGCCCCCATGTGTTGCTGGAAATGCGCGGCAGCGGCACTCCGGAAATCGAACGGGCGCTGACCTCATTGCGCGAACGCCGCCGCGTCACCATCAGCCTGCCGCACTGGAACGTCGCGCCGCAGTTGATCAGCGGTACGGATCTGATTCTCACGGTGTCGTCGCGCAGCGTGCGCGAGATTGATCAGCAGGAGCTGATTGTGCTGCCGCCACCGTTCGAGATCGCGCCGTTCACGTTTGTGCTGGCGTGGCATAAGCGCCGGGGTGGGGATCAGGCGTTGAACTGGTTGAATCACCGGATTGAGGAGGGGATAGTGCGCGGCTGAAAACGTTATCAAGGAGTGGGATGTGACAGTGAAGTCTGGATGGATCGGGTGGGTGGCCCTGAGTGGGTGGTTGATGGCGGGGCAGGTGTTGGCTGGTTGCGTGCCAACACCGATGGCAGGAGATCTGGATCTTTCTGTCTGCAAGGAATGGCCTGCATATCCAGGATTAACCATCAACGCCACTGCACAGTTTAAGCGCGGATCCCCATCTGATGACCCAGAAGCGCTGAGTACCTACGATTTCGACTTGTCCGTTCTGGACACCGCTCAATCGAAGCCCATTGCGACTTATTACAAAGCGGCTGCATTTGTATTGGATGGCGTCAGTTTGCGAGAAATAACGCTCGATACGGCTCGCTACACACTGACTACCGATCTTCGTGCCTTTGGCGTACGTGCGTTATCCACTAATGGATCCCGGATCAATCCGATGGAAGAAAACCTGCTTTCGCTCTACGTGAAAGAGGGCGAAAAATTGCGCCCGGTATTGAATAAATTAGTGGTTTATCGGTATGGCGGCGAGTGGGATGGTGACTGCGAAGGCGAGCGATATGAGATTTCAAGAACGGTAGAAATCGCTAAAACGAGCTCTCACGGCTATGCAGATCTGATTGTCAAAACCTTGGAGAAAGACACAACAAGTGTGGGGACGGGAGACGCATGTAAAACTAAAACCACTGACAACAAACCCGTTTTGACAACATTGCACTACGACGGAAAGTCCTACGTTTTGCCAAACGGTTTCCAAGGTCTATAACCCGCCAGCCCAACACGACACTTATCAAGGAAGAACCATGCTCACCCCCACCAGACTCCTGATCGCCCTCGGTTTGCTGGCCATCACCACTCAAGCCCACGCCGCCTGCACCACCAAGAGTTTCGACGGCAAATCCATGTCGCGCTGCAATGTCTGGCCGGCGTTTCCGAGTCAGGCGATTTCGGTCAAGTCCACCTATCTGGCCGATTCTGGTGGTGACGATGCCGGGGCGTTCGATCTGGATCTGGCGCTGCTCAATGCGAGCAACGCCAAACCGATCGCCACCTACCGTAAACCGGGCGCTTACAACTCTGATGCCGTGCGCCTGGATGATGTGCGCATCGACACGGCGCGCTACCGTTTGACGCCGGATATCCGCGCTTTTGGGCTGCGAGCCAAGTTCGTCCACAGTTCCCATGCCATTCCCTACGAGAAAACCGATCTGGCGCTGTATGTGCGCGAGGGTGACAGCCTGCGTCCGGTGCTCGAAGGCCTGGTGGTCTTCAAGAACAACGGTGAGTTCGTGAATGACTGCGAGGGCTACAGCAAAAAAATCCGCCGGACCCTCGAGATCGCTCCAACGAGCCACAATGGTTTCGCCGATCTGATCGTCACCACCACCGGCAGTAAAATGAAAAACACCAAGTCCGGCAATCAGTGCGTTTCGACAAACACCGACCTGAAGAAAAAACAGATCACCCTGACGTACGATGGCCAGCAGTACAACATCCCTGAAGACCTCAGAGGTTACTGACCCCATGCTTACCGGCCTCAACCACCTGACCCTCGCCGTCAGTGATTTGCCCCGCAGCCTGGCGTTCTATCGCGATGTATTGGGTCTGCGCGTCGAAGCCACATGGGATGCCGGTGCCTACCTTTCGCTGCCGGGGCTGTGGTTGTGTCTGTCGCTGGAGGCGCAGCGCACCACCGAGCCGTCCGTCGACTACACCCATTACGCGTTCAGCCTCGCCGAGGCAGATTTTCCGTTGTTTGTGCAGACGCTAAAAGCGGCGAATGTGAAGGAATGGCGCGACAACCGCAGCGAAGGTGCGTCGTTCTACTTTCTTGACCCTGATGGCCACAAGCTTGAGGTTCACGTCGGTGATCTGGCTTCGCGACTGGCAGCCTGTCGGTTGAAACCGTACTCAGGCATGCGTTTTTACGACGCGTCGTGATCAGACACATTGGGCTGATATAGACTGGCCATCATTTGTACTGGCGCCAGCAGGTTTTCCATGACTCCATCGCTGCTAATGGCCGTTCTGGCCTCGGGTTTCATTTACGGCATCACGCCGGGGCCGGGTGTGCTGGCGGTGTTCGGCATTGGCGCGGCGCATGGGCGACGGGCCGGGGCCGGGTTTCTTTGTGGGCATTTGCTTGGCGATGTAGTCTGGTGCAGCACCGCGCTGATCGCCATCGTCGGTGCCCGCGAGATCGGCAGCACCGCATTCGATGTGCTGGGTGTGCTCAGCGGCTTGTACCTGTTCTGGCTTGGCTGGCGCGCAGTGCGAGCCCAGCGGCGCAGCGCTGATCAGCCACAGGGCGCAGCGCGTCAGCCGTTCTGGCACGGCATCCTGTTCGGCCTGACCAATCCCAAGGCGTACCCGGTGGCGGTGGCGACGTTTACGGCGCTGCTGTCGAGCCGCGCCGAACTGCTCAACTGGTCGATGTTGCCGGCGCTGATCGCCCTGAGCTTTCTCGGCGGATTGCTGGCTTACGCTATCTTGATCGGCGTTGTCGGCGCCCGACGGGTGCGCACGCTGTATCAGCGCCACGAGCTGATGATCACGCGTTTGTGTGGCGTGATGTTCATCGGTTTTGCGATCAACGCACTGATGCACGCACTACCGGGATTGCTGCCGAACAAGGCTTGAATTTGTGTGCAGGGATGCGTGAACAAGGGGTCAGGGATGGTTGAACAGTGCTGCATTGTCCGGACACCCACGCTGAACCATGGAAAGCCGAAATTCCGCGCCGTTGGCGAGTTATATGGACCTGTTGCTCGATGCCGTCTGCGCGGTGGACAGGCAGGGCCGTTTCGTTTTTGTCAGTGCTGCCTGCGAGCGTATTTTTGGTTATACGCCTGACGAGTTGATCGGCCAGTCGATGATCGAACTGGTGCATCCCGCAGACCGCCAGCGCACCTTGGCCGCCGCCCACGACATCATGGGCGGCGAACCCAAGCACAACTTTGAAAACCGTTACGTGCGCAAGGATGGCCGCATCGTCAACATCCTCTGGTCGGCGCGCTGGTCGGAGGTCGATCAACTGCGCATCGCCGTGGCCCGCGACATCACCGAGCGCAAGCAGGCGGAATCGCGTCAGGCTGCGCTGTACGCGATTTCCGAGGCGGCGCATGTCGCCGAAGACTTGCTGGCGCTGTTCAAGCGCATCCACCTGATCATCGGTGAGTGGCTGCCGGCGCTGAATTTCTCCGTGGCGCTGTACGACGAGCACTGTGCGCAGCTGAATTTTCCCTATCACGTCGACGATCACGAATTGCAGCCCGAGCAACCTGGCACCGTTACCGGGCGTTTGTGTGCGGAGGTCATCCGCAGCGGTCAGCCGATTCTGCTGACGCCGGACAGCCCCGACGCCTCGCCCGACTTCGCCGCGCTGGTGGCGGGGCAGGACTCACCGTGCTGGCTCGGTGTGCCGCTGAATTCGAAGAACGGCACCATCGGTGCGCTGATTGTCAAAAGCCTGCCGGGCGGCGAGCGTTACACCGAGCAGGACAAGGAACTGCTGCAATACGTCTGCGCCCAGGTCGCCACCGCCATCGAGCGCCAGCAGTTGCACGCGCGGCTCAAACGCATGGCGCAGTACGATCAACTGACCCAGTTGCCCAATCGCGGGTTGCTCAAAGACCGCCTCAAGGCTGCGCTGGCCGCTGCCCGTGATACCTCGGGAAACATGGCGCTGCTGTACGTCGATCTGGATCGCTTCAAACAGGTCAACGACACCTTTGGCCATGCGGTCGGCGACATGCTGCTGCAAACGGTGGCGAGTCGGCTCAAGGGCTGCGTACGCGACACCGATACCGTGGCGCGCATCGGTGGCGACGAATTCGTGGTGCTGTTGCACAGCGTTCACGCCGCTGAAGACGCCGACAACGTGGCCGGAAAAATCCGCCAGGTGCTGGTGCAGCCGATGCGCCTGGACGGTCACAACCTGCATATCGAACCGAGCATCGGCGTGGCCCGTTATCCCGAACATGGCAGTGAGGAGCAACAATTGTTCCGGCATGCCGACCAAGCGATGTACGCCGCCAAACGCCTCAATCATCGGGCGGTGGATAGCTGAAACAGTGTGCGCCGTTCGTCGCCGCGCGGGCAACTTTTCTAAACCTTTGGCAGTCCGGCAATTCTCAATCTAGGCGGGCATCTGCTCGCCAACGATCAACACCAAGAGGAAGAGAATCATGCCTAATTCAAGAAACTCGAACTCGGGAAACTTCGCCAACGATCGAACCAAGGCCTCTGAAGCCGGTCGCAAAGGTGGGAAAACCACCACCACGACGGTCGACAAAGAGCCTGCGAAAACCGAAATGGGCCGCAAGCCAGCTCAGAAGTCGAAGTAGTCGGTGAGGTAGTTTTGATTGAGAGGCGGGGGTGCAAGCCCCCGCTTGAATTTGCAGAGATAGGAGGGCGCGACCATGAGCCGGATGGCCACCCAGATACGTCGTTTCAGTTTTGCCACGCTGTTGGGTTTGTTCGCGGGCACAGCATTCGCCCAGTCGCCTGCCGACTTCATCAACGATGCGTCCGCCAAAGGCATGGCCGACATCGAAGCCAGCCGTCTGGCGCACCAGAAAGCCGAATCCAAAGAGGTCAAGGATTACACCATCGTCGTGATCAATGACCGCACCACGGCCAACCAGCATCTGGCGAAGATCGCGAAGAAACTCGATCTGCCGGTCGCTCCCCGTGAAGAAATCGCCGACAAGGCCAAGAGCATGATCCCGGAGGTTAAAGACGGTGAAACCTTCGACCAGGCCTACGCCGCGAGCCAGGTGAAAGCGACCGAAGAGGCCATCCAGCAGATCCAGCAGGAAGCGCAGTCGACCGACGTGCCGGAAATCAAGGCATTTGCCGACGAGACGCTGCCAAAACTGCAAAGCCATCTGGAAATGGCCCGGGCGCTGCAAGCCAGTCGCTGACACCAACTGCCAATCAAAAGATCGCAGCCTGCGGCAGCTCCTACATAGAACGGTGTAGGAACTGCCGCAGGCTGCGATCTTTTGCTTTGTTCAACTTTACTTAGCAGTCATTCAAATCCTGCTTCGGCTTGCTCTTCTCTCCCAGCCCCTCAAGGTTGAACACCTCGCTTTCCCCCAGGCTGCGGTAATGCTTGCGCAGCGCCTCGAGTTGTTTGAGATCCAGCGATTCCAGGCCGAGCATTGCGTTCTGCGCTTCCTTGTTCACCCGCAACAACTCATCGAGTTTCAGGTGCAGGATGTCGGTATCGCGGTTCTGCGTGTTCTGGATCAGGAACACCATCAGAAAGGTGATGATTGTAGTCGAGGTGTTGATGATCAGTTGCCAGGTGTCATTGAAATCAAAAATCGGCCCACTCAAACCCCACAGAAAAATCAGGATCAATGCGCCCATGAAGGTTTTCGGGCTACCGGCCCAGAGGGCCAGGGTCTGGGAGATTTTCGCGAATTTCATTGCGGTGTTCCTTATTGGGAGAGCTTGAAATTCAGACATCCGGGGCGCGATGAAAATTCTACTTACTAATGACGTCTGCCAATAATTGTGAGGGTGAAGACATCCCTTGCAATAAGCCTGTCTGGAACTGCGCGCAGTGCTGCCTGTATTGTGACGAACCGCACGAATGTCCCGACAGGAGAACGCAATGAGTTGGTCCGCCAGACAATACGTCGCTTTCGAAGATGAACGCACCCGCCCGGCCCGTGATCTGCTCGCGGCGATTCCCCCGGTTCAGGCGCGATCGGTGGTCGATATCGGTTGCGGCCCGGGTAACTCCACCGAGCTGCTGGTGCAGCGTTTTGAGCTGGCGCAGATCCGGGGTCTGGACAGTTCGGCAGACATGATCGCTGCGGCGCGCAAGCGCCTGCCGGAGTTGCAGTTTGAGGTCGCGCAAATCGATAGTTGGGCGGATCAAGGGCCGTTCGATGTGATCTTCGCCAACGCCGTGTTGCAGTGGGTGCCGGATCACGCGGCGTTGCTGCCGGCGTTGGCGGGTAAGCTTTCGGACGGTGGCAGTCTGGCGATCCAGATGCCGGACAACCTCAACGAGCCTTCCCATCGACTGATGCGCGAAGTCGCCGCCAACGGCCCATGGGCCGCGAAACTCGCCGGCGCCGCCGGACAGCGCACCGACATGGCCAGCGCCAGCGAGTACTTCTCGATGTTGCGTCCGCACTGCTCGCGGGTCGATTTGTGGCGCACCACCTATCACCATCAGTTGTCCGGTGGAGCGGCGGGGATCGTGGAGTGGTTCAAGGGCAGTGGCTTGATTCCGTTTCTGAATCCGCTGACCGAAGAGGAGCGGGCGCAGTATCTGCAGCAGTATCTGGCGGCGGTTGCCGAGGCGTATCCGGCGTTGCCCGATGGTTCGGTGCTGTTGCCGTTTCCGCGGTTGTTTATCGTCGCGACTCGGTAAAGGCAAACACCAATTCTGTGGCGAGGGAGCTTGCTCCCGCTGGACTGCGAAGCAGGCCCAAGATCTTCGGGGCTCTTCGCGCCCCAGCGGGAGCAAGCTTCCTCGCCACAATGTATATGCCGCGAGTTAGCGCTGCACCGCCACCAACATCATCATTGGCCGCTCCCGCTCTTCAGCCAGCGCCGGTTGCGCCGCCACCTGCGCATCGCTCGGCCCCCATTCGTTGACATGGCGAATGGCAAAACCTGCCGCGATCAACGAATTCAACAGCGTGCCCATCGTGCGGTGCTGCTTGATTACCCCTTCGGCCAGCCAGTGGGTCACCCGCTCGCCCTCCATCTGATAGCTGTCCAGCGGCCAGCGCTTGTGACCGTCGCTGTCGACCAGCCAGCCCGGATTGCGCGGGGCCATGAAGATCGGATGTTCGATGGAGAACACAAAATGCGAACCCGGTTTCAACGTCGCGTACAGATGAGCGAACAGCCCTGGCAGATCCTTGATGTAATGCAGCGCCAGTGAACTGTAGGCGAGATCGAAACTGCACGCTGGAAGATCGAGATGCTCAAGATCGGCGCGTTCATAGCGGATGTTCGCCGCCGCAGTGGTTTCGCGCGCGCGCTCCAGCATCTTTTCCGAGACATCCAGCCCCAGCACATTGGCGGCGCCGTGCTCACTGGCCCAGCGGCTGAACCAGCCATAGCCGCAGCCGAGGTCGACCACGTTCAAGTCGTGCATCGATGGCAGCAACGCCTTGAGCGCCGGCCACTCCGGCGCGGCATCGAGGCCACCGATGGAGCGGTTCATCTGGCTGTAGCCCTGGAAAAACTCCGGGTCGTCGTAAATATTTTGCGTCATGGGGGAAGTGCTCTTTTGAGTTCGGTCATCAGCGGCACAGAGGCCGCGCCATGGAGTCCCTCGAAAGTCAAAACGCGTATTCGTCGATGGCCGCGCAGGGGGAGGGTTGTGGATGATGGGTGATGGGGAAATCCTGGCGGAGAGCCGGGTTTGCATTCAACCTTGCTGCAAGACCTTCAACGCTGCCGAAGCCAGAAACCCCGAACGACTTTTCTCTTCCGGGTGATGAAGCACATATTCATCAATGCGGTTGAGCAGATGGCCGGGCAGCGTGATGTTGAGTTTCTGCGCCTTGCCCAGGTATTTGGTAACGTCGATATCAACCACAGCCCAGGCACAACCGGCATATTGCGGGTTCACTACGTGCACGCCAAGCTTGCTGGCTGGCGGGATCGGCGAACCGTCCTCTGCCAGAATTTCGAAATGACCCTCAATGGCTTCGCGAGCCATCGCGACGGCATCATCCAGATCATCGCCGGCAGAAAAACAGCCGGGAATATCCGGCACTTCCACTCCCCAGGCGTGTTCTTCATCACCTATTGAAATTGCGATCGGGTAAAGCATGTTCGTGGTCCTCCTGGGCGCTGTTGGCGGAGTAAGTCAGAGCAGCGCCTGTTTCATAATGCTGATGGCCGTTTTCTTTAGCAGGTCTTTCTTCGGGTGCGGCACCGTCACCAGTCCAGGCTTGACGGGATGTTTAAAGTGATGATGACTGCCTTTGGCCCGCACCAGATACCAGCCGTCTGCGACGAGTTGACCGATTAAAAAGCGGCTATTCACAACACCTCCTTGTGGTGTGCTTGGTGGGTACTATAACTACTGATTTTTTTTTATCAACACCATAACCACCGAGCGGTCATCGACTTTTAATTGGCTCGCTGGCAAGGTCCAGTCTAGGCTGGGGCTTCGCGTTGGGATGATGGGTGTGTTGCAGGCCTTTACGGGGCAATGCGGACAAATCCCGGACACAAAAAAACCGGCCCTGTAGGCCGGTTTTTCTGTTCCTGCATCCCCCGTCATAATACGACGTGAGACCTGAGTGAGTGGAGCGGGTAGAGGGAATCGAACCCTTATTGGGCATTTGAGGCCTAAAGCGTGTATCCGTGTAGTAGTCTTCTTCCGCTAAGACCCGGTTTTACGGGTGAATAGCTCCGTTCTTGATTGTGCACCATGGTGCACCCTGATATCCATGCCCCCACAGACAGGTGACCAATCACCTATCGTTCAATCCTGAGGCCTTCAGAGCAGCGCATGGCAACGTAGACAAGGTAGTCCGGTCGCGAGTCCAGCGGAGTTCGGGCGGAAGGTGTATTAGTCGGCAAGGTGGCCAGCATGTTCACTTCCACCGACACCGGTGTCGGTCAGCAGATCCGTCGCTTCGACTCGACGACCTTCACATCGCACCATGATCATCGTGCCGATCGGCTACGGCAATGGTGCGCTGTTCGACATCTCGAAAATGGATGGTAGAACTCCTTACGGGGACAGTATGCAAATGGTCAGTAGCCTTGAGTCATCATTCCTCATTAAGTGGGCGCATCCCTGTACAGCTAGCTCATTCGTACAGCAGAAGCATGCATTATCCCCCCATTAGCATTTACTTTCGCGTCATCCATGGGCTGGTCAAGGGCCATCGGGTGCTGACGCTCTGCATAACACAAAAAGTATCTATTTTTTGAGGAAATGGTGCATTCTGGGCAGCCATTTTGACGAACAGCTTTTGTGACCTAAATTTGATTAACTGCCGTTGAAGTGATGCTGCTAATTGCTAAAATTCTAGCCTAAATTTTGTCAAAGGATGAGCCATGGAAGATGAGAAGGTCACTGTGTTCAAGGTGAATGTTGGAGTCGGGCTTATGGGTATGACCTCTGTCAGCACATCAATAGATGAAAATTCAAAGAAAACATTGATAGAGCGCCATGGCTCTATGGTTAGTAATCTTATCCCCTCCGTGATCGTCATTTGTGAAGATGATTTAGCCAAAACTATTCTCGGGATGGTCGCCCATGAGGCGAATGGGTCGTACAAAGTCATCACAGCGGGTGCATGGGATAACATGCCAACGCTCATGTATGGTATCTATGTATATCGCGAGCAGCTAAAGGCGTCTGGGGATAATAGATTCCTTGAGGTAGTGTGCGTGACTGATGGCGATATTCATAACGACAAGCTTAACAAAGTGCTCGAAAAGGTACATAGCGGCATCAATGTACCCGAAGATATGAAACAAGCTTTGGCTTTAGCTAAGTGCAGTCTACATGATTTTCATTTGCAAAATTTGAAGCGTATTGGCGGCCTTCCTGAATATCATCATCAGTTATGGCTCAATGATGTCTCTGAAGAAGTTGTTAATGACTATCACCGAGAAAAAGTTCAAATGCTTGAATCTGCTCTTGAGCGGGCAGAAGAGAGGATTAGGCCTAGTATCGAGATGGAGTTGATTTGCCTTTATAAAGACATGGAGGAGGTTAACCGAATAGCAAATGCCTCAAGGTCAATACCCTACCATACTATGAAAGATGGCAAAGGTAGAGTTGATTGTCATGAGTTCTATAATCTGCTGAGGGAGAAACTTTCTGATGGGGATACCTTGATGAATTACTCTTTGCATCACTTGGAGTTTTCAGTCCTGTCCATCATCAGGCAATACAATCATGAATCTTGGCAGGCCTATATTTCCCCTGTCAAGGATGCGATGGAGAAGGCGTTCGCTCATCACGTGAAGATGTTCACACCTGATCGGTTCAATCTCACTGAAATTGGCAGAGGAGAGTGAATGCTCTAACTGGCTATCCACGCTGCCCTGTTTTTCTCGTTGCAGAGGTATCTGGGAGAGATCAACGTCCCAATACCGCCTTTCTCGCGTTCAACCAGATCAGTCGACCTTAGTACCCGCGGCGTGGGGTAAATGATTCGACCATTGTGAGTACGAAGGTGGCACATTGAGTTCCCGTTCGAGGGGAGGACGGCCTAAAGGGCTTTCGGGTGTTGCTAATGGAGCACGCTATCCTTGGCGACGACCCTGTGGGCGTCGCGGCCACCTGCAAGAGATGGAACAAACTGTCAGGGAATGCTCTGATCTATCACAATTAATCGTTGATGATGATATCCAATCGGACGAACATGGGCAGCTCAAGCTCAAGCTCAAGCTCAAGCTCAAGCTCAACGGCGACTGTGAGGTAAACAAGGATGGTGGACTTTAACAAACTCAGGTCGCAGTCCCAGCGGCCAGCGCCAATAGATCCCCTGGAAATCTTCAGGCGCATGCCTAAGCCTCAGGGCATCAATGATCTTTACACCAGTCAAGCTGAGGTGCTGGAGGCCTGGTTCAAGCGTAAGGACGAGCGTGACACGGTGGTCAAGCTCCATACCGGGGGAGGAAAGACTCTAGTAGGTCTGCTGATTGCTCAGTCGACCTTGAATGATCTGAAAGAGCCTGTGCTGTATCTGGCTCCGACCACGCAGTTGGTCAAGCAGACCCTGGAGAAAGCAAAATCACTTGGGATTCTCGCTGTCCCATATACCCGAGGGCAGCCGCTGCACGATGACTTTGTAAATGGCAAAGCGGTGATGGTCGCGTCCTACAAAGCCTTATTCAACGGCCATAGCAAGTTTGGGGTTCGTGGGGGGCGGATGCCCATTAAAGTGGGTGCAGTAATCCTAGATGACGCCCATGTAGCATTCTCTGTTGTGCGCGAGTCGTTCACTCTTGAGGTCTCCTCTGAGGCTGACAAGGAAACGTACAACGCGCTGTGCACCTTATTCCGTAATGCCTTTCGAGAAATTGATCGACTGGGAACCTTTGACGATACCGTTTCGGGGCTCAACAACGGTGTCGTGGAAGTACCTTATTGGGCCTGGAATGAGCAGTTGGACACTGTAAGGGGAATGTTGCGTGGCAACGGCGAGGACGTTCCGTTTGCTTGGCCATTACTGCGGGACAATCTGCACCTGTGCCATGCGCTGATCAGTAGCAAAGCATTCACTGTTACGACTGTCCTGCCCCAGGTGAACAATTTCCCCACATTCGCTGATGCTCCCCGGCGAATCTATATGTCGGCGACCATCGCTGACGATAGCGAGATTGTCCGTACGTTCGACGCCGATCCTCAGCATGTGAACAACGCGTTGGCCTCCAGATCTCTCGCAGGGATCAGTGAGCGGATGATCCTGATTCCAAGCTTGATGCAGTTCGATTTCGATGCGCAAAGCGTCGCTAAATCCATTCTCAAGCAAGTCGCTGCGATGAACCTTGGGGCTGTGGTATTGGTGCATGCCAATTATGCTGCAAAGGCCTGGGATGGCACTGCTCAATTCGCCGAAGGCTCAGACCAAGTTGAAAATGCAATTGAGGCACTGCAATCTCGCAGAACGAGTGGGCCAGTCGTATTTGCCAACCGTTACGATGGAATCGATTTACCAGGCGATTCATGCAGAATCCTGGTGATGGAAGGGCTTCCCTCCGGGACGTCTGATTATGAGCTCCTGCGTGCTGCCACCTTATACGGTGGGGCTACCATCAGCCGCATGCTAGCGCAGCGCATAGAGCAGGGTATCGGACGCGGAGCGCGTGGATCGGGTGACCATTGCGTAGTGCTGCTTCTTGGTTCTGATTTAGCGGGTTGGATTGCCAAGGACGCGAATTTTAAGCTGCTCACGAGTGCGACCCGAGCACAGCTCGAAATGGGATCGACGGTCAGCAAAGAAGTCAGTGACGTTAACGATTTGGGGAATACAATCGGGCTCAGCATCAACCGGAACACTGAATGGGTTGAATACCATGCCGCCACGCTCGCGGAAAACGTGGGGCCGGAAGCGCCAGATCCGAAGCGGTTCGATACGGCGTCGACGGAGCGCAAAGCTTTCAACCTCTGGGCGGATGGTTGTTATGACAAAGCCATCGCTCGCTTGGATCAGGTAGCAGGTGCTCAGGACGCGGTTGATGACCAAACACGCGGTTGGCTGTACCAGTTGGCAGGCCGTATAGCGAACAACTGGGGACAAGCCGAGCGTAGTGACGAGCTCCAACGATCGGCATTTTCGGCGAACCGTAACCTTTTACGTCCGCGCACCTCATCACCCTACCGACCCCTCCCTACTCCCGGTGCGCAGGGCGCAGCGATTGCATCTCAGCTGCGTGGATATCGGATGAGACGTGGTTTGCTTCAACGCTTCGAGCAGGTGGTATCCAGGTTGAACAGCAACGCTTCTGCCAACCAGTTTGAGCAGGCGCTTGCAGACCTCGGTGGCTTGATAGGTCTTTCTACCGAACGCCATGACGTCGGTGGGGAGGGGCCTGATGTTCTTTGGCTTCTACCCAACAAGGCTGCTCTGATCTTGGAGGCAAAAAGTCGCAAGTTGGACAGAAACCCTTTAACCAAGGAGGAGCATGGTCAGCTCCTGGTCGCAGAACAGTGGTTCGTTCAAAACTACCCCGGATACTCAAGTCTGCGTGTAGTTGTGCACCCTACGAACAAGGCAACCGCAGCAGCGTCAGCATACGAGAGCTATGCCCTCACACTTGATCGGCTGAATCAGCTGGTTGCAAATTCCCGGGTCTTGCTGAGAGAGCTCTGCGAGTCTCAGTTGACCGACATTGAGCTTGAAGCGCATTGCCAGCATTTAATCGAGCACTCGCTGATACGTGCGGACAGATTGGCCAACTACTTAGTGCCTTTTGTGGAAGGGTAGTGGATATCCACGCAAGGTACGTCTGGAGTCCCTGGACGGCGGGCGCATGGTGCGTCAGCCGGTCGCCCAAGTCGAAGGTTCAGTAGGCTGGTGGCCCTGACCAGCAACCGCATTATTAATCAAGACGTCGATCCGCTTGCGAGTCTCCGAGGGGGAATCAGTACAGTTCCCCCCCAGCCCCGCAAGCTGGTCATATCTAGCGGGGCAGAGCTTGGTAAACGGGGAATCGGATGTCGCGTCGGCGTTAATATGCAGCGACCAAAAGGCACCAAGGGCACCTTTTGATTTTGAGAACTGGTGGGCACTTATTAGTGTCACTCAATCCATCATCAAGATGACTTCTAGTCATTCATCTTCAACAGCCGTGTCTCAATGGCGGCTCTTGCATTTTCCAGAAGCGCACGATGGTGGCCATACAAGTCTGCCGCGTCCTCGTCATGGAGATAGTCTTTAGCTCGCTGTTTGGAGCGCTCCGTGGTAGAGAGCTCAAACACATCGATGGTCTTCTTGCCTTTAGGCGAGCCGTTACGCTCTTGAATTAAAACCTTAACATCTTCCGATGTATATGTGATGTGCTCATCGGCGTCATCAAAGTAAGGATGTACGAATGAAAATTTCGATCGTCGATAGCTGCTTCCCTTGACCAGTATTGGGTCAAAAGTTTTCTTAAGATCGGTGTTGCACGTATAGCATGATAAAACTAAATTGGTAGGCCAAAACATCCACTCCGCATACGATTCCTTAGGAGCTATATGGTCTCTGTGAGGCCGTTTTTCGAACAGTCGGCAGCCACAGTAAGCGCAGCGCCTCTTCTGCTCGATAAGCATGAGTCTCGTCATTTCTTGTTTGAAATTTTTAGTCGCCTGTTTTCCATGGCCCCAGGGGTCTTTGGCCTTGGTTGTAATTGCATAACGTTTTAATTCTTTGACCAGCTTCCATCCATAGGAGGGGACTGTGAATTTTTTCAATTTATACGCTCCATGTAAGATTGGACTTCCTTAACTACTAGGGCCAGAGGTTCAATGTCATTGTAGTTAATGCGAGAGATCTTGGTCATGAAGCCGTTGAGAAAATCTTTATCTTTGCCCCCGTCTTGGATGTGCTTAAGTACGGCGCTCAGCTCTCTGGTCAGGTGGTAATTTGACGCAGACGGGATTTGCAGAACGTTATACAAGACAGATTCGGAACCCCAACCCTCAAATACGCCATCTTGAACCTCGACGACTATCTGATCCGATTTGCGTCCCAGCGTGACAATACTGGCAAGTCCATGCGCTACGCTTGACAGCATATGGGGCGAGTGGGTGGCGATGATAACGTGGCTCCGAGGGGCTCCTGCTAGAGACTTTTGTAACAATTCCACGTAACGCTGTTGCCAAACTACATTGAGGCTCACCTCAGGTTCATCAATCACGACTAGGCTTCCAGGGGTCGCGTAGGCAATGACTTTCGCGCCGACTGACAGCAAATTTTGCTGCCCTGAACTTAACTCCTCAAAGCCCAACCACGAACTGGCCTCAAATAAAAGGCTTGGCCACACAGAAATGCCAGCGCGACTTGCAGCTGAAAAGCCAATCACAAGTCTACTCAGATTAGATTTGTCCTGCTCTGGAAGTGTAGCCAGTCTCAATACGGCTCTCTCGACTTTAGAGCTGAGTTGAGTATGAATATGATTGTCCAGTAGAGTGAATAGCTCCCCAATATGGCCTGCCATGGCTGACAGCTCCTCATGGCTGATCATGTCAGCCCTTCTTGAGCCCAAGCGACGCTCTAGCCGCTCTTGTACATATGCGACCTTGTCAGGGTGTTTGTGGAACTTCCGTATTTCCTGAAGCTTACGTCTGTTGAACCCAAATGCGATCTCCCTGCCATTGCCGAAGACCATATCAATCCATGACCCAAATGCTTCCAGACGCGTGCTATCGGCAAGCATTCGTATAACCGATTCAGCCACCGCTCTATCGGTCGATCCCGTCGTGGTCAGATTGCTCGCTTGTCTGACTCCTAGGTAATGATAGAATTGATCTTCGTCGATGCTATCTTGACGATAAGGGAACTTGTCGATCACTAGGTTGGAAATGGCTAGGATTCTTGATGGGAAATGTGGTGTAGATAGTTTTTTTTCTTTGGAGTGTTGGGGCGGCGTCTCATCTGAGACACCATTTGCCCTCGCCACTATTTCAAGGCATGGCAGGTTGTGTAAGCCTGATAGTTGGCGATGATATTTTTCTTCAATTGAATTTTGTGAATGTCGCTCATTAAAAGCTTCTACTAGACTAGCCAGCATACGGCTTTTGCCAGTGCCATTAGCTCCAACGATAAAGGTGATGTGCGTTTTCTTTGGGTTGGCGTTCTCGCCAATAAACTTAACATATCCGTCAGAGCCGTCTCCGAAGTCAAAACGAGCGCTTTCTAGCAAATATGATGGTGTTTTCACTTGCAGACATCCTTGTATATAAGTAGTGGAAAATGCTACCTGTGTTTCACGACCTAGCGCTACTGCGGCGTCTGCCAGTCAAGTGAGCTTTGGGGGCATTCAAAACATGATGCATGGGTTACGGACTTAAAGGTAACCGATGTTGCAGTTGATACTATTTTCTCATGACCCCAGAGGGAGGATATGTGCCCGCAGCCGTTCGAAATTGAGCGCCATATCCGCCTCCTAGTAGATCCTTTAAACCAGCCTCAAAGGTGGCTCAGGTGGTGTAAGCATGTAGCGGCTTTCAACCATCTCACGGGTAAGCCCACAGGCCTTGAGAGCCTTTCTCCAGCTAGCGTGATCCAGCAAATCCAGTGCGCGCTGCACCAGTCGAGGTGATTCCATCTCGATCTGATCATCGAGATCTTCCCGCCGTGTGAAGCCCTTGCGATTCAGATAGGTGAAGCCTGACTTGGCCTGTTCTTGGCTGATGAGATCCAGGGCCTGAGCCCGATAGATCAGCGCCTTGAAACTAACCTTCCACCTCAGTTTGAGCTCACCCAAGGCTTGCCAGTTGAGATACCTGCCTCGCATTGCAGGGAATTCTCCTGCAAAGCTTGCCCTGGGCATCAAAAGGGCACTTGCGAATTGGTTGGCCTGATCTTCCGTGTGCCGGCAGCCCGTTTCCACACCTTGGTGCATCACCAGGTGACCGAGCTCATGAGCGATGTCGAAACGTTGTCTGCACGCGTTCTGCTTCGCGGTATTGCGAACAATCAGTGGGCGCTTGTTGTGTAGGGAAAACGCGTCGATGCGGTCATCCGCTTCAGCGATATTGACGACCAGCACTCCAATCTTCTCGACCAGTCTGGTGACATTCGAGAGAGGCCCAAGCCCCAACGATTGCTCTCTACGAAAACGCTCTGCAATCTGTTCGATAGTATCGACGCTTGTCACTGGTTCATCGTGTGTCCGAAAGCTGATATCCGGGAGCGCGACTTCTTTGTCGAGCTCATCGATCAGCAGTTCGAAAAGCTCAACCTGAGCTGCAATCGATTTCTTCAACGTCACTGTTGAGGCGCGCACGCTTCGGAAATGGCATTGCTCAAGTTCAACGGAGCTGCGTCTAGGCGCAAAGAAAAACTCCTGAGTGACGCCCAGAGCCGTGCTCAGCATTTCCAACTGTACGGCGGAGGGAAATCCATTCACCTCCAGTTTGTGAGCATACTGCCGGGTAACCCCAAGCAGGTCACCGATGTCTGCAAGCGACCAACCGGACGCGCAGCGCGCAAGACGCAGCTTGTCCGGAGAGAATTCGTCGCCTAATGCCAGTTGCTGTGTTCTATCGTCCATCTACGCTGCCAAGTTCGTCGGGTTTTTTCGTGTCGGCGTCTTTGTTTCTGCGAACCACCAAAGGTTCCTCGATCTCGACTTGAGCAGGGAGATCGCTGGTTCTGACCGGCACGCTGGCCTTGTATTCATGTGCCCAGTGGCAAAGGATATTTTGGTTGATATCGAAGCCCACGATCGTGGCTTTGAGCTCAGGGAATTCGAGGTCGTTGTTCCCATCGACAAACAGTCTCCAGGTGGAAACCTCGGGGGTGGCCTCGAAGAGACTCAGTTGGTGCAGCTCGACCAGATTGGCCTTGAGCCGATGCAGCTTCTTAGGAGCATCAGGGTCGTCGGTGACGATCTGTAGCAAAACACCGTTGATGCTGATCGTGAAGTCCATGGTGCCGTTTCGCAGCTCAAGCCATGGCAGGGTCACATCGGCACCCAACGCCTTACAGAGCCCTTGAAGACGCCCATAGAGCAGGGTCGCGCGGGTGTATGCGGTATCGTTTGGTGTGGATGCATCAGCCAGCGCCTGATACGCAACTGAGATCACTTCCTGGCAGACCAGATCCAGGTATTCGGGGAGCAACTCGGGTGCGAAATGACTTGGGTGCTGGGTTTCGTGCATCGATACGACCTCGAAAACTGTGCAAATAAGAGATACTGTCAACCAGTATTTTTGTGCAGAAATATTGGTTTGTCAACTGGATGATCTGCAGGCTCTTCGCACCCGAAAGCGTCTCAGCCAGCGGATACCGAGCCAAAGCGTTTATTGATCGGTCGCGTCTATGCGAGCTCTGTGAGCAGCCGGCACAACGCATGGTTGGAGTAATGCTCAGCAGTTCCTGACATCACTCAACCAGCGGCACAATCCGCTGCAAAGTCCCAGGACTCGCAAGCCTCGGAAAGCCCTCGATCTCATACGCGCAGTGCTCAATCACGCGAACTCCTTGCGCCTGCAGGTTCCTGACGAAGGCAGCCCCCGACCTTTCCCCACCAGCACCGCCTTGAGCGGAGGTGAACACCAGTACCGGAGGGAGTTCGACCCCCAGTGCTTCGTTCGGGCTCAGTGCAAATCCTGCATCCCAAGAGTACCCCGCGAACTCGTCCGCTTTAATCATCCGATACGTCTGTGACTGAGACACGAAAAGCTCATTCGACTTGACGTTCACAATGCGAATCAGGGCGTCATCTTTACGTCGAAGACCACGTGGTGAGAGCCGAATTATGTCGCCCTTTTTAGGCACCTTCGTATCTGCTGGAACTGAGCTGTATCGCCGATTGAGCAACTGGTTAAGATCAGGGCAATCACAGATCACCGCGATGCGCTGAACGTCCTCTGCATCGATCCGTGCCTCGATCTCGGAGAGGTTCCGAAGGCATTGATGGATCGGCAAAGCACCTTGCTGGTGAATGCGGACATCCACGGTGGGGAAGTAGCGAGACATCTGGTCAACAGCTGCATTGGCCGGCAGGGTGGCATCGACCAGTGCAACCAAATTCACCACATTCTCCAGCTCTGCCAGCAGCTGAAAAATCTCGAACAAGGGCAACTGATTGAACTTATTTACGACGATTGCCTGGGCATGCGCGCCATCTGTAATTTGGTAGAACGGGACAGGGGCATGACCTAACTCATTTTCATAGGCCGCGCACCTGGCCTTCGCGATCGTCACCGAGGTCGGAACGGTATTCGTCAAGAGCTCCAAAACCGCACAGTACTGCCGGGTGAATTCGACGGCTGCTTTGACATCGTCATATCGAACGAGCAGCACGCGTGAATTCAGTGCCAAAGTCACTTCGTCGAGCATGTCGAAAGCGAACATGTCCGGGGTGAATGCGCTCAAGCGGCTGAAGGCGTGTTCAATCTCACGCTCGCTATAGACTGGGTGAAAGGGCGTGCAGATCCTAGTCAGATGATGGCGTACCGCGCTCTGCAGGATATGGTTCGACTGGAGCTGAACGTGGCCTTCCGTCGCCACAATCCAGCTGTGGCCCACACACTCGCGAATCGCCTCAAGCACATCGTCCGAGCCAGCGATGACGCTGTCGGCTAAACCGCCACCGCCATCTGCCTCAGCCACATCTGCCACACACCCATAAACAGAAGCGACCTCAACAAGGGTGTTCCCCGCCGTTGACTGGGCTTCCAGATGCCTTAGCAGTGCCCAAGCTTTCCTCAATCCAGGCGTCTGATCGAAGCCTGGATGATTCAGAACTGAGTCGTCATTGGTCTCAAGAAACGGCAGTGCCAGTGGGGGATGAATAAGGAGGAAGCAGCCGTTTACTGGCAGACAAATCACCATCTGCTCCGCACTGGCTTGATCGAATCCCTGAACCATGAGTCCAGACACCGATTCCTGGAAGTCCATGTACTCCTGCCATGCGAACTGCAACTGGGCCGTCTGAGCATCGCCAAGATGCTTCCCAAGAATGAACCGACTCTCATGGTCAAGCAGCTGCCGCACACTGCGCTGCTCCAGCAAAGCAGCTTGTTCCAAAACGCTCGCGAGTCCGGAGGGGGGTGAGTATTGAGGGAGCGCTTTCTGTGTACTAACGAAGCCCGCCAGTGCCCTGCATTCGTCATATTCCACGCAAAGAGCGGGGTACAGGTGGGTAATGACCAGCCCCCTCCCGCACTTGCTAATGGACGCGCGATAGGTCATGCCTGGGAATATGTGTTTCGACCCTAGCTCCGGATCCAGCCGCGCCTTGAAGGATGTCCCGGTGGCCAGCGATAGGAGATGGAATCGCCGCTCGCCACACAGCGTGAGAGTGAATTTCCGGACGAAGTAGTACTTTGCCATTGGCCTGATGCACCGTTGGGTAGAAAGACAGGGAAATGAAGCTGGACGGAATCTGCTGTAGAGCCGCGAAGCGGGGCCTGCCAAGGGCCCAGTCAGAACGTGAGGATCTTTCCTGACCGAATGATCTCTTCCCGGAAAGCCGCACGCTGCAAACCACGCTCGGCATCTCGCAGCTGGGTTCTGAGCAGCTGGATCTCGGTTCGTAAGCTGGCCAGCGATTTGTCGTACTGCGAATGGGCCTTGGTGGAGGGTTGAGATCGCACATGCTCCAGCAGCAGCTCAGCAATCTGGTGCAGCTCGTGCCCGCCGCGCCCTTCATAGAAGACTTGCCTGGTAAGCCCCACCGTCCCAGCCAGCCATGCAAGATTTATCTTGCCGGCCCGCATCGGCACGCTTTTACCTGACTCGATGATCTCCAGGGCTACCTGGCGCAGCCTCTTCGCCGACTCCAGTTCCGGTTTCATGGCGCGTAGCACCTCATGCGGCGAACCGCCTCCAGAAGCACTCCGGGCTGACCTAGCCCCAACTCCCAACCCAACTTCAGCCTCAGCCTCAGCCTCAGCACTGGAGATACGATCATTGAGTTCGCGCACGGGCATTCTTCCATTCGACATAGGGGGCAGTGAGTGTTGAGTCGGCTATCGGTTTCGGGATGCCGCTGACATCTGAGAGGTCGGTCAGGGTGTCGTTTATGATCCGAATGGCCCGCTTGTGATCGAGGATCCTGTCGACCAACTGGCAGGTCACTTCAAACTCGCGCTGGTACTCAGGTACTCTGCTGGGCTTGGTAGTAGCGTCCTGAGACCGGGCAGCCTGCACGGGGCGTTTCGACAAATCGTCCACGATGTTGCGAAGCTTGACGTTCTCCTCTTCCAGCTGTGAATTCCGGATCATGACCGGATGCAGTGGATCTATGTCCGTGTTGTATGGGGTGGGTGGGGTACTTCCATCGCCAAGGAGCCCTGGGTAGGCGTCGAGGCACTTCCTGTATGACTTTCCGCGCTTTAAGAGCAGGCTGCGGTCGACGCCGCAGATACGAGCGACTTCATCAGCCAGCTGACTGATGTTTTTGAAGGGCTCAGCCTGTTGTTGAAGCACCTGCAAAGCGGCATGGATTCGAGCGATCGTTGCCTTGAGTTGTCCTGCACCTCTTCGCTCTTGAGGCGTTGGGGTAGACGGAGCATTGGTGGGTTTTCTTTTCATGTTCAGTTCTGCGCAGTCCCACGAGCTCGTCTGGCCAATTCACCTACCTTGGACACACGAGCTCGCCTGGTCATCTCAACTCGCCCCTGCCATCGAGGCTTGATGATTGAGAAGGAGGGTAGAGGGCTTGCTCAGCGCATACGCGGAGATTTCTTCGAATGAAAGGCCTGTACCGCCCATGATCGACAAGATCTGCCCAATGTAGATTTCCCTTTCCTCGAACGGTTGGTTGGCAACCTGGAGGAATTCCGGATTACGTGCCAACTCATCAAGAATCAGGGGGTAATGTTCTGATGCGAAAGCTGGGAACTGGGAGGCGTCTATCAGCATCGAAATTACGCGCTGTTTGGGATCTGCCATATCAACACTATGACGAACAGCGTTCGCAAGGTCGCGATGACGAGCGATGTACCCGTTCGGAAATTTTTCTTCTCGCCAATTTTTCTCCAAGATCTGGATGACTTGGCGATAACCAGCCAGCTCTAGGGTGCAAAGCGAAAGTTCCTCGTAAATTATCTCTGTGCTGGACGATTTTGGTTGGTGTTTAAGGGTTTGCTGAAGTTTTGGTCTGAGTTGCTCCACACGACAGGCAAGATCACGGACTTTTGCATTCAGGGCAGGTAGATGATCGATCCCGAATACTGCGTAAGGGCAAATACCACAGGTGCGAGCCTTTCGCGTGAAAGTCATCAGCTTTTTCGGGCAGTCACCATCAAGAGCACAAATGCAACAGTCTAAGAACTTTACGCGCTGGGTTTTAGTGCTGGCAATCAAGTCCAGGCCTGTCTCGTCGGCGTCCAAGATATCGGGGATCACGGAGACGAGATGCTGGTCGCGCACGGTCTCTTTGCGGTTCTGTTCCCAGCCTTTAACCAGCGCCGAATTAGGCGATGATGGGCTGGGAGGACTTCCAGTCAGAGCTGCAAACGCATGCTCGGAGACCGCTCTGTTGGCGGAATCAATCAGGGCCAGAGCTTCTTGATGAGTCGGCACTACATAATGCGCGCTTGTATACTTCTGAGCATGACCGACTTGCCCTCCGATAATGGCGTAATCAAGGCTCGCATAGATACGGCGATGGGTAATCCATGTGGCCCGCAGAGCATGTGGGGTATGTACTGCCGACCAATCTCCAGCGGCAGTGCGTTCCACGAACTCATGACGACGCTCTGGAGGTACGAATTCGTTGTATATCTCCTGAAATCCGCGAAGAACCAATGTCCATTTTAGGGTGTAAGAAGTGTCAGAAAACGGAGCGCCGCTATTGAGCCAAGGGCTACGGAAAAGAGGGTGGATCTTACTGTATTTTTTAGTGCTCTTAGGGTCATTTTGATAATGCACGCCTGTGTATTTTTTTCCGTACTCCCTGGTTTGGAAATGGCGTTCCTGGATCAGCACATCCATGATTTTATAAGGGAGTGTGATGGGGCGGCTTTTTCCGCTTTTGTCCGTATTGACATAGAGGATGCAGCTGCTCAGGCTTCCCCTCATAGAGTGGTCGTAATATTTATCAAAGCTGCGGATATCCAACCATTGGCAATTTTGCAGGCGCAGCCCTGAGAAAAGAGCCGTTGTGAGCATCCTCACCTGTGACAGCCATGGAACGTATATTTCGCTGCTAGATGATTTGTATTTTTCACTTTTCCACGAGTAAGCATTGATGATTTTTTTGAGCGGTACCTCCAATTCATGCGAGGTGTCATTCGGGTTCCACAACTTGATGGAATAAGAGATTCCGTATTTTTCGAGGTCGATCCAGCTGCTGTTTTTTAGATCCAAAGTGTCTTGGAAGCTATAGATACCTTTGAGGCATTTGTTTTGAAGCTCGACCCCGATAGCGTCGAGTGCGAGCATATAGGCTTCCACCATCAACATTGAGTCGATGGGGAGGGGGATTTTGTCACTTTTACCTGCCGAGCCACTTCCTGTGGAGTCCAAATCTGGATGGATCGGATTTTTATAGAGGCTACTGACTAGAGGTTCACCATTAGGCATTACTACGTTGCCGTTCGCTATCGCGACTTCGAAATATCGCCATATCGAAAAAATGAACCTAGCTTTGGTTTTGATGCTGCGCTTCAGGTCGTAAAACTGCATCAGTGTGAGCGGCAAATCGATTTTTGAATTGTCCTTTGGATTGCTTAGGTTGCTATTTTTGGACGTACGATGCCAAAAAATGGAGCGGTGAAAATTCTCAATGTTGGTCGGGATCTCGATGCCGCTGTTGGGGTGTTTGCTAAGCCAAGCAGGCAGATACCTACCTAGGTAATCCATCAGAATATGTATGTATCCAACTTCTTGCTTTCTGCTGTTAATGCTTATGAGTTCTTCGATGTGTTCAAGGTGCAGCTCGCCAGCCTTAATCCAACAGGACAAGTTCTTTTCAATGTCTAGGTTGTCCTGGGTATTGTAGTAGCCATTCACCCAGTCATAGTTATAAATAGTTGGTCGGCGACGACCAGGCAAAAGAGCATACTCCTCGGGGGGGAGTAAGTCTTGTGCCTCCTTTTTGGTTTCCTCGGCTCGCGTCTTTTTTTCTTCGGTTCGTTGTTTGTCCTTGTGTTTTCGGCCATCTATTCCCGAGGCGTAGCGGGCTCTTCTGGATTGGAGATTCTCATTTTTTGAGTAGTTGTTACCCATCGAGCCCCAGTGTTTGACGAACTGCGCATAAGATTTCCTGTTCTCGGTGCTCGAAATTTCGAACGTGGTGGCACTTAGGTGAGCATGATAGCCTTCAAGAAGCCGTGCTTGATCCGGGCTTACAATTTCCGGATGCTCTCTGGCAAATAGATGCAGCCATGTTAGGTAGGAAAAATCAGTGCATTTGCTACCCTTCTTAGATTTGCTTTTTATTTCACGTTGCTTGTCGACTACTACAGGCGCTGCTTCCCACAACTCTTCAAATACAATGTCTTCGGGCCGCTGCCAGTTGACTCGGTATTGAAAATTTCGAGTGCAGCGATGCAGATGTGATGTTTTGACTCCCGCGAGCTTGTGGATAAAGCCCTGCGATCCATCAATCAGCTCCGGATACTTAGCCCATACGCCACTGATGTTGAAGTCATGAGGGAGCGTGGCATTCCCCTTAGTCCACAAGAGAACAAACATTGTCCGAATGGGGATGCGAATGCCGCTAACATCTTTAGGATGCGGGGCAGCCTCGCCAGTAAGTGCCGTATACAAAGGTAGGGCAAGATCGAGCTGTTTGTCGGGAACCAGGCAGAGATTGTAGAGTGTCGTGAGCTCCGGGTAGGTCAACGCACGACCCTTGCGAATCCTCAGGAAGATGGATAACGCCAGCCGGTGCCTGGCTTGCCTATCCGTCAGGAGCTCAGGATTGGCTTTCCCAGACGCGCTCTCGGCATCCATGGCTTTCTGAGCCAGTTCTTGCAAGATGGCCGCAGCATTTTGTAGGACATCATTGCCGTGCAGGGTAAGGCTGTCGGTGGTGTTGATCACGCTCCTGGGCCCCGCTCAAGCAATTCTTCGCTCAAACGCCCGTAGGCCAAGCCACGGTAGTGGTCAATGCTTTCACCCTTGCCTTGGTGGTACACGAGCTCGTTGGCAGCATCGACGTCCACAAGGGTGTTGATGCCCAGATCTGCGGCGTAGACCTCGGTACTCCGGAGATCTGCGTGCCCCATCAGCAACTGAATTTCAGGTAGGTCGAGGCCCGGCTTGGGTCGGCCCGGCACCATTACGTAGTTGCGCGCCCAAACCCCGAAGAGGTGTCGGAAGTCGTGGGACGAGTAGTTTCCCTGGGGGGCGACGAACTTCAGTTTTTTCTGAGTGGCTTGAATGCGGCGGTTGATCGCCTTGTTGACGCTGTTTGAATTGAGTTCGCAGAGAGGTACACCGTAGGTGTATTCATCAAGCGACAGCAGCAGCCAGCGGCTGTCGGAGCAGGGGCGCACAGCCATGTAATCAGCCAGCTTCTGCCAGAAAATGGATTTGAATGGCTCGAACATCGTCACGACCGCAGTCTTGCGACCTTTGAACCCAAAGCGTTCCTTGTTCGTGGTGTCACGAAGGCCATCAGGATCTTCGACGCGAATGATCCTCTTGTGAACGTCAACGTCCTCCAGGCGAACCCCAACCGCTTCCGAGAGTCTCAGGCTGCCAAGTCCCAAGCTCCAGATCAAACCGTCCAATGGCGTTGGGGCGTTCTCAAGCATGGGTAGGATATGTGGAAGGTCAATGTGCTTGGCCTTCCGGTCTTTCTTGACCTTAGGGGCGCGCAGGCCGCCTCGGGCTTTCTTCGCGCCGGCACCAAGAGTGGGTTTGACCTGCAGCGTATAGGCATGGATTCGAGCTAATTCCTGAGGGCTGCGCAGCCTGGGGTTGAGTTCCGGCAACGCATTGGTTTGAGTCTGGGGAGGCAGGCCGGTTAGCACGGAGGTCAGTTGTGCCTGCTCGAACGAGATCGCGCTGCAGGCGGTCAGCAGAACATTGGCTGCTGCGATGTACGCTCCGGCTGACTTCGCGGAGATTGTTTTTCGGCCAGTTCGAATGAAGGCTTGGCGCACGATTGGGTCTTTGGCTTCTGCTCCCTCGATCAGATAAGACGAGAAAAGATGCATGGTTTTCGACGCAGTCTCAGGGTCGAGTCGGCCAGAGAGGGCGCCGGTTTCATAGAGGAACTCGGTGAAAACCCGCCCACCTCGTTCGATCGCAATAACCGAGTTGCGCGAGTAGCTGATGCCGATCTCGCCCCAGAGGTACTCGGTGAACTCGTTGTAGAAATCCAATGGTGCACCTGTGGCTGTCTCGTAGAGCCTGGGTGGTTCGCACTTGACTCGCGTGAGGCTATTCATCGCCTCGATGCTATTACCGGCGGGTGGCTGCTTTTGCGAGGCCATGGTGGGTGGATTCGAACCCTGGCCAACCAAGGCAATCTTCGATTTATGCATATATTGACAACGCCTTTGATTCGTGATGTAATCTAGGAAGCAGAATGGTATTTACTGTAAAGCACAATTTGAAATGACAAAAAGTTCTTAACTTTAAGATTTTTATGTCTTTATTTGTGTTTTTGTCGCCGTATTGTGCTAAATCAGGACGACCTTGAACCCATCTCGTATTCCCGCAAGGCCGCGTTGTTCAAGGCCTTGCCGTATCTCTACCCCCCCATAGCACGCCAAACCCAGATCGTTGAGCAACCAGTGCGCTCCCGCCCTCAATTTCATGATTTTTTGTCCACTTTAGCTACGCGCTATGGATGAATTGGCTGCTGCCAACCCGACGAACAGCCTTATCGGGAGAGATGTCAAGATGGTCGGCCTCAGCGTTTTGCGGTAATTTTTGCTGGCATGAGGCCATAACCACAGCAGGACGCACCTTTGCGGCTAGGGCTTTAGATCCCTGGTCGCTATCGTTCCTGCACACTTATTTCGTGTCAGGAACGACCATGTCAGGGGGGGCGAAACCGAAAAAATTGCGAGGCTCGCGGAGCTCGTTTCCAACGAGATCTTCAGCTTCTTCCGCTGGAAGAAAGAGGGGACGGCGAACCTCAACTTCGGCTGTGTGAAGAAGGAAACACACGCGCACTTGAAGAAGTCTGAGCACACGCATCCGACTGACGTGGTGTTCAAGTACGCAGACCCTTATCTGAACAAAGCCGTCTACCTTCATACCGATTTGAAGAGCTACGCGGTGGGCTCAATCACGCTGGACTCGATCAAGAAGGCCTTGGAGTCCTTGGGCAAGGCCATCGGCTGCGCCCGTGCATCGACGTGGTGGGAGACGCGTTAACACTTGGCTATCTTCACGCTCGTTTCGGACAGGGTCAGGAGCAAGTGCTGCTGATGGTAGTGATCGAGCCCACCATGGGAGAGTCAGTCCTGTGATGATTTGAACAAGCACCGACATGCATCAAGATGCACGGCGCATTTCTTTTCGTTAACTGGGGCGGGGCTGGCAGCCGCCTCAGCATTAACTACTCGCTGAGAGACAGAGAACCAGGTTGGATGGCGTTGTGATATGGCTGAGGAGGCAGCGACGGCTCGTTCGCACGGCCATTCTAACTAAATGGGTGGTTACCTGTGATGGCGATGGGAGTTAGCCGCTCCAACCTATTCAGGCCTCAGCGGTTTGTTGATATTGCTGAACGGCGCTTAGTCGATCTCCTTGGAAGTTATTTCCTTTTGAGATGGTTGCTGGCTGTCCGCCTAGCGACGCCCAGCCGCCCCGCAACTTCAACTTGAGTCAGGCCCTGATCCATTAGCGCTCTGGAACTTGACATTGAACAGCTAAGTCACAGGAACGCGGACAGACTTCACATCGGTTTTTGCCATCCGGACTTTACGTAACGGAACCTCGGTTCCTGAACCTTGGGGCCACCGTGATCTTCGCCCTCGATCCTGAAAGACTTGGCCATGAGATCTCGTAATCCCCCCAGGCGCTCCATTGAGGTGAGCTCCTTGGTTATGTCCTTCACGACGGTTGTGAAGGCTTTGGTCGATTCTGATTTCATGAACTCAGGTGTCGAGAGAGCGAAATCGCGGTCAGGTAGTGAAACCCCGAATAGGCTGGTGACTGAGCTTGCCGTTTTAATGAGGAAGCTGCCCTCAATGCCCTGAGGAGACCGTACACCATAGCTACGCCTAAGGTCGCCGCAAATCTTGTCGACGTCATCCATCAGCTTCGTAATGCGCTTGTTGCCGCTCGCAATGCCCTGCTCGTCGAACGCAATGCGAATGGCTTTGAGCGTTTCACGCATGGTGACGAAATGACCTTCGTTGCGGAGCTGCCTGGCAGCCTCAATGGCATTGGAGACGCTACCAGTAGATTGAGTTAACCACGCCGAGAACAAGGGCAGATCCAGTGCAACAGTTTGGGTTGCTCCGTGTGATTGGATTTCCGAAATGCTTGTTCTTGTCTTGTCCGCGAGGTTGGCCAGGAGTCGGGCGGTGAAATCATGGCCAAAGGCGCCGACTTTTTTCATCCAGTGCACCTGATAAGCGTGCCGGATGGGGTGGATGAATGAGTCAGCTTTCAAGTGTTTGGCGGCAGTCGAGTAATAAATGGATTTATAGGCAAGCCAATTTAGGGAGGCTACGAACATCTCCAACTGCCTTGTGGGGCCACCATAGTCGCCCCGGCTGCTTTCTGAGAACTCTGACTTGCTGAACACGTGACCATCCGAGCTTACAAGCTTGACGTCCTTCGACCAGCGCCCGCGCGTTTCGCCTGCATCACTCAACTCTGCGAAGATAGCTGCACTTAAAGCACTGTACTTGCTGTATTCCTCAGAGCCACGGTAGCCCAACATCCTCATGGTCAGGTAATACACGCTGGAGGCTTGATCCCAGGTGCACACCATGTTCATTTTTAATTGCTCCAATAGGGCGCTGAAGTCCTCATCCACAAATTCTCCCCCCCGAATTTCGGGACGGATTGATGCCGCTTCCTTTTGCGCGACCGCATCCACCTCCTCAAGACCAAATTCAGAAGGCGCCAAGAACCGAAGGTAAGGAAATTGCTGCTTCCGACTGTCTCTATGCTCAGGCTTGTAGTTGTCTATGCAGAGAAGATCATCGTAGAAGAGATTGCCTTGCAGAAATTTCTCCAAAGCACACAGATCCCCGTTTATCGTGTCGCTCGTCTTGACTGCTACCGCCCCGGTGGCGCGCTGGACGGCTGTGACTGTGGCATTGTCGATCAGTGCATACGTCATGGGTCGATAGTCTTGTCTTGAGATGGCCAGAAGGACATTCGTTGAGGTGGAGGAGTAATTACGTTGCCAAGGCCTTAACTGCTTTCTTTACGGAAAACTCCTGCTCGCTCCCATCACTGAACTTCACGACGAACCCCTGCGTGGTGCCACCATTTGGGCCGCTCCCACGCGCGATATTGCGCGCGTAAAACGCAACTGGATTTCCTGACGTTGGCCAGTTGGTGGCCTGGCAATACCGGAGGTACAGCTCTTCGAGCAAATCGAATTCAGTGGAGCCTTTGATATCTCCACCGCTGACGAGGTTTCTGTCACGCATGGCGTAAAAAAAGCGCTCCGCCTCAATTTGGGATGAAAAACGCTGACCTTTGATTACCAGTGGGTTTGGCATTTTCGTTCCTCTCTGCAGGGGGGCTGGCAGACTCGTCAATTGGTGGAAGGCCTGAATCCCGATAAGCCTCCCAGCATCTTTCTCGCCCGTCCACCATCACATCTCAGCGACCGCCCATTGCATCACATCTTTCTCAAAGCTGGTGAGCTGGAGGCGCTCCACCCGAGGGGCAAGCAACCGCAGTTTTGCCAGCAAGTCGTTCAGGTGCTCTGATGGCAAGATCAGGTGCTTGATCTTGGTCGAGATCTGGGTAGGAATTCCGTATTCGTCGAGTGCGGTGAGCAGGGGATCAAGGAACATATTTTCCAGTTGCTCAGCGAAGAAGCTGAAGTCTCCAGGTTCGTACCCCTCTTGCCCCAGTACGTCGACCTGGATTTTGTGAATGGCCATGATGTCCCGAGGCAACCTGAAGCACACCATGTTTCTAATGAATTTCAGGCGCAGGTTAATAGCTTCGCTCGCTGATACATTCACCCACCGATTATCCACCGCTTCGCTCAGGTAGGCCGGCAAGTTTTTCTGATTTCGGAGCTCGTTGATGTGCCAGGCTAACTGAGAGCTGGACGCGATCTGGTACTCCATCAGGTTCTCACCTTCCAGGCTATAGACCAGCTCACACAAGTAGTTCAGCTGGTCAGGCTCAGGGATGCCTTTCCAGCTTAACAATTCGTGGTTGTCTGGAAGCTCACCTATGATCGTTTTCGCGACCTTGACCTGCCGCTCGATAGGAATATGGCGGTTTTCGATTAAGGTGGCGGGTGACAGCACCTCGTTGGCATACGCTTCCTGGAGCCGGCCTCGCGAGATGTCCGTGAGGTATTCGTTTTCTAGTTGCATCAACAGGCCGATAGGTGAAGTCTCATCCTGATGGCCGATGGGGTACTCGACGGTCAATCCCTGCTCAACGGGCGGTGCTTCGAGCATGAACACCTTGCCGATGAAGTATTTGTTCATTCGGCCAGCACGCCCGGAAATGTTCTTGTAGGTGAAATAGTCGAACGTGGACGTTTTGAGGCGCCGGTCATAAATAATGACGTTTTCAGCCGACGTATTGACGCCCTCGATCATCGTGGATGTGCAAATGATTCGCTTGATAACGCCCTCGTTGAATAGCTTGACGATGTACTGCTGCAGCGCGCGAGGCACCCCGCCATGGTGTATCCCGATGCCCAGGGCTATCGCCCTGGCAGCGTTCCATTCCGGGTGGTAATGCTTGGAGATCCAGGCAGCGATTTCTTGCGTCTCCGGCACCGGGGCCAACCCGGCATCTTGGATCAAATACTCAGCGACTCTGTTTGCGCTTGCCGGCGCCTGACAGTAGATCAGGGTAGGGGAATCCAGCGTCCTGACCAGCTCCAGGAGCTTTTGTGTGCGCTGTTCAGAGCGCATGCCCAGATTGAAATTCTGGATATCGACCGCGACGGTGCTGTAGTCGGACGGGATGAAATGGTACTCGTACCCGTCCAACCCAGAGATCTTCTGAATGTGCGGCCCTAGCATGTAAAACTGTGCTCCGGTCTTTGCGAGCTTGTGGAACGCCAAGCTCAGATCGACGGCGCGTGTGCTTCCATCCTTATCACTCGCCAAATCGATTTTGTAAAATTCGTCCAGGATGAAGAACCCCACATCATCCAGGTCAGGGCGCTGGATGACCCGCTCCTGCGTCAGCAGGTACACGTTAGTGGCGTCTGGCACAGCTTCCTGGCTAGGATGCGTGATTAGGTTGAAGTCCCGGAAGCGCTTGACCAAGCGGCGTCGGGTTTCGTCGATTAACGCAATGGTGGGAACGATCACCACCACCTTTTTGAACCGTCGCTGGGCAAGTACCGCGTCGATGACCAGGCTCTTGCCGACACTGGTGGAGGCGCTCAAGACGACGTTTTGACCCTGCATGATCAAGCTGAAAACGTGTGCCTGAAGGTGATGAAACACCATGCCAGGCTCTACACCTTCAACCCTGTGAGCCTCGTAAGCCAAGCGGTCAGACAGGGCCATGTTGCTCAGGTGGGGCGTGATGTAAGGAAAGAGCCCAACAGCTCGCACCATGTTGAGCAGGAGCGATTGCTCGACTGCGTCAAAGAGTGCGAATTTATCGAGCGCTCGGATCACCAGGTCGCGTCCTTCCCAATCGGAGTTGCTTCGGTTGACGATGGTATTGATGGCGAGCAGCACATCGACTGTTGAGGCTCCCTCATCATTGAGGTTGGCCAGACTGTTCTTGATCGTTTCGTAGTTCATTACCGCATCGTTCCTTGAGATCGCCGAAGCTGGCTTGGCCAGCTCGGAATACCTTCACCCTGTAGTGTTTTCAGCTGTGCAAATTGACCACACGCCCGAGGTCATACCTGCAAGTCTTCCAGTGTTTTGCAGCGAGCATTGAAGGCATTGGTCAGCTTCTCGATGCTCTCCATTGGCACAAGGAACACCATGACCTTCACTTGCTTGATGTTCTCTGGCAACTGGGTGGTGAAGGTGCTGAAGTGGGCTTCAATCTCTTTTCTGAGGTGGTTCACGTAATCAGCTAGCCAGCCTGATGAGAGTGCGTGACTGTCGTAGGTCAACAGGATAGGAAAGCAGAGGACGTTCAGCATGTCATCGACTGGCGAGTTTCGATGCAGTGCCTGGTTGAAGGCGTCCGCTTTCGGTTGATGGTGAAGAGGCTCGCGCAGGTTGATGATGATTTCGCGTTCTGACGACAGTACCGTTTCCGAAATGGTGGCGTCCAAGACGCCGCAGATCTGGGCCAACGTCGCGTCCATGTTGCCTGCTTCAATCAGGCGCGCGAGCCCTAGCCATAGCTGATCGTCCTGGCCAGGTATCTGGACGATGTGGGCGTTGCCAAATTCGGAGAGCTTGCCACCGGATTTATAGAAAACCTTGCATGCCACGGGCTCGCTGTTTTGGCGGCTGCGCAGGATGGCGTGGAGGATCAGTTCAGCGATCAACCTATCGCGAGGCAGCTCGCTGTCGCTGAAGGTATTGATGGAACGAGCGAGCATGGCCTCGGCATTGTGCGCGAGGATATTCACGATCTCGCTCGCCTTGAGTGAGAATTCCGGGAGCCATTCGACCAGGTGTTTAGCAAAACCATCGTGCCGCCATGCCTTCAGCGCGTAGCGAACGTCGAAGCCGGAAAATGTGTGCAGCAGGCCTTCATCGGTGCTTGCGTGAAACTCGACCAGGAAGGGATCTGGACGTTTTTTGTAGGGTTTGGCTGTAGCCGTTGACTGTTCATCTGCGGCCTCTAGTAGCTGCTTGAGGTGGGCCAGAGCCGGAGCCCGCAGAATGATCTTCGTCGATGCTGCTGTTTTCACGTTGGCCGTGGCAGCCTTGTCAGCCATCTCCAAGAAATCATCGTAAATAGCCTGCATCTGGGTATTGTTGGGGCGGTTCCCGAAATCCTCAGCAAGCTTGGAGAGGGCCTTGATGTTGACCGCTTCTAATGCTTCCACATCCCCGTAGACCTGCCAGACGCAGTTCTCTGCCCAGTAGGCAAAATTCCGATTTTGTGGGGAACTGAATGTCTTGAACTTCTTGAGCAGTGCCTTGCCTCGGGCCGTGGTGGTGTCAGGCAGATTCCGCTTATCCAGCTCGGTTTTGAAGCCGTTGAGAATCTTTGCGACGTCGCGCTGGGTCACAATTCGGAAGCGGGCAGGGCCAGAACGAACATCGCAATTCAGCGATTTATGGAGCAAGGACGAGTTGGCTTTGGTGCCATCCAGCTTGGTCACCTCTTCCATATTCCATTTGTGGTCACCCTCAGTCGTCTTGACCTGGATGTACTCGTTGACGAGCTCCCCAGCGCACTGAAATACGGCCACGATATCGTCGGCGGTCTCGCACTCTACTTGGGAGTAACTGCTATCGCGCAGCATCTTGAAAATGAAGCTGACGGCTACATGGTCTTGATACTTGAAGCCTTGCCTCGCAGCGGGCCCACCTTTGTTGGATGGGCTAATAATACGCACCATGACATCCCTGTATCGCGAGTAATTTCCAGAAATGGGCATCCGATTGATCAACCTAGGTGACAAATACGGAGCCTGCTGATAACGCAACGCTACCACTAATAGCAATTGGCCGGCTATCGGCAAAAATGAGTAAACCGACGATTGCCCGCACCGATTAAGCAGGTACCCAATACGCTTGAGAAGTTCGCTAGGTGAGTGGGGTGGTAGCCAAATTTGGTGAGTACTGGCGACCCAGTTTGGACGCAAATCGAGTCTAACGAACTCGACCTGTAAAGCCAGAAAATGACTTGTTAACCTAGAAGGTTTACAGGGCATTTTTTCGGTTTACACCGTCCCTAGGCTAGACTGTGGAAGGCCCGGATCAAGGCATCGTTAGCGGGGAATACCATTCAAACAAGGAGCGATAGACCCCAATGAGCAACTCTCGGCATTGGGCTGCTGAAGCTCGTGAACACCAAAGTGGTACGCCAATTAACCTACCAGTCTCAGAGCACTGTTAGTTGTAATCATTTCAGCTTAGAGACCAGGACTTGAACGCCCTGTCGTATCCGAATAGTGGTGTTTGCCATCAATCTCGCGTGATCGAGCCGGTTACAAACCGTCACGAAAGCGAGCGGTCGTATGTCTGGATTTAATGTTCTATATATCCACATAAGTCAATCAGCGCATGGCGGGATACGAGGGGAACCGCAAGCTCGGAGAGCTTCGTCTAAACGCCATGAGTGAGCGCATGCGACCAGGTTGACCGCGTCAACGCTCTAGGGGCGATTAAAGTGGAAATTTCATTCAAACAAAGCAGGATCGACTTTGTGTCGGCGAGCTTGTTCAAGGTGGCGTCGCATCTGGTCAGCAGCAGCCAAGCGGTCGCCACGTTCCAGGCAGTCGAGAATCGCTAAGTGCTCTTCCGCTTGGCCTTTACGGGGTGTGCGTGCGCTGGCCTGGCGGTATTCCACCAGGCGTCGTAACTGGTCGAGACGGCGGACAGTCTGCTGCAGGAAACGGTTACCCGAGCACGCCGCCAATGTCTCGTGGAACTGGGAGTTGGCCTCGAAAAGCTCCTGAGGGGTCATGGTCAGGTAGCCGCCGTTCGCGATGAATTCCTGCTGCTTCCGACATGCCGCCAACGTCTCGCGATCAATCTGAAAAGTCGGTGACAAAAGGCCGGAAGGTTCGACGGTCGCTCGGAAGGAGTAGCTTTCTTCGTAAGCCTCAACAGAGTCGATCATAGGAAGCAGACGCCACCCTTGGCCTGCACGCTGTTCAACCCATCCTTCTTGCTGCATCCGAGACAGCACGGCCCTCAGTGCTGCTCTGGACACATCGAACTGCCGCATGAATTCGATCTCGGTAAACAGTTCAGGAAGCTGCCGACTGAGGCGAAGTTCTGCAAGCGTCAGGTATAAGGGATCATCGCTCTTCTCCATGACTTCTGAGACAAGGTCGCTCAAGTCGTCACTGGCTCGTGCGAGGAAAAAACCCCTGTTGCGGTCGTAAGTCAGCATACCCTTTTCAACCAAATGGCCCAGGGCAAACTTCACAGGCGTGCGCGACACATTCAGTGTGTTCGCTAGCTGTGATTCAACCAGATGATGACCAACAGCGAAGCGTTCACGTCGTACGTGGGAAACGATGTCACGCGCGATGCGTGCTTGCAGCGGGCTTAAAGGCATTAGGTCTGAAACCACAGAGATCTGAACCGAAGAGCACCCATTCTAGCGCGTCATTTTACGCTGTGGCAGAGACCGTTTGGCCTCCGCCTCAATTATGACGTTCAGCGGGGCTTACCGAACCTGATAGAAGGGAAATGCCCCAAACAGAAGGCCGCCCACCAACAGGCCGAGGCTGGCCAAGATAGCCCATTTGAGCGCGAAGCGTTGATGATCTCCGAGATCTACTTTGGCCAAGGCAACGAGCAGATAGAGTGATGGCACCAGCGGGCTGAGTAGGTGGACGGGTTGACCCACAACCGAAGCCCGCGCGATTTCCAGTGGAGTTATCCCGTATTGGGCTGCAGTCTGTGCGATCACCGGAAGGATGCCAAAGTAGAACGCGTCGTTAGACATGAAGAATGTAAACGGCAGGCTAACGAGGGCGGTGAAGACAGCCAGGAACGGGCCGAAGCTTGGTGGGATTACATGCAGCAAGCTTTTCGCCATTGAGTCCACCATGCCGGTTCCGGAAAGGATCCCCGTGAAAATGCCCGCAGCAAAAATGACTGCTGTAACTGCCAACACATTCGTCGCATGAGCGGCAATACGTGCTTTTTGCTGCTCAATGTTCGGGTAGTTGAGCATGATGGCAATGGCGAAGCCGACCATGAACAGGATCTGGATAGGCATTGCGCCAATGATCAGGCAAGTGATGAGGCCTAGCGTCAAGATCAAATTCGGCCAAAACATTTTCGGACGACGATTTTCATCACATTGCTCTGCTGATCCATTGCCCAGCGACACAGGGCCGTGATGAAGACCGTCCATATCAAGAATGCCAATGCGCGCACGCTCTTTGCGCCCAATGACTACGGCAGTAAAGATGAGGCAGGCGCAACCTAGCAGCATGCCAGGAATCATGGGCAGGAAAATTTCCATTGCATCCACATGCAGCGCTGCTGCTGCGCGAGCAGTTGGCCCACCCCACGGCGAGATATTCATGATCCCGCTGGCAATGTTCACCAGGCATGTCATGCCCAGCACGCTCATCCCCAGTCGTTGATACAGCGGCAGGAATGCAGCGCAGGCAATCATGTAGGTAGTCGAGCTGTCACCATCCAGCGATACCAGCATTGTCAGTACCGCAGTGCCTACCGAGACCTTGAGAGGGTCGCCTTTCACCACTTTCAAGATGAAGCGGACGAGCCCGTCGAAAAGCCCAGCGTCGATCATTATGCCGAAGTAAAGAATCGAGAAGGTCAGCATCACGCCGGTTGGAGCAAGTGTTTTGACGCCGTCGAGCATCATGGCACCGAGGCCTGCGTAATGGCCTCCGATCAGCGCGAAAACGATAGGTATCAAGATCAACGCGATGAGCGCAGAAAGGCGCTTCGTCATGATCAAGTACATGAAACAGATAACCATTGAAAAGCCAAGGACTGTTAGCACGGTCGAACTCCCATTTTTCAGATCTATGTGGCTCTGGTCGGCCATATGGCCTGGATAGCGCAATAGGTCTCAGGTCGAGACCGGCTCGATCCAAATGGGAGTGGTGGGGGAGCGGGGGCAAAAGAGCTTGATCATGGCGGGCCTCGATTTTTCTTATCTTTATTTTTTCTACCGTACCTGACTGGGCGCTACGTCGAAGGAGCGAGCATGCGCAGTAGAAATCGTTGGTTGGTTACGTCCGACACTCAAACGAGATGAATCGGATGAGTCAACATTGACCTATATCATCACAAAGTGCAATATGCCTCCCACAAGAACGTTACCCGTGCAGTTTGTGAGGAATAGTCAATGCCTAAGTCAAAGGGTCAAATCGTTTCCGCCAACGGAATCGAGTACCGTGTCAGCGACATCCGTGGGGTCGTGACCGACCTGGGTGGTGATTACGCGAAGCTGCCCTACAGCTTGCGAATCCTTGCCGAGAACGTTTTGCGTGGAGAGGCTGACCCTGAAGCCGCGCTCAAAGTCATCTGCGCCCGCTCTAAAGAATTCGACATTCCTTTCCGTCCAGCTCGCGTCGTTCTGCAGGATCTGCTCGGTACGCCGGCGCTGGTCGACCTCGCGGGTCTGCGTGATGCCGTCGCTGCTCAAGGCGGCAACCCAAGGCTGGTTAACCCTGTTACACCGACCCACCTGGTAGTGGATCACTCGCTCAACGTAGAGCGTTGGGGTGACGCCAGCGCACTCGCCGATAACGAAGCCATTGAGCGTGAGCGCAACGCCGAACGTTTCCAGTTTCTGGACTGGTGCAACAAGGCGTTCAGCAATTTGTCGATCATCCCTTCGGGCAAAGGCATCCTTCATCAGATCAACTTGGAACGCTTGACTACCGTAATTGGCACTCAGCGCCGTGATGGTGAGCTGTGGGCGTTCCCGGATACGCTGGTCGGCACCGACAGCCACACCACCATGATCAATGCCATTGGCGTCTTAGGCTGGGGTGTGGGTGGTATCGAAGCAGAAGCGGCAATGCTGGGGAAATCCCTCATGCTGCGCCTGCCGGAGATCGTCGGCGTTCGTCTCGAAGGCACCTTGCCTCAGGGATATCTGGCCACTGACATAGCGCTGGCTCTGACCGAGCTGCTGCGTAAGGCTGGCGTGATCGGCTCCTTCCTGGAGTTCTTCGGCCCAGGTGTTCCACAGTTGTCTCTTGCTGACCGAGGCACCCTGTCGAACATGGCGCCTGAGTTCGGCGCTACCGCTGCCATGTTTGCCATCGACGACCGCACGCTGCATTACCTGCGCATGACCGGTCGCGGCGGTCAGATCTCAGGCCTGACCGAAGCTTATGCTCGTGCTCAAGGCCTTTGGCATGACAGCCTTGGCGAGGTTGAGTACAACCGTGTCGTTACTCTGGATCTCGGCACCGTGGCGCGTTCCATCGCCGGCCCGAAACAGCCTCACCAGCGTATTGTGCTGGGTCAGAAGGCACCCGCAACTAATCTGCCAACTGGCCTGGACAATGGTTCGGTCGTATTGGCTGCCATCACCAGCTGCACCAACACCTCCAACCCACGTGGTGTGATCGCCGCTGGTCTGGTGGCACGCAACGCCCGTAAGCGTGGTCTGAAGCGCGCTCCATGGGTAAAAACTTCGTTTGCGCCAGGTTCGATGGTGGTTGCTGATTACCTGGAGCGTTCGGGTCTGAATAATGATCTGGATGCACTGGGCTTCAACTTGGTCGGTTACGGCTGTACCACTTGTAACGGTATGTCGGGGCCATTGCTGAGCCCTGAGATCGAAGAGGAAATCCGCACCCGCAAGCTGGAAACCGTGGCTGCGACCTCGGGCAACCGTAACTTCGAAGGCCGTGTTCACCCGCTGGCTCGCGAAGTTTTCATCATGTCGCCGCCGCTGATCGTTGCTTACGCCATCGCCGGTACGTACCTGATCGACCCCGAAAAAGACGCGCTGGGGTCGGATGACGACGGTGTGCCTGTGTACCTGCACGAGCTGTGGCCAGGCGACGAGGAACTGACCTCAATCGAGGCTGAAAACCTCACCGCCGACCTGTTCGACAAGGCGTATGAAGACGTCCCTCGCGAAGCCGGCCTGATTGCCAGCGACCTGCGCGCCGGTGTCAGCGACCAGTACGCATGGCAAGAGAAAAGCACCTACATCCGTAAACCTCCGTACTGGAGCGATGCGGTGACGGCCACTGACACCACTAAAGACCTGAGCAACATGCGCGTCCTCGCCATGCTGTCGGACAACATCACCACCGACCACATTTCTCCATCGGGTGCGATCCTGCCGGAAAGCGATGCGGGCCAATACCTGCAATCGCACGGTATCGCGGTGCCTGACTTCAACTCCTATGGCACACGTCGCGGCAACCACGAGGCTGCGCAGCGCGCCACCTTCGCCAGCCCGCGTCTCAAGAACGAGCTGCTCGAAGATGGTCGTGAAGGCCCATGGACGCTGCTGCTGCCTGAGAATGAGGTCACCACGATCTTCCAGGCTGCCGAGATCTACGCAAATCGCAAGCAATCCCTGATCGTTGTCGCCGGTAAAGAGTATGGCAGCGGTTCGTCTCGTGACTGGGCGGCTAAAGGCCCACGCCTGTTGGGTGTGCGCGCGGTAGTAGCTGAGAGCTTCGAGCGTATCCACCGTACCAACCTGGCGGGTCTCGGCATTCTTCCGCTGCAGTTCGAGCAGGGTGTCTCGCGCCAAAGCCTGGGTCTGAATGGCCGCGAAACGTTCAGCGTGGAAGGCATCACCGATGACTTCCAGCCAGGCGCCAAGGTCACTCTGGTGATCGAGCGCGAAAACGGCGAAACCGAGCGCGTCACTGTTGTGAGTCGTCTGGATACCTTCGAGGACGTTCGTTACTTCCGCAGTGGTGGTCTGTTACCGCAGTTGCTGATCGAAAGCATGAAGAACGCATCCGCTAACTGATGTGCCGCTGATTTGTCGCAGGAGATATCAAATGACTCAAAGACGTATTCCAGCCGTTTACATGCGTGGCGGCTCCAGCAAGGGTGTGTTCTTTCTCGACAAGGATCTGCCGCCTGCAGGCCAAGAGCGAGATGCCATCCTGCTCCGCGTGATCGGCAGCCCGGATGTGTACGGCAAGCAGATCGACGGGATGGGTGGTGCGACCTCCAGCACCAGCAAGGTGGTGATCATCGGTAAATCCAATCGCGAAGATTGTGACGTTGATTACCTGTTCGGGGCTCCGGCCATTGAGACGCCAGTGATCGACTGGTCGGGCAACTGCGGCAACCTGAGCTCGGCTGTCGGCCCATACTCCATCTCTGAAGGTCTGGTAGATGCGCCTCGCGATGGCATCGCCGTCGTCCGTATATGGCAGGCCAATATCCAGAAACGCATCATTGCGCACGTTCCTATGCGCAACGGTGAGGTTCAGGAAGACGGTGATTTCGTGCTCGACGGTGTGGCGTTCCCCGCTGCTGAAGTCGTGCTGGAGTTTCTTAAACCAGGTGGCTCGGGGGGCAGCATCCTGCCGACGGGTAACGCCATCGACGAACTGGATATTCCAGGCATTGGCAATATGCCCGTCACGTTGTTGAACGCTGGTAACCCTACCATCTTCGTTGAAGCTGACCGAGTGGGCCTGAAGGGCACCGAAACTCAGGATCAGGTCAATGGCGATGCTGAGCTGCTGGCACGCTGCGAAACCATCCGTGCCCACTGCACCGTTGCCATGGGACTGGCCGCCACCGCCGAAGAGGCAACGCGTCTGCGTCCGCACACGCCGAAGCTGTGCTTCGTGGCCAAGCCTCAGGCCTATCAGGCTGCAGGCGGCAAGCTCGTTGAGCCTAGTGATATCGATGTGATCGCCCGGATCTTGTCGATGGGCAAACTTCACCATGCGATTACGGGTACTGGTGCAGTCGCTGTCGCCGTCGCGGCAGCTCTCGACGGCACGCTGGTGAATCGTATCGTGGGTGACATCGGGGATCGTCAAGTTCGTATGGGGCATACCGCTGGCAGCGTGGCAGTAGGCGCAAAAACTGTGCTGGAGGACGGTGCCTGGAGTGTGGATAAGGCTGTGATGAGCCGCAGTGCTCGCCGGCTGATGGAGGGCTGGGTACGGATTCCTGAAGTCCTCTGATCCAGCCCGTGCTCATGTCGGCTTCCGTCCGGCATGAGCACAACCCTGATCAATAATAAAAACAACAGAGAACCACACCATGAGTTCATCCGAATTCCCGCGTCACTCGATGCTCCGCCGTCAATTCATTCAGCTTTCTGCGCTCGCGGCAGGCGGTGTATTGGCCGGTGGCTTCATCCTCCCGGCACACGCTGCTGCTACCAGTGATGAAAGCAAGATGACCAATAACAAACGGTCGCATACCCCTCGGTTTGCTTATGTTGGATCACGCACAACCAAAGAGCGCAATGCCCGTGGCGTAGGCATTACTGTATACCGTTATGCGCCTGAAACGGGTGCGTGCACGTTGGTTCAGACGCTCAGTGATCTGGTGAATCCATCGTTTCTGACCTTCGACCACTCGCAGACTCATCTTTACTGCGTACATGGTGATCTCAGCGAGGTGAGCTCGTTCGCCATTGATGCGACGAGCGGTGAGCTGACCAAGCTCAATACGGTTGGCACTCAAGGCAAGAACCCCGTTCATCTCAGCGTCGATCCTTCCGGTAAGTTCCTGGCGGTTGCGAACTACGCCACTGGCGGTTTTGCGATCTTCCCGATTCAGGATGATGGTAGCCTCGGCGCACTGGCTCATCTGGAGTCGCTGCCTGGCGAGCCTGGGCCGCATAAAGTGGAGCAAAGCAGCTCTCATCCACACATGATTCCTTTCGATCCGTCCGGACGATTCTTGGTCATTCCCGACAAAGGATTGGATGGCGTCTTCGTCTACCGGGTGCAGCAGAACAACGCGAAATATGGCGCCACCCAGGTCAGCATGGTCAAAGCACGCGAAGGCTCGGGCCCGCGCCACGTGGTATTTACGCCGGCAGGGAAGAACGCTTACGTCGTAAACGAACTCGACAGCAGCGTCACCGGGTACGCCTACGATCCTGAGCAAGGCTCGCTAAAGCCTCAGGAAATTGTCTCCACTCTGCCGTCGAACTTCACAGGCAATAGCCGTGCAGCGGCCATCGTGATGGCGCCGTCTGGAAAATACCTCTACGTGTCGAACCGGGGCCATGACAGTGTGACGACTTTCGCGCTGGAAGAGAGTGGGGCATTTGCTGCCAAGGCTCACACTTCGTCTCAAGGGCGTAAGCCTCGCTTCATGAACCTGACTCCGGATGGCACGCGTCTGTTTGTCGCCAACGAAGAGACCGACACCATTGTCGGCTTTGATGTTGATCAGGCTTCCGGGGTGCTTACCTCGAACGGTCAGGTGATCAAGACCGGCAGCCCGGTGTGCATGATCTTCAAAACTGTCTGATTAACCGGCCCCCTGGCTTGGAGAGCTCATTTTGATCGAACTCATAAACTCACCAGGGTTCTGGCTGGCGGTGATGCAAATCATCGCCATCGATATTTTGCTGGGTGGCGACAACGCGGTGGTCATCGCGCTGGCTTGCCGCAAGCTCCCAGAAGCTCAGCGCAATCGAGCCATCATTGGCGGTGCGTTGGGAGCGATCCTTCTCCGGATCGCCATGATTTTCTTCGCTCTGCAACTGCTGGAATTGCCGTACCTCAAACTGATCGGCGCCGTGCTCCTTCTGTGGATCGGTATCAAGCTGATCGTTCCGGAAGGCGAGGATGCTCACGACAGCTTGGCTGCGAGCCCCAAGCTTCTGGGGGCAATTAAAACGATTATCGTCGCCGACGCGGTGATGAGCCTGGATAACGTCGTTGCCGTGGCGGGGGCATCCAACGGCCAACTGGAGCTCGTGATCTTCGGCATCGTCATCAGCATTCCCATCATCATTTGGGGCAGCAAGTTGGTGCTGCACTTCATGGATCGGTACCCGATAGTCATCACGCTGGGAGCCGCACTGCTGGGTTGGATCGCGGGTAGGATGGCGATCACCGACATTAGCGTGCCGGCAGTGCCGACATGGTCTCATTACGCCGCTGGAGCATTAGGTGCGCTCATGATTTTGATTATCGGAAAAATGATTATCCATTGGAAAGAGGCAGGCACTAGCCAGTCAGAAGCGGAAAGGAGCGAGCGATCGTGAAATTTGAATTTGCCAACGTGTGTAGGGATTTGGCTCCTCACGGGACATTGCGGGTGGCCATTAACCTTGGCAATCCTGTCTTGGCGAAGCGAGATGACCAAACTGGAGTTCTTTCCGGAGTGTCAGTTGCGTTGGCAAAGGCCCTTGCCGATGAGCTTGGCATCCAAATTTCAATGGCGACGTACGATGCTGCCGGCAAGGTGTTCGCTGCTTTAGAAGAACAGGCTTGGGATCTTGCATTTCTGGCAATCGAGCCAGTTCGGGCCGAGAAAATCGCGTTCTCGAACCCCTACGTTTGTATCGACGGAACCTATCTTGTGAAGACCGATAGCAAATTCCATCGAGCCTCTGCTCTGGATACAGGCGGAAACCGTATCGCCGTAGGAAAGGGGGCCGCCTACGACTTGTTCCTGTCCCGCACACTCAAGAATGCTAACCTCGTCCGAGCGGAAACCTCGTCTGAAGCTGTCCACACCTTCCTGGAGTTGGGCCTAGATGCAGCCGCTGGTGTTCGCCAACCATTGGAGCGTTTCGCCAAGTCGACCACTGGCGTGAGGGTGCTAATGGATAACTTCACACAAATCCGTCAGGCACTGGCAGTGCCTAAAGGCCGCGATATTGCGGCGGAGTATGTCCAGGACTTCGTTAACCGCCAATTGCAAAGTGGATTCGTAGCTAAGGCTCTTGGTGACAGTGGCGAGTTCGACGCCCATGTCGCCATGCCCGCTTGAATCCTCAAGAGAAAAAAAACGATCTGCACTGGCTGAATTAGGCGACTCTCTCTCTCATGAGCCTATGCCGTTCTTGGACGTCTCTGCTATGGCAGTCTGAATTGGCAATCTCCGCTACCCGAGGATGAATCTAATTGCTCAGATCAACAACTTGGCTGAACCCCGAGACTGAGTCTTCAATGGTCTATAAAGATCTTTTCCCTGTGATGGAGACAGTGCTTGCGAGCGGCGTTACGCTTCTCGGGGGGCTGCAATATCATAGAGTTGATGGCTACCGTCCCCTGACGCTCGACCTCTACTCCCCGTCGAAGAAAGGGCAGCCTCACCCAAGGCAGTTACCCCTGCTGATCTATATCCACGGAGGAGGTTGGAGGCGTGGTGACAGTCACCGATGCGGTGTTTTCACGGACTTTCCGAGATTATTGGGCGATATTGCGAGCAGAGGTTATGTCGTCGCAGCGGTGAATTACCGACTTAGCTCAGAGGCGAAATGGCCAGCGCAAATCGACGATGTTCGAACTGCTGTCAGTTTTCTGCTGAACCAAGCTGATGCATTCGGTATAGATCCGCAAAGGGTCTACGCTTGGGGGGTGTCAGCCGGAGCTCAGTTGGCTGCCTCGCTGGGCAATCCACCTGAATCGGTAAGTAGTCAAAATCAGCATTGTCCGGTCACGGCAAGCGTTCATGGCGTAGCAGCTTGGTATGGAGTTTTCGACTTCACCACTCTCGGTGATCAAGCGCTACAGCTGGGAATTGACATTCCAGATGATGCGCCGGAGTGGAGGCTTATAGGGGCAGAGCCTGGCCAGGATCGCACTGCTCGTTTTCGCTCAGCCAGTCCCGCTTTTCACCCCACATCTCGAACTTCTCCGATGCTGATTTTAGCCGGGAAAAAGGATCGGAAGGTTCCATATCTCCAAAGCGTGCAAATGAAGGACGCGCTTGATCGTGTGGGTGTGCCAAATTTTTTATATATATATGAGGAAGTAGGGCACAGCTTCATCTGCGAAGATAACCCTGCTGAGACTAATCGAGTCAATCTATTGGCAATAAATCAGACTATCGATTTTTTCGATGCTTTGGCCTTTTAGGGTCGACTGAGCAGCAGCATTGGTGCCCAACATTAACAGCCAGCGCAGGCTTCGCCTGAGCTGGTGTCATTATGTGCAATGCATGGTCAGCATGCTCAATGCTGATGGCCCAATAAAGAGCGTCAGTGCGATTGATCAATCACTACGCTATTGCTCGGCACCGGGCTTCTAGTACGCTGTGACTAAATCAGTCAGACGCTTCTGAGCCTAATGGTGTCGACGTGGGTATTTGCCATACAGGCTTTTTATCATTCTGACTGTCGAAATTACGCCGCGCCTTGCGGAAATCCTCAACGTTTTCGACAACCCACGTCCAGATGGGGGACATGCGGATCAACAGTTCCATACCCAGCGGCGTCAGCTCATACTCGACACGTGGTGGAATTTCACCAAACTCCCGCCGATTCACTAAGCCATCCCGCTCCATGGCGCGCAACGTCTTGGTCAACATCCGCTGAGTCACCCCGGTCATCTGCCGTTTTATTTCGGCATGGCGCATTGTGCCGTACACCCCTAGGGCATGCAGAATGCCTAATGACCAGCGGCTGCCTGCGTGAGCAAGCACCTCCCGTCTGACGCCATCATCGTCTTCTCTAAGCGTCCGGCAGATTGTCTCAGCTTGGCTGAGAGCCTCCTGACTGGACATTTCTTTGTCTGGTATCACAGGTGTGCCTTCTTACAAGCGTTGCCTAATCGTGCAAGCATTTGTTCATCTTACAGGCAACAGGTCTCAGGAGAAATCATGACCGAAGTGACCCAGCTTTCCCCACAATCCATTCTCGTTCTAGGCGCCGGTGAGCTTGGACTGCCGGTTTTGCGCAACCTGGCGCGGGTGGCAAAGCGTGCGCCAGGTTCCACAATCAGCGTCCTCCTCAGGGACTCGACCATCAACACTCAAATTCCTGAGAAAAAGGTTGAAATCGATGAGCTTCGGGCCCTCGGCATCCAGATGGTAGCCGCAGACCTCGTGAATGACTCGATTGATCAGCTGGCTGAGGTATTCGCACGTTTCGATACCGTAATCGGCTGTGCAGGCATGGTTGCAGGCCGGGAAACCCCAATGAAACTGGCTACTGCTGCCCTCAAGTCCGGTGTGAAGCGATACTTTCCCTGGCAGTTCGGTGTCGACTTCGAGGTGATCGGTCGGGGCAGTCCTCAGGATCTGTTCGATGCTCAGCTTGATGTTCGCGAATTGCTTCGCGCCCAGGATAAAACTGAATGGGTAATCATCTCGACTGGTATGTTCACCAGCTTTCTGTTCGAGCCTGTATTCGAGGTGGTCGATTTCGAAAACGACACAGTGAACGCACTGGGCAGTCTTGAGACCAGCGTGACGCTTACGACTCCAGACGACATCGGCGCCTTGACAGCGGAAATCGTTTTCTTCGAACCCCGCTTTCGCAATGAAATTGTTTATCTATCTGGAGACACTGTGACGTACGGAGAGGTCGCCAGTCTCCTTGAACGTGTGCTGGGTCGCCCGTTCAAACGAAACGTGTGGACTGTTCCATACTTGCTTGAGGAATTGGAGAAAGATCCGACGCATCACATCAAGAAGTATCGCGCTGTGTTTGCTCAGGGCAAAGGTGTGTCATGGCCTAAGGCAGGCACCTTCAACGAGCAGCATTCGATTCAAGTCACGACCGCCGAGGACTGGGCCCAGGCAAACCTGACAACCTCTTCAGTATAAGTGGGGTAGCTGAGCTAACATTTCCGCGCTGGAAATGTACCTGCTACAAGCTCTGCAGTCTGATAGGGCTGTCGATAACCGAAGCTACAAAACGGGGCAGGGATACCTGATTGCCCTGAGCACCATTCCCCTAGTTTTCGGTGGTAGGGGAGCGATCCCATAGAAAGCCTACCGTCGAGCGGCTCATCCCAAGCTGCCTGGCGGTTTCGGCTTTCGTCAGCCCAGCATTCTTGCTCTCAAGCACTTGCTGCAGTTTCAGAGGATCGGCTGGGCGCGCGGCGGGGCGCTTCATAATCTCTTTACCGGTCAACTGCTCTGCGATATCGCTCGGGCTGATCTTCTCTTCTATCGCCTTCAGTTGGTCTGTTGCTTCTGTCAGCACGGTCGAGGTGGGGACGTTGTCTCGTGTCGCAATGACAAGGGAGAGCAAAGCAACCGGGCTCAGGTTAAGGGCAGCGGCGAGCTCTGTGAACTTGTCGAGGGTAGGGGAGCTGAGCGCGTTCTCGATCTTTGCTGCGTAGGTGCGCGAGATGGCATGGCCCAGCCCTTCCTGGGTCAGACCCAAGCTTCCTCGGACTGTCCGTATAACTGCTGCAAGCGCCGGCCTTATCAACGCAGATCCCCTTAAAACTGAGGATGTAGCCACGGCGCGGTGTACAGTTACACAGCATATAGTGTATAAAACCGATCATGCGCGTCGCTGTGGATGCATTATGGCGCCCACGTCATGGATGGCTTGTGAGAAGTGTCATTAGCCTGGCACTCCTACAAGCCTGTGCTTCCTTGGAAGACAGCGTGGGAGCGGCGTTCAATAAAGCGCTAAATCGTCAGTTGCTTACGCTATGTCGTTGCGAACCCTATGGAGGGTGAAGGTTTGAAAGTCAGGATCTACTCAGACCTGCATCGTGAATTTCACCCTTGGAATCCCCCCGATTGTTCAGGCGTTGACCTGGTGATATTGGCTGGAGACGTCGACAAAAAGACTCGCGGTGTCCAGTGGGCCAATGAGTCGTTCGAATGCAAGGTAGCCTACGTCATGGGTAATCACGAGCTGTACGGCGGTCATCTTGATCGCACGCTGCAGAAGATGCGGGATGCCGCTGCGGCGCACGTGCATGTTCTGGAAAACCAGATCTTGGAGTTGGCTGGCGTCAGGGTGCTTGGCACGATGAGCTGGACGGATTTCACGAGCACTGGCGACCAGCTTGCCGCTAGCAACATGGCGAGAGAGTGGATGACAGATTTTAAACAGATCAGGACAGATAGTAACTACCGTCGCATCCGTCCAGATGATCTGGTCAGCCGAAATCAGCTGGCCAAGGCGTGGCTGACCGAGCAATTGAATCAACCCTATGAGGGCAAGACGGTTGTCGTGACCCATCATTGTCCGTCGTCGGTTGTGGCCGGAACTCAAAATGAAGGGCATCTCAATGCCGCTTATACCAACGAGTGGGCAAGCCTGATCGAGAAAAGTGACATATGGGTATTCGGCCACACTCACCATGCTGTCGATGTAACACTTGCCGGCTGCCGATTGATTTCAAATCCGCGAGGCTATCCAAATGAGCCTACGGCTTTCGATCCGTTTTTTGAGATTGAGATCTGATGTCGAGTTCAGTATTGAAGTATGAGTTCAGAGGCAAAGAAGGTGGCTCGGCTCCTAATCAAACCGTTCCCACCGAGGTAGTACAGGCGCGAAATCTGGATTGGGGTGTGATTGTAGATGCCTACTTGGTCGGGGCGGCCAGGGTGGGGGATCGCTTTGCGGCAAGAGTTTTTCACGATTTATCGGGCGTTAATGAAAATGCTATGACTGTAGTGACTCCTCCTCTGCAGGAGGTTGAGCGCAGGTACGGATTCAAATTAATGCGAAGTGTAAGTGGTGTGAACTACTTCGTTATTGCAAGTGAACTGAGTTCCTCAACGCGTTAAGTTCAAGATATGTGTGCGTGCTTGAGTTAGGCAAGCGCCGTTGGCATTCTAGCGATTGCACAGTGATCAGCTTTTATAGTACTTCCTTTCCTGCCTAAAAAGCGGTGGGGTAGGTGGCCTGCGTTCAAGTTAATTAAGGACGTTCCATGTCTGAACTGAAAAAAATTAAAGTAGTAGTAAAGAATTATGACGTGCAGGGATCGGGTGATCTGGATGCACTGTATGGCCGGGTTAGGCTTGAGGATGAACAAGGTCAGACGTTTTACTTCAAGCAGGTAGTAATGCCGAAATACTTGAAGCAACATGGCGCGATGGCAATGAATGTGCCACGCACATGGTTTTACAAGCATGTTTCCAAGAAATCAATTGTGGTTATCGCATTTGAGAATGCTAACGGAAAGGTTGAATATGACCTCAGTGATCTGCAGTTGATCGCTAGGTCAACGGTTATGAAAGGTATTTTAATGACGATTGCAGCGATCCCAATGGGCGTTATCGCTGCGACGGCAACTTATGGATTGGGGCTGATACTCATTCCGATGGGATTCTGGTATGGGTATCGGAATACGTTCAAGCTGCCAGCGATGCTTAGCCGGAAAAGAATTCTCAGTGACTTTTCTGCCTATGGTATCGAGGTTCGATAAGCCATTGTTCGATGTGATGAACTCTGTGAGCATGCCCAGTATTCGGAGCAGCTCTGCGTTCTAGACCGAGCAGGAATAGAACTCTGTAGCGCCTGAATCTCTCAGGCGCTATGTTTTCAAAATTAGGATTAATCGCTGAGGAGTCTTCTTAGTTCTTCGCGAAGAATGGGGCCTTATTTTCGACGAGATCGTCAGGAATGCAGGTAGTGATTGTTAGTCTGCCATTCTCAGATTTGCCGTAGTACAGCTCACTCAAAATTCCACCAAAGCGAGCAAGTGGTGCATCTTTAGTAATGATCGTATACCCTTGGGAATTCACCAGCGAAGGCGGTGAATTTCGGGGCAGGGTGCAATGGCCTCTGATCATGAATAGTTCAGTTCAGATCCTTGAAGCTTGTTTGGCTGGGGTGGGACTTGCGCAGCTTGCCGATGCGTACGTTCACGAACACATTGAGAGTGGCGTGCTTGAGGAGGTACTGAGGGAGTGGTCGGAAACCTTTCCTAGCCTGCACGTATATTATCCGAAGGTCGGCAGCAGACTGCCGCTTTCAAGGTGGTTTTGAATGCGCTCAGGAGCGATGACGCGCCGGTTTGACAGCGGAAGCGATGGGGTGGGACACCTTCAATACGTATTCGGCAAACTCATCGAGGTTGGCGAAATCTTTACCCCCATTGCGGTTCAGCAGAAACCCCTGAATGCCCACGGCCATAGGGCCGTCACGGTCACACTTTTCTGAATCGCCAATCATCAGTACATCGCTTTCTCCACACGCATCGCTTGTCTTTGCCCCCAAGAGTTCGCAGGTAGCTCGATACAGGAATGGCTGGGGTTTCAGGGCTCCAACAGCGAAGCTGAAACCATAGGCATCCATCGTTGGGTACAAGCGCCGGACAGGCGCTGCATATGGGGCTGCTAGATTGGAGGCGATGGCGATCTTGATGCCCGCAGCCTGTAATCTCTCGACTGCTCGAATCCCATCTTCGAAGGCTTCGATACTGTCCAGTTCTGCTTCAAGAGCACCTTGAATCTCGGCCATGCGATCTGCAGGGATCTTGATCCCGAATTGCTTTGCCGCATCGGTCAGGCTCAGAGCACGAGCCATGATGTGGTGAAGGTCATCTGGTCGCGGCTTGCGGCCCTGGCGGATGCCCTCCTTGAGAATTTGACGATAAGGGTGAGTGGCTTTGGGGATGCAGACAAGCGTGCCGAACGCATCGAAGAGGACAAATTTGACGGTCATCTGAGCGCCTTGATCAACGTGGGGCGACTGCCCGTGAGGTCAGAAATGATACCTTGGATTAGGATTGTATGGGCTTGGCTGAGCCGTTTCGTTGAAGCCATGCTGGGGCTGCTAGTTGTGCCCTCAGCCCTTCAGGTAGCTGCCTGGTCAAAGGCAAACTGTTGAGAGCCATGCGCCTGGCTGGCATCAGCGGAGACGTCGGCAAACTGTGGGTTGAACAGGTCAGGATCGACGTGTCGTCGAGGCGAAGGTTGACTGGGGGCAAACGCCTAAACAGGCCTCGAAAGCAGTCTTTCCTCTTAGGCACGACGGTAATAGGATACCGAGTAGTGGCCTTCAGCAGCTAAGGACAGCATCGTGATCAAGAATTTGATATTGCGCGGCGTTTCGAGCTACTCCCCAGAGCAAAACTCCCATATCGGCCCACTCACGAAAGTGAACATGTTTTATGGGCACAATGGAACGGGTAAGACCACGATCGGCAATTATCTCCAAGATCCTTCTGACCTGCTGTACCACCAGTGCAAGACCCAGCCTGTCTCGGCGGAACGTGAAGTGATGGTCTACAACCACACGTTCATGGAGACCAATTTTCACGCGAGCTCACAGCCCGGCATCTTCACGCTCAATGAAGGAAATATTGAGGCCGAGAAAAAGCTGCTCGCGGCTGAAGAAGCACTCAAAAAGCTAATGGTCGAACACCAGGCCGAGGTGGCAGCGGGCAATGGATTCGGAGAGTCCCAAAAATCCAATAAAGCGGATTTGCTTGATCAGCTATGGGCCCTCAAAAGACCGTTCGATACCGGGCCTCTGCGGTACTGCTTCACTTCTCTCAACACAAAGGAACGGCTTGGGGAAAAGCTACGCACCCTGTCTCTTGTGCCGTCGCCGGATGATTTCTCAGCTTTGGCGGCGGAGGCGGAACAGCTGCAATCAGCCAGTGATGCTGAGCTGCCTGGTATACCCATAATCCGGTTTGCGGAAGCGGACGTTGAAGCCAGCTCTCTGCTATCGGAGGCCATTGCCGGCTCCGGTGACTCCTATCTTTCCGCCTTGATCACCGACCTGGGGAACTCCGATTGGGTAAAGCGAGGGTTGCAGTACCCGCAGCGGGAAGAGTGCCCGTTTTGTCAGCAAACTCTACCTTCTGGATTTTACGAAGAAATCCAGAAGGTGTTCGACAAGACGTATGAACAGCGCATCACCCAATTGAAAGCCCTGAAAACGCGGTACGAAGGCGGGGTCACTCGCTTGAGAACCCAGCTCAAGCGTCCCGAATACGACGCGTCTGGGTATCAACTGCTGATTACGAAACTCGATGCTCTGCTTTCGCAGAACACGCAAAAGCTGGATGCCAAAGTGGCCAGTCCTTCAATGGTAGTGGCACTAGAGCCTACCGGGTTGATCATTGATGATCTCACCGACTTGATTGCAGAAGGTCAAAGGAAAATCGATGCTTTCAATCTCAAGGTGAAAGACAAGAAAAACCACTTGGAAAAAATCAAGACACGCTTCTGGATCTGCTTCAGATCCAGTTGCGATGGTGCAATCGCATCGGCCAAGAAGGTGCACGAAGAGCTTGGGTTCAAGAAGGAAGCGAAACGCAAGCTGGCGGATGAGATCCGTCTCAAATCACAAGCTCACCAAGATGTCATCGCCGAGAGTAAAGCCAAGATCACGAATATTGACCAATCCATTGGCAACATTAACTCGTCACTTACTGCATTGGGCCTGAACGGCTTTGTAGTGGTCAGGGAGGAGGGGGAGTTGCCGCGCTACCGTCTGCAGCGGCCTGATCAGCAGGCTGGGGTGTTCAAGACGCTCAGCGAGGGTGAGAAGACCCTGATTTCATTCCTGTACTTCCTTGAAGTGTGTAATGGCGAGCTCGACGATAAAGGTGGCAAGCTCAAAAGTGAGCGGATCATTGTCATTGACGATCCTATCTCAAGCCTCTCTCACAACTATATTTACGACATCGCCACAATGATCCATAGGCGAGTGCTGAGCCCCAAGGAACGCTTTAAGCAAGTATTTATCCTGACGCATAATTTGTTCTTCTTTCATGAAATGCTGAAGCACCTCAGGAAATCCGACGAATACTCGTTGTTCCGGATCACCAAGGCAGCTCACAGCATGATCACACCGATGAAGGCCAGTGACGTACAGAATGACTATCAATCATTTTGGCAGGCCATTAAGGATGCTCAAGCAGGTCGTACTTCTCCTAGCGTTATTCCAAACATGATGCGAAACATTCTGGAGTACTACTTCAACTTCGTACATCGGCAGGATGAGCTCCAGGCAGCACTTATGGCACTGTCAGACGAGGATGCAGAATTCAAAGCCCTCTATCGATACGTAAACCGCGAGTCTCATTCCGATGCAGTCAATTTGACTGATTTTGGTGAGGTTGTGCCATCGCATTACGTGGATCGATTCAGGGAGGTTTTTGTTAGGACTGGTTTTGAAGAGCACTATGAAAAGATGATGGGGGAGCATGCTTGAATCGACTGGTGATGTGAATTCCGGTCGTAATAGTGGAGGCTCAGTATTGGCGATTGCAAGCAGGTTTATTCCGTAGCCTGTTATATTGGCATTAACCAAGGAAGGAGGGGGTAAGGGTTATGTATAATTTTCTAGTGACGTCTCGTGAGGGGGCATGGGAAAGCGGCTATGAGTATGATAAGAGCCGCTTTCTGGAGTACACGAACGATGATATTGCTGCAAGTTTCAAAGAGCTCAAAGAGCCACAGCTTAAAGCACTGATGGAGCTCCCTTGCCTGTTTGCTTACGAGGGCACGCATCATGCCATGAGAGTGGGGAAGCTTGAGATAAAGCTTCGTAGCAACGGTAGAGTTTTGTTTGCTCGACCAATCATGGATGATCAAATTGCACCCATTGAGTTTGAGCAGATCAAACCTCTTCAAGCCGCTCTTGATATTCGCGATTGGGAGATCAATCGCACGCACTGGGCAGTCAAGGACGAAGACCTTTTTGCCATTCTTCATCACGCAGGTCTTTTGCCGGAAGGGACGGTTGGCTCGAAAGTCACCAAGGAAGATCTTCCTGCCGCCTCGCCACCAGAAACTCAAGCTGACAGCGTCGGTGCCTTCATTGAACATGTTTTTCGACTAAACCATGGCCGTCGCGAGGTCTTTTATCGAGGGCACTCGAACAGCAAAAAGTATCGCTTGGAGCCTTCGATTTTTCGCAGGGATCAAGATGGCAACTTCGTATACCGAGATGCTGAAGATAGGATGTATCGGGAACTTCTGGTTTCCAACTCCCTGGATTTCAGTGGCGATATCTATACCTTGGATCGCCTGGTGCGGATGCAGCATTATTCGCTGCCGACACGATTACTCGATATTACATCGAACCCATTGATCGGGTTATACTTTTGCTGTAAGAGCCACTTAGATGATGCTGGAGAGGTCATCGTGCTCTCAATGGATCCTGGTTATATAAAATACTTCGATTCTGATACGGCTAGTTGTATTGCTAACCTGTCTCGTTTGTCGAAAGGTGTTAGGGACTCAATCACATTCGATTCTGAAGACGTAGATGGTTTTAACGATCAGCGGGCATTGAAGCAGTTACTTCATTTTATCAAGGAAGAAAAGCCATTCTTTGAACCCCGCTTAGAACCTGGGCATCTTCGCTCTGTGTTGTGCGTCAAAGGAAAGCACACCAATAGCAGAATCTCATTTCAGTCGGGAGCTTTCCTTCTGTTCGGTGATGAAGCGGTGCTGGATGAGGAAGGTACTTCCGATATCACGCTTCACCGCATAGCGGTAACGAACAAGAGAAGTATTTTGAAAGAACTCGATCGGTTGAATATAAATGAAAGTACCGTGTTTCCCTATATAGAGAGCTCGGCGAAGTACATTGCTCAGAAGTTTGCCTTTCAAGCCAGTGAGTGACTGCTCGCCACCATATGCTCGGTCAGGAATATAAGGTAACTCAAGACGGTGTGATTCACCTTTGATCGCTAGTGTTTTGTCTCTTAAATACGTTCTCTTTTGGCGAGTGGCTTTGGTGTTCGGCCAAGGCGCCGCGACAAGTCATAGCAGGGCTATGGCGAGGAGTGGCAACGCTGGCCGGGCAGCAAAGGCGCCGCCAAGAGTGAACCGCTTATTTCCGAGGCCGGACACTAGGTCTCTACCTCGCGAGTTAAGGCGAAGAGCCTGTGTAGAAGGCCACGGGAAAGGCTTGGCTACCTACCGTCGCACGTAGCCAGCCTTATTTAGGTACGACGCTTCTTGGTTTTCAAGGTCGCATGAGCGCCTGTCGTAGTGAGTGAAACGTAGTGTTCGGCCATGGAACTGGAGGAGTGACCCAACTGATCGGCGATTCGCTTGGCAAGCTGTTGCGGTGGGGTGGACGCTACTAGCTGTGCCATAGCTGCCCGTCTCAAGGTGCTTGGCGTGAGTGTTGAGCGGGGGAGTTGAGCTTCTCGTTCCCACGACTGAAAAATCCGAAGCAGTTGCGATGTCGACATGGGTTGCTTTCGGTCATCACTCGGGAAGAGATAGTCATCGGTAGAGAGATTTTCCTCCCTGATGTACTTCTCGATTACTGCTGTGTTTGCAAGAGGTAGCGGTGGTTTAGCTTTCGTGATCTCAATGGATATCCCTTTGCTCGAAGACATTTGGGTTTCCAAGCTGACAACCTGGGAAACCTTGGCACCAAGGATGACGTGCCCCCGAAGCCCTGTCTCCAGCAATGTAAAAAGGCTCCGGTCGCGAAGGCTTCCTGAGTTTTCGACGATCCGCTTGATCGAATCACTGTGAGTGAAGACATCCAGTCCCAACGAAATGGCCTGGAGCTTCGATGGCTTGTGCGTTATAGGTGGACACGTGTAGCGCGGGACTTCTGACTCTGGGGCGGAGGTGTTCACAGGACAGATTTTAGTCTGGTCTAAATCAGGCATTGGGATCTTGGTCACCTCCTCGCCTCGTGAGGAAGCCCCCTTGAACGTGCTAAGCGCTTTCAACGGGAGCGTCTCGACAAAAGGGTCAAGCACACTGCGCGGTACTGACGTGTCGTTGGCCAAGGCCAATACTGAAAACATCTCAGCCGCGAGCTGGGTGTGCGTAGCACTCAGGGCAGGCGTTTCTGCATCCCGAGGCCAGATGACGGACTTTTTCATGAGATCGTGGTAATTGGCATACCCTAGTCCCTTGGACAGGGTCTCTCGGGCAAAAGAGAGCTGGACGGGTGATTGGCCTGGCCATCGTTTCTGGATGAGTTTGGCGAGTCTTTTGACGGCGGCTTGGGGGAGCAGATCTTCGGGATAGACCGGAACGCGCATGGCAATTCTCCAATGTCACGGTGTCGGCTGCCCGCTGACAATTGTCGAAGTGCGTGCAAAAGAAGGGGAGAAACACCTGAGGCGCAAAGGCTCTGCATGCCGACCGCTCGATCCAGGAAGACCGTGGTCAATACGGTAGCATCGCTCCTGGTGCTGATCAACACTCAGGGACTTGCCAGTTGGACAGGCTTGCCAGGCTTGACCATGAGGCGGATTTTTCGACTGCCCTGATGGAAGTCATCGTACAGGGAGCAACGGGGAAACTGTCTTGGGTCACGAGCTATGCTTCACAGGGCGGGTACTGCTGATATTGATCGCGGAATTATATTCCTATTGACTTCAGCATCTCTATTGCTTGAGCCGGTTCGCTTAGATGGATTGGCAGATTAAAGGTATCAGCGTCGCAGGTTGAAGACTCTTAACGAACAAGGAATGATCTATGTGGGAAAAGCATCCTGATACTTGTGCAGTGGTTGTTGATCCAGCTAATGAGAAGGTATACGAATTTCGTAAGTCAATGCTCATTAATCAGATAACTCGCGATGCTGATAAAATTGCTAAAAGTTTTGATGCGCTACACAGTGCCGACCTTGAGAAAATGAGCGCACTTTTTGCCCACTGCTCCGCTATCTGGGCTTCGGGAATGTTCAGGGCCGAACGCGACGAAGACAAGCTCCGCATGGCGTGTGCGGAGCTCCTCTCCAACGCCCTGAACTCCATGGTTGGCGCGGCCTACATGCTTCGAGGTGGCTTCGTTTTGCAGCCTGGGCCGGTCGTGCGTTCAGCCATTGAAACCATGGCTGTAGCCCTCCATCTTATGCAGTTTCCGGAAGACTTTAAGAAATATCAAGAGCACAAATTCGAGTCTCCGCGCGCCGTTTCTAGTGCCAAACGCGTCTTCCCTCCATTCGGCCATATCTACGGTTTATTGAGTCGAGAATTCACCCATATCGGAACTTTGCATAAGCAATTCACACCCATTCGTGAATATGTCGGTACTGAGGAATCGTTGCAGTTAAATATTCAACTCCTGACTGGAGGTTTATGGTTGTGCTACGTAACCTGCGAACTAGTGTTTTTGGACTGCGTAGCTCAACCAAGATATTGGCGTGAACTGCCTGAACAAGTTGAAGGTAAGACTGCTTATTCTTACGAGCCCAGCGACGAGGAGCGAACTTGGATGGCGGACTTCCTGGGCTTGGATAATCCGGTCTTCAGAGGAGATGCCTGAGACGCATCAGGTGCGCTTCTTCACATGCGCTCGGATGCCGGTGCTACCGGGGGCGGTGGATCTCGCCGCTTGGTTGCACTCTGTTAGGGGAGGCGGTCGATCGCGGCGCCGTAGTCAAAATCCACGGTTGATCCCGACACGAGGACTGCTTCGAGCTGATGCTTGGATTCGTCCTTGACGATGCGAAATTCGCTCACTTCCCCTGCCTGGCGGGTGAGTTTCCAGATCAACCTGAGCTTCTCAGTGGCCATGCGCAGCTGTATCGCGCCTTGGGAAGACTTGGCCAGGAAGGCATTGAGCTTGCTCTTCAGCTCAAACCTGGAGTCGTATTGATAAGGGCCGAGGGTGAAGGGGCCGTCTCCGATGATTCGATCAAGCTCGACTCTGGGCTTCATGTGCAGTGCCTGGATTTGGCGATGCTCCCTCGTGCGGTTCCAAACCGTGATACCCCTGGCGGTACAGTGCTTGATCCAGCGTGTCTCGGCCTCCAATGAGGCCTCTTTGGATTCGCAGGTTTCCACGACTTTGAATGCCGGGGTCATCCCGTCATCGAGTATCTGGGCGATCTTCGCTGCCGCGCGCTTGCAGTCGTGATTGGCTTTCCTAAGATGGCCTCGTTGCCGGCCTTCGAAGTCGCCTGTCTGCCCCACGTAGAAGGGCTCCTCCGTCACGGGATCAATGATCAGATAGACGACATAGTCCTTGGCAACCACGCCGTCCAAGGGCGGCTGTTGAGGCTGTTGTGGAGTGACGGTCGGCTGTTGCGCGGACGCTTGCGTGTTGAAGTGGAGAACCGGTGAGTGGTTCGAGCCTGGCGTGGGGGTGTTCTGGCGGTACCACTCTTCAGCGAGCTCAAGCGTTGCGAACGACTGGTGCTTCGCTTCCGGAAAGCGGTCAATGGACAAGCGAGCCCCACCTTCCCAGCTATTGAAAATCCCTAGTTTCCGTCCGTGGATGACAGCGTAGAATTTGGGTTTCTTGGCCATCCCGTGCAACCTCCCTGAATGGCTTAATTGGCCTGCGGGTTGATCTGCCTATCTCGTAATGCCTTCAGGCACCGAACCCATGCTCGATGCGCGCAAGAAGCGTCAAGGCGTCGTCGACGGGGACATCCCTCGGGCGTTTCGCTCCCAACGCTCGCGAGGGCTTCGATAGCCAGTCCACCGCACTCTTTTCGTCGCCGAACAACGCCATGGCTGCATCAAGCACACGCGGGTCAATCGCTTCCGACGACTCAGTGCTGTCCTTGCTTGGGTTCATCGCGTCACTGATCGCCTCTGCGAGCGTTTCCAAGGCCTCTCTGAGGCGAGCATTTTCTCGGAAATCATCAGAGCTTGCCTGGTGCTCTTCGCAATGGTGCAACAGGGCTTGCGCGTCATTATGGTTGAGGTCGAACTTGATCAGCATGTCCATTCCTTGAGTGGGCTCAATGTCCGGGTATGGCAGCGTCCGGATTGGGTATCCGACAGCGCACTAGAGGCACACATCTCCGATGTGGAGGCCAGCGTTATTCCAAAGCAATTTGGGCCCTGAGCCGTCTGGGATGGTATGCCAATCGCGGCGCTTCAGCCATCATGCCCTTCTTGATGAACAGGCTCAGGTACTGCCAGCACCATGCGAAAGGAAAATGTGAAGGACGGCGAGGCTCTCAAGATGGTGTGTTATCAATGCGTGCACGACCCCTTTCTAGGGCGGCAGATCCAGCGCACTGGGGCTTCCTCTCAGTGCAGCCTTTGCGACTCGAAACGCAAGTGCGTGCCACTCGCTGAGATCGTCTCTCGTGTCACCGAAATCCTTGGTACCTACATCACAGAAGGTGATCATGTTTGGCGTTGGAGCGGTGGTCGGATTGATCATCAAGAAGGCGAGAGCATCGAACATTGGGTGAGCGAAATCTTTGGCTGCGACAACATCGAGCCGATCGTGGCTGCAGTGTGCCGGCGCCTGACTTCATACAGTGACGACATTCAGTACACCAGGCAACGTTTCAGCTTGGATGACATCGGCCACCAATGGTGCGAGTTCCAGGAAGGCATGAAGCATGGAATCCGCTTCTTCAACGACAGCGCCAAGGCGTTTCTGGACTGGATCTTCAAAGATCTGGACAGGTACTCAGCCTCATCTGATGAGCATGCTGTGGTGCGATTGCTCACACCTGAAGGTTCTCCAGCGATCTACCGCGCTCGAACCTGCATGAGTTCAGAAAGCGTCTCCGAGATCACAGCTGATCCTGCACGTAATCTCGGTGCGCCTCCCAAGGAGCGAGCAGGTGAAGGCAGGATGAACCCGGCAGGTGTCCCTGCCTTCTACGGAGCCTTCGAGCGCAAGACCTGTGTCGCCGAGCTCCGGCCCCCGGTCGGCGGCACTGTGGTCAGTGGAGAGTTCAGGTTGGTCAGGGAGGTCAAGGTGTTGGATTTCGGACGCTTCGAAAAAGCTGACCTCGGGCCTATGCCAAGCTTCTTTGACTCCAAATACCATTCAAAGGTGGGCCGTCGAGATTTCCTGAGGTACCTGCATGACGCAATCACGGTGCCTGTGCTTCCTGGAGCAGAGCGCGACTATCTGACCACTCAAGTCATCGCTGAGTACCTCGCGACCCACTGCAAGCCCCGAATTGACGGTGTGATCTTCAAGTCGGTGCAGGAAAGCGACGGTAGCAACATCGTCTTGTTCTCGCACGTTGCCTGCGCTGCCACCGCATTGATTGGAAGGATTCAGAACGGCTTTATGATCAGAGGCCCCAAGGCATCCGAGGGGCCTTGTATCGAGTATGTCAGTGACAGCCTCGTCCACCACGGGATTCAGCAGGTGAAGTACTACACAGATGATCAGGCGCTGCCGGAGGATAAACGGCTGCCAGTGCAGCGTGCGCATCCGTTGCCCATGAGAAGCGAAGGGCTGCTGGCGAATGAGGACTTCTGAACATTTTGTCGGGCTTTTTCCATATATGGTGTCGCTGGGTGTTAATCGCTACATGTTGTGTTTTGAGTCGGGCTGCTAAGTTTACAGCTACCCCTTACTGAGCGAGGTGTCTCATGGCAGGCAAAGGCAAAAACCAACACGTGGTGAAGCGTGACGATGGCTGGGCAGTCCGGGGCGAAGGCAACTCCAAGGATACATCTCACCATCGAACTCAACAGGAAGCCGCCGATGCGGCACGGGCGATCGCGCAGAATCAAAAGAGCGAAGTGCTGATCCATGGAAGGGATAACAAGATCAGGGAGCGGGACTCGTACGGTAATGATCCGCATCCGCCTAAGGGGTGAGTTGACCTTAGGTTTTCGGTTCTTAGTTGGCAGATGCGGGGGGGCTCTCGGAGCCCTCTCTGGCCGTCCCTAAGGTGGCCAGCAGATTGGACATGGTCGTTTTAGGAATTCGTTGCATGGTGTTTGTCCTGCAGGCAGGGAATGATCTTCTGCCTGGTCTGCAGGATCTCAGTGCCGGAGCGATCGCAGGAAGGCGTCGACGGTGCGCTCCACGATCTGCTCGATCTCCTCGCGGGCGAGCGGCTCGCCGTTGGCTCTGATCTGTTTCAGGAGTACCCCGCCATCGAGCATGTCCATAAAGTAGCGGGCGTCAGTCTCAGCCACTTGAACTGACAGAATGCCTCGTCGTGCCAATTCGGCGAGATAGTCGCTGATGACAGCCATAGCTGGCCCCTGGATAATTTCGTCAAAGCGGCAGGCAAGCACGGGGAACCGCCGACCTTCCAAGAAGATCATGCGTAGGAAGTCGGCTGCCGTCGGGCCAGACCAGAAGCATGCAAACACGGTAGCGATCTGCATCAGTCCATTCTTGGGGTCAGCTAGCGCGCGCTCATCGGTCGGCACGTGCATAACCGGGAAGGCCTTCCACATACGTTCTGCCACCGCCACGAACAGTGACTCTTTGCCCTCGGGGAAACGGTTGTACAGGGTCTGGCGGGTCACGGCTGCAGCTTTGGCAATCTCCTCCATGCTGGCCCCTTCGTACCCGTGCTCGATGAACATTCTGCCCGCAGCCGCAAGAATTCTGACAGGGCGTGATGCGCTTTCGCCTGGATTGAGCAAGTCGTCGACGGGGGAGGAAGTGGCCACATTCATTTCGGATACCTGTGCAGAATAGGTTAAGTGTTACTGAAAGAGATGCGATTCGCCACCCATGTTTTGTGTTGTTATCTTTACTGGGTTGTAAAGTAAAGCTCATTTAGCAGCGGGGGGCGGTGAGTGGGATTAGCGGTTGCCGAATTATTTGGACAGGGGCGCTGGTTGATCATCTGCCACTTCGGGTTAGGTTTCGGCTTGATACTCTGGCCGGCCATGATGGTGGATGGATCGCGCTGAGGGTATCCATAACGATGAAATTTTGTTTCGGATAGGTACCGACACCTTATGGCGGAACCCTTATCATCGGATTATCAATTAATTGAGGTTTTGAAATGGATATTAAAGTTCGTACCACTGCAATCGAGGTGTGTGAAAACATATTGCGTGAAGACTTCAAATATAACGAGGAGCACGGTACCTGGCGCAGTATCAATCCAATCATCGAGGGTCTGCTGGGACGCACCACTGAGCTTGCTGATGCCTACGTCGAGCTGCATGCCGCGCTGGCTGAGCAACCCAGGGCGCTGAAGTCATTCTTCGATGTTTTCACCGCCACGGTGTACTCCTGGAATCCAGGAAAGATCAAAGAAGCTCGTGAGGATAGGGAGAGGCTCACTGAATTGAATGCGCGAATAGCAAAAGTTTCAGAGCTGCTTTCGGAGTTGCTGTCGCGGCGCACCGAGGTTAAAGAGATGTCCAGTTTTAGTAGTGATACCTACTACCACATTATGGATGTCGTTGAAGATGCTTCTGAGGATAATGGGCTTTTCAGGTCTTACCTGAAGAAGAAGTTGGATAACTTGACCTATCAATATGATCTCAAATACTGGCCGTCCATAACTAAGGTGGTGGCGCAGATTGGTGTGAATGCGGCCAATGCAGCAACAGTCTCAAGTGACTCCGCTGCAAGTGCAGCAACTGAAGCTCGCCGCCCTGGCTTGGCTGACTTCTTGAAAGCGTTTGAAGAGGAACTTAATAAGAACAGGGAGGAGAATATCGGCCTTATTCCCAACGATTTTTCGCTGACCGATAGTTCTATGGCTTCGTTGGTAAACTGCGGGCTTGGGCTAAAAATTGAAGAATTGATCGAATCCACGTTTGTAAAGCGCTACCGCCAACGTGAGCGTGAGCGTGGTTAGGAGCCCGATCTTGATCATGGTCGGATGCGCGACTGAGAGTTGAAAACGACTAAACGTTGGAATAGATGCTGGTGATCGTTTGGAGCTCTGTCGATGTCCAGGTGTTTTTTGAGGGGGAGGGCTTGCCATTCCGTTCACTCCCTTTCGAAAATTCTGGGTCGACTTTCAAGACGGCATTCAGCGGGCATTCTGGGACGCACGATGATGGGCTGGTTGGCGATCCAGGCTTGGTACGGAAATGAGCTTTTTGGGGTTTATTGGGTGACCCGAGGAGGGCTATGGTCTGTCGATGCGCCATTCTGGACGGCGCCGACGGTGCACCAAATTTTGGTGACTCTAGGGGGGCTGGGGAGCTTGAATCTAGGGACTGCTACGATGCTTCCTAAGACTTTCTGCTTGAGGGGGAATCCCCTGGAAGGCCCGGAAACACTGGCTCGAAGGTGGAGCGGGTAGAGGGAATCGAACCCTCACCGATTGCTTGGGAAGCAATAGTTGTACCATTCAACTATACCCGCTTTTCTTGCCTCGACGGTGCACTAAAGTGGCGTGTCCAATAAGAACCCTCAACTAAAGCTTGGGAAGCTTTCGTTTTGCCACTAAACTATACCCGCTCAGAGCGGCTGACTTTGTACCAGAGTCGGGCGCGGATTTGAAGTTTTTCTTTTGCTCGCAGCGCGTTACAGCATTGAAAACGGTCATTCGCGGGCAAATCTGCAGGACAATGAATGCTGGTTTTTCAGCCCCACAGACTCGCTCGCGACGACGCTTTTTCAAATGGCCAATGCATGGTGATCCTGGACGAACGCGTAGCGCGTTCGGCTCGACTGCGGTGAGGGTTTCAGGAAACCCAGCAGGGCGTTCTGGCTATCGCGGCACGCAGCCTTGTGTTCCATGTCGAGGAAGTGGCCGGTGGCCTGCAGCGTGGTGAAAGTGCTGTGCGCCACATGGTTGCCGAATATCCGGGCGTCTTCGGCGGCGGTGTATTCATCCCATTCGCCGTTGAGAAACAGCACCGGCACGTTGATCTTCTTCGCCGCATTCAGGTAGCACTGGCGATCGCTGTGCAACACGTCACTGATGTGGAAGTGCATCTGCCCGTATTCGTGCTCGGCCAGGCTGCTGACGTGGCGATAGTTGAAGCGCTTGAACAGTGACGGCAGGTGTTTGCCGATAGTGCTGTTGACCAGGTGCCCGACGCGGTCGCCGTCGCGCTGGCCGAGGTAATCGACACCGCGCTCCAGGTAATCAAGCATGTGTGCGTTGATCACCGGCGAGAACGAGCTGATCACGGCTTTCTCGATACGCCGCGGCTGTTGCGACAGGGCAACCAGGGTGGCTGCGCCGCCCCAGGAAAACGACAGCACGTGTTCGGCGCCGAAGTGGTCGATCAGCTCCAGCAGGATCTGCCCTTCGACTTCCTTGGTCAGATGTTTCTCGTGACGGTTGTGGATTTTCGACCGGCCCGCGTAGGGCTGGTCGTAGCAAACCACGTTGAATTGCGGGTGCAGGTTTTTCACAGTCTGTGCAAACGACGCAGTCGTGGCCATCGAGCCGTTGACCAGGATGATGGTCTTTTCTGCGGCGTCTGCGCGATAGAACTCCGTGTAAACCCGATACTGACCCTGTATATCCAGCACAGCGATTTCTGGCCTCATGTCATAAGACTCCTGGCAAGCAAGCGGGTATGCGCGCAAATAGAGATTGCACGAGCTTTGTGACAGGTAGGCATACGCCTGGAATTTGCTTGGCCCATGTCGATCCATGACTGCGGTCGACGGGTGTTGTTATTGGCGGGCAGTCTGCCGGCTGAGGCGCAACCCAGAGGGCTGACGACCGGCAAAAAGTTTCTTAGAGGTATGGTGTGACTAATCGGTCACAATTTGGCCGACGTCCTGATTCAAGCAGTGGGATGGGGATCGCGCAAGTGCCGTTGGTAAATTGTTCGACAACTTCTGCTGAGCGGTCGCCGGCTTAGAACAAATGGATCTCTTCGGTGCGCAAAGCGCGGTACTCGCCCGGTTTTAGCGCGTTATCCAGCGACAGCGGGCCCATGGATTCGCGGTGCAGGCGCAACACTTTGTTGTTGAAGTGACCAAACATGCGCTTCACCTGATGGTAGCGACCCTCGACGATGCTCAGGCGCGCCACTCGCGGGCCGAGCACTTCGAGTTGCGCCGGTTGCGTGGTCAGGTTTTCGAAGGCGAAGTAGATGCCCTCGGCAAACGTGAGCGCGTATTGCGGCCCGATCTCCTGTTCGGTCTCGACGTAATAGACCTTCGGCAGTTTGGTCTGCGGTTGGGTCAGGCGTCGCGACCAGCTGCCATCATTGGTGATCAGCATCAGCCCGGTGGTGTTGAAGTCCAGGCGACCGGCGATGTGCAGGTCGTCCTTGTCCGGTTCATCGATCAGATCAAGCACGGTCGGGTGCTGCGGATCGCGGGTGGCGCTGACGCACCCCGGCGGCTTGTGCAGCATGAAGTAGCGTGCCGGTTTGCCGAGTTGCAGGACTTCTTCGTCGACTTCGACGCGGCTGAATTCCAGCACTTCGCTGTGCGGGTCGCTGACGACTTTTCCGTCGATCCGCACGCGCTTTTCCACCAGCAACAGGCGAACTTGCTGACGGTTGTAGCGGGGCAGGTTGCTGAGGAAACGGTCGACGCGCATGGTCAGGAATCGGCGGATAAAGGGGCGCGTATCTTACGGGATCGGCCGCGCCGCTGCTTGCAGTTGCGCCTCGACCTGCGCGCAGCGCGGGCACAGACAGGATTGATTGCGCAGCGCTGCGGGCAAGGCTTCAAGCACTGCCGGATCGATGCTCACGGCATAGCACCAGCAGGCCTGGTCGGCAGTGCGCGGGTCAGCCAGGCTGCAGTCGTTGCGCGCGCCGCAGGCCGGGCAGAGGTCGGGTTTGATGTCGGAGTCAGGCATAGGACGAGTAAGGCATTTCCACGCAATTGCGGTTACGGCCAGTTTGTCTGGCCTGCTACATCGCATGATCGGCCCGAGACAGCAGGGTATGCAAGGTGTCATCAGCATGTACGGTGGTGGCACCGATGTATTCCTGGGCATTACGCAGGCTAACTGTGGGAGCGGGCTTGCTCGCGAAGGCGTCCTGTCAGTCAGTGATTCGTCACTGACCCACCGCTTTCGCGAGCAAGCCCGCTCCCACAGAGGATTTTCAGTGTGACTGACACCGCTGATCTGAAGCCTTTGCGCGCCCTGCACTTGCCCCGGACCTGACAGTCAAAACTGTGTCGGCTGCGCTGTCCTGCTGCGGCCGCAGGTCTTTCAGGAGGCCGTCATGGTTACGTCTAAACTGTTGCGCCGGGTGCTGCTGGGAGCGGTGCTCGGCCTGGGTCTGTCCGGGTGTTATTACTACGCCGGTCCTTACGATGCTTACCCTGCCACTTACTACTATCCAGGCTATTACTCGCCGTATTACTACGGCGGTTATTACGGTCCGCGCTACTACGGTGGCGGGCGCTATTACTACGGTGGTCACGGCTATCGCGGCGGCTACGGACGCGGTTATCACGGTGGCGGCTATCACGGTGGGCACCACTGATCAGTAGCTGAATGACAGTGGTTTCCAAATGAACAGGATTTCATCAATCACATGTTTCAACTTGTTACGGAAGCGCACCAGATTCGGAAAACGCTGTCAGATGTTTCGTCAGTCACCGAATAAACGACTGATGCCTGCCAGCGTCGCTGGTGCGGCTACCCGCGGTCCAGGAGGCCGCCATGTATCGACGAATTCTTCTACTTGCTGCGATGATGTTTTCCGTTGCCGGTTGCGCTCCCTACTCCTACGCAGACAGTTATTACAGCTCGGAGGTCTACACCTCACCCGCTCCGGCTTACTACAACACTGGCGGCACCTATTACAGCGGTGGCAGCACCTATTACTCGGCCCCGCGCTACTACCAGGCGGCCCCGCGTTACTATCAACCGGCTCCGCGTTACTACTCGGCGCCGCGCTACTACCAACCAGCGCCGCGCTACTACGAGAGCCGCCGCTGGCACGACAATGATCGTGGCCGTTGGGACGGTCACCGTGGTGGGGGTTGGGATCGTGACCGTGGTGGTCGTGACCATCACGGTAACCGCGGTGACCACGGCGGGCGAGGCGGTCGCTGGTAATCATCCGCAAACAAAAAAGCGGCGCATTGAGCGCCGCTTTTTTTGTGCCTGCGATTTACCGGGCGTTCAGTATTGCGTCAAATCCGCCAACGGATGCCGACCTTCCCACACCTTGTGAAAATGCGCCTCGACCACCGCGTCCGGGACGTTATTGATGTCCGGCCAATGCCAGTGCGGCTTCTGATCCTTGTCGATCAATCGCGCCCGCACCCCTTCGCTGAATTCCGGGTGCCGGCAGCAGTTGAGGCTCAGGGTGTATTCCATCTGAAACACTTCGGCCAGCGACAGATAGCGGGCGCGGAGGATCTGTTCCCAGACCAGATGCGCGGTCAGCGGTGAGCCTTCGCTCAGGGTTTTCGCGGCGCGGGCGATCAGCGGGTCGCTGCTGTCGCGTTGCAGGCTGATGGCTTTCCAGGCACAGGTGACGTCGCTGACGTCGAGCAGTTCATCGATCTGCTGACGCCGCGGCAGCCACTGCGCCTCGGGCATCTGCCCCACGGCTTCCTGTTGCAGGGCCTTGAGCAGACTGTTGAGCTGCATGTCGGTCTGTTCCTGCCAGTTGAGTTGCAGCAGGCCTTCGATCAGCTGCGGTTGCTGCTCTTCAAGCAGAAAACGGTCGGCCAGATCCAGATCGATCGCATCGCGGCCGTTCATGTGCGCGCCGGTCAGACCGAGGAACAAACCGAGCTTGCCCGGCAACCGAGACAAAAACCAACTGGCCCCGACGTCCGGATACAGACCGATGGTGATCTCCGGCATCGCCAGGCGACTGCTCGGCGTGACGATCCGCGTGCTCGCGCCTTGCAACAGGCCCATGCCGCCGCCGAGCACGTAACCGTGGCCCCAGCAGATCAGCGGTTTGGGGTAGGTGTGCAGGCTGTAGTCCAGGCGATACTCGGCGGCGAAAAACTGCGCCGCCAGTGGCGGGACTTCACCGGGATGGGCCCGGCAGGCCTCCACCAGGCTGCGCACTTCGCCGCCGGCGCAGAACGCCTTGGCGCCGTTGCCGCGCAATAGCACGCAGACGATTTGTGGATCCTTGGCCCAGGCGTTCAGCTTGTCGCTCAGAGCGTTGATCATCGGCAAGGACAGCGCGTTGAGCGACTTTTCAGCATCCAGGCTGGCGATCCCGAGACGGGCGCCGTCGGTGCCGGTGAGTTCTTCGAAGTGCAGATTCATCGTGACCTCGATCGGGAAATTGAGCGTTCAGTATGATCGCTGTGTGGGAAAGTGCCGGATCTGCGTCAGATCAATTGACAAGCGTGGTCGGCTTTCCTAGGGTTCGCCCCATTGTTTTTGCCGGGTATAACCATGACTGCTGACGACCGTATCAAACTCGAACCGAGCTGGAAGGAGGCACTGCGTGCTGAATTCGACCAGCCTTACATGGCAGAGTTGCGCAATTTTCTGCAGCAAGAGCGGGCGGCCGGCAAGGAGATCTACCCGCCGGGCCCGCTGATTTTCAACGCGCTGAATTCGACGCCGCTGGATAAAGTCAAAGTGGTTATCCTCGGCCAGGACCCGTACCACGGCCCGGGCCAGGCCCATGGCTTGTGCTTCTCGGTGCAACCGGGCGTGCCGGCGCCGCCGTCGCTGGTCAACATCTACAAAGAGTTGAAGCGCGACCTGAACATCGACATTCCCAACCACGGCTACCTGCAGAGCTGGGCCGATCAGGGCGTGTTGATGCTCAACACCACCATGACTGTCGAGCGCGCCAATGCCAACGCGCACAAAGACAAGGGCTGGCAGTTCTTCACTGACCGGATCATTGAACTGGTCAGCGAACGGCAGCCGCATCTGGTGTTCATGCTGTGGGGGGCGCACGCGCAGAGTAAGCAGAAACTGATCGATGCGACCAAGCATCTGGTGCTGACGTCGGTGCATCCGTCGCCGTTGTCGGCTTATCGTGGCTTCCTCGGCTGCGGGCATTTCAGCCGGACCAACAAGTTTCTCGAGCAAAATGGCGAAGCGCCAATTGAGTGGCGGTTGCCGCCGGTCTGATCGGCTGACCGGGCCGGCCCCTTCGCGAGCAAGCCCGCTCCCACATTGGTTTTGCGGCATGCGCATAACCAATGTGGGAGCGGGCTTGCTCGCGAAGAAGGCAACTCGGTATATCAGTGTTACTCGGGATTACGGTTCCAGTACTTGAACAACGGCTCCGCCAGAAACAGTACAAACAGCAGCCGCATTACCTGCATCGCCGTCACCAGCGGCACCGACAGTTGCAGGGTCTCCGCCGTCAGGCTCATCTCGGCAATCCCCCCGGGCATCATGCCCAACGTCAGCGAACGCAGATCCAGATGGGTCAGCGCACTCAAGCCCAAAGCCGCCAATGTCGCGATCAACATGGTCAGCGCTGTGCCGATCAGCGTACGCCCCATGAATGACGGCGCGCGGCGGAAGAACTGTCGATTGAAGTGACAGCCCAGGCCGCTGCCGATCAGCCACTGGCCGATCTGGCTTCCACCGTCCGGCAGGCCGATGTGCAAATCCCAGGCAATGCTCACCGTGGCACTGACCAGCAGCGGCCCGAACAGCCACGGATTGGGCTGACGCAAACACTGCCAGAGCCAGGCGAGCAGGGCGCCCGTGGGAAACAGAATCGCCAGCCAGCGCCAATCGACGTTGCCGGCGTGGGAAATCGGCGTGCCGTCGCCCAGCAGATACTTGAACGCGGCCGGCACGCACAGCACCACCACCAGCACCCGCAGACTCTGCCCCGCCGCGACATGACTGAGCAGCGCGCCATTGCGTGCGCCGAGGTTAACCATCTCGCCTGAGCCACCGGGCATGCTCGAGAAAAATGCCGTGGCACGATCCTCGCCGGTGCGGCGCATCAACCACACCCCGACCACCGCCGACAGGCTGGTGACCAGCGCACCGAAGAAGATCAAACCGAAGTGACTCAGCACCTGCTCCATCACCAGCGGGGTGAAGTGCAGGCCGATGCCGATGCCGACAATCCATTGGCCGCATTTGCGGCCGCCGGGGATTTCCGTGAGTTGCCATGGGGTCAGGCAGCGCACGAGGATGATCGCCAGTAACGAGCCGACCATCCACGGCAGTGGCCAGCCGATCTGGCTGGCGATAAAACCGCCAAGCAGACCGACCAGCGGGGTAGCCCACCAGCTTCTGAGGGAGGAGCGATCAGACATCGGCGATGGCGCGTTGCGCCGCCGAACGTTTGCGCCAGATGCGCAGCAGCGGCATCAGCAACATGATCGCGGTCAGGATCCACACGCCGAAGGTGATCGGGCTCGACCAGAGGATTTCCAGCGCTCCGTTGGAGATCGACAGCGCACGACGCAGGTTCTGCTCCATCAGCCCACCGAGGATGAACCCGAGCAGCACTGGCGACAGCGGGAAATCCAGCTTGCGCAGGATGTAGCCGAAGATACCGATGCCGACCATCAGGAACAGGTCGAAAGTGGTCGCATGCACGGCGTAGACGCCGATCCCGGTGATGATCGCGATCACCGGCACCAGCGCCCAGTTCGGCACGGCGAGGATGCGGGTGAAGATGCGGATCATCGGGATGTTGAGGATCACCAGCATGATGTTGGCGATGAACAACGAAGCGATCAGGCCCCAGACGATGTCCGGTTGCTGTTGGAACAACAGCGGCCCCGGGGTGATGTTGTACAGCGACAGCGCGCCGATCATCACGGCGGTGGTGCCCGAACCGGGTACGCCGAGGGTCAGCATCGGCACCAGTGCGCCGCAGGCTGAAGCGCCGATTGCAGTCTCAGGAGCGGCGAGGCCACGGGCGTCACCCTGACCGAATTTGCCACCGGCACCGGCGATGCGTTTTTCGGTCATGTAGGCCACGGCACTGGCCAGCGTCGCGCCGGCACCGGGCAACACGCCCATGATGAAACCCAGCAGGCCGCAACGGATGTTCACCACGAACACCGACGCCGCTTCCTTGAAGTTGAACATCATGCGTCCGGTGGCTTTCACCGCTTCCTGGCCGCGATGGGTTTTTTCCAGCAGCAGGAGAATTTCACTGACCGAGAACAGCCCCAGCACCAGCACCACGAACTGGATGCCGTCGGTCAGGTGAATGTTGTCGCCAGTGAAACGGTACACACCGCTGTTGGCGTCGATGCCAACGGTCGACAGAAACAGCCCGATCAGCGCCGCAATAAAAGTCTTCAGCGGACGATCACCGGCCATGCCGCCAAGGCAGACAATCGCGAACACCATCAACACGAAGTATTCCGCCGGACCGAAGGCAATCGCCCATTTCGCCAGCAGCGGGGCGAACAGCACCATGCCGCAGGTGGCGATGAACGCACCGATGAACGAACTCCATGCCGACAGCGACAGCGCGACACCGGCCAGACCCTGACGCGCCATCGGATAGCCGTCGAGGGTGGTCATCACGGTGGAGGCTTCGCCCGGAATGTTCAGCAGGATCGAGCTGATCCGCCCGCCGTATTCGCAACCCAGATACACCGCCGCCAGCAGAATCAGCGCCGACTCCGGCGGCAGGCCGAGGGCAAAGGCGATCGGGATCAGCAGGGCCACGCCATTGATCGGACCCAGGCCCGGCAACAGCCCGACCACGGTGCCGATCAGCGTGCCGGTCAGGGCCGTGACCAGGTTGTACGGACTCAGCGCGACGCCGAAGCCCTGACCCAAATAACCGAGAGTATCCATATCAGTTCTCCAGAACGTCGAGCAGGCCCAAAGGCAGCGGAACGTCCATCAGACGGTCGAACAGCAGGTACAGACCGATGGCCATCAACGTTGTCACCACGATGCTCGGCAGCCAGCGACCGCCATACAGGCGCGCCATCGGGATGCCGATCAGGATGCTGCTGAGGATGAAGCCCAGCGGTTCGAACAGGCCGGCGAACACCAGCAGCAACAGCACGCAGATGCCGATCTTGGTCAGGGTTTGGCGATCCAGCGGTGGCTCGTCTTCGCTGTGTTTGATCGGTGCCGGGCGGAACACCATGTACAGCAGCGCCACGCCCATCAGGCCGAGCATCAGCAGAGGAAAGGCGCGCGGGCCGACCGGTTCGTAAGAGAAAGCCGCTTGATACGGCCACGCCATCAGCGCCAGGCCAACGCAGGCCAGCAACAGCACCGAGGCGAAAATGCGTTGTAAGAGCATGGGAAACTCCTGTGCCGGGGCCTCGATGCGCGAGGCCGCAGCCGCTAGACAGAGACGATCACTGAATCAGGCCGAACTCTTTGGCCAGCACTTTGTAGTCCGCGACCTGCTTCTTCACGTAGGTGTCCAGCTCCGGGCCGGTCATGGCGAACGGGAACAGTTCACGCTGATCGCGCAGCTTGGCGAACTCTTCCGAGGCCAGCAGTTTGTCGAAGGCGTCTTTCCACCAGGCGTAGTCTTCGTCGCTGACTTTTGGTCCGAGGTAGAAGCCGCGAACCACCGGCCAGACGATGTCGTAGCCCTGCTCGCGCGCGGTCGGGATGTCTTTCATTTCCGGTTCGTCGATGCGTTTGTCGGCGAACACTGCGAGCAGACGCATGTCACCGCTCTGGATGTGCGGCATGGAGTCGGAGATGTCGGTGCTGCCGACCTGGATATGACCGCCGAGCAGCGCGGTGGCGATTTCGCCGCCGCCTTCGAGGGCGACGTAACGCAGGTCACGCGGGTTGATCCCGGCAGCCTTGGCGATCAGTGCGGTCTGCATCCAGTCCTGGCTGCCGACGGTGCCGCCGGAGCCGATGACCACGGAGCTCGGATCTTTCTTCAGGGCTTTGACCAGATCGTCGAGGGTCTTGTAAGGCGAATCGCTTTTCACCGCGATGGCACCGTAACTGGTGCCGACGGCGGCCAGCCAGCGCACATTGGTTTCGTCGAAACGACCGAACTTGCCTTGCGCCAGGTTCAGCAACGAACCGCTGGACCACGCCACCAGCGTGCCGGCGTCGGCCGGGCGCTGGGCGACGACCGCGTTGTATGCCACCGCGCCGACACCGCCGGGCATGTAGGTCACGCGCATCGGTTTGGTCAGCAGTTTTTCGTTGACCAGCGCGCTCTGCGCCAGTTTGCAGGTCAGGTCGAAACCACCGCCGGGGGAGGCCGGGGCGATGCATTCCGGACGTTTCGGTTCGGCCATCAGTTGGCCGGCGAACAGCATGACGCCAGCTGCCAGAGCAACTTTACGCAGTGATAAGTTCATCTATGTCTCCTTGGGAGTTGTTGTTATGGACGTACTGAATTACCAAAGGGCAACGCTATAGCTCACCAGCAGACGCACTTCATCGGCATCGCGAGCGGAGTAGTTGGAACGGTAGGTGGCATTGCGCAGGCGTACGGCGACATCCTTCAGGGCGCCGCTTTGTACTACATATTTGATCTCGGTGTTGCGCTCCCACTCTTTGCCTTCTTCGCCGTTCTTGAGCTTGATGTTGTCACCGCTCAGGTAACGGCTCATGAACGACAGGCCGGGGATGCCGAGGCGGGCAAAGTCGAAGTCGTAACGCGCCTGCCAGGAGCGTTCTTCGGCGCCGGCGAAGTCGTTGATCTGCACGAAGTTGACCAGGTACGGATCGCTGCCATCGACATATGGGAAGGCGCTGTCGCCGGACATGTGCTGATAACCGGCGCTGAACTTGTGGCCGCTCAGGGCGTAGCTGACCAGACCGTTGAGCGAGCGGTTGTCGATCTCGCCACCACGGGCCGCGCCCTGATCGTCACTGACCGCAAAGCGCAGGTCGGTGGCGAAGGTGCCCGGGCCCATCGGCCGCGAGGCGGCCAGACCGAAGAAGTGCTGGTTATAGACTTCGTCGAGCTGGGCGAAGTGGTAACTGCCGGTGATCTTGTCGGTGAACTTGTAGTCCACGCCGGCGAAATCGAAATGCTTGCCGGCCACGGTGCCCGCGAAGCGGCTGTTCTTGTTGTTGAGGGCGATGTCCTCGAAATCGGTGCTGTCGCGATCCTTGGCTTTCTCCAGACGCCCACCGGTGAAGGTCAGGTTCTTGATCTCTTTGGAGGTCAGCAAACCACCTTCGAACGTCTGCGGCAGGATGCGCCCGTCATTCGGTTTGAGGATCGGCAGTTCGGGAGTCAGGCTGCCGATTTTCAGTTCGGTGGCGGAGATTTTTACTTTGCCGGTCAGGCCGACTTTCGAGTATTCGTTCGCCGCGCGCCCGTCATCGTGGGTCGGCAACAGGCCGGTGCCGGTACGATCCGGACTCGAATCAAGTTTGACGCCCAACATGCCCAGCGCATCGACACCGAAGCCCACGGTGCCGTCGGTGTAACCCGATTGCAGGTTGAGCATGAAACCCTGCGCCCATTCATCACGCTTGCTTTGCTGGGCACTGGTGCCGTCGCGAAAGTCGCGGTTGAAGTACATGTTGCGGGTTTCGAAGGTGGCGGAACTGTCTTCAATGAAGTCGGCGTAGCTCAGCGGCGAAAAACCGGCGAGGGCAGCGGTGCTGGCGAGGGTGACGTGGCGCAAACGAGAAGGACGAACAGGCGTAGAAGCCTTGGTCTGCAAGGACGGCATGCGGGTGTACTCCGTTTATTGTTCTTATTGGTCGAAAACGCTTCGAGGCGTTTTTCGTATCGCTGTGTGGCAGCAGCGACGGCAGTCGAAACTGTCCGTGACCGGACTCTAACGGGCTAACCTTTCACTAACCTTTCAGCTGGATTTCGCGGGTTTCGGGCTTCACAGCGGCGGTTGCGGCTGTAAACTCCGCGGCAAAGAGTGGCGTCGGCCATCCCTGAATGAGGTAGAGATCCATGCGTGTTCTGCTCGTCGAAGACCATTTGCAACTGGCCGAAAGCGTCGCCCAGGCGCTCAAGAGCACCGGTCTGACCGTGGACGTGTTGCACGATGGCGTGGCCGCCGATCTGGCGCTGGGCAGCGAGGAATACGCGATGGCGATTCTCGACGTCGGCCTGCCGCGCATGGACGGTTTCGAAGTGTTGGCGCGCCTGCGCGCACGCGGTAAAAACCTGCCGGTGTTGATGCTGACAGCGCGCAGCGATGTGAAGGACCGCGTACACGGCTTGAATCTCGGCGCTGACGATTACCTGGCCAAACCGTTCGAACTGACCGAGCTCGAAGCCCGGGTCAAAGCCCTGTTGCGGCGCAGTGTGCTCGGTGGCGAGCGTCAGCAGCGCTGCGGCGTGCTGGCCTACGATCTCGACACCCGGCGCTTCAGTCTCGGCGAAGAACTGCTGACTCTGACCTCCCGCGAACAAGCCGTGCTCGAAGCGTTGATCGCCCGCCCGGGACGGGTGATGAGCAAGGAGCAACTCGCCGCACAGGTGTTCGGTCTCGACGAAGAAGCCAGCCCCGATGCCATCGAAATCTACGTGCATCGCCTGCGCAAGAAACTCGACGGCCAACCGGTGGCGATCGTGACCTTCCGTGGCCTTGGTTACCTGCTGGAAAGCCGCGATGCATAAGCCCAGCAGCCTGCGCTGGCGGTTGCTGTGGAACCTCGCGTTGTTGCTGGTGGTGTTGATGCTCGCCAGTGGTCTGAGCGCGTATTGGAACGGGCGCGAAGCTGCCGACACGGCGTATGACCGCACCCTGTTGGCCTCGGCGCGAACCATCGCCGCCGGCCTGTCGCAGCGTGACGGCACGCTCAGCGCCGACGTGCCCTACGTGGCGCTGGATACCTTCGCCTACGACAGCGCCGGACGGATTTACTACCAGGTCAACGACATCCATCAGAAGCTGATTTCCGGCTATGAAAACCTGCCCGGGCCACCAGCCGGTACGCCGAGAACCGACGATTATCCAGCGCTCGCGCGCTTCTATAACGCGACCTATCGCGGGCAGAACGTGCGCGTGGTCAGCCTGCTCAAAGCGGTCACCGAACCGAACATGAACGGCATGGCGGAAATCCGCGTCGCCGAAACCGATGAGGCGCGAGTCAGCATGGCCCGCAGTCTGGCGGCCGATACGCTGCTGCGTCTGGGCATGCTCGCGATCGGCGCCCTGTTGCTGGTGTGGTTCGCGGTGAGTGCCGCGCTGCGCCCGCTGGAGCGTTTGCGCACGGCGGTGGAGGAACGTCAGCCCGATGATTTGCGGCCGCTGCCGCTGGTGGAAGTGCAACATGAATTGTGGCCGCTGGTGCGCGCGCTCAATCACTTCACCGAACGCTTGCGCGGGCAGTTCGAGCGGCAGGCGCAGTTCATCGCCGATGCCGCCCACGAACTGCGCACGCCACTGGCGGCGTTGAAGGCGCGGCTGGAACTGGGGCTGCGTTCGTCTGAAGCGGAAACCTGGCGCAGCACGCTGGAATCCTCTGCGCAAAGCACTGATCGCCTGACCCATCTGGCCAATCAACTGCTGTCGCTGGCGCGGGTGGAAAACGGTGCCCGGGCGATTGCCGAGGGCGGCGCGCAGTTGCTCGATCTGAGTCAGTTGGCCCGCGAGCTGGGCATGGCCATGGCGCCGTTGGCTCATGCACGCGGGGTCGCGCTGGCGCTGGAGGCGGATGAACCGGTGTGGCTGCGCGGTGAGCCGACGTTGCTCAATGAACTGCTGAGCAATCTGGTGGACAACGCACTGGCGCATACGCCACCGGGCGGCAACGTGATTCTGCGGGTCGCGGCGCCGGCGGTGCTTGAGGTCGAAGATGACGGGCCGGGGATTCCGCTGGAAGAGCGGGATCGGGTGTTTGAACGCTTCTATCGGCGCAATCAGCAGGTTGCGGGCTCAGGGTTGGGGCTGGCGATCGTCGGAGAGATCTGCCGGGCGCATCTGGCGCAGATCACCTTGCACGATGGAGAGCAGGCCGGTTTGAAGGTTCGGGTGAGTTTTATTGCTGGATAAATGTGGTGTTGCTGCGGGCCTCTTCGCGAGCAAGCCCGCTCCCACAGGGGGTCCACGCGGTACACAAATCCCCTGTGGGAGCGGGCTTGCTCGCGAAGGCCGCGCCGCGGTTCCGGATCAGTAAAACATCGTCCGCGATTCTTCCAGATCCGCGCACAACTCCTTGTTCTCCGGATCGATCCCAAGCTTCCTGAACGCCGGCACGCTGAGTGGGTCAATCCGCGCAATCGGATGATCGCTGTCCTTGTGGCAATACAGACTCGCCACCTGCACCAGATCGACGTAATCGAGGTGCGCCGAGTCGCGTTTGAAATCCAGGTACAGCCCCGGTAACGCCACCAGTTGCTCGGGAAATTCCCAGACCCGCAACAGCTTGTCGCCCAGCAACGGGTGGATGTGGTCGATCACATGGTTGAGGCTTACCGGGTCTGACAGCAGTTCGTAGTGATCTTCGGCGTATGTGAGGATCGGCAATACGCCGATCTGATGCACCAGCCCGCCCAACGCCGCCTGATCAGGTTTGAGTTGGGTGTGCCGACGGCACAGGGCGTAGCTGACGCCTGCGATCTCCAGGCTCTTGCGCCAGACTTCGCGCATCTTCTGTTCGACCACCTCGGAGCGGGCGTGGAAGATCTGTTCCATCACCAGGCCGATCGCCAGGTTGCTGCTGTAGTTCACCCCCAGTCGGGTGATCGCGGTGTGCAGGTCGGTGACTTCCTGGGTCGCGCGCAGCAACGGGCTGTTGACCACTTTGATCAGGCGTGCCGACAGCGCCGTGTCGCGGCCAATCACTTTGCTCAGGTCGCTGACACTGATCTCCGGGTCTTCGGCGGCCTTGCGAATTTGCAGGGCCACTTCCGGTAACGTTGGCAGAACCAGGTCATCGTTATCGATGGCCTCAACCAAATCCTGTTGGACCTTATCCGCCAGCTCGCTCATGTAGATTCTCTAGGGTGTTGCAACAAAAGCTGCGATCAGCGCTGGATTTCGCGGTCGCGATCCAGTTCGTAGGGCAGGTCGAGCAAATGCAGGGCTGGCCCTTCGAGGGCGCCCAGGTGCAGATCACCCGCTTCGGCAGCTTCGGCCTGCAACACCGCCAACAGTTCAATCTTTTCTGCGGCGCGGGCGGCAATCACCACTTCGCCGATGGCGCTGCTGTGGCTTGGGGCGAACAGCGGGGTGCCCGGCTCCGGCAGTTCAGTCGCGTCAAGTTCTACGCGATAGAGGCGACGCTTGAGCTTGCCCAAGTACTGCATGCGCGCGACGATTTCCTGGCCGGTGTAGCAACCTTTCTTGAAACTCACGCCACCGACGGCCTGCAAGTTGAGCATCTGCGGGATGAACAGCTCGCGGGTGGTCGGCATGACCTGACCGATACCGGCGCGAATCTGCCCCAGCAGCCATTGGTTCAATTCGCCTTCAGGCAGGGCGGCGGCCAGTTTGGCCTTGATGGCATCGACTTGATCGGCCGGTACCCAGAGTTCGGCGCGATCCGGCGAGACGCGAATCGCGATCAGGCCTGCGTTGCGCACCACGCTGTCGGTTTCGCCTGGCAGGTTCAGACCCAGGCTGGCCAACGCGGCGTCGCCGTGCTCCAGGCCAAAACGCACCCAGGCGGCGCTTTCGTCGGTCAATTTGGATTTGGAGAACACCGCGTATTTTTTCAGGTCCGCCAGTTGTGGCTCCAGCAGTTCGCTGGCCATCGCCAGCAGCACGCCGTCACCTTCGAGCAGAATGCGGAAGCTCGACTGCATCCGGCCTTTTTGCGTACAGCGCGCGCCCAGGCTGGCCAGGCTGTCGCTGAGGTAATTGATGTTGCAGGTCAATTGGCCTTGCAGGAATTTGCCGGCATCCACGCCGCGAACCGCGAGTACGCCTTCATGAGACAGGGTGCAGAAAAAAGCAGAATCGGCCATGGGTCATCGCAGGGTAAAAAGTCTGGGGCACATCATAAGGGCGCGTTGTTGAAATGGGTAGTTGATAAAGGATCGGTGATGCCCGACCAAAGCCGACTGTGCGACCCGCGCCGGGGCTGTATACTGCGCGCCTATTTGAGGAGGGCTCCATGGTCGAACAAGTTGAACTCAATCGCCTCTTCTGGCACAGCCGCCGTGGCATGCTGGAACTTGACGTACTGCTGGTGCCGTTCGTGAAAGAGGTCTATCCGCACCTCAACCAGGTCGATCGCGACTTGTATGTCCGTCTGCTGACCTGTGAGGATCAGGACATGTTCGGCTGGTTCATGGAGCGCAGTGAGTCCGAAGACCCTGAGCTGCAGCGCATGGTCCGGATGATTCTGGACCGTGTTCAGCCCAAGTAACACGTTCGAATGCCGCTGGCATGCCTCACGGCAGTTGCTGGCGGCGTATCTGTTGGCCCAGGCGTTCGCTCTGGGTGTTTTGTTTCTCCTGTCGATTCCACTCTGGGCCAGTCTGCTCGGGGCTTTCGCCTGTCTGCTGCACGCCGCGTGGGTATTGCCACGGCAGGTTCTGCTGAAGCATCCGCAGGCTTTTTGCCGATTGCGCCGCGACGCCGATGGCTGGCAATTGTGGAATCAGGCGGGCGGCTGGCAAGCAGTCCAGCTGCGCCCTGACAGCCTGGCGTTGCCGTTGATCGTGGTGCTGCGCTTTCGTTTGCGCGGGGAGCGGCGGGTGCGCTCGATCTGTGTACCGCGAGACTCGCAGACAGCGGATGTGCACCGACGCCTGCGAGTGCGGCTCAAGTTCAGCCGGCGTAGGTGGGCGGCACCAGAATAGTGTCGAGCGCCTCGGGCAGCAGGTTCGGGTAGTCGAGGGTGTAATGCAGGCCGCGACTTTCCTTGCGCTCCATGGCTGAGCAGATCATCAGTTCGGCGACTTGCGCCAGATTGCGTAGCTCGATCAGGTCGCGGCTGACTTTATAGTTGCTGTAGAACTCGTCGATCTCGTCCAGCAACAGACGCACGCGGTGCTGCGCTCGTTGCAAGCGCTTGTTGGTGCGCACGATGCCGACGTAGTCCCACATGAAGCGGCGCAGCTCATCCCAGTTGTGGGCGATGATCACGTCCTCGTCGGAATCGGTCACCAGGCTGGCGTCCCACTCGGGCAGGGCGGTTGGCGCGGTGACGTCATCCAGTTGCGCAAGAATATCCGCAGCCGCCGAGCGGGCATAAACGAAGCATTCGAGCAGCGAGTTGCTGGCCATGCGGTTGGCCCCGTGCAGGCCGGTAAAGCTGGTTTCGCCGATGGCGTACAGCCCCGGCACGTCGGTACGACCATGCTGATCGACCATTACCCCACCACAGGTGTAGTGCGCCGCCGGCACGACCGGGATCGGCTGTTTGGTGATGTCGATGCCGAAACCCAGGCAACGTTCGTAGACGGTCGGGAAGTGGCTTTTGATGAAGGTTTCAGGCTTGTGGCTGATGTCGAGATACACGCAGTCGACGCCCAGCCGCTTCATTTCATGGTCGATGGCGCGGGCGACGATGTCGCGTGGCGCCAGTTCGGCACGTTTGTCGAAGCGCGGCATGAACCGTTCGCCGTTGGGCAGCTTCAGGTGCGCGCCTTCGCCACGCAAGGCTTCAGTGATCAGGAAACTCTTGGCCTGCGGGTGATACAGGCACGTAGGGTGGAACTGGTTGAATTCCAGGTTCGCCACCCGGCAGCCCGAGCGCCAGGCCATGGCGATGCCGTCACCGCAAGCGCCGTCGGGGTTACTGGTATAGAGGTAGACCTTGGCGGCGCCGCCGGACGCGAGGATCACGAAGCGTGCGCCGTAGGTGTCGACTTCGCCGGTCGCGCGATTCAGCACATAGGCGCCGAGGCAGCGCTCGCCACTCATGCCCAGACGGCGTTCGGTGATCAGATCAACGGCAACTCGCTGCTCCAGCAGTTCGATGTTGCTGCGTTCTCTGGCCTGGGCGAGGAGGGTGGTGAAAATCGCTGCGCCGGTTGCGTCGGCGGCATGGATGATGCGCCGATGGCTGTGGCCGCCTTCGCGAGTCAGGTGAAATTCGAAACCGCCGTCTTCGGTGCCGGACTGTTCGTCGCGGGTGAACGGCACCCCTTGGTCGATCAGCCACTGGATGGCTTCGCGGCTGTGCTCGACGGTAAAACGCACCGCGTCTTCATGGCACAGACCGCCGCCGGCATTCAGGGTGTCGTCGACGTGGGATTCGACAGTATCGGTATCGTCCAGCACGGCAGCGACGCCGCCCTGGGCCCAATAAGTCGAGCCGTTGGCCAGATCACCTTTGCTCAATACGGCAATGCGCAAATGACCCGGCAAGGTCAGCGCGAGACTCAAACCGGCAGCGCCGCTGCCAATGACCAGAACATCGTGTTGAAACTGTTGGCTCATTTCAAGATTCCGCTCAAAGCGACCCGGATCGGGGTTGGCGCAAGACAGCTGGATCGGCGAGTCAAGACAGCCACACAGCCCACTAGTATATAGAGGGGTGGAGCGGCACAATAGCCGGGCTCGTATGGCATTGTGAAACTACTGTGACGACAAAAGCTTGACGTTTCGTCGGACGTTTTTTTCCGTCGTTTTCGGAAAAGGCGACTGTATCGAGGATGAAACAGGCTTTTTCAGCACACGGTTGCTCAATGTCGCTTCAGCCCGGCTATAAATAATTGGAACTTTTGCCAGAGGCCCAAGATCAATAGTCAGTTGCCAGAAGCACGGGACAGTGTCGGCTTCAATGCAGAACCTGCGATTGGGTTTTTGCCGGCGAACCGATGACAAGATTATTCGCGCAGCCGGTTTATCCCGCGCTGCGTTTTTCGTGCGTGCCAAATCAGAGCCCGCAGGAAACTTGCCTGGAGGGGGAGAACTTTTGCGAAAAGCCCGAGTCTATGTTTGCAAGTCTGGTCGTTTAGTTATGCAAGCCTCCTCCATGCTTATCGAGGAGTGTTCATGCTAACCCAGGAAGAGGATCAGCAGCTGGTCGAGCGCGTTCAGCGTGGCGACAAGCGAGCTTTCGATCTGCTGGTGCTGAAATATCAGCACAAAATTCTCGGGTTGATCGTGCGTTTCGTGCACGACACCCATGAAGCCCAGGATGTGGCTCAGGAAGCCTTTATCAAGGCCTACCGAGCGCTAGGAAACTTTCGCGGAGACAGCGCGTTCTATACGTGGCTTTACCGCATTGCCATCAACACGGCAAAGAACTATCTGGTTTCACGCGGCCGCCGGCCGCCGGATAGCGATGTAAGTTCTGAAGATGCAGAGTTCTACGACGGCGATCATGGCCTGAAGGATCTCGAATCGCCGGAACGCGCGTTGCTGCGGGATGAGATCGAAGGCACCGTCCATCGAACCATTCAGCAACTGCCAGAGGATTTACGTACGGCTTTAACTTTACGTGAATTCGATGGTCTGAGTTACGAGGACATTGCGAGCGTCATGCAGTGTCCGGTGGGTACCGTGCGCTCCCGGATTTTCCGCGCCCGGGAGGCCATCGATAAAGCCCTGCAGCCGTTGTTGCAGGAAAACTGAGACAGCGGCGACAGCCAAGAGAGGAACGCCATGAGTCGTGAAGCCCTGCAGGAATCGCTGTCCGCAGTGATGGATAACGAAGCGGACGAACTGGAATTGCGTCGAGTGATCAATGCACTGGACGATGTTGAAACCCGTGAGACCTGGGCTCGTTATCAGATCGCTCGGGCAGCCATGCACAAGGATCTGCTGCTTCCGCGTCTGGACATTGCTGCGGCAGTTTCTGCTGCGCTGGAAGACGAAACGGCTCCAGCCAAAGTATCCCGCGGCCCTTGGCGCAACCTGGGTCGTCTGGCCGTTGCGGCTTCGGTGACCGTTGCGGTACTGGCTGGTGTGCGCCTGTACAACCAGGACGAAATCGCTGGCGTCGAACTGGCCCAGCAGTCCAATCAGCCTTCGCTGGTTGCGCCGCAGGTCAAAGGCCCGGCCGTCCTGGCTGGCTACAAGGAAAGCTCGGAAACTACCGGTCCGATGGCCAACGGCGTCCTGCAAGGTCAGCCAGGCTGGCACGATCAGCGTCTGCCAGGCTATCTGCGTCAGCATGCCCAGCAAGCTGCATTGAAAGGTACTGAAAGCGCTCTGCCTTATGCGCGTGCGGCAAGCATGGAAAACCGTTAAGGAGGATCATGCGCGCCATACCTCTACTTTCGCTTCTGCTTAGCAGCTGGTTCATTGTTCCAGCCCATGCCGACGAGGCCCAGGACTGGTTGATCCGCCTGGGTCAGGCCGAGCAGCAGCAAAGCTTTCAAGGCACTTTCGTATACGAGCGTAACGGTAGTTTTTCTACCCACAATATCTGGCATCGTGTCCAGAACGGTCAGATCCGCGAGCGTTTGCTTCAGCTCGACGGGTCGGCTCAGGAAGTCTTGCGTGTTGATGGGCATACTCAATGCGTCAGCGGCACTCTGATTGCGGGGTTGGGAGACTCTCCCAACTCGACCGCTCGTTCGCTTGATCCCCAAAAGCTGAAAAACTGGTATGAGCTTGCCGTCATCGGCAAGTCGCGCGTGGCCGGGCGTGATGCGGTCATCGTATCGCTGACGCCCCGCGACCAGCATCGTTATGGTTTTGAACTGCATCTGGATAAACAGACCGGTTTGCCACTGAAGTCGTTGTTGCTCAACGACAAGGGGCAGCTACTCGAGCGTTTCCAGTTCACCAGCCTGAATACCGCTGATGTCCCGTCGGACAAAGATCTGCAAGCTGGCACCGAGTGCAAGGCCGTTACTATTGATAGTGATAAGGCGTCTGCCGTTAAGACAGCTCAGGTCTGGCATTCCGACTGGCTGCCTCCGGGTTTCGTGCTGACCAGCAGTACTTCACACAAAGATTCTGAAACCAAGACTCAAGTCAGCAGCCTGATGTATGACGACGGGCTGGCGCGGTTTTCGGTATTTCTTGAGCCGTTGAACGGTGCAACAGTGACCGATACCCGCACGCAGTTGGGGCCGACTGTCGCTGTTTCCCGCCGCCTCACTACGCCTGAGGGTGAGATGATGGTGACGGTGGTCGGCGAAATTCCAATCGGCACGGCCGAGAGGATTGCCCTTTCGATGCGCAACGATGGCGCTGCAACCAGCAAGCAGTGAGCTGATTTCAGTCATTTCCACTTCTTCTTCGAGACGTAGATGAAATGTTTGCTCAGCATTTTCATTTGCAAATCACCTGAAAGTTTTTTATAGGTCAGAGCCTCACGGCTCTGGCCTTGTCTGTTGTTCCCGGAACAAAAATACCGGCCCGCGGTTCCCGGTGTTCCTTGCTCCATATCGCTTAACCCTGCTCGTCGTAACGGGAGCTGTATGTCGATACTTAGCTTGAAGTCTTATCTCTCCATTTTCGCCACCGTGCTGGTGCTGGGTCAGGCTGTCCCCGCTGTCCAGGCGGCCGACCTGCCGGATTTCACCCAACTGGTTGAACAGGCCTCGCCTGCAGTGGTGAACATCAGTACCACGCAGAAGCTGCCGGACCGCAAGGTGAACCAGCAGATGCCTGACCTGGAAGGCTTGCCGCCGATGTTGCGCGAGTTCTTCGAGCGTGGCATGCCGCCTCAGCAGCGTTCGCCGCGCGGCGATCGTCAGCGTGAAGCGCAATCGCTCGGTTCGGGCTTCATCATTTCCTCCGATGGCTACATCCTGACCAACAACCATGTGATTGCCGATGCCGACGAAATCCTCGTGCGTCTGGCTGATCGCAGTGAAATGAAAGCCAAGCTGATCGGTACCGACCCTCGCTCCGACGTGGCCCTGCTGAAAATCGATGGCAAGGATCTGCCGGTGCTCAAGCTCGGCAAGTCCCAAGACCTGAAGGCGGGTCAGTGGGTCGTGGCGATCGGTTCGCCGTTCGGCTTTGACCACACCGTGACCCAAGGTATTGTCAGCGCCGTCGGCCGTAGCCTGCCGAACGAAAACTACGTGCCGTTCATCCAGACCGACGTGCCGATCAACCCGGGTAACTCCGGTGGCCCGCTGTTCAACCTGAACGGTGAAGTGGTCGGGATCAACTCGCAGATCTACACCCGTTCCGGTGGCTTCATGGGTGTGTCGTTCGCCATTCCGATCGACGTGGCGATGGACGTTTCCAATCAGCTGAAAAGCGGTGGCAAAGTCAGCCGCGGCTGGCTGGGCGTGGTCATCCAGGAAGTGAACAAGGATCTGGCCGAGTCGTTCGGTCTTGATAAGCCGGCCGGTGCGCTGGTTGCGCAGATTCAGGATGACGGTCCGGCAGCCAAGGGTGGCCTGCAAGTGGGCGACGTGATCCTGAGCATGAACGGTCAGCCGATCGTCATGTCCGCCGATCTGCCACACCTGGTCGGTGCGCTGAAAGCGGGCGCCAAGGCCAACCTTGAAGTGATTCGTGACGGCAAGCGCAAGAATGTCGAGCTGACCGTCGGTGCGATTCCGGACGAGGACAAAGAGCTGGCAGCACTGCCGAAATCCGGCGCGGAAAGCAGCAGTAACCGCCTCGGTGTGTCGGTGATCGAGCTGACCGCCGAGCAAAAGAAAACCTACGACCTCAAGGGGGGTGTGGTGATCAAGGATGTTCAGGATGGTCCTGCGGCACTGATCGGTCTGCAGCCGGGTGACGTGATCACTCACCTGAACAACCAGGCCATCGGCTCCACCAAGGAGTTCGCCGAGATCGCCAAGGCGCTGCCAAAGAATCGTTCGGTGTCGATGCGTGTTCTGCGTGAAGGTCGCGCGAGCTTCATCACCTTCAAACTGGCTGAATAACCCGGTTGCGGTGAAATAAAAACCGCCTCGAAAGAGGCGGTTTTTTTATACCTGAATTTTTTTGTCGCTGATGAAAACTCAGCCCATCATGTCCTTGATCATGCGCTCCTGCTCCATCAGCTCGCGCTGGCGTGCATCGATCCGCGAGGACAGCGGGAAGTTGCTGCCCGCCTTGCGCTTGGCAAAATCAAGCTGCTGGATCGCCTGACGATAATCGCCGACCAGCGCGAAGTACTCGGCGCGAGCCTGATGCAGACCGATGATGTTGCCGGACAGACCACGGGTTTCCGCGACCTGATACCACACGTCCGGATCATTCGGACGGGATTTGAGCAAGCTGTCGAGGGCTTTCTCGGCGTCGGCGGTGCGATTCTGTTTCAGCAACAGATCGACCCGAACCTGATTCAGTGGGTAGTTGCCCGGATACTGGGTGAGCATCCGGTCAACCCGCGTTTGCGCATCCGGCAGGCGGTTGTTGGTAATGTCCAGGTCGATCTGCGCGAGGTTGTAGATGATCTCGTTGGGTGACTTGGCCAGCAGCTGTTTGAGATTCTCCCTGGCTTCATTGAGCTGGCCGCCCTTGATCTGGGCGATCGCCAGGCCATAGCGCGCCACGTCGTTCTTCGGGTTCTCGTCCAGTTGTGCACGAAAGCGCTTGGCGCCCAGTCCCGGGGTTTCTTCGTAGATCAGCTGAACACGGGCGCGGATCAGCTGATAGCGCATGCTGTCTTCGATGCCGCCCGCCGGCGCTTGTTCTGCGCGGTTACGGGTGTCGGCGATACGCGATTCGGTCACCGGGTGAGTCAGCAGAAATTCTGGCGGCTTGGCGTCGAAGCGATACTGGCGCATCAAGCGTTCGAACATGGTCGGCATCGAGCGCGGGTCGTATCCTGCCTTTTCCAGATTGAGGATGCCGATACGGTCGGCTTCCTGCTCGTTCTGGCGCGAGAAGGTACGCTGCGACTGAATGGCTGCGGCCTGAGTGCCGGCGATGGTCGCGATCCCGGCATCACCGCCACCGGCGGCGGCAATCACGATCCCGGCGAGCAGCGCCGCCATCATCGGTACCTGCATCCGCTGCGAAGCTTCTACACCGCGCGCGAAGTGGCGCTGTGACAAGTGCGCCAGTTCGTGGGCCAGTACCGAGGCGTATTCGCCTTCAGTCTGCGCGTTGAGGAACAGGCCACCGTTGACCCCGACCACGCCACCCGGCGCCGCGAAAGCGTTGAGTTGCGGGCTGTTGATCAGAATGAATTCCAGGCGCCGATCGGTCACCTGGCTGGTTTCCACCAGCTTGTAGACGCTGGATTCGACGTAGTCTTTGAGCTGCGGATCGTTGAGCTGTGCAACCTGGCTGCGCAACATCGCCAACCAGGCGCGGCCCAGCTGATATTCCTGTTGCGGAGAGACAATGGCAGAACTGGCGTCGCCAAGTGACGGCAGATCGTCGGCAAAGCCCGGTGAGGCGAGCAGGCAAGCGAGCGTCAGCAGGGTAGGGCGCAGAAATGTCATGCACAAAGCCTTAGAAGACAAAGACCTTACTGTAGCCGGACACCGGGCTTGCGACCAGATATTCTAGGCCCCTCAACCACCTGAACCGGAGTGACGCAATGACTGACGCTGTAGCCCATGACTGTGAATTGGACGCCAGTGGCCTGAATTGCCCGTTGCCGTTGCTCAAGGCCAAGATGGAACTCAACAAGCTGCCCAGCGGCGCGGTGCTCAAGGTGATCGCCACGGACGCGGGTTCGCAGCGCGACTTCCGCACCTTTGCCCGTCTGGCCGGTCATACGCTGCTGCGCGAAGAAGACGAAGCGGGCGTCTACCGTTACTGGTTGAAAAAAGCCTGAACCGACAGCGTAAAAGACCTAAGGATTATTGATGTTCAAAGTGTTACGCGACTGGATTCAGCGCTACTTTTCCGACGAAGAAGCGGTGGTGCTGGCGGTGCTGCTGTTTCTCGCCTTCACCGCAGTGCTCACGCTCGGTGGCATGCTCGCGCCGGTATTGGCCGGCATGGTGCTGGCGTATCTGATGCAGGGGCTGGTACTCGCACTAGAGCGTATGCGCGTGCCTGGCGCGGCGGCGGTGGGCCTGGTTTTTGCGCTGTTCATGGGCGTGTTGCTGGTGTTCATCGTGGTGGTGTTGCCGCTGCTGTGGCATCAGTTGATCACGCTGTTCAACGAGTTGCCGGGGATGCTCGCCAAATGGCAGTCGCTGCTGCTGTTGCTGCCCGAGCGTTATCCGCATCTGGTTTCTGACGAGCAGGTGTTGCAGGCCATCGAAGCGGCGCGTGGCGAGATAGGCAAGTTCGGCCAATGGGCGCTGACCTTTTCCCTGTCGAGCCTGCCGCTGCTGGTCAACATCATGATCTATCTGGTGCTGGTGCCGATTCTGGTGTTCTTCTTTCTCAAGGATCGGGCCATGATCGGCGAGTGGGTGCGCGGCTATCTGCCCCGTGAGCGAGCGCTGATCACCCGCGTGGCGCAGGAAATGAACCGGCAGATCGCCAACTACATTCGTGGCAAGGTTATCGAGATCGTGATCTGTGGCGGCGTGACCTACATCGCGTTCGTCGCGCTCGGCCTCAACTATGCGGCGCTGCTGGCGTTGCTGGTCGGGGTGTCGGTGGTGGTGCCGTACGTCGGCGCGGTGGTGGTGACCGTGCCGGTGTTGCTGATTGCGTTGTTCCAGTGGGGCTGGAGCGATCAGTTCATCTATCTGATGGCGGTCTACGGGATCATTCAGACCCTGGATGGCAACGTGCTGGTGCCGTTGCTGTTTTCCGAGGCGGTCAACCTGCACCCGGTGGCAATCATTTGTGCGGTGCTGTTGTTTGGCGGGTTGTGGGGGTTTTGGGGCGTGTTCTTCGCAATTCCGCTGGCGACGCTGTTCAAGGCCGTGCTGGATGCGTGGCCGCGCAAGGAGCCGGTTGTCGCTCCGCTGCTGTAGCGGTTGAGCCAGATTTTAGATGAAGGCTATTCGCGAGCAGGCTCGCTCCCACATTGGATCTGTGCCGTTCACAAGTTCAATGTGGGAGCGAGCCTGCTCGCGAAGGCGTCAATGAGGGCGACGCAAAACCTTCAGGCTTTATTCAAGGCCTGAGCCGCAGCCAGCACAGCATCCACATGTCCCGGCACTTTCACGCCGCGCCATTCCTGGCGCAGCACGCCATTCTTGTCGATCAGGAACGTGCTGCGATCAACGCCCAGATATTCCTTGCCATACAGTTTCTTCAACTTGATCACGTCGAACAGCTGGCAGACGGCTTCGTCCTTGTCGCTGATCAGCTCGAACGGAAATTCCTGCTTGCACTTGAAGTTCTCGTGAGACTTCAGGCTGTCGCGGGAGATACCGAAAATCTCGGTATTAGCGGCCTGGAACGCCGCGTACTGGTCACGAAAACCCTGGCCTTCGGTGGTGCAGCCGGGGGTGCTGTCCTTCGGATAGAAGTAGATCACCACTTGCTTGCCCTTCAGGGCGGACAAGCTGACGGTCTGCCCGCTGGTGGCAGGTGCTTCGAAATCCGCAACCGGTTGGTCGATGACAACGGCCATGAAAGCTTCCTTACATTGGGTTTTGTGGGCGCCAAGGTTCGATCAGCGCATCCAGGTTCATCGCGTCGGCGAAATCCAGGAACTGGTCGCGCAGCCAGCTGATCTGGGTGCCGGCCGGCAGCGTTACGGTGAACGTGGCGTTGAGCATGGTGCCGCCGGTCTGCGGGGCCTGATAGGTATCGCAGGTCAGGTTTTCCAGCTCGACGTTGTGATCCATGAAGAACTGGCACAGCTCATTGATGATGTCCGGGCGATACGCCGAACTGACATAAGCCACGTACGGCAGGGCCTGTGGACGATTTTCGAGGGCCGCACTGCGCACCACGTTGACGGTGAAGGCGTGGCGCTTGGCCAGGGTCGGCAGGCTGCCTTCGAGGCGGGCCAGCGCGTCCCAGCTGCCGGAGATTTCCAGCACCAGGGCGCTGCATTCGCCATGGCGAGTCAGGCGGGAGGTGACGACGGCGCAGCGATTTTCATGGCTGGCGCGGCACAGGACGTTAGTCAGCTCCATGGGGTTGGCGCCAAGGGCACTGATGACAAGGAATTGTTCGCGAACTGTGGGGGTGGACATGCAGCATTCCTAAAGCGATGAGCGGTCGGTAGGTCGATGGGCGTTGGCCGTCGGGAAGCGTCTGCGCGTGCCCGTTCAGAAAGCCCCGGGCCGTGGCTCGCAATTCGCTCCAATAAAGGCGGAGCGTGCAGCAGCGACACTGGAACGGGGCCTGGGAGGCCGAAAGGGGAGGCTGGAACCCGGCGTACAAGCTGATCTGTACCGATCAAAGTCTGAAGGGTAGCGAAAACCGACGCCAAGGGGAATGGCGGCGCAGTACTTCGCTTGTGCAAGCATCTTGGCGCCAGTACCATTACCGCTCTCTTTTTCCGGCAGGAGCGGTTTCATGATTGCGGGCAGTATGGTGGCACTGGTCACTCCCATGGATGCACAAGGGCGTCTTGACTGGGACAGCCTCAGCAAACTCGTGGACTTCCATCTCAAGAACGGCACCCATGCCATTGTCGCGGTCGGTACTACCGGCGAGTCGGCGACCCTTGATGTAGAAGAACACATCGCCGTCATCAAAGCCGTGGTCAAACAGGTAGCCGGGCGCATTCCGGTGATCGCCGGTACCGGCGCCAACTCGACCCGCGAAGCCGTCGAGCTGACCCGCAACGCCAAGGAAGCCGGCGCCGACGCCTGCCTGCTGGTAGTTCCGTACTACAACAAGCCGACCCAGGAAGGCCTGTACCAGCACTTCAAGCACATTGCCGAAGCCGTCGACATTCCACAGATTCTCTACAACGTTCCCGGCCGCACCTCCTGCGACATGCAGGCCGAGACCGTGATTCGCCTGTCCACCGTGCCGAACATCATCGGCATCAAGGAAGCCACCGGCGACCTGAAACGCGCCAAAGCCATCATCGACGGCGTGAGCAAGGACTTCATCGTGCTGTCCGGCGATGATCCGACCGCGGTCGAGCTGATCCTGCTGGGCGGCAAAGGCAACATCTCCGTAACGGCCAACGTCGCCCCGCGCGAAATGGCTGACCTGTGCGAGGCCGCGCTGAAAGGCGACGCCGAGACCGCACGGGCGATCAACGAAAAATTGATGCCGCTGCACAAGGACCTGTTCATCGAAGCCAACCCGATTCCGGTGAAGTGGGCTTTGGTTGAAATGGGCCTGATGCACGAAGGCATCCGCCTGCCGTTGACCTGGCTGAGCGCTCCTTGTCATGAAACGCTTCGCACGGCCCTGCGCCAGTGCAGCGTCCTGGTTTAATTGAGGAAGTACAACGCATGAAGCGAATGGCCGGACTTTCCGCACTTGCCTTGATTATCTCCAGCACCAGTGGCTGCGGATGGGTCTGGGGCCCGGAAGGTTATTTCCGTGACCGTGGTAGCGATTACCTGGAAGCGCAACAGACTGCACCGATGCAACTGCCACCGAATGTCAGCACCTCCAAGCGTCTGGATCCGCTGTTGCCGATCCCGCGCAACGTGGCTGATGACACGGCGAAGGGCGAATACGTGGTACCGCGCCCGCAACCGCTGACGGCGGTTGCCGAGGCGACCGACTACTCGCTGCAGAAGAGCGGTGACTCGCGTTGGGTCGTGGCCCAGCACCCTCCGGCCGAAGTCTGGCCAGTGGCGGTACAGTTCTTCCAGGACAATGGTTTCCGGCTGGATGAACAGCGTCCGCAAACCGGCGAATTCACCACCACCTGGCAGCATTCCGACGAACTGTCCGCCGCCATGGCCAAGCGCCTGAGCGCCGCCGGTGTCGGTGCCGACAGCGAAACCCGCGTGCGGGTGCGTATCGAGCCAGGCGTGCAGCGCAACACCAGTGAAATCTACGTGGTCAGCGCCGAGCGTCCTGCCGGCAGCACCGCCGACGTCGATTTCACCAACCGTTCGGTCAACACAGGCCTGGACGCAGCGCTGGTCGACGACATGCTCGCGAGCATGAGCCGGATCTCCGAGAAGGGTGGTTCGGTGTCGATGCTGGCTTCGCGTGACTTCGATACCCCGAGCCGTGTCAGCCTCAGCGAAGACGGCAGCGGCAACCCGGTGCTGAACGTCGGTCCTGACCTGGATCGTGCCTGGTCGAGCGTCGGTCGTGCGCTGGAGCAAGGTCAGTGGCGCGTTGAAGACATCAACCGCAGCCTGGGCCTGTACTACATCAACCTGGCCGAAAAAGCCGAGAAGAAAGACGACAAGCCTGGTTTCTTCAGCAGCCTGTTCGGCAGTGCGCCGACCAAGGAAGAAGTTGAAGCCCGCGCCGAGCGTTATCAGGTTCGCCTGAGCAAGGTCGGTGAAAACGTTCAGGTGACCGTAGAGAAGAACATCAATACCGTTGCGCCGGCCGATGTGGCGCGCAAAGTGTTGAGCGTGATTCAGGACAACCTGGGCTGATCACATGCGCTTTGCCGTTCTCGGCAGCGGTAGCCAAGGGAACGGCACGCTGATCGCCAGCGCTGATACCTATGTGCTGGTGGATTGTGGTTTTTCCCTGCGGGAAACCGAAAAACGCCTGTTGCGTCTGGGGGTTCACCCGGCGCAACTGAGCGCGATACTCGTAACCCACGAACATGCCGACCACGTGCATGGCGTGGGTTTGCTGTCTCGGCGCTACAATCTGCCGGTCTACCTCAGTCGCGGCACACTGCGCGGGATGCGCAAACCGATCGAACCCGCAGGCTTTCTGGCCGGCGGCGAGCAGCTGCAGATCGGCGCACTGAACATCGGGGTCATTGCCGTGGCCCATGATGCGCAGGAGCCGACCCAGTATGTATTCAGTGATAACGAGCGGCGGCGCTTCGGCCTGCTGACCGACCTGGGTTCCTATTGCGAGCGGGTGCTGGACGGCTATCGGGATCTCGATGCGTTGATGATCGAGTCCAACCACTGCCGCGACATGCTGGCCCGTGGTCACTATCCGTACTTTCTCAAGCAACGGGTGGGCGGCGAGCTGGGACATTTGAACAACCATCAGGCGGCATTCCTGGTGGCCGAGTTGGGGTGGCAGGGCTTGCAGCATCTGGTTCTCGCCCACCTGAGCAGCAAGAACAACCTGCCGCAGCTGGCCCGGCAATGTTTCGTCGACACCCTCGGGTGCGACCCGGACTGGCTGCAACTGGCCGATCAAGATTCAGGGCTCGACTGGCGCCATATCGCCTAGCCCATCTACTTAGCAAGCGGAGCCCATCATGGAAAAACGTGAAGAACTCTACCGCGGCAAAGCCAAATCGGTTTACAAGACCGACGACGCTGACCGTTTGATCCTGCTGTTTCGCAACGACACCTCGGCGTTCGACGGCAAGCGCATCGAGCAGCTCGACCGCAAAGGCATGGTGAACAACAAGTTCAACGCTTTCATCATGCAGAAACTCGAAGCGGCCGGCATTCCGACCCAATTCGACAAACTGCTGGGCGACAACGAGTGCCTGGTGAAGAAGCTGGACATGATCCCGGTCGAGTGCGTCGTGCGTAACTACGCCGCCGGCAGCCTGGTAAAACGTCTGGGCGTCGAAGAGGGCATGAAGCTCAACCCGTACACCTTCGAACTGTTCCTCAAGGACGACGCCAAGGGCGATCCGTTCATCAATGAATCCCACGTCGTGGCATTCGGCTGGGGCACCGCCGAGCAACTGGCACGCATGAAAGAACTGTCGCTCAAGGTCAACGAAGTCCTGAGCAAACTGTTCGACGACGCAGGCCTGCTGCTGGTGGACTTCAAGCTTGAATTCGGCGTGTTCAGCGACGGCTCGATCGTCCTCGGCGACGAGTTCAGCCCGGACGGCTGCCGCCTGTGGGACAAGGACACCAAGAAGAAGATGGACAAAGACCGCTTCCGCCAGGGCCTCGGTGACGTCATCGAAGCCTACGAAGAAGTCGCCAATCGTCTGGGTGTACCGCTTTAATCGACGCAAGCATCTGATAGCACGAAGAAAATTTTCGAAAGAGGGTTTGCTTTCGGCAGAAGTGTTGTTATGATGCGCGCCGTTGGAGAGATGCCAGAGTGGCCGAATGGGACGGATTCGAAATCCGTTGTACCTTCACCGGTACCTAGGGTTCGAATCCCTATCTCTCCGCCATATATAGAAAAAGCCCCGTAGCTGAGAAGCTACGGGGCTTTTTTGTTTCTGCTCGCTTGAGTAATCAGCAAATCCTGTCGCCGGAACCCGAGGTTGAAAACTCGATAATCGGATGTGACTCGATTGATGCCGGTTCGTACGTAACTCTCGGAGTCTACCTACAGCTCTATTTCCAATCACTCCTTATCCTGACCTATGTGCCCAATATTGACCGGATTCGGATAAAAAGACGCCGTTTTCAAGCTTGGAGGGTGGCGTTGTCCGCTTGTTCAAGGGGGCGCTTCATGGATCAGCGATATGAATCGCGATTGTCAATTTTTCCTGCGCGGTATCATGGTGTAATACTATGAACAACAAACAACTCGGTACGCTCGCAGCTATATTTTCACGACCCACACCCGCCACGTTGGAATGGGCGCGCATCGAGTCTCTGTTCAATGCGGTCGGGGCCAGAACCGTGGAAGGCAATGGTTCGCGAGTTCGGTTTGAATTAAGAGGTGTGGTTGCTACGTTCCACCGACCTCACCCGGATAAAGAAGCAAAGCCCTATCAGGTTCGTGATGCTCGGGCTTTCCTTGAACAAGCAGGAGTCACTCCATGAACGTGATGAATTACAACGGGTATGCAGCCCGAATTGAATACAGTGATGAAGATGGTCTTTTTGTTGGTCATATCGCTGGGATCAAGGACGTAGTAGGTTTTCATGGCGAATCTGTGAAAGAGCTTCGGTCAGCATTCGAAGAGGCTGTTACTGACTATCTGGAGACTTGCGCAAAACTGGGTCGTGCCCCGCAAAGGCCTTATTCGGGCAATCTCAGTCTGCGTTTGGCGCCAGCTCTTCATGCGACTGTTGCCGTAAAAGCGCAATTGGCTCAAAAAAGCATTAATCAGTGGGTTGCGGATGTTCTTGACCGAGAGGCCCATGCCTAGCTTGATTCTGAAGTGGAACTACAAGATCTTATGTACGTCGTTCCCGAGCAGAGCAAATAGCCCCGTAGCTGAGAAGCTACGGGGCTTTTTTGTATCTGCGAGTTTTACCGAGCACCCGCCTCAGCCACTCACGGCTGCGGATGCCCGAGCTTCTGTTTGATCAGGTCATACACTTCCTTGTGCGTCGAGTTGCGCAGGGTGTTGTCCTTGCAAGCCGAGGCCAGGAAGGTTTTCACTTCGTCCTTGGCGTGCGGATAGAGGCTGGCGACGTAGTCGGCTTCGTGTGTTTGGGTGCAGTTGAAGTGCTTGTCGTCTTTCGCTTTGTCTCTAGCCATGGTGCGGCTCCTTTTTAGTTTGAACGTCATTTGGCGAAACAGGGCTGGATGGCCCCGTACGCTGAACAGCGTAGGGGCGCAAAAGTGCTTTGCCAGTGCTTCAGACGAAAAAGGAAGAGGCTGTAGGACGCGGCGCCATCAGATTTCCTTCACCGGCGTCTCCCCCTGCACACCCTTGATCAACTCGATCACGTGTAAACAATCGGCCTTGTTCACATACGACTCGCCACTGGCAATCGTCTCGTGGTTCCCCGCCCGCAGTCTCCAGCGCCATTGGCCTTTGCCGGTGCTCGGGGTGCCTCGGGATTGCCTGTAGATCTCGAAATACATTCAGTTCGCTCCTTGCGATGGTGTTTGCGACAACCTGTGTGGCGCATCGTCGCAAGCCTAGCGGAGCGAGTTTTTTTCGCTATCGGGTATTTGTTTCCAATCGTTGGCAGATGTTTCTGAAGAGTGCGGGCTAGAGCGCACGCATCGGCGTCTGGATTGGCCAGAATGTCGCCCTTTGCACCTTGCAAGGCTATCGACGCTACTGCTTAATACGGGACGGCTCATGGCGTTGAAAATGCTTCGACGACCGACAAACACTATAAAAAGAGCACTCCATTGACTGAGCATGGAACAGCACAGGCCACACGGGTCACGTTATCGCTGGTTGTCCCGGTTTTTAACGAGGAGGACAGTCTCGACGCGTTCATTCTGCGCATCGATGAAGTCTTCCAGCACCAAGCCTCAATTGCTTTGGAGCTGGTGTTCATCAATGACGGCAGCACTGATGCCACACTTGAGCGGCTGCTGGATCGTCAGCGGCACGACTCGCGGCTGCGCATCGTCGATCTGAGCCGTAACTTCGGCAAAGAGGCGGCGTTGTCTGCGGGATTGCAAATCGCCAACGGGCAGATTGTGGTGCCTATCGATGCCGATCTGCAGGACCCACCCGAAGTCATTCTGCAAATGATCGAGCGATGGCGCGAGGGCTATGAAGTGGTGCTCGGTCATCGCGTCAGCCGCCGCAGCGACACCTGGGCCAAGCAGACGTCGGCGCATTGGTTTTACCGCCTGCACAACAAGATCGCCGAGCAACCGCTGCCGGAAAACGTCGGCGATTTCCGCCTGATGGACCGTTGTGTAGTCGATGCCTTGCTGACTTTGCCCGAGTCCCGGCGCTTCATGAAGGGCCTGTTCGCCTGGGTCGGTTTTCGGACTACCCACGTTGATTACGAGCGGCCCGAGCGCGTGGCGGGGCAGAGCAAATTCAACGGCTGGCGGCTGTGGAATTTTGCCCTGGAAGGCATCACCAGTTTCAGTACCGAACCGTTGCGGATCTGGACTTACATCGGCGCCGCGGTGTCGCTGGTGTCCTTTGCCTTTGCCATTTTTATCGTGTTGCGCACGCTGATCCACGGCGTCGACATGCCCGGTTATGCCTCGCTGATGGTGGCCGTGACGTTCCTCGGTGGCCTGCAATTGATTGGCATCGGCGTACTCGGCGAGTACCTCGGCCGCACTTATATCGAATCCAAACGCCGGCCGGTTTTTCTGGTGCGTCGCGTCTACGACCCCAAGGACTGAAACATGGATCTCAAGGAAACCGATATCCTCGGCGACAGCATCGGCGAGCATTGGTATTACTGCTCCAAAGCGGCGGCGACTCGTCGTCTGCTCGGTGATGCGCCGATCACGCGGATTCTCGACGTGGGCGCCGGTTCGGGTTTCTTCTCCCATCACCTGCTGACTCAAACCGATGCGCGCGAAGCGTGGTGCGTCGACATCAGTTACCCCGCCGATTCCGATGCGACCACCGCCGGCAAACCGGTGCATTACCGCCGCGATATCGACGCCATCGACGCCGATCTGGTGCTGCTCATGGATGTGCTGGAACATGTCGACGATGACCTCGGTCTGCTCAAGGCTTACGTTGACAAGGTGCCGTCCGGCAGCCGTTTCCTGATGACCGTGCCGGCGTTTCAGTTCCTGTGGAGCGGTCACGACGACTTCCTCGAACACAAGCGCCGCTACACCCTGCCGCAGTTTGAAATCCTGGCCCGTGATGCCGGTTTGAGCGTGCAGCGCGGTGCCTACTATTTCGGCGCGGTGTTTCCGATTGCGGCGGCGTTGCGTTTGCTGCCCAAGGGGCCGCAGGCCGCAGCGCCGCAGTCTCAGCTCAAACGCCATCATCCCTTGGTCAACGGCGTGCTCAAGACGTTGTGCAGCCTCGAACTGCCGCTGATGAGCCACAACCGTCTGGCCGGGCTGAGCGTGTTCGTGCTGGCGCAAAAACCGTGACTTCAGTTGAAAGGAAAACGCTGATCCAGCGCGGTCTGCGCTTTGCCGTGACCGGTCTGTTCGTCACCGCGCTGCATGCGCTGGTGGCTGTGCTGTTCATCAATTTCGTTGCACCGCAACCGCCGCTGGCCAACGGAGTGGCGTTTGCCGTGGCAACGGTGGTGTCCTACGTGATCAATACCACCTGGAGTTTCTCGGCTCGGTTGCACGGCAGAACGTTGCTGCGATTTCTATTGGTATCGGCGTGCGGTTTTCTGTTGGCGATGTTTGTCGCCTGGGCCGCGCAGGTTGCCGGGTTGAATTATCTGTTGGGCATTGTCGCGGTGGCGCTGACGATTCCGGCATTCACGTTTGTCTTGCACAACTTCTGGACGTATCGATGAAGCTTTCCGCAACACATCGGGCGACTGCGCTGCTGCCCGTGCTCTTGGGAATTCTGGCGTTTTTCATTGTGGTCGGCCCACGTGCCTTGAACCCGATGAACATTGCATGGCTGGGCGACGGCGACCCCGCCACGCACTATCAGGGTTGGGTTTTTTTTCGTCATTCGCCCTGGACGTTTCCACTGGGGCTTAACCCGAGCTATGGGCTGGAGTTGGGTAACGGGATAATTTTCTCGGATTCCAATCCGTTGTTCGCCTTTATCTTCAAACCGTTCTCAGCCCTGTTGCCTGAACCCTTCCAGTATTTCGGGTTGTGGCTACTGACGTGTTTCATTCTGCAGAGCTGGTTTGCCTGGAAGCTGATTGGCCTGTTCAGTCGCGACGTGGCGTTGCGTTTGCTTGGTGCAGGAATGTTTTTGTTCATTCCGGCGATGATCGTCCGCATGAGCGTACATCTGTCCCTGGCTGGGCATTTTCTGTTGCTGGCAGGGTTATATCTGGCATTGCGCCCCTTTACGCCGAAACGCCGCCTCGCCTGGGGCGCGCTGCTGGCGGCGGCTGCGCTGGTGCACGCTTATTTGCTGGCGATGGTTGCGTTAATCTGGCTTGCCGACCTTGCCGCCAAAACCCTTCAGCGGCGCCAGACGCCGGGTAAGGCCTTGATCGAGTTGATCGGTCTGTTTCTGCTGGTCAGTGTCTGCTGCTGGCAGGCGGGTTATTTCAGCATAGGCGACAGCGGTCTGGCGTTGATGGGGTATGGCCTGTTCCGGGCGAATGCGCTGACCTTTTTCGATGCGGGTGTCTGGTCCTATACCTTGCAGGACATGCCGGGTGTACTGGGCGACGGCGACGGGTTCGCATTTCTGGGCCTGGGTGTGATCTGCCTGGGGATCTTTGCCTTGGTGCCTGTGCTGCAAGGGACGACTGACCTGGGAGCCAAGGCTCGCCGTTACCCGTTGGTTTTGCTCGCGCTGGCAGGGCTGGCGATATTCGCCGTTTCCAACAATATCGGCGTAGGGCCATTCGAATTCAGGATTCCGCTGCCGGATGCGGTGGTTGCCGTGGCCACGATTTTTCGTGGCTCGGGGCGAATGATCTGGCCGCTCATGTACATGGCCATTTTTGCGATCCTCTATGTGGTGATTCGCGGGCACTCTTCGCGCGTGGCGTTGATGCTGCTGAGTGTGGCGCTGGTGGTTCAGGTGGCAGACACGCGCGCCGGTTGGGCGGTGTCGCGCGGTTTATTCATGGCCACGCCGTCGCCCACATGGAAGACGCCATTGGTCGACCCGTTCTGGGAGCAGGCGGCGAAGCGTTATCAGGCAGTGCGCTGGCTGCGCCCGGAGAATTATCCGGAACAGTGGATGACCTTGGCCGACTACTCGGGTCGCCATCACTTGCCGACCAACGCGGTCTACCTTGGGCGCGTCAGTACGGTTGCCACTGAAGCCGCTCAAGCGGTGTCGGATCGAATGGTCAGTTCTGGAAACTATGCAGCCGATACCCTGTACGTGCTCAGTAACCGCACTGTGCTGGAAGCAGCTCTGACCGTGAATCGCGACACCGATGTGCTCGCCAGAATTGACGGGTTGAACGTGTTGGCGCCGGGCTGGAAGCGTTGCGCCGACTGCCTGCCGATATCGGCCCCGGACCCATTGACGCTGATCCCGCCACTCAAGTCGGGCGAGAGAGTCGTGTTCAATCCCAGCAGTCTGGCGACGTTTTTCCTCGGTAAAGGGTGGGCGAACAATGAACCGTGGGGCACCTGGTCCGAGGGGAATGAGTCGCAAATTGCCCTGCGGCCGACTGCTCGGGTGCACTCGTTCTTGCTGGAAACCACTGCGCTGCTGGCCCCTTCACACACCGAGCAAGCAGTGGAAATTTTCGTCAACGATGTACGCGTGCTGTCCACCCGGCTGGTCAAGCCTGAAGCGAATCGCCTGAATGTCGAGTTGCCGGTCGAAGTGCAGCAGCGTGTCGAGCAACAAGGTGTGCTGAATATTCGTTTCAAATACGCCAACGCTATCAGTCCGGGGGAGTTGGGCATGGGCAAGGACATGCGCAAGCTGGCGATCGGGATACAGGCGTTGACGGTGAATTGAGCCGGTGTTGTTCCTTTCGCCCATAGACGCTGTCCATGGGCCTTTCTAAACTGCCCGCAGACCGGGGAGTAGGGGCAATGGATGAATCGAAATGAATTACGCAAGGCCGACATCAATCTGATGGTGGTGTTCGAGACCTTGATGCTCGAACGCAACGTCACTCGTGCGGCGGAGAAGCTGTTTCTCGGCCAGCCGACCATCAGTTCGGCGCTCAATCGCTTGCGCGCGATGTTCAACGATCCGCTGTTCATTCGCGTCGGCCATCGCATGGAGCCGACTGCCCGGGCCGAAGAGCTGTTCAAGTACCTGTCGCCGGCCCTCGACTCGCTGTCGGTGGCGCTGAGCCTGACTCACGATTTCGACCCGGCCGTGAGCAACATGACGTTCCGGATCGGCCTGTCCGATGACGTCGAATTCGGCCTGCTGCCACCGTTGCTGCGGGCGCTGCGCCAGGAAGCACCCAGCGTAGTGTTCGTGGTGCAACACGTCGACTACTGGCGCATCCCCGACCTGCTGGCCGCCGGCGACATCACCGTCGGCATCAGTCAGACCCGGGGCCTGCCGGCCAATGCCAAGCGCAAACTGCTGCGGCATATCCAGCCAAGCATCCTGCGCGCCGACGCCTCGGATTCGCCGCTGACCCTCGATGAATACTGTTCGCGCCCACACGTACTGGTGTCGCACACCGCCAACATCAGCGGCTATGCCGATGAGTGGCTGGCGGAAATCGGCCGCACCCGGCATGTGGTGTTGTCGGTGCCGCAATACAGTGCGCTGCCGGCATTGCTGGCCGGCACCGACCTGATCGCCAGCCTCCCGGACTACACCGCCGAAGCCATGGCTGCCTCCGGGCTGTTGTTCAAGGAACCGTTTCCGTTCAAGACGCCGATGCTGGATCTGTCGATGGTCTGGCTCAGCCACGTCGACAGCGACCCGGCCGAGCGCTGGCTGCGGTCGCGGCTTGAGGCGTTCATGAGTGAGCGGCCACTGACCGCGCCCTGAATCCCACCACAAATCTCCCCTGTAGGAGTGAGCCTGCTCGCGATGAGGGTGTGTCAGTCGACATTGATGTTGTCTGACACGACGCCATCGCGAGCAGGCTCACTCCTACAGGGTTTGCGTTCGTCTGGTCGGGCTGCTTTGCTCAATGGCAATGACCCCGGCTGGAGACTTGTCCGATGAGCATTTCCCGATCGTTGCTGCGTGGGCGCGGCAGTTTCGACAGTGGCAAGGTCGGCATGGTCGAGTTGTTTTTCGATCTGGTGTTCGTGTTTGCCGTGACTCAGCTCTCGCATTCGTTGCTCGCGCAGTTGTCGATTCTGGGCGCGGTGCAGGTGGCGCTGTTGATGGTCGCGGTGTGGTGGGTGTGGATTTTCACTTCGTGGATTACCAACTGGCTCGACCCGGAAAAACTGCCGATCCGCCTCGGACTGTTCGGGCTGATGATCGCCGGTCTGTTGCTGTCGTCCTCGATCCCCAAGGCTTTCACCGAGCGCGGGCTGATGTTTGCCTCGGCGTTCGTGTTCATGCAGGTCGGGCGCACGTTGTTTGCGATCTGGGCGGTGCGTGGCGAATCGCTGAGCATGACCCGTAACTTCCAGCGAATTCTGGCGTGGTTGATGTGCTCCGGCGTGTTCTGGATCGTCGGAGCCTTTCTTGACGGGCAACAACGTCTGCTGTGTTGGGCGCTGGCGCTGCTGATCGAGCTGATCTCGCCTTCGCTGTATTTCTGGGTGCCGGGGCTGGGGCGTTCGTCGTTGAACGACTGGAACGTCGAAGGCAATCACATGGCCGAGCGCTGCGCGCTGTTCGTGATCATCGCCCTGGGCGAATCGTTGCTGGTGACCGGCGCGACGTTCGCCGAACTGACGCTGAGCGCCACCGGAGTCATGGCGTTTCTGGTGGCGGTGCTGGGCAGCATCGGCATGTGGTGGGTGTACTTCGACAGCGGCGCCGAGCGCGCGCATCACCGCATCGCGCATTCGAGCGATCCCGGGCGCCAGGCGCGCATCGCCTACACCTACCTGCATGTGCTGATTGTTGCCGGGGTGATTGTCAGTGCGGTGGCCGACGAACTGGTGCTGGTGCATCCGGATCACGCCAGTGACGCCGGGATCCTGGTGATCGTGGGCGGGCCTTGGCTGTTTCTGTTGGGCAATGCGCTGTTCAAGTGGGTCATGTCCGACCGACCGCTGCCGCCGTTGTCGCATTTGGCGGGGCTTGTGATGCTTACGCTGGCGCTGCCGCTGGCGTTGAACCACTGGTTTTCGGCGCTGATGCTCGGGGCGCTGACCACGGCGATCGTGGTGCTGGTGGCGCTGTGGGAAAGCCTGGCATTGCGTCAGACGTCGGCCTCGATAACCTCGGAAAAACCCGCAGGAGAGTAGGCCAGCGCTGTGGTATATGTACGACCTTTCTGCCGATTGACTGGAGCACCCCATGCCACACCTGCACATGGAATACACCGCCAACCTGCCGCAGTTGAACGCTGATGTGGCGTTGATCCGGCTCAACAACGCCCTGGTGGGTTCCGGTCAGTTCGCTGCGGAGTTCGATATCAAGAGCCGGGCGTTGAAGGTCGAGACCTTCAAGGTCGGTACCGGCATGGGTGAACGTGCTTTCGTCCACGTGAAGCTGGCGCTGCTCAGCGGTCGCTCGCCGCAGATCAAGAAGCAGCTCTCGGACAGCCTGCTGGCGGTGTTGCAGGATCTGTGCGAATGGCCGGCCGGGGTCGAAGTGCAGCTTTGCGTGGAGTTGCTCGATATCGACCGCGATTCCTACACCAAGACTGCCATCGGCGTGTAGGACTCAGGCCGCTTCCAGCTCACTGCACACCTTGATCACCTGCTCGCGCAGCCAGACGTTGGCGCTGTCCTGATCGGCGTTCTGGCTCCATTGCATGTCGAGGGTAAACCCCGGCAGGCCGTTCGGCGCCTCGCAGTGATTGAACACCGCGTCGTTGGTCAGCAGGCGCTGGATGCGCCGGGGCAGGGTGAGGATGAAGTCGGTGCCGGTGATCATCTTCAATGCCGCGCTGTAGCTGTTGGAACGCGCGACGATCTGCCGTTTCTGCGCCTGACGCGCCAGCCAGCCATCGACCATGTTGGTGGTGGAAGTCCACGGTGTCGGGAACACATGGCGCCGCTCGGTGAAGGCCTGCAGGCTCAGGCGCGGTTCCAGCGGCGTGGCGCGTTTGTCGAAGACACAGACCAGATCGTCCTCCAGCAGCATCCGCGATTTAAGGTCGGTGTGGCTGCGGTGGAAGTTGGGGCCGAAGCAGATCACCAGGTCGAGGCTGCCGTCGCGCAGTTCGTCGGCGGGCACATCGGTCTCGAACTTGTGCATGTTGACCACCACCGGCAAATCGTCGAAGTCGAAACGCTTCAACAGCCGTGGCAGCACCAGTTGCTCGAAGTATTCCGGGGCGCAGATATTGAAGGTCACCGCTTGCCGGGTCGGATCGAAGGCCGGGGCGCCGGCGTGGCACAGGTTGATGCTTTCGAGGATCTTCTGCACATGGCCGTACATGGTGCCGGCCTTGTAGGTGGGACGCATGCCCGTGCGGGTGTTGATGAACAACTCGTCTTCGAAACTGGTGCGCAATTTTTTCAGGCAATAGCTGACAGTGGACTGGCTGACGCACAGCGTCTCCGAGACATCCGTGACGCTGCTTTGCTCATACACGGCGATAAACACCATGAGGTCCTGCATGTCGAGCTTTCGAAGCAAGTTACTGTTCAGCATCCGTTCCGTCCCGCTGTGCTCCTTGCGCTGAATCCGCGCAAACGTGTGCGCATGATCGTAGCGGAACGATGGTGCCAGGACAAAGCCCTGTAGGACGTTTCAATGTCGCCAGTGGGACAGAAACTTTTAGCAACACGACGTCGACAAATAAACCGCAAAAAGATGGCAAGAGGCCTCTAGCCCAGCGGCGGCATTCGGCTTCAACGGATGTGTCGGGCGTACAGCCGAGGGTCAAAGCGCAGCACTATCAGCAGCATCACCACCATCACTGCGGTCAGCGACCACCAGGCCCATTCAAAGCTGCCGAGCCGGTCGCGGATGATTCCGGCCAGCAGCGGCGAAAGCCCGGCGATCAAGTAGCCGATGCCTTGCACAAACGCGGTCAGGCTGCCGGCGCGCTGCGGGTTGTCGAGGTGATCGAGGGAGACGATCAAACTCATCGGAAACAAGCCGCCAATCCCCAGCCCCAACAGGCACGGCCACAGCAGGCTGAGGTGTTGCGGGCTGAGGATCAATCCGCAGAAGCCGCCGATGATCAGCAACAGCAACGCTGCGAGGACGGCACGGCGATCACGGCTGCGATTGGCGATGGCCGGCGTCAGCAGCCCGGAAATCACCTCCATGGCGGTCAGAAAACCCAGCAGCAGCCCGGCCTGCTGTTCGCTCCAGCCTTGCTCCACGTAGTACGGCGCCAGCCACGCGAGTACGCAGGTGTAGGACGCCGTGCCGAGGCCGAAGAAGATGGCGAGCAGCCAGGCGCGGGAATTACGCGTGAAGGACTCTTTTCCTACAGGCGTGATCTGGAGGGATGACGGGATCGACTGTGTCCACCAGACCAGCAACGCGAGCAAGGAAAGTGCCGCCCAGATCGCCAAGCCGATGCGCCAGCTGCCGGTCTGCCCCAGCACCAGCGGCGAAAATGAGGCGGCCAGCGCGGCGCCGCCCATGATCGATGTGACATACAGGCCCATGCACAGCGCCACATGGTCGGGGAAGCGTGACTTGATCAGCACCGGCATCAGCGCCTGAATCAGGGCGATACCCATCCCGGCCAGCACCGCGCTGCCAATCAACTGCGGTGCCGAATCGAGCACCAGCCGCGACAGCGTCGCCAGGCCGATGATCGACAACGACAGGATCACCGTGCGTTGCTCGCCCAGGCGCCGGCTGATGCCAATACCGAAAAACATCGCCAGCCCCATCGCCATCACTGGCAGCATGGTCAGCAGCGAAGCCACGCTGAAACTCAGCGGGATATCGCCACGAATTGCCGACAGCAACGGCCCGACGGCGGCCATGGATGGGCGCAGATTGAGTGCGACGAGAATGATCCCGAACATCAGCCAGGCAGCGGGGTGAGCGGGGGCGCGGACGTGTTCCATCGGCAGACTCTGGATTGCGGAGGCTGTCGATTAGGCGGCGCAGCGTACTAATCGGCAAATCAGATTTCCCGAGCATTATTTAAAAATTAAATATGGTTCTCCTGCACGGGGAGGTTCGGATTCCTCTTGCTGATCACGCTGTAAGACTATTCTTTCTTTCTGGCAGGACATTTCGTTACAGCTCTGGCCCAGCGCAGGCGCGTAAAACGCCGGCGGCGATATATACTGCGCGCCATTCTTCAAGGGAGAGCCGTGTGGCCATCGATATTCACTGGATTCGCGACAACGAAAGCCTCGCGCAGTTTTGCGCCGAGTGGCAGCAACTGCCGTTCGTTGCCCTCGACACCGAATTCATGCGGGTCGACACCTTCTACCCGATTGCCGGTTTACTGCAGGTCGGCGACGGCAAACGCGCCTACCTGATCGATCCGCTGAGCATCGACGCCTGGCAACCGCTGGCGGCGTTGCTGGAAAACCCGGCGGTGCTCAAAGTCCTGCACGCCTGCAGCGAAGACCTCGAAGTGCTGCTGCGTCTGACCGGCAGCCTGCCGGCGCCGTTGTTCGACACGCAACTGGCGGCGGCCTACCTGAACCTCGGGTTCTCGATGGGCTATTCGCGGCTGGTGCAGGAAGTGCTGGGCATTGAGTTGCCGAAGGGCGAAACCCGTTCCGACTGGTTGCAGCGTCCACTTTCCGACACACAAATCAGCTATGCCGCTGAAGACGCAGTGCATCTGGCGGAAGTTTTCGTACAGCTGCGGCCGAAGCTGTCCGACGACAAATTCGCCTGGGTGCTGGAGGACGGCGCCGAACTGGTCGCCAACCTGCGCCGCGAGACCGACCCGTACGAGGTCTACCGCGAAGCCAAACTGGCGTGGAAACTGTCCCGTGCGCAACTGGCGGTGCTGCGTGAACTGTGCGCCTGGCGTGAAAAAGAAGCGCGTGCCCGTGATCTGCCGCGCAACCGCATTATCCGTGAACATTCGCTGTGGCCGCTGGCCCGCACGCAACCGGACAACCTCGCCGCGCTGGGCAAGATCGAAGACATGCACCCGCGTACCGTGCGTCAGGACGGCCAATTTCTGCTTGATCTGATCAAGCGCTCTGGCAGTGTGGGGCCTGATCAATGGCCACCGGCGGTGCCGGAGCCATTGCCGGTCGAAGCGGCGGCGCTGATCAAGCAACTGCGCGCCCTCGGCCAGGTTGAAGCCGAACGCCTGGGCATCGCCCCGGAACTGATGCTGCGCAAGAAAACCCTCGAAGCGCTGGTCAAAAGCGGCTTCCCCGAGGGTCCTTATCAATTGCCTGAGTCGCTGCGTGGCTGGCGCCGCGAACTCATGGGCCAGAAGCTGCTCGACAGCCTGGCCACCGCCGGAGAACAGCCTTGAAACGTATTTGCTCCATTTATCAAAGCTCCAAGCGAAGCGGAATGTACCTTTATGTGCTCAAGAGCGATGCTCTGGAGCGTGTGCCGGAACCCCTGATGCTGGCGTTCGGCAAGCCGAAACATGCCTTCGATCTGGTGCTGTCGCCTGAGCGCAAGCTGGCCAGCGAGGACATCGTCGTGGTCCTGGAAAACCTCGACAAGCAGGGCTATCACCTGCAGATGCCACCGGCCGAGGACGAGTACATCGAACACCTGCCCGAAGAATTGCTGCGACGCAACGACCCGGTCTGATCTGCGAGGCCCTGTTCTGGGCCTCTTGCCACCCTGGAACTGTTTTTACGGCGACGACCGCCACGAAGGAGCGCGACTCCTTCGGCGGTTGCCTGCACGGTTTGCGAAAGGTTTGAAAATGCGCGTTCTGATTGCTGAACACGACCACGCGGTGTACGCCCGGCTGCTGCGTCAGGCGGCCCCCGAGCTTGAAGTACTGACCAGTGGCGACTCCGCCGAACTGGCCCGGCAGGCGGCCGATTGCCCGGTGTGGCTGGGGCAGCCGGATCTGCTGGCGACCCTGCTGCGTCAGGGCCATGAGCCGCAATGGCTGCAATCGACTTGGGCCGGCATCACGCCGCTGCTCGCTGACGGCTTGCGCCGCGATTATCGCCTGACCCGCGCGGTGGGAATCTTCGGTCAGGTGATGGCCGAATACGTGCTGACCTACATGCTCGGGCACGAGCGGGAAGTGCTGGCGCGGCTGGTCAGCCAGGTCGAGCGCAAGTGGGACAACCGCACCGGCCAGAGTCTGGTCGGGCGCAAGGTGCTGATCGTCGGCACCGGCGATATCGGCCAGAGCGTGGCGCAGTTTCTGTTGCCGTTCGGTGTCGAGTTGTACGGCATCGCCAGCAGCGCGCGCGAGCAGGCGCCGTTCGTCGAAGTCGGCTCGATGGCGGATTTGCCACGGCTGGTGGGCGCGGTCGATTACGTGGTCAATCTGCTGCCGAATACCGAGCACACCCACGACATTTACGACGCGGCGCTGTTCAAGCAATTCAAGCCGACCGGGTTGTTCATCAACGTTGGGCGCGGCGTGGCGGTGGTTGATGCGGATCTGGTGGAAGCCCTGAAGGAAGGGCATCTGGCGGGCGCGGTGATCGACGTCTGCCGTCAGGAGCCGTTGCCGCAACGCCATCCGTTCTGGACCGCCTGGGGCCTGCTGCTGACCGGGCACAGCTCGGCACCGACGTCGCCGGCGTTGATGGTGCAGTTGTTCGTCGAAAACCTGAAGGCTTATCAGGCGGGAGAAGCGTTGCGCGGGGAAGTGGATTTCAACCGCGGATATTAAATCCACCGCGATACCTGTAGGAGTGAGCCTGCTCGCGATGAGGGTGTGTCAGTCGACATTGATGTTGTCTGACACTACGCCATCGCGAGCAGGCTCACTCCTACAGTGGTTTTTGCGTTGTGGCTTAGAGGGTGAAGTTGCCTTCTGCGGCCAGCTCGCTCAGCGGGCGACGCGGGCTCGGCACTTCACGAGCCTGCAGGTACTCGGCCAGGGTCGCCTTGTCACCCAGCTTGCCGACCGCGACCGCTGCGTGCAGTGCATAACCTTCAGGGATGTTCAGCTCCTTGCGGGCCAGCTCCTGATCGAAACCGGCCATGCCGTGGGTGTGCCAGCCGCTGATGCTCGCTTGCAGCGCCAGGTGGCCCCAGGCCGAGCCGGTGTCGAAGGTGTGCCACAGCGCCGGGGACTCTTCGCTGGCACCGGGTGCGGTGAAGGTGGTTTTCGAAATCACGATCACCAGCGCCGAAGCGTGTTGCGCCCAGCTGCGGTTGAATTCATTCAGCAGACCCAGGAAGCGCTCCCAGTTCGGCGTGTCACGGCGCGCATACAGAAAGCGCCATGGCTGCGAGTTGTAGGCCGACGGCGCCCAGCGTGCGGCTTCGAAAAAGCTCAGCAGGGTTTCTTCCGGGATCGCTTCGCCGGTGAAGGCGCGGGGCGACCAGCGATCGGTGAACTGCGGGTGAATGGCGTAATCGGCGACGCGAGGGTTGGCACTCATCGAAAGATTCCTTGCTGTGTTTGAGTCATGAATTCGTGGCAAAACCCTACTGGGCGGCGATTCGGCTGACAAGCGCGATTTACCGACAGTCGCCAGCGCTTGGCCCGCAAGGCCTTGGGCACTAGACTGGCGGCCTTTTCACCACCTGATGTTGATGCTTGAGCCATGGCCGCCAAAGTCGAACCGTTCTGGAAACGCAAAACCCTCGAGCAACTGGATCACGAGGAATGGGAATCGCTGTGCGACGGCTGCGGTCTGTGCTGCCTGCAGAAACTCGAAGATGAAGAAGACAACAGCGTCTATTACACGCGCATCGCCTGCAAACTGCTGGACCTGAAGGCCTGCCAGTGCAGCGACTACCCGAATCGCATCAAGTTTGTCCCGGACTGTATCCAGCTCACTCCGGGCCAGGCCGAAGAATTCAAATGGCTACCGCCGACTTGCGGTTATCGTCTGGTCAGTGAAGGCAAGGATCTGCCGCTGTGGCACCACCTGGTGTGCGGCGATCGTGACGCCGTGCACCACGAACGGATTTCCCAGTCCGGGCGCATGCTCGCCGAAGGCAGCGTGCCGGAGGACGACTGGGAAGATCACCTGATTTTCCGGGCTGGTTAAGCACCAAGGGTTTCCAGGATTCAACAAGGAGTGTGTATGGCTGGGGGATTGCTGCGGGCATCGCTGATCGGCCTGCTGGCGCTAAGCGCACCAGTGTGGGCGGCGAAAAAAGTCGACCTGGATTACCACGTACGCCTGTTGCCGCAAAGCGATCAGGCCGAAGTACGCCTGACCCTGGCCAAAGGCGAAGCGGTGCGCAGTCTCGATTTCGACCTCGGCGACGGCAGCCACTACAGCGACTTCAAGGCCGACGGCCAATGGCAACTGACCCCGGGCAAACAGACCCGGGGCCTCTGGCGCCCGATCGGCGACAATCCCAGTCTGACCTACCGCGTACGCATCAGCCACGGTCGCAAGAGCGGCAGTTTCGATACGCGCATGACCCCGAGCTGGGCGCTGCTGCGCGGCGATGATCTGGTGCCGCCGGCCAGGCTCGATCAGCAGGATGGCGTCGAGCTGGTGTCGCGTCTGCAATTCGAATTGCCCAATGGCTGGCAAAGCGTTGAAACCGCCTGGCCGCGCATCGGCAAGAACAAATTCCGCATCGACAACCCGTCACGCCTGTTCGACCGCCCGACCGGCTGGATGCTCGCCGGTCACCTTGGCAGCCGTCGCACGCGCCTGGGCGAAACCGAAGTCACCGTGGCCTCACCGCAAGGGCAGGGCATGCGTCGCATGGATGTGCTGACCTTGCTGACGTTCGTCTGGCCGCAGGTGCAAGCGGTCTATCCCCGGCATCCGAAAAAACTGCTGATCGTCGGCGCCAACGACCCGATGTGGCGCGGCAGTCTGGGCGCACATGAATCGATCTACTTGAACACGCGTCTGCCGCTGGTCAGCGAGAGTGGCAGCAGTGCGCTGGTGCGTGAGCTGGCGCAGGTGTTCGGGCGCATCAATGACGAGCAGCGCAGCGACTGGATCAGCGAAGGCTTTGCCGAGTACTACGCGATCGAACTGCTGCGGCGTGCCGGGGGCATGAGCGATGAACGCTATCAGGCGTTGCAGACGAAGTTGACCAAGGACAGTCAGAAAGTCACGACCCTGCGCGGCGAACAGATCAGTGCGGCGCAGCTTGCAAAAGCGGTGATTGTCTTGCAGGAACTGGATCGCGAGATTCGCCTGAAGACCCGTAACAAGCGTTCGCTGGATGACGTGTTGCGAGGGGCGATGCATCTGGGGACGGTGAGTACCAAGGAGTTTGTGCAACTGGCCGAGAGTGTTCTGGGCGAGTCTTCCAAAGTCCTCGATAGCGCATTACTTCAGTAATACCGCCTTCGCGAGCAAGCCCGCTCCCACTTTTGATCGCATTCCAGCTTTCAATGTGGGAGCGGGCTTGCTCGCGAAGAGGCCAGAAGCTTCACCGAAAATTCAGGCTCAAACCCCGGCCTTCGGCGATTTCACCGAATCATTTCCGGTCACTGTCGCGGTGCTGGTCGCCGCCTCGGCATTGGCCTTTAGCTGGCTCAGTTCTTCACCGGCGCGCTCGATCTTCGCCCGCACGTTATTCATGTCCTCACGGCTTTTCTCCAGCAGGCTTTTCACCGAGCTGTGGCCGGTGATGCCACGGGCCATCGCCACGCCGCCAATCGCCACCTGAATCAGACCGAACACGCCGCCACGGCGCAGGCCTTTGCCGACCATGATCACGCCACCGGCCAGCGAGCCGATGCGCTCCCAGCCCTGGACGTTCTGCTCGGTCGGGCTCTGGAACGGGGTGGAATCGATACGTTGGACGCGTTTGAGTTCGGTCATGATCTGTCTCCCAGGCAATGTGCAATAGATAGATAAGCTGACTGCCGCAGCGGCCGGCTCGTTCCATCGGATGTGCGACGTTTCAGCGGAATTTCGGCCCGGAGCGGGTATTCAGGCCCTTGGCCATGCGGTCGTAGAGTACGACGTTGACCGTTGCCGCCAGGTTCATGCAACCGGTGGTCGGGATGTACACGACGTCTTCACACCAGTCGCGGATCTCTTTATCCAGCGAGCCGTCTTCCGGGCCGAAGATGTACAGCGCACGATCTGGATGGGTGTATTCCGGCAGCGGGCGGGCGCCCTCGACCAGTTCCACGGCGACCGGGACGCAGTTGAGCGGGAGGATCTTTTTCAGGTCGTCGATGCCGATCAGCGGAATGTCGTAATGCACGCGCTTGGTATCGGTGACGAAATCGGCGGCGCGTTCATAACGCTTGCCGGTGTAGAACACCGACGCCACGCCGTAACAGCCTGCGGCGCGCATCACCGAACCGACGTTCTCCGGTGATTTGGGGTTGTACAAACCAATGCAGCTGTAACGTTTGTCTGCCACGAGCGGGGTGCCTTCGGGAAAAAGAGGGCGATTATACGGGGATTGGGGGAGGGCGGGCAGATTCGAGATCTGTTGTGTCTGGCCGGCCACCTTCGAGAGCAGGCTCGCTCCCACATTGATTTTGTGTACACCACCGATCAAATGTGGGAGCGAGCCTGCTCGCGAAAGGGCCGGTTCAGGCGCTGAAGATCTTCAGTCTTCTTTTTTCATCAACCCGGCGAGGGCAGCAAACGGATTATGCGTGGCCTTGGCGATTTTCGGCGTGCTCAGCGAGCCGTCGCCGAAATATTGCTGGTCGGTGTAGCGCGAGTGTTCGTTGTCGTGGCAGTACAGGCACAACAGCTCCCAGTTCGAGCCGTCCTGCGGGTTGTTGTCGTGGTTGTGGTCGCGGTGGTGCACGGTCAGTTCGCTCAGGCGCTTGCCGGAAAACTCACGGGCGCAGCGGCCGCAGACGTGCGGGTACATCTTCAGGGCCTTGTCGCGGTAGCCCATTTCCTTGTCGCGCTGGTTGTCGGCAAGGATGCGATCGAGCTTCGACGTGTTGGTCGGGGTGGACGAACTCATGGGTTCACCTTTGTAAAAAGACTAATGACGGTTATGTGCAGAGTTTAGCTCAGCCCTTGAGCTTCTCGGCAATCCAGATCGTGTGGCGCGTGCCCTTGTTGCCGTGGGCGAACACCTGGACTTCTTCGGCCTTGAATCCGGCCTTCTTCAATTTGTCGGAAAACTGCCGGTCAGCGCTGGCCGACCACACCGCCAGCACGCCCTTGGGCCGCAAGGCCTTGGCGCAGGCGTTGAGGCCAGCGGCGGAGTACAGCCAGCTGTTGGCCTTCTGGGTCAGGCCTTCGGGGCCGTTGTCGACGTCGAGCATGATCGCGTCGAAGCCGTTCGGCTCGCTTTGCAGGACCTTGGCCACGTCGTCCTGACGGATCACTGTGCGCGGGTCGAGCAATGGTCGTCCGGACTTTTCACCGAGCGGCCCGCGATTCCACTCGACCACGCCGGGCACCAGTTCGGCGACCACCACCTCGGCACCCTTGCCCAGATGTTTGAGCGCCGAGGCGAGGGTGAACCCCATGCCCAGACCGCCGATCAATACACGCGAATTCGGCCGGCCGGCGACCTTGCGGCAAGGGATCTCGGCCAGCGCATCTTCCGAACCGTGCATGCGCGTGTTCATCAATTGCCCGCCGTCGCCACCCTGGATCTTGATGACGAAATCCTCGCCATACTCGAACAGGCACAGGGCGCCACCGTTGTCAGGGATCGGCGTGGTGTCGAGCAGAACGAAACGTTTCATGGAAATCTCTACAAGGGGGAAGGCAAGCAGGCCCGTTGGGAGTAGCCTGAGCGCAGACTAAAGGCCAAACGGAGCCCTTGATGAAGCGCACCATTCTAACGGCCATTGCCCTGGCCGCGCTCTCGATTACTGCAGTGCAGGCGCAGCAGGCCATTCCGGTCAGCCCGACGCCGCAACCCGGCTCGCCGGGAACCGCCACGCCGACCCCGTATCCGCAAATCACCCCGATCAGCGCACCGAAGGCCGGTGCCGGCAGTGGTAGCCCGCCGCTGGTGCCGATCGAAATGCCCAGCCCGCCGAGCAAGGATCAACCGGTGCCGGGCATCGAACCGGGCAGCACCAAGACCAAATCTCCCGGCGGTTAAACCTGTTGCGCCGCCAGTTGGCCGTCGGCCATGCGCAGACGTTTGGAGAGGGACACGGCGAGGGCGCGGATGATCTTGGCGGCGATCTTCGGCGCGTCGTTGAGCATTTTTTCCAGCGAGTCCTTGCCCAGGTTGAGCAACTGACAGTTGCTCGCCGCGACGCAGGTCGCCGAACGGCGCTCACCATCCAGCACGGCCATTTCGCCGAACGCCCGACCGCTGCGCAGGGTGGCCATGGTGATGACCTGGCCGTCGGGGCCAGTCTTTTGCACGGCGACCTGGCCGCTGTGGAGGATGCACATGAAACTGCCGGCATCACCCTCACGGAAGATCGCTTCGCCCTCCGCCACGGTGCTGATGCTGAAGTAGCCCGAGGCTGCGGCAAAGTCCGCCAGTTGCAATTGATCGAACAGGCCACAATCCATCAGCCAGTCGCGAATTTCGTTGTTCAGTAAGGTCGGTTCTGACATGTCGTTGCGGTCTTTATTGTTTTCACGGTTTTCAGGCACTACACGGACCCCTGTGGGAGCGGGCTTGCTCGCGAATGCGGTGGTTCAGTCAATATCAGTGTCGACTGACCCACCGCATTCGCGAGCAAACCCGCTCCCACAATGGGATCTGTGGTGTATCGACCACCGGGGTCTGGAGTTAAGACCCAAGTGACCGACGGAGTTCCTCAGGCCAGGCCCAAAACCTTGAACACAAATGCATATTCGAGCGCTACGTCACGTAATCCCTGATAACGCCCGCTCATGCCGCCGTGCCCGGCGCCGAGTTCGGTCTTGAGCAGCAGCAGGTTGTCGTCGGTCTTGGTCGCGCGCAGTTTCGCCACCCACTTGGCCGCTTCCCAGTACTGCACGCGGCTGTCGTTGTAGCCGGCGATCACCAGGGTTGCCGGATAATCCTGCGCGGTGACGTTTTCGTACGGTGCGTAGGCCTTGATCCGCTCGTAGACCTCCGGCTCTTCGGGGTTGCCCCACTCGTCGTACTCCGTGACGGTCAGCGGCAAGTCCGGGTCGAGCATGGTGTTGAGCACGTCGACGAACGGCACTTCGGCAATCGCCACGCCGAACAGATCCGGACGTTGATTGAGCACCGCGCCAATCAACAAGCCGCCAGCACTGCCGCCGCTGATCGCCAGTTTCTCGGCGGTGGTGATGCCGTTGAGGATCAGGAATTCGGCGCAGGCAATAAAGTCGCTGAAGGTATTGTGTTTGTGTTCCTGTTTGCCGGCGCGGTACCACGCTTCGCCCAACTCGCCGCCGCCACGTACGTGGGCGATGGCGAAGGCCATGCCGCGATCCAGCAGGCTCAGGCGTGCGTGGGAGAACCACGGGTCGAGGCTGGAACCGTAAGCGCCATAACCGTACAGGTACAGCGGCACTGGTTTGCCGACCATTTCGCGTTTCATCACCAGACTGATCGGCACCTGCGTGCCGTCCGGCGCGGTGGCCCACAGGCGTTGGCTGACGTAGGCGTCGGCATCGAACGGGCCGAGCACCGGGGTTTCTTTCAGGACGGTTTGCTCACCGCTGGCCAGCAGCAATTGGCGCACCTGCGCCGGACGATTCAGCGCCTCGTAACGCAGACGGATGCGGTCGCTCTCGAACTCCAGGCTGTTCTGCACATAGAGGCTGTAGGCCGCGTCCGGCAATTGCACGCGATACGGCGTCTGGCCCTGTGGGTGAACTTCGATGATCGGCAAACCGCCTTCGCGCAGGCTCAGGGTCATGGCCGCGGTGTTCAGCGTCACGCCGTCGAGCATCACCGTGTCGCTGTGCGGGATCAGGTTCTGCCAGTGGGCTTCGCTCGGTACCACACCGGTGTCCGGCGCCTGATACAGGGCGAAATTGATGCCGTCACGGTTGGTGCGGATGAACCAGGTCCATACGCCATCCAGTACGCCGTGATCGACATCGTATTCGTGATCCTCGACCCGTGGCGCCAGACAGGTGAAGGGCAGATGCGGCTGATGCGCGTCCAGCGCCCAGACTTCGCTGGTGGTCTTGCTGCCCAGGGTCAGCAGCAATTGCTGCTCGGAACTGGAGCGGTAGCAATGCAGGAAGAAACGCCCGTCCGGCTCGTGGAACACCTCTTCGGCGGCGGTGCCGTCGAGGCGATAGCGCAACAGCTTGTGCGGGCGATGGGTATCGTCGAGCTCGCCGAAGAACAGGGTCAGGCTGTCGTTGGCCCAGGTCATGCTGCCGTCGCAGTCCTGGAATTCCAGTTCGCTGACCTTGTCATTGGCCAGCTCCTTGACGAACAGCGTGTAGATCTCGTCGCCCGAGGCGTCGACGCTGTAGGCCAGACGCTGGTGATCCGGGCTGATGCTGAACGCGCCGAGCGAGAAGAAGCCGCCGTTGGCCAAAACGTTCGGGTCGAGCAGCAGTTGCTCGCGGCTTTCGTCCAGGGTCAGGCTGTCGTCGGCCGGACGCGGGCAACGGTAATGGCGGGCGTACTCGTCACCCGCCGTGGTGCGCGTGTAATACAGATACGGGCCCCAGGGCGAGGGCAGGGACAGATCGGTTTCGAGGATCCGGCCCTTGATCTCTTCGAACAGGCTCTCGCGCAGGCCGGCCTGATCGGCGGTTTGCGCTTCCTGATAGGCATTTTCGGCCTTGAGGTAGTCGAGCACCGCGTCGGTGTCGCGTTCCTGCAGCCAGGCATACGGGTCGGCACCGGCTGCCTTGCGGGCAATCGGGGCGCGGATGACGTGGGCGGATTCGGGCATGGAAGGCTCTCGGACATTTACGGAATAAGGGTTTTCGCAGCTCTCGCTGGCACCGCAAATCCTGTGGGAGCGGGCTTGCTCGCGAAGGCGTCCTGTCAGTAAAGACTTATTTGGCTGACACACTGCTTTCGCGAGCAAGCCCGCTCCCACAATGATTGCTGCGGGCCGTCTGGCATTGGGACAAGCCTGACGGGCGAAAAGTCGTTACTATAAGCGCCTCTTTGCCTGCCTTGCCATGGACACCATGACCGAGAACGACTATCTGATCGCCTGGGGCCTCTACGCCTTTGCCGCTGTGGGCTGCCTGTTGGTATGGATGCGCCTGACCCGCTGGATGTGGCGCTGGCTGCGCGAGCCGCTGCGGGTGCTGATGGCAGTGTTGCTGTTCAGCCCGACCATCATTGACCCGGTGAAAGCCAAGGTTGCACCGTCGATCGCCATCACCGCGCTGGACCTGGCCTTCAAGGTCGGCAACAACGCCTGGCGGGCGATTTCCGATCTATTCATGTACGGCATGATTGCGTTCGGCATCTACCTGATTTTCGTGCTGATCCGCTTCCCGATCGAACGCGCCTCGCGCGCCCGCCGCGAGCAGGCCGAGGCGGCCAAAGCGGCGGCGCGTGCCGATGATCGCGACGACGATCAGCCGTTCGGCGCTGCCGGTGATGACCGTTACGGTCGCCCGCCATTGCCGAACAATCCGCAGCGCATGCGCGTCGAGCCGCGTCTGTAATCACGAGAGTCAGCACATGTGTGAACTACTGGGCATGAGTGCCAACGTGCCGACCGATATCGTGTTCAGCTTCACCGGCCTGATGCAGCGCGGCGGGCGTACCGGCCCGCACCGCGACGGCTGGGGCATCGCCTTCTATGAAGGGCGCGGTCTGCGTCTGTTTCAGGACCCGGCCGCCAGCAGCGAATCGGAAGTCGCCAACCTGGTGCAGCGCTATCCGATCAAGAGCGAAGTGGTCATCGGCCACATTCGTCAGGCCAACGTCGGCAAGGTCTGCCTGTCCAACACCCACCCGTTCGTCCGCGAACTGTGGGGGCGCAACTGGTGTTTCGCGCACAACGGCCAGCTCGCCGATTTCACCCCGATCAAGAGTTTCTACCGCCCGGTGGGCGATACCGACAGCGAAGCGGCGTTCTGCGATTTGCTCAACCGCGTGCGTGCAGCATTCCCGGAACCGGTCGATATAGAAGTGCTGCTGCCGGATCTGGTCGCTGCATGTGCCGAATACCGCAGCAAAGGCGTGTTCAACTGCCTGCTCAGCGACGGCGACTGGCTGTTCTGCTATTGCTCGACCAAACTGGCACAGATCACCCGGCGCGCACCGTTCGGCCCGGCGCGGCTCAAGGATGTCGATGTGATCGTCGATTTCCAGGCGGAAACCACGCCCAACGACGTGGTCACGGTGATCGCCACCGAGCCTTTGACCGAAAACGAAACCTGGACCCGTTACCAACCGGGCCAATGGAGCCTGTGGCGACGCGGCGAATGCGTCAGCCAGGGCACGACCGAATAAAGGATCTCTCCTCGATGTTGCTCAGTTATCTACGGCTGGTGTTGTTTGCGGCGGGCCTGTTGATCGGTGTCCAGGTGCCGGGTTTCATCAACGATTACGCCAAACGCGTCGAAGCCCATCTGATCGAAGCGCAGACCGGTCTGCGCGGTTTTCAGGGCACCGCCGAGCAGTTCTTCAAGGGCGACTTGCAGGCGCTGGTCGCGCATTACCGCGCCAGTGACGACCCGGTGTTTCGCAGCGATGCCGACAGCCTGAGCACTTTGCTCAACCGCCAGATAGCGCTGGATAAACAGTTCCAGGCGATGCAGGGGCCGTGGTACATCCGCTTCCTGCAAGTGGTGCTGGCCGCCGACCCGGACATTCGCAAGGAAACCTGGAACAGCTACAGCTACCAGATCCTGCTGACTCCGGAAGCGATGATCTGGGGCATGAGCGGCGCGTTGCTGCTGTCGTTCGGCATCGAGTGCCTGATTCGTCTGATTGACTGGGTGGTGCTCGGCGGCCGGCGTTTGCGCCAGAGCCGGCCGATCGAAGACCGCGACGTGCGCGGCTTGTAAGTCTGGCAAAACTCCTGTGGCGAGGGAGCTTGCTCCCGCCCGGCTGCGCAGCAGTCGTAAAGCTATGAACTCAATTGTCCTGAATGATTGGGATGTCTGGTTTTGGGCCTGCTTCGCAGTCCAGCGGGAGCAAGCTCCCTCGCCACAGGGTGTCAGGCACTCAAGACAATGTACTTTTCACCGACCTTGCGCGCATACCCCGCCAGCACCTGCTGACACAACGTCACCATCTCCTCGACCCACTCCACGCCAACTCGCCACGACACCACCACCTGCAGATTCGGCGGTCGTTGGTCGATGTCGAGCAAGGTCAGTTCACCCCGCGCCAGTTCCTCGGCCACCAGCACCGGTGGCAGCACGCCAATCCCAAAACCATCACGCAACAGCCGGGTAATCGCCGACACCGAATTCACGCAGTTCAGCCGCGGCGCCAACACACCGTTGGCCTGCATCAATGCCAGCAGATCCTGATGCGGTCGGGAGTTTTTCGAGTAGGTGATGATCCGCTCCTGCGCGAGTTCGCCGAGGTCGGCGTAGTCACGGTTGTAGATCGAATTGCTCGCAACGATCCAGCCCAGCGGATGGCTGGCCAGCTCGAGGCTGCGCACGCTTTCGTGGCGCACCAGATCGGTTTGCAGAACGATGTCGAGAAAGCCTTTTTGCAGCTGATCGCAGAGGTTAAGCGAAGTATCCGCCACCAGCTCGATTTCCACCCGCGGATACAGATCGGTCATCTGCGCCACCAACGGGCTGAGCCAGGTGTGGATCACCGTGTCCATCACGCCGATACGCACCCGGCCGACCTTGCTCGAACGGGTCTCGATCGATTGCTTCAGCGCCGACATCGTATCAAGCATCTGCTCGGCATAATCCAGCACTTTCAGGCCTTCGGGCGTCAGGCTGACGCCGCGTGAATCGCGCAGAAACAGCTTCACCCCCAGCTCGCCTTCGAGCACCGCGATGCGGCTGGAAATCGACGCCTGGGTGGTGAACAGCTTGTCGGCGGTCAGGCGAAAACTCTTCAGCCGGGCGACCCAGACAAAGGTCTCGAGAAACTTCAGGTTCATGGCAACGGCTCGGGTGACAAATTTTTCTTATGCCTAAGGCGGGTTTTTATTCGTTGGACGCAGCAGGGCCGGGCGACGAAAAATCGGCGCATCCGGTTCCCACGATAGGCGTCGTCGGAACTTCGAACAAGACCAATAAAAGCCTGCGGAGACTTGCCATGCGTGCGCCCGACACCCTCGACCTCCCCAAGAATACGGCCCGCCCCGGACCGTTCGACTGGTATCGCAACATCAATCAGCAGGAACGTCGTACCTTCTGGAGCTGCAAGATCGGCTATGGCCTGGATGGCATGGACACGCAGATGCTCAGCTTCGTGGTACCGACCCTGATCGCCATGTGGGGCATCACCACCGGACAGGCCGGGCTGATTCACACCAGCACCCTGATCGCTTCGGCCATTGGTGGCTGGGTGGCGGGGATTCTCTCCGATCGCATCGGCCGTGTGCGCACCCTGCAACTGACGGTGCTGTGGTTCGCCTTCTTCACGTTCCTCTGCGGTTTTGCGCAGAACTACGAACAGCTGCTGATCGCCCGCACCCTGATGGGCTTCGGTTTCGGTGGCGAATGGACCGCTGGCGCGGTGCTGATCGGTGAAGTGATCCGCGCCAAGGATCGCGGCAAAGCGGTGGGCATGGTGCAGAGCGGTTGGGCCTTGGGCTGGGGATTGACGGCGATTCTCTATGCGCTGCTGTTCTCGGTGTTGCCGCCGGAAGATGCCTGGCGAGCGCTGTTCATCCTCGGCATCGTCCCGGCGATTTTCGTGATCTTCGTCCGGCGTCTGGTGAAAGACCCGGAGATCTATCGCGAAGCCAAGGCGGCGCAAACTTCGCAGAATCCGGCGAAGTTCTACGAGATCTTCGCCCCGGGCATGCTGTTCACCACGTTCCGTGCGTCACTACTGACTACCGGTGCGCTCGGCGGTTACTACGCGATCACTTCGTGGCTGCCGACTTTTCTCAAGAACGAACGCGGCTTGAGTGTGCTCGGCACTGGCGGGTATCTGGCGATGGTAATTGTCGGCTCCTACGTCGGCTATGTGATCAGCGCTTATCTGACCGATCTGCTGGGACGTAAAAAGAACTTCATCCTGTTTGCGGTCGGTTCGTTCACCATCGTCTTGCTGTACACGCAGATGCCGGTCAGCAACGGCGTGATGCTGTGGCTGGGCTTTCCGCTGGGCTTCTTCGCTTCGGGAATTTTCAGCGGCATGGGCGCGTTTCTCACCGAGCTGTTTCCAACGCGAATTCGCGGCTCGGGGCAGGGCTTCTGCTACAACATCGGTCGGGCGCTGGCGGCTTTGTTTCCGCTGCTGATCGGCTTGCTCAGCCAGAAGGTGCCGTTGAGCGTGGGCATCGGTGCGTTTGCTGCGGTGTCCTACGGCGTGGTGATTCTCGCCGCATTGAGCCTGCCGGAGACCCGTGGCAAGCAACTGGATGCGCAGTAACTGATAACCTGCCGGGCAAGCGTCCTACAGATAAAAAGACAAGAAGCTACAGGAGTGTTCACCGTGAGCCGCCTGCTATTGAATTGTGATATCGGCGAGAGTTTCGGCAGCTGGACCATGGGTCTGGACGCCGAGGTCATGCCCTTCATTGATTGCGCCAACGTGGCCTGCGGCTTCCATGCCGGTGACCCGAGCATCATGCGCAAGACCGTCAGCCTGGCCCTGAGCCACGGCGTGCAGATCGGCGCGCACCCGGCCTATCAGGATCTGGTCGGTTTCGGCCGGCGCTCCATGGCCTATTCCGCCCAGGAACTGCAAGACATCCTGCATTACCAGATCGGCGCGCTCGACGGCATCTGCAAGGCGCAGGGCGGGCGAGTCAGTTACGTCAAACCCCACGGCGCGATGTACAACGACATGATGGCCAACCCGGCGCAATTGCGGGCGGTGATTCAAGCTGTGGCGGCTTACGATCGCACGTTGCCGCTGATGCTAATGGCCACCCGCGACAACTCGGCGGCGCAGCAGCTCGGTGACGAATACGGCGTGACCTTGTGGTTCGAAGCCTTCGCTGATCGCGCCTACGACAGCGCAGGTCGGCTGGTCTCGCGGCAACTGCCGGGCGCGGTGCATCACGAGCCAGAAACAATCATCGAACAGGCGCTGACCATCGCCCGTGGCGGCGACCTCGTCGCCAGCGACGGCAGCGCGCTGCACCTGCAGGCCAACACCTTGTGCGTGCATGGCGATAACGCCAGTTCGGTGGCCGCCGTGCAGCGCATTCGCGAGGCCCTGAATCAGCAGAGCGCGCCATGAGTCCACGGATTGAAGTGGTGGCCCTCGACTGCCTGATGCTGCGCCTGTTCGATGAAATTGCCGAATCCAACATGCCGTGGATGCTCGCCGCCAGTGAGCGCTTGCGCGCGGTGTTTGGCGCGCAGTTGATCGACCTGGTGCCGTCCTACACCACGTTGATGGTGCATTACGATCTGACCGCGCTGAGCCCGAGTCAGGCGCGTGAATTGATCGCTGAAGCCTTGATCGACCTGTCGCCGAATGCGCGCACCGGCGGCCAGTGCCATGTGTTGCCGGTCTGGTACGACCTGAGTGTCGGCCCCGAACTGAGCCTGCTGGCGCAGCGCAGCGGGTTGGCGGTGGAGGAGGTGATTCGTCGTCACAGCGCTCGCGAATACCAAGTGTTTGCCCTCGGCTTTGCACCGGGATTCGCCTTCATGGGGCTGGTGGAGGAGGTACTGGCAGCGCCCCGTCTGGACACCCCACGCAAGAAAGTCGCGGCTGGCAGCGTCGGTATTGCCGAGCGGCAGACCGCGGCTTATCCGGTGGTGTCACCCGGCGGCTGGAATCTGATCGGTCGCACCCCGGCGCAACTGTTCGACCGCCATCGCGACGGCTACAGCCTGATGCAACCCGGCGACACCGTGCGTTTCGAAGCGGTGAGCCACGCCGAGTTCATCAACCTGGGCGGCGATGACACGCCACTAGAGGCGCTGGCATGAGCCGACTGACGATTGAAGCCAGCACGCCGCTGTGCCTGTTGCAGGACGCCGGGCGCTTCGGCGTGCGCCATTTGGGCGTGACTCAGGGCGGCGCAGCGGATTGGAGTTCGATGAGTTGGGGCAATTGGTTGCTCGGTAATGCGCTGGATCTGCCGGTGATCGAAATCACCCTCGGCGGGTTTGCCGTGGTGGCGCAGGAGGATTGCCTGCTGGCGCTGGCCGGCGCTGATCTTGGTGCGCAGATCGATGGGCAGGCGCTGGCGCCGTGGCGCAGTTTCAAACTGGGCAAAGGCCAGACATTGAAGTTCACTCAACCGCTGCTCGGTGCCCGGGCTTACCTGGCGGCGCCCGGTGGTTTCGACGCGCCGCAGGTGCTGGGCAGCAGTGCTACGGTGGTGCGCGAAAAACTCGGTGGATTGGATGGTATGGGGTTACCGCTGACCAAGGGCGCGACACTGAGTTATCGCGGTGCGGTTCTGCAGGTGCGTGAAGTGCCGCTGGCGCATCGACCTGATTTGCGCCTCAATGCGCCGCTGGATCTGGTGCTTGGCGCACAGATCGGTCAGTTCAGCGGGCAGAGTCTGTTCGATGTGTTCAACAGTTCGTGGACGCTCGACAGTCGCGCTGATCGCATGGGCATTCGGTTGCTGGGCAAGGCGTTGCAGTATCAGGGCCGGCCGATGATTTCCGAGGGCATTCCGCTGGGTGCGGTGCAGGTGCCGCCGGATGGACAGCCGATTGTGCTGCTCAATGATCGGCAGACGATTGGTGGCTATCCGCGCTTGGGAGCGTTGACGCCGTTGGCGCTGGCGCGGCTGGCGCAGTGTCTGCCGGGGGCGCAGGTGCGGTTTAGGCCGGTGGTGCAGGAAGTCGCACATCGCGAGCACGTCGAGTATTTGCGGCGCTTTCGAAATAGCTAAGAGCTTCGCGAGCAAGCCCGCTCCCACAGGGGAATGCATTCCAAATGTGGGAGCGGGCTTGCTCGCGAAGGGGCCATCACGGCTAACGAAGATTATTTCGACAGAAATCGCATCCCTTCCTCAAGCCCACGCAACGTCAGCGGATACATCTGATCCTCGATCAAATCGCGCACGATATTGGTCGACGAGGTGTAGCCCCAGGTGTCCTTCGGATACGGATTGATCCAGATAAGCTTCTTGTACTTCTCCATGAAGCGCTGCATCCACAGGTAGCCCGGCTCTTCGTTCCAGTGCTCGACGCTGCCGCCGGCCTGGGTGATTTCGTAGGGTGCCATGGCGGCGTCACCGATGAAGATCACTTTGTAGTCGGCGCCATACTTGTGCAGCAAATCCTGCGTCGAGAAACGCTCGGACGTGCGGCGCAGGTTGTTCTTCCACACCGACTCATAAATGAAGTTGTGGAAGTAGAAGTACTCCAGATGCTTGAACTCGGTCTTGCAGGCCGAGAACAGCTCCTCGCAGATCTTCACGTGCGCGTCCATCGAGCCGCCGATGTCGAACAGCAGCAACAGCTTCACCGTGTTGCGCCGCTCCGGGCGCATCTGGATATTCAGCAGGCCAGCGTCCTTGGCGGTGTGGTCGATGGTGCCGTCGATGTCCAGCTCTTCTGCCGCACCCTGACGGGCGAATTTACGCAGACGACGCAGGGCGACCTTGATGTTGCGCGTGCCCAGTTCCACCGAATCGTCGAGGTTCTTGTACTCGCGCTGATCCCAGACCTTGACCGCTTTGCCCTGACGCTTGCCGGCATCGCCGACGCGGATGCCTTCCGGGTTGAAGCCGCCGGAACCGAACGGGCTGGTGCCGCCGGTGCCGATCCATTTGTTGCCGCCGGCATGGCGTTCCTTCTGTTCTTCCAGACGTTTCTTGAACTCTTCAATCAGCTTGTCCAGACCGCCGAGGGACTGGATCTGCGCGCGTTCCTCGTCGGTCAGCGAACGCTCGAATTCCTTGCGCAGCCAGTCTTCGGGAATCAGTGCCTGCAAGTGATCGTCGAGCTTTTCCAGACCATTGAAGTAGGCGCCGAATGCACGGTCGAACTTGTCGAAATGCCGTTCGTCCTTGACCAGAATCGCCCGCGACAAGTAGTAGAACTCGTCCATGTCGGCGAAGGTCACGCGCTGCTTCAGCGCGTTGATCAGGTCGAGCAGCTCGCGCACCGACACTGGCACCTTGGCTGCACGCATTTCATTGAACAGGTTGAGCAACATGGCATCAGCCTCTTAGCGAGAACCGCGACGGCTCATGAACGCCAGGCGCTCAAGCAACTGCACGTCCTGCTCGTTCTTCACCAGCGCACCGGCCAATGGCGGAATGGCCTTGGTCGGATCGCGCTCGCGCAGCACTGCTTCGCCGATGTTGTCGGCCATCAGCAGCTTCAGCCAGTCGACCAGTTCCGAGGTCGACGGCTTCTTCTTCAGGCCCGGCACCTTGCGCACGTCGAAGAACACGTCCAGCGCTTCGCTGACCAGATCCTTCTTGATGTCCGGGTAGTGCACGTCGACGATTTTCTGCAGGGTGCTGCGGTCGGGGAAGGCGATGTAGTGGAAGAAGCAGCGGCGCAGGAAGGCGTCCGGCAGCTCTTTCTCGTTGTTCGAGGTAATGATGATGATCGGGCGCTTCTTGGCCTTGATGGTCTCGTCGATCTCGTAAACGTAGAACTCCATCTTGTCGAGTTCTTGCAGCAAGTCGTTGGGGAACTCGATGTCGGCCTTGTCGATTTCGTCGATCAGCAGAATCACCCGTTCTTCGGACTCGAACGCCTCCCACAGCTTGCCCTTCTTCAGGTAGTTGCGCACGTCGTGGACTTTTTCGTTGCCCAGTTGCGAGTCGCGCAGACGGCTGACCGCATCGTACTCGTACAGACCCTGATGGGCCTTGGTGGTGGACTTGATGTGCCAGGTGATCAGCTTGGCGCCGAACGATTCGGCCAGTTGCTCGGCGAGCATGGTCTTGCCGGTGCCCGGTTCGCCCTTGACCAGCAGTGGCCGCTCCAGGGTGATGGCGGCATTGACCGCCAGCTTCAGGTCATCGGTGGCGACGTAGGCCTGGGTGCCTTCGAACTTCATCTGCTAATCCTCGAACGGTAACGCCGACCTGCACAGGCAGGGCGGGGGCGAAAAAATCGGATGCCCCGACTATAACGCGCAGCCCGGTCGACTGTGAACGCAGACGGCTTATTCAGTCTCTGAATGGGGCGTCACATGTTGACTCGGTTTCGGCTGATGGCCAGCATTCAGGCCTTGCTGATTTAACGATAGCCTTCAGGATGTTTACAAAATCTGTGGCGAGGGAGCTTGCTCCCGCTGGGCTGCGAAGCAGCCCAATCATCTGATGGAGGACTTGCACTGATGTTACGGATGAAACGCCCCCGCCTGTCGGCGGTTCGTGTCTGGTCTGATTTTTGTCTGGAACTGACCTTTATCGATGATCAGCGATGGGTGGTCGATTTGAGTCAAGATCTTCAAGACGCTCCAGGGCTCCAGCCGTTGCTGGATCCTGAGATATTCGCCTCTGTAATCCTGGGCGATCACGGCTGGAGTGTGGAATGGCCAGAGCCGGATATTCAGATCGGCGCTGATACACTCTATTTGGAAATGCTGGCGCAGCGCTCTAGCCCGCATCCGGCTTCGGCCGCTCATACCGCGCATTGAAAGCCTGAATGAAGCCATTACGCAAAATCTGCAAAAACGCTTCAAACGCACTGATGTTTTGCTGATGCACGTTGCCACTGAGTTCGACCTTTGTGGCGAACTGGTTTTTGGCCTGGTTCTTCAGCACGGTTTCCGTGCCGCCGACGATGGCCTCCCAGACTGAGCGGAAGATGCTCTTGTCCTTGTTCTCCACGTCCTGCTGCCAGTTGAACACTTCGACGTCGCGCAGCAGCGGTTTGATGTAGCCAGTGACCTGGGCTTTTTTCGCCTGGGCTTCGATGACCACGTCGCCGTGGCCGGCGTTGAAGTCGAACTTGCCGTAGGCCGAGGCGAAGTCGTTCATGCGCTTGAGTTCGATGTCGCGGGCGCGCAGGCGGAACTGGAAGTCCTCGAAATTGCTCAGCGGATCGAAAGTGGCCGTGGTTTCCAGTGGTGCGTGGCCGAGCAGCCTGGCCTTGCCTTCGAAGCGGGCATCGCGCTTGCCCTGTTTGTCGACCACGTTGGTCAGGTTGTAGATGCTCGCCTCGACGTTGCTGGCGTTCATGTTGACCGGCGGTTTGGAGTTGAAATTGCGGAAAGTGATCTTGCCGTCGTGGATCTGCACCTCGTCGAGAGTGATCGGCAGCAACTTGCCCAGTTGCGCCCGCCAGTCGGTGCCTTTACCAGTCTGCGAGTTCTGCTTGTTGGGGCCGCCATCGACGAAGTTGATCTCGGGATTGAAGAATTGCACCTGCGCCACCACGGCATGGTCGTACCACAGCGAATGCCAGCTGACCGCCAGATCGATCACGGGCGCGTTGACGAACGGCACCGGCACCTTGCCGTCGACCTTGACGATCTTCAGGCCGTTGATCCGGTAGGCGCCGCGCCACAGGGCCAGATCGACGTCGGTGATTTGGCCGCGGTAGTCACCCATGTCGGCCAGTTTGCCGTTCAGGTAATCGCGCACCACGTAGGGCAGGGCGATGTGCAGGGCGATCAGCAGCACAACCACGACGGCAAAAATCCCTATTGGCCAGCTATAACGACGCTTCATGGCAACAATTCCCGAACGATGTAAGCGATTGACTGTGGCGCGGCGCAGACGTTCGACCCGACTGGACTGCGCCCGGCAACAGGCATACCTTGGAACGCTGAATTCAACGCTGCATAAGGACCCAGCCATGAGCCGTATTTTCGCTGACAACGCCCATTCCATCGGCAACACGCCGCTGGTGCAGATCAACCGCATCGCGCCGCGTGGCGTGACCATTCTGGCCAAGATCGAGGGGCGCAACCCCGGTTATTCGGTCAAGTGCCGGATCGGCGCGAACATGATCTGGGACGCCGAAAGCAGCGGCAAACTCAAGCCGGGCATGACCATCGTCGAACCGACGTCGGGCAATACCGGCATCGGTCTGGCCTTCGTCGCCGCCGCCCGTGGTTACAAATTGATGCTGACCATGCCGGCTTCGATGAGCATCGAGCGGCGCAAGGTGCTCAAGGCCCTCGGCGCAGAGCTGGTCCTGACCGAACCGGCCAAAGGCATGAAAGGCGCAATCGAGAAGGCTGCCGAGATCGTTGCCAGTGATACCGGCAAATACTTCATGCCGTCGCAGTTCGATAATCCGGCCAACCCCGCGATTCACGAAAAAACCACCGGCCCGGAAATCTGGAACGACACTGATGGCGCCGTTGATGTGCTGGTGGCTGGCGTCGGGACCGGTGGAACCATCACCGGCGTTTCGCGGTATATCAAGAATACCCAGGGCAAACCGATCCTGTCGGTGGCGGTGGAGCCGGTGTCTTCGCCGGTGATCAGCCAGGCGCTCGCGGGTGAAGAGATCAAGCCGAGCCCACACAAGATTCAGGGGATTGGCGCGGGTTTCGTGCCGAAGAACCTCGATCTGTCGATGGTCGACCGGGTGGAGCAGGTCACTGACGACGAGTCCAAGGCCATGGCGCTGCGCCTGATGCAGGAAGAAGGGATTTTGTGCGGTATCTCTTGCGGCGCGGCCATGGCCGTGGCCGTGCGTTTAGCCGAGAAGCCTGAAATGCAGGGCAAGACCATCGTGGTGATTTTGCCGGACTCCGGTGAGCGCTATCTGTCGAGCATGCTGTTCAGCGATCTGTTCACCGAGCAGGAGAATCAGCAGTAGTCGAATTGACTCAGATCAGCCAGGGTTCAGGATCGTTATGCTAATAAATGCTTTGTTGCGCAATTCTTAACACTGAATCTTGGGTTCAGCGGGTTTTTCCCGAGGCCGGTAGTGTTTATCATGGCCGGCTGCCATGCCGGGTAATGGGCATTGCGCAGCGTTGTCTTTATTCAAGGAGTCGTTGATGACCTTTTCGTTAGCCGCCAAGGTGTTGGTGTTGCTGCTGTTTGTGGGCAGCATCCTCTATGTGCATTTGCGCGGCAAGGCGCGTCTGCCGGTACTGCGTCAGTTCGTCAACCACTCGGCGCTGTTCGCCCCGTACAACGCGCTGATGTACCTGTTCTCCGGCGTTCCCTCCAAACCGTATCTGGATCGCAGCAAGTTTCCGGAGCTGGATGTGTTGCGCGATAACTGGGAAACCATTCGCGACGAAGCCATGCACCTGTTCGACGAGGGCTACATCCGCGCCGCCGAAAAGAACAATGACGCCGGTTTCGGCTCGTTCTTCAAGAAGGGCTGGAAACGTTTCTACCTCAAGTGGTACGACAAACCGCTGCCGTCGGCCGAAACCCTGTGCCCGAAGACCGTGGCGCTGGTCAGTGCGATCCCTAACGTCAAAGGCGCGATGTTCGCGCTGTTGCCAGGTGGCAGCCATCTGAACCCGCACCGTGACCCGTTTGCCGGCTCGCTGCGTTATCACCTGGGCCTGTCGACACCGAACTCCGACGATTGCCGGATCTTCGTTGATGGTCAGGTCTACGCCTGGCGCGACGGTGAAGACGTGATGTTCGACGAGACCTACGTGCACTGGGTCAAGAACGAAACCGAACAAACCCGCGTCATCCTGTTCTGCGATGTCGAACGCCCGCTGAGCAACCGCCTGATGACCCGCATCAACCGCGCCATCAGCGCTTGGCTGGGCCGCGCCACCGCGCCGCAGAACCTTGATGATGAACGTGTCGGCGGCATCAACCAGGCCTACGCCTGGAGCAAGAACTTCAGCGACCGGTTCAGCGGCGTGGTCAAACAGTGGAAACGCCGCAATCCCAAGGCCTACCGCATCCTGCGTCCGGTATTGGCGGTGGTGGTGCTGACTCTGCTGGGGTATTGGCTGTTTGGTTGAGGCCGGATGTTGAAATGAAAAAACCGCTCCTTGTGAGCGGTTTTTTATTGTCTGTGAGTCAGCGGCGCCCGGCGAGAACGTTGGGTTCGTCTTCAATGCCTGTAATCAGTAACTGCAGAAAGCGCTGCTGATTGGCTGATAGCCCGGATGACACAATCTTTTCTTCTGTTTTGATTGATCTTTTCTTAGCGGGGGATTTCTTGACTGATTTGCGCATGCTCCCTCCCTCATTGATCATTACTTGAACTGTTTTCACGATACTTTACTCTCCACTGCGAGGACAAGACGACCTTCCAAATCAAATTTGAAGCCGAGCTTTGTATAAACAGGAATTGCTCCCTGCATTGGCTCCTGGACTTCAATGAACTTGCTGCCGACTATTTGGGCGAACTCATCGATGACCATCATTGCCAAGGTCCCGATACGATTTTTCAGCGGGTGAGAATCTCCGGGTCGCCCTTCCAATCGTACGATTCGAATACGTTGGCGGCTTTTGTTCGGATTGACGAAGCACAGTCCGCAGAGCTGTTCTTCGAACCAGATCGCGATATCCAGGGACAGGGGTTCTCGTGATTTCCATGCGGCAACCTCTCGCCAGCAAAAAAGTGGATTCTCCCAGAGCTCGAACGCGCTCAGTGCTATGGCGTCGATGGGTTCGAAGCGTACTTTCGACAAGTCTTGTCGCGCTGGTAGCTGCAATAGAGCTTTGGCGATGCTTGCCTGTTTCCTGGCCTGCGATTTGTACAACTGATACCGCAAATTCGTCCGTTCCCTTGGCATGTGATCCCGAGCATTCCCTGTCTCCCCATCAATGGGCCTATCCGTTGCTCATCAGCCTATGCGCCTGCCATCGAGCTGTCCCTGCTGGCCCTTTGTCCAAATCATTGCAATCCATGTCCCACGCTGGTTATAGTCGGCGCTCGTGAATCATCTGATTCACTCTCCAAACCCTTCAAAAAAGATCAGCCCCAATGCCTGCATTCCTCATCAACGCGGTAGTCGATTCAGCGGTCAACGCTGGCGTCGTGCCGTGCGGGAATCAGCAGCCTGGGCAGATCAGTCATTACCCTCCACCTGTCAGTAGCACGCCGGTGTGCGCCGTCGTATCACCGCCGGGCGTTGGCGTTTCGGGCTGATCGGCATTCTTTGCTGACCCCTGCGCCCGCCAGAAAAACCTACTGAATTTCAGCCTCGGCTGAGTTGGCTGTTTGCCTGACTACAGGTGGTATTCATGTTTGTCCTTTCGAAAAAATCCGCGCTCGCGGCGACGTCCACGAGCCTGTTCGTTCTACTGTGGAGCAGCGGGGCGATCTTCTCCAAATGGGGCCTGGCCCATGCGTCACCCTTTGCCTTTCTGCTGATGCGCTTTGTGATCGCGCTGTGCGGGCTGTTGCTGTTAACGCCGCTGCTCAAGTTGAAGCTGCCCAAGGGCGGTCGGCCGATGCTGTTTGCGATTGCAACGGGCGTGGTGTTGTTGGGGGCGTATCAGATTTTCTATCTGCTGGCCCTGAATACCAGAGTCACGCCGGGGGTGATGGCGACCATCATGGGCGTACAGCCGATCCTCACCGTGGTGTTGATGGAGCGCCAGCGCTCGGCGAGCCGGATGTTCGGTCTGGCGCTGGGCCTGGCCGGGCTGATCATGGTGGTTTATCAGGGGATCGGACTGGCGGGGATGTCCTGGGCAGGGATGCTGTTCGGTCTGTTGGCGCTGGCGAGCATGACGGTGGGCTCGATCATGCAGAAACGCATCACCGACAATCCCCTCGGCACATTGCCGGTGCAGTATCTGGCCGGGCTGTTGTTGTGCGGGATATTTGTGCCATTTCAGCCGTTCCACTTTGAACAGAGCACGGGTTTCATCGTGCCGGTGTTGTGGATGGGACTGGTGGTGTCGGTGTTGGCGACACTGTTGCTCTATCGCCTGATCGCCCGGGGCAATCTGGTGAATGTCACCAGTCTGTTCTATCTGGTGCCGGCGGTGACGGCGGTGATGGATTACCTGATTTTCGGCAATCGTCTGGCGGCGTTGAGTGTGCTGGGGATGCTGTTGATCATCGTCGGGCTGGCGTTTGTGTTCCGTAAAACTGCTTGAAAACCTTCAGGCCGACCCGGGCATTTTCAGTGTCTGGGCCGGCCTCTTCGCGAGCAAGCCCGCTCCCACAATTGGAATGCATTCCTCCTGTGGGAGCGGGCTTGCTCGCGAAGACTGACTTGTTAACGCCGCAAAATCATCGGGCTGTAACGGCAGAAGGCTTCACCACCGCCGGCTTCAACACCAGCCACAACGCCAGCGCAATCAACACCCCGCCATACAGGTGCGCCATCGACAACGGTTCATCCAGCAACAATGCGCCCCACAACACGCCGAACGCCGGGATCATGAAGGTCACGGTCATCGATTTGACCGGGCCGATGGAGCTGAGCAGGCGGAAATAGATGATGTAGGCGAACGCCGTGCAGCCCAGACCCAGGCCCAGCAGCGACAGCCAGACATTCCACCCACCCCAGCTTGCCGGAGGGGCGGTGATCACGCTGTAGCCGAACAGTGGCAACAGAAACAGCGAGGCGCCGAGCATGCTGCCCACGGCCGAGAGACGACTGTCGAGCCCGCCGCTGTGATCCAGCCAGCGCCGCGTGAGGAACCCGGCGAAGCCGTAGCAAGTGGTAGCGAGCAGGCAGGCGAGGGCGCCCATCAGCAATTGCAGATCGAACGCGACCGGACCTGCGCGCGTCAGCACACCGACACCGAACAAGCCGAGAAACACCCCGGTCAGTTTCGCGACAGTGAGTTTTTCGCTGAAAAACAGCCCGCCAATCAACACGCCCATCAACGGCGTGGTGGCGTTGAAGATCGCCGAGTAACCGGCCGGCAACACTTGCGCCGCCACCGAATACAACGTCGCCGGAATCCCCGAGTTGATAACGCCCAGCAACATCACCGTTTTCAGTTTGCCCTTGAAATCCCAGCTGATGCGCATCAGCCCGAGAATCACCAGCAGACCGACGGCAGCAATCGACACCCGAAAGAACGCGGTCGGAATGGTGCCGATCACCGGCGCAATAATACGCATGAACAGGAAGCTCGCGCCCCAGATGGCTGCCAGCGACAGCATGCGGAAAATATCGACAGCGCTCACGATGGCACTCCTTCCTTGATCGGGACGAGAGTGTTGCCGAGCGCCCTGTCGATGGCAACCGTCAATCGGGCATTTAATTTTTCATTCAGAGCACGAAGCGCGTCACCAAGCCGTTGAGGTCGATCGCCAGGCGCGACAGTTCCTGACTGGCAGCGGAGGTCTGGGTAGCGCCGGCGGCGGTCTGGGTCGAGAGATCGCGGATGGTCACCAGATTCTGATCAACCTCGCGCGCGACCAGCGCTTGCTGCTCGGCCGCGCTGGCGATCACCAGGTTGCGCTGGTTGATCTGCGAGATCGACGCGGTGATTTTCTCCAGTGCCTGACCGGCACTGTTCGCCCGGCGCAACGTGTGGCTGGCCTGCTCGGCACTGCTTTGCAAGGCGCCGACGGTGGCGCCGGTGCCTTGCTGGATGCTGCTGATCATCAGCTCGATTTCTTCGGTGGAGTTCTGCGTGCGTTGCGCCAGCGAACGCACTTCATCGGCGACCACCGCAAAACCGCGTCCGGCCTCACCCGCGCGCGCCGCTTCGATGGCGGCGTTGAGCGCCAGCAGGTTGGTTTGCCCGGCGATGCCGCGAATCACCTCGAGCACCTTGCTGATGTCCTGAGCCTGAGTGGCGAGGCCTTCGGCCTGTTCCGACGCACCGAGCACCGCGCTGACCAGTTCCTGAATCGAGTTGATGGTCTCGCTGACCTGCACATGCCCGTGTTTGCTGTCCTCGTTCGAGGCTTCGGAGGCCTCGGCGCTGGACACCGCGTTGGCCGCAACTTCATCCACCGCCGTGCTCATCTCGGTGACGGCGGTGGCGGCCTGTTCGATCTGATCGTTCTGCTGTTGCAGGCCACGGGTGCTTTGCTCCATCACCGAGCTCATTTCTTCGGCGGCGGAGGCCAGTTGCTGCGCCGATTCGCTGATGCCACGGATGGTCGAGCGCAGGTTGTTCTGCATCTCGGCGAGGGCGCTGAGCAACTGCGCCGCCTCATCGCTACCGTGATCGGCAATCTGGCCGCTGAGGTCGCCGGCGGCAATTTTTTGCGCGACGGACAGGGCCTGATTGATCGGTGCGGTGATGCTGCGGGTCAGCAGCCAGGCCAACAGCAGGGTGGCGATCAGGGCGACAACGATGATGGTAGCGACAATCCACAGCGCCTGCTGATAAACCCCGGCAGCAGCTTCGGCGGCGCTGTCGGCGCCTTGCTGGTTGAAGCTGATCATCTGCTCCAGCGCTTTGTCGAGGATCCGGCCCTGTGGCGCCAGTTCATTGTTCAGACGGGCATAGGCCTGTTCACTTTGCCCGGCGTCGATCTGAGCGATGATCTGGTCCAGGATGCTCATGTACTTGGCGACGTCGCTATTCAAACCGTCGAGCATCGCCCGTTCCGCATCGCTGGCCAGCAGAGCGGTGTGATCCTTAAGGCGCTTGGACAATTCTTCGCGCTGCACCTTGATGATGCCTTTGCTTGTGTCGCGTACCGCCGGCTGGGTGCTGGTGATCAGGCGCAGGGATTCGAGGCGGATGTTGGCGATGTTCGCCGCCGCATCGTGAATGCTCTCGATGCTGGGCATCCACGATTCCTCGATCACCGTTGCGCTCTCACGCAGATTTTTCATCTGGCCCAGGCCGAACAGGCCGACCACTACCAGCAGGGCGGCCAATACGGCAAAACTCAAACTGGCGCGCAAACCGATGCGCAGATTGCGGATAGACATCAATGTGCTCCTTGATCTATGAGGAATAGGTCGTCCTCGTGGACCGAGGATCTTGTTGTGAGGCGGGTACTGGCGGGCTGTATATCAAAGTGCCATTATTTTGGTAAGACCAATCTGTGAGCAGTTCTTCTCTTTCATCAACAGGCGGGAACGCAGCGGTAAAACCGCGAGCCAGAGCGGCGGGGCAGGGATTGGATCCGAATCCCAGGGAATTCGCGGGCTGGCGCGGGGCGGCAGGCGAGACTGAGAGGGCGGTTAATTGACCGAACGGTCGACTCAAAAAACTTTGATAAAAACTGTGTCGCTGTACAACCCTGCCGCGCTTTTGGCAGAAATTGCACTTCTCCTGCGCATGCATCCGTGGCTAAGCTCAGGCACAGATTTCCACTTGCACGCCGAGGTCTCCTCTATGCCGCAGCAATGGCCAGCCACCGACATCGCCCGCATGATCCTCGATGGCTTTGACGATTACCGCGAGCACTTCCGGCGGATCACCGACGGTGCGCGCGAGCGCTTCGAGCAGGCGCGCTGGCAGGAGACGCAGACCGCGTCGGCGGCGCGGATCAATCTCTACGAAGAAAAGGTCGGCGAAACCATCGCCCGCCTGCGCGAGCATTTCGACGACGAGACGCTGATGAATGTCGGCAGTTGGCCGTTGGTGAAAAGTGCTTACATCAGTGTCATCGACCTGCGCTTCGACGATGAACTGTCCGAGACCTGGTACAACTCGATTTTCTGCGGGCTGTTCAGTCACGACCTGATCAGCGACGGCTGCATGTTCATCCACACCACCCGGCCGAGCCTGCGCCGCGCCCGGGCTGCGCAAACCCGCACCTACAAGCCGCAGGGGCAGTTGTCATCGATGCTCGCGAGCATCTTTGCCGACTACCGCTTCAGCGAGGATTACGCCGATTTGCCCGGCGACCTGCAGCGCCTCGAGTCGCAACTGCGCGAGAACCTGCCGGACTGGGTGTGCAAGGATCCGGAGCTGAGCGTCGAGCTGTTTTCCTCGGTGTTGTACCGCAACAAGGGCGCGTATCTGGTCGGGCGTATCTACACCCGCGACGAGCAGTGGCCGCTGGTGATTCCATTGCTGCACCGCGAGGGCCGCGGGATTCAGATCGACGCGCTGATCACCGACGAAGCCGACGTGTCGATCATTTTCTCTTTCACCCGTTCGTATTTCATGGTGGATGTGCCGGTGCCGGCGGAGTTCATCGGCTTCCTGCGGCGCATTCTGCCGGGTAAGCACATCGCCGAGCTTTACACCTCGATCGGTTTCTACAAGCACGGCAAATCCGAGTTCTACCGGGCGCTGATCAATCACCTGGCCAACACCGACGACCAGTTCATCATGGCCCCCGGCGTGCGCGGCATGGTCATGAGCGTGTTTACCCTGCCGGGCTTCAACACCGTGTTCAAGATCATCAAGGACCGTTTCTCGCCGTCGAAAAACGTCGACCGGGCGACGGTGATCGAAAAATACCGTCTGGTGAAAAGTGTCGACCGGGTCGGGCGCATGGCCGATACCCAGGAGTTCGCCGACTTCCGTTTTCCGCTGAGCAAGTTCGATCCGGCGTGCCTGGAAGAACTGCTCGAGGTCGCGCCGTCGACGGTCTCGGTCGAAGGCGACACGGTGCTGATCCGCCACTGCTGGACCGAGCGCCGCATGACCCCGCTCAACCTCTATCTGGAAAACGCCAATGAAGCACAGGTGCGCGAGGCACTGGAGGATTACGGCCTGGCGATCAAACAACTGGCGGCGGCCAACATCTTTCCCGGCGACATGTTGCTGAAGAACTTCGGCGTCACTCGTCACGGCCGAGTGGTGTTCTACGACTACGACGAGATCTGCTTCCTGACCGAAGCCAACTTCCGCCACATCCCCGCGCCGCGCACCCCCGAGGACGAAATGGCTTCCGAACCGTGGTACTCGATCGGGCCGCTGGATGTGTTCCCGGAAGAGTTTCCGCCGTTTCTGTTTGCCGATGCCGGGCAGCGCAAACTGTTCGATCAACTGCATGGCGAGTTGTACAACGCCGATTACTGGAAGGGTTTGCAGGAGGCGATTCGCGCCGGCAAAGTCATCGACGTCTTCCCCTACCGCCGCAAAGGCCTCGACAACGAATAATCCCGGAGCATGACGAATTTGTGGCGAGGGAGCTTGCTCCCGCTGGGCTGCGAAGCGGCCCCGAAACCATCCGCCGCGTCCTGACAGTGACCTCCCGACAACCGGATTACGATTGCTGCGCAACCGAGCGGGAGCAAGCTCCCTCGCCACAGTAGGAGGCAAATCTGCGACAATCGCCCCCTGCATAAACAGACGACCGAATTGCGTACCCGATGACCGACGAATCGCCCTCCATCGACAAACTGCTGAAAAACCTCGATCACGCCATGCTCGCCGACCGTCACCGGCTGCGGCGGCAGTTGCTCGAGCTGCGCAAGAAACCCGACGAGGCCAAACTGGCCCAGTGGGTGGCGCGCATGCAGGCGTCCTGTGATCAGGTGCTGGCGCGCCGTGCCAGCCTGCCAGTGATTCGTTACGACGACAGCCTGCCGATCGCCGCCAAGCGCGACGAAATCAAGGCAGCGCTGGAGAAGCATCAAGTGCTGATCATCGCTGGCGAAACCGGCTCGGGTAAAACCACCCAGTTGCCGAAAATCTGCCTGGAAATCGGTCGCGGCCAGCATGGCTTGATCGGCCATACCCAGCCACGCCGAATCGCTGCGCGCAGTGTCGCCAGCCGGGTCGCCGAAGAACTCGGCACGCCGCTCGGTTCACTGGTTGGCTATCAGGTGCGCTTCGAGGATCAAAGCGATTCCAACACCCTGATCAAACTGATGACCGACGGTATTTTGCTGGCGGAAACCCAGAATGATCGTTATCTGGAACGCTACGACACGATCATCGTCGACGAAGCCCACGAGCGCAGTCTCAACATCGACTTCCTGCTCGGTTACCTGAAAACCCTGCTGCCGCGTCGCCCGGATCTGAAAGTCATCATTACTTCGGCGACCATCGATCTGGAGCGCTTCTCCAAACATTTCGACGATGCGCCGATTGTCGAGGTGTCCGGTCGCACCTTCCCGGTGGACACCTGGTATCGCCCGCTGACCCTGGAGCAGGATGAAGAGGGCAACCGCGTCGAGGACGACCTGACCGTGGATCAGGCGATCCTCGCCACCCTCGACGAAATCGCCGCCTATGAGCGCAGCGAACGCCGCAGTCCCGGCGATGTGCTGGTGTTCCTGCCCGGCGAGCGCGAGATCCGCGATGCCGCCGACATGCTGCGCAAGGCCCAGCTCAAACACACGGAAATTCTGCCGCTGTACGCGCGCCTGTCGCCGGCCGAGCAGCAGCGGATTTTCCAGTCGCACCCGGGGCGGCGCGTGGTGCTGGCGACCAACGTTGCCGAGACCTCGCTGACCGTGCCGGGCATCCGCTACGTGATCGACAGCGGCACCGCGCGCATCAGTCGCTACAGCTACCGCGCCAAGGTCCAGCGTCTGCCGATCGAAGCGATTTCCCAGGCCAGCGCCAATCAGCGTAAGGGTCGTTGCGGCCGGGTCGAGCCGGGGATCTGCGTGCGCCTGTACAGCGAAGAAGACTTCCTCGGTCGCCCGGAATTCACCGATCCGGAAATTCTGCGTACCAACCTTGCCGCCGTGATCTTGCAGATGCTGCACCTGCGCCTCGGCGAAATCACTGCGTTCCCGTTCATCGAGCCGCCGGACGGCAAGGCGATCAGCGACGGCTTCAACCTGCTGCAAGAGCTTTCGGCGGTGGATCGCAACAGTCAGCTGACCCCGCTCGGCCGCCAGTTGGCGCGCCTGCCGGTAGACCCGCGCATGGGCCGCATGCTGCTCGAAGCCGCCAAGCTCGGCAGCCTGCAGGAAGTGCTGATCGTCGCCAGCGCCATGTCGATTCAGGACCCGCGCGAGCGTCCGCCGGAGCGTCAACAAGCAGCCGATCAGGCCCACGCACAATGGAAAGACAGCGATTCGGACTTCGCCGGGCTGGTCAATCTGTGGCGCGGCTTTGAAGAACAGCGCCAGGCACTGACCGCCAGCCCGCTGCGCAACTGGTGCCGGAAGAATTTCCTCAACTACCTGCGTCTGCGCGAGTGGCGTGATTCCCATCGCCAGTTGAGTCTGATCTGCCGCGACATGCAGTTGAGCCCCAATAAAGAGCCGGCGGATTACCCGAAACTGCACAAAGCGGTATTGGTCGGTCTGCTCAGCCAGATCGGCCAGAAAACCGAGGACGGCGATTACCTCGGTGCCCGTCAGCGGCGCTTCTGGATTCATCCGTCGTCGGGCATCGGCAAGAAACGTCCGCAGTGGCTGATGACCGCCGAACTGGTGGAAACCACCAAGCTTTACGCGCGGATGGTCGCCAAGATCGATGCCGACTGGATCGAGCCGCTGGCCGGGCACCTGATCAAGAAAAACCATTTCGAACCGCACTGGGAGAAGAAGCGCGGCCAGGTCGTGGCTTACGAGCAGATCACCCTGTTCGGGCTGATCGTGGTCGGTCGCCGCCCGGTGCATTACGGCCCGGTGGATCCGCTGGTCTCGCGCGAGCTGTTTATCCGCGAAGGTCTGGTGCGTGGCGAGATTCAGTCGAAAGCCAAGTGCCTGACCGCCAACAAGCAGTTGCTCGAACAGCTCGACGAGCTGGAAGCCAAGGCTCGGCGCCGCGACATTCTCGCTGACGAAGAAACCCTGTACGCGTTCTACGATGCGCGCTTGCCGGCGGAGATTCACCAGACCGCGACGTTCGACAGCTGGTATCGGGTCAACAGCCAGAAAGACCCGCAATTGCTGATCATGCGCGAAGAAGACGTGCTGGCCCGCGAGGCCAGTGAAGTCACCGCGCGCGACTACCCGGACACGCTGCACATTGGTGATCTGGAACTGGCGCTCAGCTACCACTTCGAACCCAATCACCCGCGCGACGGCGTGACCCTGCGCGTGCCCGCGCCGCTGCTGCCGATGCTGCCACCGGAACGTCTGGAATGGCTGGTGCCGGGGCTGATCGAGGCCAAGTGCATTGCGCTGGTGCGCAATCTGCCGAAAGCCTTGCGCAAGAACTTCGTGCCGGTGCCGGATTTCATCAAGGCGGCGTTGCAGCGCATGACCTTCGCTGAAGGCTCATTGCCGCAAGCGCTCGGTCGCGAGTTGCTGCGCATGACCGGTGCGCGCGTCAGCGATGAAGCATGGGCGGAAGCCGCGCAGCAGGTCGAAAGCCATCTGCGGATGAACCTGGAAATCGTCGACGGCCAGGGCAAGTTCCTCGGCGAGGGCCGCGACCTGGCCGAGCTGACCGCGCGTTTTGCCGAAGCCAGCCAGGCGGCTTTGGCCGTGCCGCAGAGTGCGAAAAGTCAGCAACCGGTGGAGGCCAAGGTCTTCGCCCCGGTGGCGGAAAAGACCCAGCAGAAGATTGCCGGATTGTCGATGACGGTCTATCCGGCGCTGGTGGAAGAGGGCGGCACGGTCAAGGAAGGGCGGTTCTCGACCCCGGCCGAAGCCGAGTTCCAGCATCGCCGTGCCTTGCAGCGGCTGCTGCTGCAGCAACTGGCGGAGCCGGCGAAGTTCCTGCGCAGCAAACTGCCGGGTATCACCGAGTTGGGCCTGCTCTATCGCGAGCTGGGCCGAGTCGATGCGCTGGTCGAAGACATTCTGCTGGCCAGCCTTGACAACTGCATTCTGGAAGGCGAAGACCCGTTGCCCCGTGACGGCGCCGGGCTCGCCGCATTGGCCGAACGCAAACGCGGCAGTTGGACCGAACACGCCGAGCGCGTCGCGCGGTTGACGCTGGAGATTCTCAAGCTGTGGCACGGCCTGCAAAAACGCTTCAAGGGCAAGATCGATCTGGCGCAGGCTGTGGCGCTGAATGACATCAAGCAGCAAATCAGCAATCTGGTGTATCCGGGTTTCGTCCGGGAAACACCGATGCAATGGCTCAAAGAGTTGCCGCGTTATCTGAAGGCGGTCGAGCAGCGTTTCGAGAAACTCGGTGCGCAGGTGCAGAAGGATCGCGTCTGGAGCGGTGAACTGGCCGGCCTCTGGGCGCAATACCAGACACGCGCCGCCAAGCATGCGCAGGAAGGCAAACGCGATCCACAGCTGGAGCTGTACCGCTGGTGGCTGGAGGAATACCGGGTGTCGCTGTTCGCCCAGCAGTTGGGGACGAAAGCGCCGATCTCGGACAAACGGCTGAGCAAGCAGTGGAGTCAGGTCGAAGCCTGATCCCCAACCCTGCTCGATCACCTGTGGGCATTTGTGGTGAGGGGATTTATCCCCGATGGGTGGCGAAGCCGCCCCAAAAGCGACCATCTCAGTCCATCAGTTTTGATGAGGGTAATGGTTTGGCGACTGCTTCGCAGCCGATCGGGGATAAATCCCCTCGCCACATAGACAAGACCCCACCCAGGGAGAGGCGTGGTGCTTGAGAAAGGCGCCAAAACCTTGGGTTTATGGCAAACTTCGCGACCATAAACGCCGGTTTCGTGACCCAGAGCCTTCGGCCGGGTCACGTGGCGGAATAAAGCGATGCCAGGTCAGCGTCCTGCGGACGGGAACAGACCCTTTGTGTGTTGGTACGTCGGTGCCAGCGCTTTCTGCCTGAACAGATTAGAGAAACGACCATGCATAACGTCGTCATCAGCGGCACCGGCCTGTACACCCCGGCCAACAGCATCTCCAACGAAGAGCTGGTGCAGTCTTTCAATACCTACGTCGCGCAGTTCAACGCCGACAACGCCGACGCCATCGCTAGCGGTGAAGTCCAGGCACTGACCGAATCCAGTGCCGCGTTCATCGAAAAAGCCTCGGGCATCAAGAGCCGCTTTGTCATGGACAAGGACGGCATCCTTGATCCTGCGCGCATGGCCCCGCGCCTGCCGGAGCGTTCCAACGACGAATGGTCGGTGCTGTGCCAGATGGCCATCGGCGCCGCTGAACAGGCGCTGCAACGTGCCGGCAAGACCGCCGCCGACATCGACGGCGTGATCGTTGCCTGCTCCAATCTGCAACGCGCCTACCCGGCCATCGCCATCGAAGTCCAGGAAGCACTGGGCATTCAGGGTTTCGGTTTCGACATGAACGTCGCCTGCTCCTCGGCGACCTTCGGCATTCAGGCCGCGGCCAACAGCGTGCAACTGGGACAGGCCCGGGCGATCCTGATGGTCAACCCGGAAGTCTGCACCGGTCACCTGAACTTCCGTGACCGCGACAGCCACTTCATCTTCGGTGACGCCGCAACGGCGGTGATCATAGAGCGCGCCGACCTGGCGACGTCCAAGTACCAGTTCGACGTGGTCAGCACCAAACTGCTGACCAAGTTCTCCAACAACATCCGCAACAACTTCGGCTTCCTCAACCGCGCCGCGGAAGAGGGCATCGGTGCCCGCGACAAGCTGTTCGTGCAGGAAGGTCGCAAGGTGTTCAAGGACGTCTGCCCGATGGTCGCCGAGCTGATCGGTGAGCACCTGGAGGAGAACAAACTCAACGTCGGCGACGTCAAGCGCTTCTGGCTGCACCAGGCCAACCTGAGCATGAACCACCTGATCGTGCGCAAGCTGCTGGGCCGCGAAGCCACCGAAGAAGAAGCGCCGGTGATTCTCGACACCTACGCCAACACCAGCTCTGCCGGCTCGGTGATTGCCTTCCACAAATATCAGGACGATCTGGCCGCCGGTTCGCTGGCCGTGCTGAGCTCGTTCGGCGCCGGTTACTCGATCGGCAGCGTGATTCTGCGCAAGCGCTGAGTCACCCGCTCTTGTGGCGAGGGAGCTTGCTCCCGCTCGAGTGCGTAGCGCTCCCGACACCGGCGATTGCGGTCTTGCTGAAGAACCGCAATCGCCGGTTTTGCGACTGCTGCGCAGTCGAGCGCGAGCAAGCTCGCTCGCCACAGGGTCGAGTGCGTTAACGTTAATCGGTATTTGCAAACGAGGCGTGCATGGCCGCAACCGACGACACCCAACTGCTCGAACGTCTGCTCGCGGGTGAGCAAAAGGCTTTCAAGGAGCTGGTCAGCACCTACCAGAGCGCCATGCGCGCCGTGGCTTACGCGATTGTCGGCCAGCGCCATGTCGAGGAAGTGGTGCAGGACGCCTGGCTTTCGGTGGTGCGCCATATCGGTAGCTTCGAGGGTCGTTCCAGTCTTAAGACCTGGCTGCTGACCATCACCGCCAACTCGGCCAAGAGCCGCTACAAACAAAACCGCCGCGAAGTGTTGATGGATGACCTGCCGTCACCCCACGGCACCATCGACGACGATCGTTTTTCGCCCGGTGACGGTCATTGGCTGGTGGCGCCGTTCGCCTGGCATCAGGACACCCCGGAAGCCTTGCTCACCGAAAGTGAATTGCGTGATTGCCTTGAGCACACCTTGCTCAGTCTGTCGGAACTGCAAAGCAGCGTGTTGCTGCTGCGCGAGCGCCAAGGCCTGGAGCTGGAAGAGATCTGTAATCTTCTGGAGATCTCGCTCTCCAATGTCCGTGTGCTGCTGCATCGGGCGCGGCTGAAAGTCTTCGCCACGGTGGAGCATTTTGAGGAGACCGGCGAATGCTGACCTGCAAGGAACAAGTGGCACGCTCCAGCGATTATCTCGATGGCCAGTTGAGCTTTCGCGAGAAACTGCTGGTGCGCCATCACCTGATGTTCTGCCCGAACTGTCGGCGCTTCATTCGTCAGATGCGTTTGATGCAGGCCTCGTTGAAGGCGATGCCGGAGAGGCCGCAAGAGGGTGTGGATGCGCTGGCTGAGCGTCTGGCCGAGCAACGCCGCAAGGAAAAATAGAATTCCACCTGTAGGAGCTGCCGAAGGCTGCGATCTTTTGATCCTCAAAAACAAGATCAAAAGATCGCAGCCTCCGGCAGCTCCTACAGTGTTTTTGCATCCTGCAGAAATAGCCGGCGCGGGACGAAACGAACGGATGATGGGGATCGTCCCGCCCACGTCAGGCTACAGGGTGACGCGTTTTAGAACTTGGCTTCGGCATCCAGCTGCAGAGTGTTGGTGTCTGCGTCACGCTGGGTACGGCTGGAGAAGTCGGCCTTGGTCAGGAAGTACGTGGCGCCGATGGCGAAGTTCTTGTCGATGTCGTAACCGACCTTGAACTTGTGCCCACGGGAACCGGTGGTGCCGTTGGCGAAGTCGGAGTCGGTGAACGCGCCGACCACGGCGTCACGCTGTACGTCACGATAGTTGTAATCCAGGTTCAGACCGAAGACTTTCGACTTGGCGCCGACCAGCCACGCGGTATCGGCGTCGGTCACGGCATCGTTGTTCTTCACGTACTGGCCGTAGAACGACAGCGGCATTGGCAGGCCACCGATGTCGATCTGGCTGAAACCTTCGTACAGGCGGAACTCGTTGTTGGCCGAGTTGCCGTTGACCGACAGCGCGCACGGTGTGGATGTCCCGGTGCAGCGGCTGTCTTCATCGTTTTGGTAGGCGTAGACGCTGCCGCCCAGGGTCAGTTTCAGGTTGTCGGTGATCGCGAAGCGGCTGCCCAACTGGCCAGCGGTCAGGCGCAGGTCGTGGCGAAATTGCACGCCTTCGCCGTCGACGTTGTCCTTGAGGGTGTAGTTACCCAGGCTGCCGAACAGTTCGGCGCTGCTGCCCAGTGGGTACTTGTAGGTAACGGCCAGACCTTCCGGGTTGATGTCGCTGTCCCAGATCACGTCGCCCATGCTGACCCACGGTTGCAGCATCTTGCCGCCGATCACGTGCAGGTTCTTGATCGCATCCGGGTGGTAGTCGATGTAGCCCAGGTCGAGCCAGATCTGCTTCTTGTCGAAGTAGTTGTCCATGTCCTGGTTGGTCGAACGGGCATCGTCGCCGCCGCCGGTGGCAATACGGATGCCGGTGTCGACTTGCGGGTTGATCTCGGTGTAAGCCCCCAGACGTGCGCGGATACGCTGGCGATCCTTGTCACGGCCACCATTGTTGGATTCGCCGTCGATCTTGACGGTCTCCTGACGAATACGCACGTCACCCTTGAACTGGGTCTTGGCGGCCCAGGCGAGTTTCTGGTCGAAGGAGCTCAGCTCATTGGTTTTCTTCGCGGTCGCCGCGATTTGCTCGTTGGTCTCTTGCTGCGCCTGCTGCGCGATTTGCTGAGCCTTCTGATCCTTGGCCAGTTCAGTTTGCAGTTCGACGTACTGCGCCTGGGAAATTGAACCGTTGGCCTTGAGCATGTCGAGCAGTTTGGCGTCGACTGCAGCACTGGCCGGAACGCTCATGGCCAGCAACAGGCCACCGCACAGGGCCGCCGCAGTTTTCGTGGAAGCAAGACGCATAGCAATCTCCGAAGATGAGAGGGATGGCAGAACCATCCGGGGCACACCGACGCGCACGTCGGAAAACAGTGTCCGGGTAGACCCCGGCGCTCTAAAAACAGGAGCGAGTATCGCGATGGTTTATGACAGAGCAGTGGCTAAGTGATGTCATGTCGATGACGATACAAAGTTGTCCTGAACTATTGATCTAGAGCGCTGTCGTCCGATTGCTCGTGTGCAAAGGGCAGCGATAAGCGATACTCGCGGGGCTTTGAAGCCCGGAAGTGGAGAGTCAGTTGATGCCGTTGCAACGCCTGCAGAGCCTGTCAGAAATCGCCCCGGCGACCTGGGATGCACTGGTGCCCGAGAACCAGCCGTTTTTGCGGCACGCCTTTCTCTCGGCCCTTGAAGACAGCGGCAGCGTTGGCCCGCATACGGGGTGGCAAGCCGAGCATCTGCTGCACGTTGAAGGCGATCGGCTGATCGCGGCGCTGCCCAGTTATCGCAAGTGGCATTCCTACGGCGAGTACGTGTTCGATCACGGCTGGGCCGATGCCTGCGCCCGGGCCGGCATCGATTACTACCCCAAACTGCTGACGGCGGTGCCGTTCAGTCCGGTCAGCGGGCCACGCTTGCTGGCCGCCCGGGTCGAAGACGGTTTCGAACTGCTCAAGAGCCTGCCGGGTTATCTGGAAATCGAAGAGCTTTCCAGCGCGCACATCAATTTCACCGACCCGTTCACCGATGCCGCCATGGCCGAGCAGCCGGGCTGGCTGCAACGTATCGGCTGTCAGTATCACTGGCAGAATCGCGGTTATCGGGACTTCCAGGATTTTCTCGACGCGCTCAGTTCGCGCAAGCGCAAGCAAATGCGTAAAGAGCGCGAGCAGGTGGCGGGGCAGGGCTTCGAATTCGAATGGCTGGAAGGGCGTGAGGTGGACGAGGCGCAATGGGATTTTGTCTACGCCTGCTATGCCAACACCTACGCCGTGCGCCGCCAGGCGCCGTACCTGACGCGCGAGTTTTTCAGTCTGCTGGCTGCGCGGATGCCGGAGGCGATTCGGGTGGTCTTCGCCAGACGGGGTTCACGGCCGGTGGCGATGGCCTTCAGTCTGGTCGGGGGCGACAGCTTCTATGGACGCTATTGGGGATGTCTGGCCGAGTTTGACCGGCTGCATTTCGAGACGTGTTTCTATCAGGGCATGGACTATGCGATTGCCCAGGGGTATCAGCGCTTTGATGCCGGCGCTCAGGGCGAGCACAAGCTGATTCGCGGCTTTGAACCGGTGATCACCCACTCGTGGCACTACCTGCGTCATCCCGGTCTGAAAGCCGCAGTCAAAGACTTCCTGCAACAGGAACGTGCTGGCGTCCTCGCGTACGCCGAGGAAGCCAGAACAGCCTTGCCATACCGCCAGGCCTGATCTCGTTTTTGACCAGGGCAGACATCGATTACCGGGCATGGTTGATTTATTACTGTGGGAGGGGGCTTGCTCCCGAATGCGGTGTGTCAGTACGGTAGCTATGACTGACACGACGCCTTCGGGAGCAAGCCCCCTCCCACAGGGGATTTCCAGTGGGTTCAGGATTGCTCTTTGCCCAGCCAGCGATAAATCGTCCCGCCCACTATCGCGCCAATCAGCGGCGCGACCCAGAACATCCACAACTGCGCGATCGCCCAGCCGCCGACCATCAGCGCCGGCCCGGTGCTACGCGCCGGGTTGACCGAGGTGTTGGTGACCGGAATCGAGATCAGGTGAATCAGCGTCAGCCCCAGGCCGATGGCAATCGGTGCGAGGCCCGCCGGGGCGCGTTTGTCGGTGGCGCCGAGGATGATGATCACGAACATCCCGGTCATCACCAGCTCGGTGACAAAGCCTGCCGCCATCGAGTATTTGCCGGGCGAGTGCTCGCCGTACCCATTGGACGCCAGACCTGCTGCGATGTCGAAACCTTCCTTGCCGCTGGCGATGTAGTAGAGCAGCGCGGCGGCGAGTATCCCGCCGAGCACCTGGGCGATGATGTAGGCGGGTAGCTCTTTTGCTGGAAACCGCCCGCCGACCACCAACCCCACCGACACTGCGGGATTGAGATGACATCCGCTGATGTGGCCGATGGCGAACGCCATGGTCAGCACCGTCAGACCAAACGCCAGGGCCACCCCCAGCACCCCGATGCCCAGAGGCGAAGACGCGGCGAGCACCGCACTGCCACAACCACCCAGAACCAGCCAGAACGTACCCAACAACTCAGTAACTGAACGTTTGAACAGAGACATGAGAGAGTCCTTGATAGCCCATGCTATCGAGACTGTATTGCGTTGTGCTTCCCTGCAGATTTACGACAGGTTCCGTGCTGGAACCTTGGCTGAGTACAGCACGCTTTGGATGGATTTCCAGCAGCCATCAAAAAACCGCCAGAGCCCGTGGTTAGAGGGCTGTGGCGGTTCTCAATATATTGTGGGAGGGGGCTTGCTCCCGAATGCGGTGTGTCAGACAAATGTTCGGTACTGACACCCCGCTTTCGGGAGCAAGCCCCCTCCCACATTGGAGTTGTATTGATTCAATGATCAATCGATCCCGACAAATCCCCCGGTCTGGTGCGCCCACAACCGCGCATACAATCCGCGATGCGCCAGCAGTTCGGCGTGGGTACCGCTCTCGGCGATCTTGCCGTTTTCCAGCACTACCAGCCGATCCATGCGAGCGATGGTCGAGAGACGGTGAGCAATGGCGATCACGGTTTTGCCTTGCATCAGGGTTTCCAGGCTTTCCTGGATCGCCGCTTCGACTTCCGAGTCGAGTGCCGAGGTTGCTTCGTCCATGATCAGGATCGGCGCGTCTTTGAGCAGCACCCGGGCAATCGCAATGCGCTGGCGCTGACCGCCGGACAGTTTCACCCCGCGTTCGCCGACGTGCGCGTCGAAACCGGTGCGGCCCTCAGCGTCCGACAGCAGCGGAATGAACTCGTCGGCGCGAGCCTTGTGCACCGCGTCCCAGAGCTCGGCGTCGGTGGCGTCAGGCTTGCCATACAGCAAGTTGTCGCGGATCGAGCGGTGCAGCAGGGAGGTGTCCTGCGTGATCATGCCGATGCGTGCGCGCAGGCTTTCCTGGCCGACTTCGGCGATGTTCTGCCCGTCGATCAGAATGCGTCCGCCCTCTACGTCATACAGGCGCAGCAGCAGGTTGACCAAGGTCGATTTGCCAGCGCCGGACGGTCCGATCAGACCGATTTTCTCGCCGGGTTTAATGTTCAGATTGAGGTCGCCGATGATGCCTTTCTTCTTGCCGTAGTGAAAATCCACGTGCTCGAAACGCACTTCGCCACGAGCCACGGCCAGCGGTTTGGCCTGCTCGCGATCAGTGACGCTGACCGGTTGCGAGATGGTCTGCAGACCGTCCTGGACCATGCCGATGTTTTCGAAGATGCCGGTGACTACCCACATGATCCAGCCGGACATATTGACGATACGAATCACCAGACCGGTGGCCAGGGCGATCGCGCCGACAGTGATCAGCGACTGCGTCCACAGCCACAGCGCCAGCGCGGTGGTGCCAACGATCAGCAGACCGTTCATGGTGGTGATCGCCACGTCCATGCTGGTCACCACACGGCCGGCCATCTGCGCCTTGACCGTCTGTTCTTCGATGGCTTCCTTGGCGTAGTGCTGTTCGAAATTGGTGTGGGCGAACAGCTTGAGGGTGGCGATGTTGGTGTAGCCGTCGACGATTCGTCCCATCAGTTTCGAGCGCGCGTCGGAAGCTTCCACCGAACGCTCTTTCACCCGTGGCACGAAGTAATACAGCGCACCGATGTAGGCGACGATCCACGTCAGCAGCGGGATCATCAGGCGCCAGTCGGCTTCGGCGAACAGCACCAGCGAACTGATCGCGTAGATCACCACGTGCCACAGCGCATCCACCGCTTGCACCGCCGAATCGCGCAGCGAGTTGCCGGTCTGCATGATGCGTTGGGCGATGCGCCCGGCGAAGTCGTTCTGGAAGAAATTCAGGCTCTGCTTGAGCACGTAACTGTGGTTCTGCCAGCGGATCATGCTGGTCATCCCCGGGCTCAGGGTCTGATGCACCAGCAGATCGTGCAGGCCGAAAAAGATCGGCCGCAGCACCAGGGCGACCACCACCATCCACGTCAGTTCGAGGGCATGGTCGCTGAAGAAATTCGGGTTGGGCGTGCCCTGGGCCAGGTCGATGATGCGGCTCAGGTAGCTGAACAGCGCGACTTCGATCAACGCGGCAAACAGGCCGACGACGAGCAGGGCGGCAAAACTCGGCCAGACCTGCTTGAGGTAATAGGTATAGAAGGGCCAGACACGATCCGGCGGGGACGCCGTGGGGGCGTCGCGGAATATGTCGATCAGTTGTTCGAAACGGCGATAGAGCATCAGATAACCGCCCGGATGCCGGGCTCTCCTTTTATCGGTGTGAGCGGCGTGGCTTCAGGCCAGCGCCGCTCGAAATGCCCTGTACAGCTTAGTCGATGACTTTGGCCGACTTGATGATCACAGGGTCGACAGGCACGTTTTGCATGCCCTGTTTGGTGGTGGTCTGCGAGTTGACGATGATGTCGACCACGTCCATGCCTTTGACCACTTTGGCGAATACCGCGTAACCGGCGTCACGGCCCGGATCGAGGAAGGCGTTGTCGGCCACGTTGATGAAGAACTGGCTGGTGGCCGAATCAGGGTTGGAGGTGCGCGCCATCGACAAGGTGCCGCGAACGTTATGCAAGCCATTGCTGGCTTCGTTCTTGATCGGCGCCTTGGTTTCTTTCTGCTGCATCTGTGGCGTGAAGCCGCCGCCCTGAGCCATGAAGCCCGGGATCACGCGATGGAAAATGGTGTTGGTGTAAAAGCCGCTGTTGACGTAATCCAGAAAGTTTTTGGTACTGATTGGCGCCTTGACCGGATCCAGTTCGATTTCGATCTGGCCGTTGGTGGTGTCCAGCAGCACGTGCGGTGCTTTTGCAGGCGTGGCAGCCATCAGGTTGGCAGCAAACAGCACGGTGCCGGCGGCGAGGGCGAGTTTTTTCAACATGGGTCAGTAATCCTGAGATTGAGTATCGGCTGTGGCAAGGAACTCCAGCAGCGTTTGGTTAAAGCGTTCGGGTTGATCGAGCGGGGTGGCGTGGTGCGAATCGGCGATGACCACCAGCCGCGCATCGGGCAGCAGTTTTACATAGGTTTCTTTTAGTGCCACCGGTGTGTAGTCACGGTCGGCAGTAACGATGAGGGTTGGACAGGTCACCCGGGAAAGTCGTTCCTGAACGCCCCAGCCAACAATCGCATCGAAGCTGGCGAGATAAGCACGTTTGTCGTTTTTTGCCCAGCGTTCGGCCATTTTCTGCCGCAGATCAGCTTGTTCAGGCTTGGGAAAAAGTTTGCCGCCCAGCGCCTTGCCGATGGTCGCCAGACTCAGCACGCGCATCAGGCTCCAGCGCTTGAACCACTGCCAGTAATCGTCGCGGCTGCGGAGTTTGACCTCGGGGGCGCTGTTGACGATGGTCAGGCTTTTCAGCATTTGCGGCTGATCGACGCCGAACTGAAAGCCGATCATCCCGCCCATCGACAGCCCGACGTAATGCACCGGGCCGAGTTTCAGGTGTTCGATCAACGCCAGCAGATCGGCGCTGAACCCGACGATGCTGTAGCGCTCGCGGGGTTTGTCCGAGCGACCGTGACCACGTATATCCGGAACGATCACCCGGTAGTGCGCCGACAGCGCCGGGATCTGCATTTCCCAGTCCAGGGTGCTCGAACCCAGTCCGTGAACCAGTAGCAACGGGGTGCCGTGGCCATATTCCTCGTAGTGCAGGTTGCAACCTTCATGTTCGAAATAGGCCATCGGTGAACTCCGTGTCAGGCTTGCTCGGGGGCGGCGAACGGTGCGTCAAGCGGCAAAGTGTCGAAGGTGCGCAACAGTTCGATGAGGATTTGTGTGGCCGGGCCCAGCGGTTTGTCCTTGTTCGAATACAGATAGAAGCTCGGGTTGCGGCTGCCGCCCTGATCCAACGGTAGCAGCTTGAGCGTGCCTTCCTTCAATTCCCGTTCGATCATGTGTCGTGGCAGCCAGGCAAAGCCCAGGCCGCTGCTGACGAACGTGGCAGCCGTGGCGAGGCTGCCGACGGTCCAGCGCTGTTCGGCGCCGAGCCAGCCGACGTCGCGTGGTTGCTGGCGGCCGGAGTCGCGAATCACCACCTGCATCTGGGTTTCCAGGTCCTGGAAGCTCAGTTCGCGGTTGAGCCGATGCAGCGCGTGATCAGGGTGGGCGACCGCGACAAATTCGACGTCGCTCAATTCCGCGCCGAGGTAGCCGGGGATGCTCAGGCCGGTGATTGCCAGATCGGCCACGCCTTCGAGCAAGACCTCCTCGACCCCCGACAACACCTCCTCGCGCAGACGCACGCGGCAGCCGCGGCTCTGCGGCATGAACGCGGTCAGCGCCCGCACGATGCGTGCGCTTGGGTAAGCCGCATCGACCACCAGCCGGACCTCGGCTTCCCAACCTTGCTCCATGTGGTGGGCGAGGTCTTCCAGTTGGCTGGCCTGTTTCACCAGTTGTCGCGAGCGGCGCAGCAGTACGCCGCCGGCTTCGGTGAGCACCGCTTTACGCCCGTCGATGCGCAGCAACGGCACGCCGAGCTGGTCCTGCATGCGGGCGACGGTATAACTCACCGACGATTGCGAACGGTGCAGAACCTCGGCGGCCTGGGCGAAACCACCGTGGTCGACCACGGCCTGCAATGTTCGCCATTGATCAAGGGTCACGCGGGGCGCTTTCATCAATAGCTCCTCTTGTCCTAAGCTGGCCGTCCCTCATGGAGACTGGCGAATGAAAAAATTCTGTTGTGTGGTGCTCGCGTTGCTGCCGCTGACTGCGTTTGCTTACCCGATCGATGTGCAGAAGAACCTCAATGGCTTGAAGATCGACTACGAGACCTTCGACACCGACAAAGACATCGGCTCCATCCGGGTCGCCAACTACGGTGATGTCGACGCGACCTGCAAAGTCGTTTTCAACAATGGTCCGGAAGCACCGCGTACGCGCAACATCGAAATCCCGGCCCGCAAGCATACGAATGCCACGGCCAAGTTCTCCCGCGAGATCATCAGGCTGCGCATCGATTTGAGCTGCAGCCCGAAATAACGGCAATCCCCTGTAGGAGTGAGCCTGCTCGCGATTGCGGTGTGTCAGTTAAATCCTGATGTACCTGACACACCGCAATCGCGAGCAGGCTCACTCCTACAAGGGTACAAACTGCATCTAAACGAATTATTCGATGCTTTGCAGCAATTATTTGCGCTTTTTCATCGATACGACCCTGTTTAACCTTCACTCCATCGACCTACAACATTCTCGGATGGAGACTACACACCATGTCCCGCGTTCTGATCATCGAAAGCAGCGCCCGCCAGCAAGATTCGGTTTCCCGTCAACTGACCCAGACCTTCATCGGTCAGTGGAAAGCGGCGCATCCCAACGATCAGATCACCGTGCGTGACCTCGCCGTGAATCCCGTTCCACACCTGGACGCCAACCTGCTGGGCGGCTGGATGAAGCCTGCCGAGCAGCGCAACGCCAGCGAACAGTCGTCGCTGGAGCGCTCCAACGAATTGACCGACGAGCTGCTCGCTGCCGACGTACTGGTGATGGCGGCGCCGATGTACAACTTCGCGATCCCGAGCACCCTCAAGGCCTGGCTCGACCACGTGCTGCGTGCCGGCGTGACCTTCAAGTACACCGAAACCGGCCCGCAAGGCCTACTCAGCGGCAAGCGTGCCTACGTGCTCACTGCTCGCGGCGGGATCTACGCCGGCGGCCCGGCCGACCATCAGGAACCGTACCTGCGTCAGGTCATGGGTTTCATCGGCATCCACGACGTGACCTTCATTCACGCCGAAGGCATGAACCTGGGCGGCGACTTCCAGGAGAAGGGCCTGAATCAGGCCAACGCCAAACTGTCCCAGGTCGCTTGATATGTTAATCGCCAGATAATCGCCGCTTGTTTAAGTGACCTGGCGCAACCCCTTCAAGGCTCTACGCGCATCGAACCTCCCTTTGCACTTGTTGCTCCTGAGTGCTGTAGCCCGATTGAACGCTTTAGCGAGATCGGGCTTTTTTTTGCCTGTGTTTTTTGAACAACACAAAACTCCTTGTGGGAGCGAGCCTGCTCGCGAAGGCGGTGTGTCAGTCAAATATTCGTCGACTGACACGATGCTTTCGCGAGCAAGCCCGCTCCCACAGGGTTGAGTGTTGCCTGAGGTTCGCGGTCTGGCGCAAAAACCGCTATCGTCGCCGCCATTCGAAACAGAGGCGACCATGGGCTATCTACTTTTTGTCACGCTGATCCAGGCGTTTTCCTTCAGTCTGATCGGCGAATACCTCGCCGGGCATGTCGACAGCTACTTTGCAGTGCTGGTGCGTGTGGTGCTGGCCGGGCTGGTGTTCATTCCGCTGACCCGCTGGCGCTCGGTGGAACCGGCGTTTATGCGCGGCATGCTGCTGATCGGCGCGTTGCAGTTCGGCATCACCTACGTTTGCCTGTACCTGAGCTTCCGTGTACTGACGGTGCCGGAGGTGTTGCTGTTCACGATCCTCACGCCGCTGCACGTGACGCTGATCGAAGATGCGCTGAACCGCCGCTTCAATCCGTGGGCGCTGGTGGCCGCGTTGGTAGCGGTGTGCGGTGCGGCGGTGATTCGTTTTGATCGGATCAACCCGGATTTCTTCATGGGCTTTTTGCTGCTGCAACTGGCCAACTTCACCTACGCCGCAGGCCAGGTGATGTACAAGCATCTGGTGGCAAAACACCCGAGTGATCTGCCGCACTACCGACGTTTCGGCTTCTTCTATCTCGGCGCGTTGGCGGTGGTATTGCCGGCATTCCTGCTGTTTGGTAAAGCCAACTTTCTGCCGGAAGCACCGCTGCAATGGGGCGTGTTGCTGTTCCTCGGATTGGTCTCGACCGCGTTGGGCATGTACTGGTGGAACAAGGGCGCGTGCATGGTCAACGGCGGCACGCTGGCGGTGATGAACAACCTGCATGTGCCAGTGGGCTTGCTGCTGAATCTGCTGATCTGGAATCAGCATGAGGAACTGGGACGGTTGTTGCTGGGCGGGAGTGTGATTCTGGCGGCGGTGTGGATCAGCCGGTTGGGCATCCGCAAAACTCAAGCCACCGCATAGCCCCTGTGGGAGCGGGCTTGCTCGCGAAAGCGGTGTGTCATTCAACGATTATGTTGACTGACCTGACGCCTTCGCGAGCAAGCCCGCTCCCACAGTTTTGATCGGTGGCGTTACATGAGGTGTTTCTGCGGCTCGGGAATGCTCGCCGCCCCCAACACCGCCGGCAACAACCCCGAACGCAAATCCCCGCCACTCGGCTGCTGATACAGGCTCAAGCCAAACTCCGGCAGCACCGCCAGCAGATAGTCGAAAATATCCCCCTGAATCCGCTCGTAATCGGCCCACACCGTGGTGGTGGTGAAGCAGTAGATTTCCAGTGGAATGCCCTGCGCCGTGGTCTGCATCTGGCGCACCATGCAGGTCATGTTCGGCTGCACCTCCGGGTGACTCTTCAAATACGCCAGCGCATAAGCGCGGAAGGTGCCGATGTTGGTCATGCGCCGGCGGTTGGCCGACATCGCCGCGACGTTTCCTTGCGCCTCGTTCCACGCCTTGAGTTCGGCTTTCTTGCGGCCCATGTAGCCGGTCAGCAGGTGCACCTGGCTCAACTTCTCTTCTTCATCGTCACGAATGAAGCGCACGCCGCTGGCGTCGATGAACAGGCTGCGCTTGATCCGTCGCCCGCCGGACTGTTGCATGCCGCGCCAGTTGCGGAACGACTCGGACATCAGGCGCCAGGTCGGGATCGAAACGATGGTCTTGTCGAAGTTCTGCACCTTGACCGTGTGCAAAGTGATGTCGACCACGTCGCCATCGGCGCCGACTTGCGGCATTTCGATCCAGTCGCCGACCCGCAGCATGTCGTTGCTGGTCAGTTGCACGCTGGCAACGAACGACAGCAACGTGTCCTTGTAGACCAACAGAATCACCGCCGACATCGCACCCAGACCGGAGAGCAGCAACAGCGGCGAACGGTCGATGAGGGTGGCGACGATGATGATCGCACCAAACACGTACAAGACCATTTTCGCCAGTTGCACATAGCCCTTGATCGAGCGGGTGCGGGCGTGTTCGGTGCGGGCGTAGATGTCCAGCAGCGCATTGAGCAGGGCGCTGACCGACAGCAGCAGGAACAGGATGGTGAAGGACAGCGCCACGTTGCCGAGGAAGGTCATCGCGGTTTTGCTCAGTTCCGGCACCAGGTGCAGGCCGAACTGGATCACCAGCGACGGCGTCATCTGCGCCAGGCGCTGAAACACCTTGTTGTGGCGAAAGTCGTTGATCCAGTGCAAGGCCGGCTGGCGCCCGAGCATGCGGCTGGCATGCAGGATCAGATAGCGTGCCACTCGTCCGAGCACCAGCGCGATCACCAATAGCAGCATCAGCGCCAGGCCGGATTGCAGGAATGGGTGCTTTTCGAGGGCACCCCAGAGGTCTTGGGCGTTGAGCCAGAGCTGTTTGAAATCCATGTGAGCAACGATTCTTCTGTAAGGCGCGATGGGCGATTAGAGCATTTAAGACGCTGTGTATTACCGTTGGAGACAAATCGAGCAACAAAAAAGCCACTGATTACGCCCGTTTGTATAAAGAAACTCGGCCTGAGCGCTCGAAACCGGTAACCTATGCAGCTGTTTTTTTGCATATCTTCGAGGTAGCACCCGTGTTTTCCCAATTCGCCCTGCACGAACGCCTGCTCAAAGCCGTGGCCGAGCTGAAATTTGTCGAGCCAACGCCTGTGCAAGCAGCGGCCATTCCGCTGGCGCTCCAGGGGCGTGACCTGCGGGTGACGGCGCAAACCGGTAGCGGCAAGACCGCCGCTTTTGTCCTGCCGATCCTCAATCGCCTGATCGGCCCGGCGAAGATCCGCGTCAGCATCAAGACCCTGATCCTGCTGCCGACCCGCGAACTGGCCCAGCAGACCCTGAAAGAAGTTGAACGCTTCTCGCAGTTCACCTTCATCAAGTCCGGCCTGATCACCGGCGGTGAAGACTTCAAGGTGCAGGCCGCGATGCTGCGCAAGGTGCCGGACATCCTCATCGGTACGCCGGGCCGGATGATCGAGCAACTCAACGCCGGCAACCTCGACCTCAAAGAAGTCGAAGTGCTGGTGCTCGACGAAGCCGACCGCATGCTCGACATGGGTTTCGCTGAAGACGTGCAACGTCTGGTCGACGAATGCCCGAACCGTCAGCAGACCATGCTGTTCTCCGCCACCACCGGCGGTTCCGGCCTGCGCGAGATGATCGCCAAGGTGCTGAACAACCCTGAGCACCTGCAGCTCAACGCGGTCAGCCAACTGAACTCGACCACCCGTCAGCAGATCATCACAGCCGATCACAACCAGCACAAAGAACAGATCGTCAACTGGCTGCTGGCCAACGAGACCTACCAGAAGGCCATCGTCTTCACCAACACCCGGGCCATGGCCGACCGCATCTACGGCCGCCTTGTGGCTCAGGAATACAAGGCGTTCGTGCTGCACGGCGAGAAAGACCAGAAGGATCGCAAACTGGCGATCGACCGTCTGAAGCAGGGCGGCGTGAAGATTCTGGTAGCCACCGACGTCGCGGCCCGTGGTCTGGACGTTGATGGCCTGGATCTGGTGATCAACTTCGACATGCCACGCAGCGGCGACGAATACGTGCACCGCATCGGTCGTACCGGCCGCGCAGGCAACGACGGTCTGGCGATCTCGCTGATCTGCCACGGCGACTGGAACCTGATGTCGAGCATCGAGCGCTACCTCAAGCAGAGCTTCGAGCGCCGCACCATCAAGGAAGTCAAAGGCACCTACGGCGGGCCGAAGAAGGTCAAGGCCTCGGGCAAAGCCGTCGGCGTGAAGAAGAAAAAGACCGACGCCAAGGGCGACAAGAAGAAAACCGCCGCCAAGACCCCGACCAAGCGCAAGAGCGCCAACCGTCCAAAGCCGGATTCTCTGGTGAGCAGCGACGGCATGGCCCCGCTCAAGCGTCGCAAGCCCGCAGAGCCAGCGGCTGAATAAGTCGTCTCAAGCGGCCAATAAAAAACCCGGACAGCGTCCGGGTTTTTTTATGCGCAGGGTTTTTCAGTTCCCCAACTGTCCGCTGGTGTCTGCGTCAAAGCGCTGTTTTGCGCGATCTGCCGCCGGTTTGAGCTGCGCGAGCAACGCGGCTTCGCTGTACAGCCGCGAGTTCCCGAGCTCTTTCGGCGTCGGCTCGATCGGGATCAGTACATCTTCACCGTCAGCGTGCAGCCAGATCGCCACGACGTGCAGTGCCGAGACAAACAGCACCCGCAGTTCAACGCTCTTGCCCTGCAATTGCGGCGCCTGTTCCGCCAGTTTCAACGCGCCCACGGTGTCGGCGGCCCGGGTGCCGTGGTTCAGCGAAGCGAACTCGACATGGCCACGCACCTCGGCCAGTTGCGCATCGGCAATGCTTACGCCGTCGGCAAACACCAGGTAATGCCAGTCGCCGATACGTGCGTCTTTCAGACCCTTGCCTTGGCTCAGGTCGTCGAGTGTCAGCGAGTAGCCGCGATAGGCTTCGCTGAGGCTGACTTTGGCCGGTGTCGCGTTGGCGAACTGGCGGTTGATGCCGAAGCCCTGGTTTTGCAGCGCGGCTTGCAGCACCGGACGCAAAGTCTGTACGCCGTTGGAAGGCGCCTTTGGATAAGTCAGTTGCATGATGTCGCCCTCCTAGTGTTTCGCGGTGAAGTAAGTGTGAGTCCAGTTGCCGCCGCCGTTGTACGAACCGGGGAATGAGTTCAGCGCGCGGGTCGAGTAACCGTAGATCGAGTCGGCGATCAGCACGTAGTTGCCGTTGGTGCCGTAGATCGCCAGGAAGTGCGCACCGCCACCATACCAGGCACAACGCAGGCCGACCGGGCGGCCCATGTTGATCTGGTTCTGAATGGCCGACATCTGCAGCGAACCCTGATTCATCCCGTTATAGCTGCGGGTGGTTTGCAGGGCCGAATCCAGATAGCCGTAGACGTTGCACGGCCCCGGCTGGCTGCAGCAATTGCGGTCCAGTTGGGTGCTGGCGACGCCGCACTGGGTCCAGTTGCCGGTGCCGTAATAATTGCCGACCGAGGCGGAAACGGCGGCCCAGCACCAGTTGGTCTGGGTCTGTTTCTGCATCGTGAAGTTGAGGTTGGCAGCGGCCAGTGCCGCCGTTTGCGCAGTGGCTTCAACCTCGACCAGTTGCGGGTCGATCAGGTGGCCAACAAGGCACCTTGGCAGGCTCTCGCCGGTGAACGATGTTGCTTGAGTGGTTAACATTTTTTCAGTCCTCCATGAATGAAAACAAGCGTCCAGCTTGTGATTGTGTTGCGGTATTGCCGAGCGATCGGTGGTTAACGGTTTTCATCTGCGATGAACGGTGCCGATTTCCTTGCTCGATGTAACCTTAGTCCGGATATGCATTTATGCAATAAAATAAATGCACAAATGCATTTTTAAGATCAAAAGATCGCAGCCTTCGGCAGCTCCTACAGGGTCTGGTGTAGGAGCTGCCGCAGGCTGCGATCTTTTGATCTTGCTTTTAGCTGTCGGCTTTTTTCTCAGCCGAGTCCAGTTCCTTCAAGCGCTGATCAATCAACTGGCACTTGTCCGGCAGATCGGCGCTGGCCGTGCCCAGGTCCATCTTCTGCAACTCGGCATTGATTTCCTTGGCCTTGGCCGGATTCTGTTCGGTGAGCTTGGCCACTTCCTTGGCCAGTTGTTCACGTTTGGCGGTGGCCTCTTCCGGCGTGCAGGCCCAGACGGGCAGGGCGCAGGCGAGGGCGGCGGCGAGGGTGAGCTTGAGCAGGGTTTTCATGGGGGCAGGCCTCCGTTCCGGTTAAGGCGGGTTAACCGGTGGAGAGCTGGATGACATAAAAAGTTCAGAGTTGTGGCTGCCAGCAAGGCTTGCCCCCACAGGTTTATCAACTGCCATGACAGCAACTGGATTTTGTTTCTCTCTCATATCGGTCGTGGTGTCGTACCCATTCCATGATCTCGTCCTCATTGCGGCCCTTGGGCGTGAGGTCGAGATAGTTGTAGGCCCCTACTAACATATCCAGCCCACGGGCATAAGTTGAATAGGTATGGAAAATCTCCCCGGATTCATTGCGATAAAACACACTCAGCCCCGGCATTTCTTCCTCGGCGCTGTCAGTCTTTTCGTAGTTGTAGGTAGCCTTTCCGGCTTCGGCGTCCTCGGTTCTGGCGCAAACACCAAAGTCGTAGTTGAAATCGGAACCGTCTGACGAGACCCAGTCGAATTTCCAGCCCATACGCCGCTTGAAGGCCTGAAACTGCTCGAACGGGGCGTGGGAGACCGCGACCATGGCGATGTCGTGGTGGGCCAGATGCAGATTGGCGCCGTCGATGTGGTCGGACAGGAACGAGCAGCCCTGACAGCCTTCCTCCCAGTCCTTGGCGAACATGAAGTGGTAAACGATCAACTGGCTGTGTTTGCCGAACAGGTCGGCCAGTTTCAGCTCGCCGTGTGAGCCGTGAAATCGGTAGTCCTTGTCGACTTTGACCCAGGGCAAAGCGCGGCGTTTGGCGCTGAGGCGGTCGCGTTCCTTGGTGAAGGCCTTTTCTTCGGCCAGATGTTGTTTGCGCGCAGCGAGCCATTCTTCGCGCGATACCACTGGATGATTCTCGACGTTCATGATGATTTCTCCTGCGGGGTTGAAACCGTCTTTGTCAGACTAGTCGTTTAACCCTCGATCAATTCGACAGACCGCCGGTCGGTCGCCGCGGAAAATGGCGCTGAACGGCTGCGATGCGTCCGGGTCACAACCTATGACAGCGCCCCAAATCACGCGCACCGGAGGTTGAATCAGGATGACGACTTATAACTGGGATTTGATTGAACGCTTGCTGCATGAAGTGCAGAACAGCGCAGGCGAAAGTTTCGCGCCGCGAAAATATGCCGAGGACTATGCGGCGCAGAAAGCCAGTGCAGGCGAGCCGATCGAGAATCTGGATCACCTGAAAACGGTGGCCTGCGAATATGAAGGCTTGTTGCTCGATCGTGGATTTATCGAACCGCGCCCGGATCATATGGGCAGTACCGGCAGCAATTTCATTCTGACGCCACGCGGATCAAGCCTGCTGAGCCTGATCGACAGCAGCATTCCCGGCAATGATCATCCGCGGCAGGTGTTGGACGAGCAGGAAGATGCGCTGGATGAAGCGACGTTTGATGAGGTGGCTTCCAAAGCGCAGATTGCCTGACAGCCTTTGTGGGAGCGGGCTTGCTCGCGAATGCGGCGTGTCATTCACCCTTTACGTGTCTGATACACCGCATTCGCGAGCAAGCCCGCTCCCACTTTGTTTTTTGCATAGCCTTAAGGTTTTTGTGCGGCCTTGAGGCATTCGAGGTCGTTGAAATCTTTACGCACCCCTTCGATTTTCTTGAGCAACCGCTGACGCTGCTGCGGCGTACTTTCGGCCATCAAATCCACTGCCAGCGAGCGCGCCTGTGCTTCGGTGTTGGCGTAGGCCTTCTGGTAATCCGCTGTCCATAAACGCTCGCGGTTGACCAGAAGTGTCTCGATTCGTTGTGGGAATTCGGCACTTTTACGCTGGGCAACGGCGTTACTGAACTGCTGCTGCCAGTGCGCGCGGTTGGCGATCCATTGAGTGTTCTGATCACCCAGCGCGGTCGACCAGGCCATCACCCGTTGTTCCTGAGTGGCGCTCAACGGGCCAAGCCAATCGGTCAGGCGTTTTTCCATGCGCGCGCCGCGCTCGGCGATCTGCTGCGCCAGTGGCGGTTTGACGTATTCCTTTTCCCGTTTGCGCAGATCCTTGGCAAACGCATCGTTCATCTCGGCGACTTGCTTGTCGTCCAGCCCTTGCAGCAGCTCGATGGCCGACGGTGTGATCTGCCGTGCAGTTTCGGCAATGGCTTTTTTCGCTTCCTCGGTTCGTGCTTGCAGCGCAGCGTCGGTCACCTGATTGCTTTCGACCATTGCCTGCAAGCGATCCAGCCAGTCGAGGTAGCCCGGCAGCTGCGTGGTGCAGTGCCAGTTCAGGTGTTCCTTGAGCCGTTCGTTGAACCAGTCCTTCTGCTCACCGTTCATGTCCAGGTAGTCGCCAAGCGTCCATGGAATGATCACGTCGAGATTGCGATAGGCCAGGCCGACGCGGCTGCAGGCGCCGAGGGCGAGGGTGAAGATCAGCAAGGTGGCGAGGTGTTTGAACCAGCGAGACATGAGCGAATCCTTGCGAGAGCCTGACGTCTGATTCTCATGTGAACGCAGGAAGCTCCCGGCAGTTCAGCCGATCAATAGAACGCGCGCTCGGCCTTGAGCGTCACCAGCCCGTCACACTGACTGTTGTGCCCCGAGTACGCCGAACATTCGCTGCCGCTGAGGTTGGAATTGCTGTAGATCAGATCGAGATCGACGCCCATGATCGGCCGGGAAAATTTCACCGACCAGTCGGTAAAACTGCTGACATAACCACCGTCCACCGACACTGGCGTGTTCAGTTGGTGGGTGGTGTATTTCATGCTGATCCCGATGCCGAAGGGCTGATTGCCGCCGAGGTCGGCGAACAGCGTGTTGTTCTGTTTGTCCGGGTCGTTGCTGACGGCCACACCGAAGCGGCTGCCGAGCAGGGTCAGGCCGCCGAACAGCTCCTGGCTGTCGAGGGTGTCTACTTTGGGATAGCTGTAATGGATCATCCCGACTTCGTAGCCGAGGGTTTGATCGAAAGGTTGTTTAAAGCCGATGTAGGAGTCGATTTCGAGGTTCTTGCCCGGGGTCAGGCCCATGCTCGGTGCGTACTGGCCGACATACAAACCGCTGTCGTGGCTCAGATCGAGGCCGCCGTGAAACGAGCCGACGGCTGACGGCTTGACCAGTCCCTGAGCCATGCTGCGGCTGGGCGTGGTGCCGAGTTTGAGGTCGAAGTCGCCGAGCTCGCGCTGGAAAATTTGCGCGTGCGCCGATGAGCAGGCCATAAGGCCCACAAACAATAAACAGAAAGTTGATTTGAGCATGCGTCACTCCATGAACAGCGAGGGCAGGGCTTGGCCTGCTGAAACGCTTGATCCAGACGCGTGCAAGGATACCGGCGAATGCTCGGCAATGATGGCCGTTCGTCGATTTTCAAAGATTTGGTTAAACAGAAGGAGGGTGTAACGCGGGTGCCAGTCCAGACGCTTCGAAGCTCAAAGCGTCTCAGGACGGGTGTATTACCGGGTGTTACTTCTTGCCCAGGCTGATCTGCTTGGACGGACCGAACGTCTGGCCGCTGACGCCTTTGGCAATTTGCTGGATTTCGCCGCCGGACTTGAGGAACGCTGCGATCTGATCGTTGATCGATTCGCTGGTTTCAACGGCTGGAGCTGGCTTTGCTTTGCTGGTGGATGCTTTTACACGCATGGCGGCCATTAACCTGTAGAAAAGTAACTCGGCCAGGCATCGTACAGGAATAACTTGACAATTGCTTGATAAATATCCCCGGGAATAACTGAGCGCGTGGGTGGATTATTCTCGATTAATTATCCGAAATATCCCCCTAAGCCACTGTTTTAAATAACAACATTTATTCTTCATTGGCGCAAATGTCCGCCGTGAAACGGCACAGCAGGCTTCGCGCTGGCCTGACGAATGGCAAGCCGCCTGCGCAAACCAAGGAAAATCAAGGCTTCCGCAGATTTTCTACGGCAGGCTGCTTGCCCAGCGAACGAGACCGGCAAAACCGGGTAGAATGCCGCCCACGCAATGAGGGTTTTGGAAAATGGCTTTAGTCGGGCGTTACAACAGTTTGCAAGTGGTTAAACACACTAACTTCGGTTTATATCTGGACGGCGGTGCCGACGGCGAAATTCTTTTGCCCAACCGTTATATCCCTAAAGATATTCCCAGCGAAGATGAAGACTGGCTCAACGTTTTTATTTATCTGGACAGCGATGACAAACTTATCGCTACCACTGAAAAACCAAAAGTTCAGGTCGGCGAATTTGCCAGCCTGAAAGTTGTTGAAATCAACAGCATCGGTGTGTTCCTCGACTGGGGCTTGCCGAAGGATCTGTTGCTGCCGTATTCCGAAGAGAAGCGGCAGATGACCGCTGGTGAATATTGCGTGGTGCACGTCTATCTCGACAAACACACGCGCCGCATCACCGCCACCGCACGTCTGGATCGCTATCTTGACAAGACCCCGGCCAACTACAGCGCCGGTCAGGAAGTTGATCTGCTGGTGGCCGAAGCCACCGACATGGGCTTCAAGGCGATCATCAACAACAAGCACTGGGGCTTGATCCACAAGAATGAAATCTTCAAGTTCATGCGTTCCGGCATGCGCGAGAAGGGCTTCATCAAGGAAGTGCGCGCCGACGGCAAGATCAGCCTCAGCCTGCAACCGGTGGGTCAGGAAGCGGCCAGCAGCCTGAGCTCGAAGATCCTCGCCAAGTTGCGTGAAAACAATGGCACGCTGGCCGTCAGCGACAAGAGCGATCCGGCGTTGATCAGCAGTCTGTTCGGTGTCAGCAAGGGCAACTTCAAGAAAGCCATCGGTTCGCTGTACAAGGAAGGCAAGATCGTCATTCATGCCGATCGCATTGAACTAACCTGAGCTTTCCGGGGCCCATGTTGCATGGGGTCACTTGAGGTCGGGTAAATGAAAAAGCCGTTGCTTGCTTATATCGCCACTCTGCTGGCGTTTCTGTTGCTCGACGGTATCTGGCTCGGCGTGCTGATGGCGCCAACCTACCGCGAGCTGCTCGGTTCGCTGATGCTCGAAAAACCGCTGCTGGTTCCGGCAGCGGTTTTTTATTGCCTGTATGTTTTTGGCTGTGTGCTGTTTGTGGTCTTGCCGGCACAGAGCTGGCAACGTGCGGCAAAGATGGGCGCGCTGCTGGGGCTGGTGGCGTATGGCACGTATGACCTGACCAATTGGGCGACATTGCGCGGGTGGTCGGTGCAGGTGAGTTTGCTGGATTGGGCTTGGGGGACGTTTGCTACGGCTGTGGCGTGTACGGTCGGCTTTTTGGCGGCAAAGCGATTTGTGAAGTCAGCCCCGTAATCTTTGTTGTCTGGGGCGACGCCTTCGCGAGCAAGCCCGCTCCCACAGGGGGAATGCGGTTAACTGTGGGAGCGGGCTTGCTCGCGAATGGCGGCGCAGCCGACAACCATTCGCCGCTGCCGCAACAGACAAACTAAATGTCTTTTCCAGACGGTTTTTTCTGTCCGACTGATTGATAATCCCGACACAGATTTCTGACCATTGGACGGCTGCCATGTTGTGTGTGTTCGAGGTGTTGCGGTGAGTGTCGAGCGGCGCAATGCCGATGGGTTTGCCTTGCAGGTGATGATCGGCCTCTGCCTGATCTGGGGCGTGCAGCAAGTGATGATCAAGTGGGCCGCGCCCGACATCGCGCCGGTGATGCAGGCGGCCGGGCGTTCGGGGATTTCCGCGTTGCTGGTGGGTTTGCTGCTGTGCTGGAAGGGCGGCTGGGATCAGGTCGGCACCACTTGGCGTGGGGGGCTGCTGGCCGGTGCGCTGTTCGGTCTGGAGTTCTTCTTCATCGCCGAAGGTCTGCAACTGACCACCGCCGCGCACATGTCGGTGTTCCTCTACACCGCGCCGATTTTCACCGCACTCGGCGTGCATTTCCTGCTGGCGAGTGAACGCCTGCGACCTTTGCAATGGCTGGGGATTCTGCTCGCGTTCGTCGGTATCGCCATCGCCTTCGCCGGCGGCGTGTCGTGGGGCAACCTCGACCGGCGCATGCTGTTGGGCGATGCGTTCGGGGTCATTGCCGGCGCCTGCTGGGGCGCGACCACCGTGGTGGTGCGCGCCTCGCGTCTGTCGGAAGCACCGGTGACGTTGACTCTGTTCTATCAACTGATCGTCGGCTTCGTCGGCCTGCTGTTGATCGCGCTGTTCAGTGGCCAGATCAGCCACGTCAGCCTGACCAGCGTGGCGGTGGCCAGCGTACTGTTCCAGGGCCTGGTGGTGTCGTTCTTCAGTTACCTGACCTGGTTCTGGCTGCTGCGCCGCTATCTGGCGGCCAATCTGGCGGTGTTTTCGTTCATGACGCCGTTGTTCGGCGTCACGTTCGGCGTGGTACTGCTCGGTGAAGAGTTGAGCGTGAACTTCGTCATCGGCGCGGTGCTGGTGTTGCTCGGCATCACCTTTGTCAGCGCTGAACAGTGGGTGCGTCGGCGTTTGCGCAAAGCCCTCGGCCAACGCTGACCGATTGCAGCGCAAGCCCGCCGGCAATCAGCAGACCGCTGCCGGCAATGATCAGCGCCGGTTGCAGACCACCGCTGAAATGGCTGCTCAGCGCCGCCAGCAACGGCCCGCTGAGCTGGCCGACGGCGAAGCATGCGGTCAGTAGTCCGGCGTTGCGCTGAGTTGTGTGCGGCGCCAGTTCTCGCGAGCGTTGCATCACCAGTTGCATGCAAGCGAGGAACGGCATGCCACACAATACCACCCCCAGCGCCAGGCCATAACCACTGCCCAATAGACAGGCGAAGACCCCGAGCGCCTGCAACCACAGGGTGGCGGTCAGCCAGTGCCGTGTGGTGTTCGGATCATGGCGACGCAGGCTCACCAACAGCACGCCAATCGCCGCACCAAGACCGAAGCACGGCCAGAACAGGTCGGCCTGCCATTGCCCGTGAAATTGCGCGTTGGCCATTTGCGAGAGAAACGTGGCCGGAATGATGTAACCCACGCCATATAACGCATACACCGCCGCCAGACGCGGGATGCCGCGATTCGAATGGTTGACGTTGAGGGTGGCGACCGGTGTGTGCAGGCCCGGTTGCGGCAGGAACCGCACGATCCCCAGCAACATCACCAGCGCCACGGCGGCATAGATCAGCCACAAGGTGGCAGATGTCTGGTTCAGCAGATGTGAGAACAGTGCCAGCAACCCGGTCAGAAAAATTCCCAGTCCGGGACCGGCGAATACGAATGCCCCCAGCCGTGGCCGGCCTGCCGCCGCTGCCAGCGGCTGACTCAATGCGGTAATCATCACCAGCACCCAGGCACTCGCCACCCCGGTACCGAAGCGCAGCAGCAAATGCGCCCAGAAGCCGTTGGCCCAGAACGATGCCAGGGTCAGCAGCACACACAGCCACAAACCGCCATGCAACCGGCGCTGCACTTGCTGCGGACGGTGGGCGAACATCGCGTCCACCGCGCCCAGCAGGTAACCGAGGTAGTTGGCCGCAGCAATCAGACCGGCGGCCGTCAGGTCGACCTGGCCTTCGCTGAGCAGGTGCGGCAATTGCGGGGTGAGGGCGAAACGCCCGATGCCCATGGCCATCATCAGGGCGACGAAACAGGCGGATAAGCGAATCAGTGGCGACATGGTCGGGATTCCTTTGAAGGAGCAATGACCGTCAGGCTAGAAGCGATTGACTTTCTTTAAAATTGAATAATAGTGAGTAACTTGTTCTGTTATGGAGAAAGGTCGTGGAGTTCAGCCAATTGCGGATCTTTCAGGCAGTCGCCGAGGAAGGTTCGATCACCCGCGCAGCAGAACGCCTGCACCGAGTGCCGTCCAACCTGTCGACCCGGCTCAAACAGCTGGAAGAGCAATTGGGCGTCGAACTTTTCGTTCGTGAGCGTCAGCGTTTGCAGTTATCGCCTGCGGGAAAGGTCCTGCTGGACTACACCGGCAAGCTGTTCGCCCTGCGCGATCAGGCCAGTGCAGCGGTGATGGGCGGGCAGCCGGCCGGGGATTTTGTCCTCGGCACGCTGTACAGCACCGCGGCGATCCATTTGCCGGCGTTGCTGGCGCGCTATCACAAGCAATACCCGGCGGTGAATCTGCAAGTGCAGTCCGGACCCAGCGGCGAATTGCTCGAAGGTCTGGTCTCCGGGCGTCTTGATGCGGCGTTGGTGGACGGCCCGCCGCAACTCGCCGGGATCGACGGCGTGCCGCTGTGCGACGAGCGTCTGGTGCTGATCAGCGAAGCCGACCACCCGCCGATCCGCAGCGCCAAGGAGGTCGAGGGCAGGGCGGTGTTCACCTTTCGTCATGGTTGCGCCTACCGCGCGCGGCTGGAGGCGTGGTTCGTTCACTATCAGGCGGCGATGGGACGGGCGATGGAGATCGAGTCGTATCAGGGCATGCTCGCCTGCGTGATTGCCGGCAGCGGTGTGGCATTGATGTCGGAGTCGATGCTCGCCAGTCTGCCGGGGCGCGAGAGCGTTGCAGTGCACCCGTTGGCCGAACCGTTTGCCAGTGCGACAACATGGCTCATGTGGCGCAAGGGCATGGTCGGGGCCAACCTCAATGCCTGGATTGAACAGCAGCAAGCGCTCTATCCCGTGGCATCGAGTGAATCCCGGCAGACGGCGTGAACCAACCAATCGTAATTCTGTTCAATTCAGTAACAGATCATTGCGGATTTGGCCGAGCATTGCGTAGGACTTCGGACTATTATCAGTGCGAAGCGGCCTCAGAATTCCGGCCGCTCAGCACTACCCTGAAGGGGGCATGACGATGAAAGAGAAAATTCAGAACTGGCTGCACGATTTGGGTGTTGCCCTCGGCTTGATCGAACCGCCTCTGCAACCCGTACCGATCCGCACCGATGACGAACAGCGCCGGCGTCAGCCTCGCCGGCGGTAGTGCCTGATTAAAGATGAAAAGATCGCAGCCTGCGGCAGCTCCTACAGAGAAAAGTGTAGGAGCTGCCGAAGGCTGCGATCTTTTGCTTTCAGTGTCGCCCGATCTCCAGCAGAAACCGGCTCAAGTCCTTCGTAGTCTTCGCGGTCTTGAGCATGTGATCCTCTTCGGCAGTAAACGCCGTCAGTCCGAATTCATCTTCCAGATGAAAGATCAGATCTTCGATATCTGCCTTCTCCAGCCCTAATTGCACCAGGCTGGTGTCGTCGTTGAATTCGCGGGAGTCCAGCAGGCGCTGAATGTATCGGTGCACGGCAGCACGCACGGCAGCTCTTCTCATGGCAGACAGTTTCGTTGTTGTGTTGACTGATTACAGCAGGACTCAAGCGTGTCGGCGCAGCCATTCGTCAATCATCGAACGTAAATGCCCGCCGGAAAAACTGCCGAAATGCCCGCCATGCACGGTGCGGATCGGCAGCGCCTGCAAACGCCGCAGACTGGCCGCGTAATCCTGCAGATTGGAGTGGTAGGCGTCCTCGATCAACGGCCCGTCGTAAATGATGTCGCCGCTGAACAACGTTTCGGTCGCCGCTTCATACAGGCTGATCCCGCCCGGTGAATGCCCCGGCGTGTGCAGCACCTGCAAGGTGCGATTGCCCAGATCCAGCACATCGCCATCCTCAACAAAACCGGTGGCCGGCGCAGCCTTGACCCGGTATTCGGCGTAGCACAGCGGGCAGTCCGGGTGCGCCTCGAACATGTCGTCACCGACGAAGGCCCGGCTCAGGTCATTCTCGCCGTCCGGCGCGGCGAGGATGTCGGCCTCGGCGCGATGCACCAGGCGTTCGGCGAATTCGTGATGCCCGGCGATGTGGTCGAAGTGGCAGTGACTGGCGACGGCCACCAGCGGTCGCTCGGTAATCCACGGCAACTGCTCGCGCAGGCTGACCAGCCCTGAGCCACTGTCGAGCAGCAGATCCTTGTCGCGGCCCTGAATGTGCCAGAGGTTGCAGCGATAGAACGGGCGGATGTACGGCTCGTGAATCAACCGAATGCCATCTCTCAGATTCTGAACTTCAAACCACTGATTGCGAGAAACAATCTTCATCAATCATTTTCTCCAGACGAAAAAAACGGGTGTGGCAACCGACGCCACACCCGTCGAAGAAAGCATCAAGTCGTTACGTAAAGCTTAGATCGCACTCGCCACCGTCGCCGGGCGAGGGGAGACCAGGCTGACCACCACAAAGCTGATCAGACCCACAGCCAGGCTGTAGTAGATCGGCGTGTTCGCATCCAGACCATCCTTGAACATGAACAACAGCGCGGTGGCAAAACCCAGGCCCATGCTGGCAATGGCGCCGGCGGTGGTTGCGCGTTTCCAGAAGATCGCACCGATCAGCGGAATCAGCATGCCGCCGACCAGCAGGTTGTAGGCCAGGGTCAGGGCGCTGATCACGTCATTCACCACCAGCGCGATGCCGAGCACCACGACACCGGTGAGCAGAGTGAACAGGCGGTTGATCGCCAGGCTCGACTGTTTGCCGCCGCGCAGTTTCGGCAGCAGGTCTTCAGTCAGCGTGGTGGCAGCAGCCAGCAGGCCGGCGCTGGCGGTGGACATCATCGCCGCCAGAGCCGCAGCGATTACCAGACCACGGATGCCGTCCGGCAGCGACAGTTTGACGATGGCGGCGAAGGCGTTGTTGACGTTGTCCAGATCCGGGATCAGCACGTGAGCGGCCATGCCGATCAGCGCGCAGGCCAGGCCGTAGAGGATGCAGTAGATACCGGCGATGCTGCCGGCGTACTGGGCGACTTTGGCGGTCTTGACGGTGAACACCCGTTGCCAGATGTCCTGACCGATCAGGATGCCGAAGAAGTAGATCATGAAGTAGGTGATGATCGTGTCCCAGCCGATGGTGGTGAAGTTGAACGCCGCTGCCGGCAGCTTCAGCACCAGTTCGTCCCAGCCGCCGACGCGGTACAGGCAGATCGGCAACAGGATGAACATCAGGCCCACGGTCTTGATGATGAACTGGACGATGTCGGTCAGGGTCAGCGACCACATGCCGCCGATGGCCGAGTAGATCACCACCACGCCACCGCCGAGCAATACCGAGATCCAGAACGGCAGGCCGAACAGCACTTGCAGCACGGTGCCGATGGCGAGGATCGAGGTCACGCCGATCATCAGCGCGTAGGCCAGCATGATCGCCGCGCTCGCCGAGCGGGCCATCGGGTTATAGCGTTTTTCCAGCACCTGGGTAACGGTGTAGATCTTCAGTTTCAGCAGCGGTTTGGCGAGGAACAGGTTCAGCGCGACGATGCCGCAACCCAGCGCCGCACACAGCCAGAAACCGGAGATGCCGTGCACGTAGCCCAGACGCACGGTGCCGACGGTTGACGCGCCACCCAGTACGGTCGCGGCCATGGTGCCCATGTACAGGCTCGGGCCCAGGTTACGCCCGGCGACCAGAAAGTCCTCGTTGGTCTTGGCCTTGCGCATGCCGTAGTAGCCGAGCAACAGCATGCCGGCGGCGTAGATGAGGACGACGAATAAATCCAAAGCCATGATGGCGTGTCTCCGATTGTCTTTTTTATGTGAGGCTGAATTCGATTTGCCCTTGTGGGAGCGGGCTTGCTCGCGAATGCTTTGGGTCAGTCACATCTATGTTGGATGTGCCGCCGTCTTCGCGAGCAAGCCCGCTCCCACAGGGGATTTGCGTCAGGCGGCCTGGCGCAGTTCAGGTGTTTCTGCGGCTTTGCGGCGTGCATCCGTGGGCCCGAACACCTCCCGCGGTTCCGGGAACAGGCTCAGCAGCGTCAGGTACACCACCGAGGCCAGGCCCAGGGTCACCGGCAGGCTGATGTCGATACCACCGGCCATCTCGCCCAGCGGACCGACGAACTGCCCCGGCAGGTTGACGAAGCACAGGCCGACCGCCGCGCTCGGGATCCATGCGCCCAGGCCACGCCAGTTCCAGCCGTGATTGAACCAGTAGCGTCCGCCTTGCTCGCCGCGAGTGAACACCTGCAGGTCATCCGGGCAGTAGAAGCCGCGACGCACCAGCAGGCCGATGATCATGATCACCATCCACGGGGTGGTGCAGGTGATGATCAGCACGGCGAAGGTCGACACGCTTTGCACCAGGTTCGCCGCAAAGCGCCCGATGAAGATGAAGGCGATCGACAGCACGCCGATCAGCAACGTCGCCTTGACCCGCGAAAGCACCCGTGGGAATACGCTGGACATGTCCAGCCCGGTGCCATACAGCGAGGTGGTGCCGGTGGACATGCCGCCGATCACCGCAATCAGGCACACCGGCAGGAAGAACCAGCTCGGCGATACCGCCAGCAGGCCGCCCACATAGTTGTTCGCCGCGATGTAGTCCGGCGCCTTGATCGCGACGATGGTCGCGGTGCTCAGGCCGAACAGGAACGGGATGAACGTGGCGATCTGCGACAGCACCACAGCGGCCATGATCCGCTGCTTGGAGGTGTCACGCGGGATGTAGCGCGACCAGTCGCCGAGGAACGCACCGAACGAGATCGGGTTGCTCATCGCGACCAGCGCCGCGCCGATGAACGCCGCCCAGAAGCCCGGTTGACCGAGGTTCACGGTGCCGGCGTAGTTCACATCGAAAGGACCGGCGAAGGCGAAGATGCCCAGCAGGAACAACAGGCTGGCGCTCCATACCGCGATCTTGTTCACCCACAGCAGAAAGCGGAAGCCGTAGATGCACACGGTCAGCACCAGAATCGCGAACAAGCCGTAGGCCAGGCCCAGGGTCAAGTCGGTTTCCGGCAGACCGATCAGGCGTTTCGCACCCCCGATCAGCGCATCGCCCGAACTCCACACCGAGAGCGAGAAAAACGCGATGGCGGTCAACAGCGACAGGAACGAACCGACAATCCGCCCGTGCACGCCGAAGTGCGCCCCGGAGGACACGGCATTGTTGGTGCCGTTGAGCGGGCCGAACAGGCCCATCGGGGCGAGGATCAGCGAGCCGAGCAGCACGCCCAGCACAATCGCCCAGACACCGGCCTGAAACGACAGACCGAACAGCACCGGGAAACTGCCGAGCACGGCGGTGGCAAAGGTATTGGAACCACCGAAGATCATCCGGAACAAGTCCGTCGGACCTGCGGTGCGTTCGTGATCCGGGATCTGTTCGACCCCGTGGGTTTCAATTTGCGTAAGGCTTTGGTCGTTGTTGTTGTTATTCATGATCTGCTCCGATCATAAAGGCGCGCCTCATCGTGTGTGAGGCGTCACCTGTTTGGCTAAGGGGATGGCAGCCCTTCCGGCATTGCGGACAAATGTTCGTGGCAGGCCAGCCAATGGCCTTGTTGTTCTAGGCTCGACGCTTGTTTCTTGAAAACAATCGTCTCGCGCTCCTGGCTGAAATGTTGCTCCCCTTGCATGCGCAGCTCGGTGGCCACGTCATGGATAAACACCGCCACGTCACCTTGCAGGCTGACGAAGGCGTTGCTCGAAGTGCACGACAACACTTCGAAGCCATCCTCGGCGCGCCAGCTGTCCCACAACGCCTGATAGGCATCGCGCGACAGCAGCGGCTGTTCGAGGGTGTAAAACACGAAACTTGCATCGGCGCTGAACGCGCCGAAATAAGCCTCGCGATCGTTACGAGCGAAGGCGGACACCAGATCGGCAGCCGCTTGCAATACCTGCTCACGTTCGTTCATGGCCGAACCCTCAGCGGTGAACCACGCCAGGCAGTACGCAGAGCATTTCGTACAGCAGGTTGGCGGCCAGCAGCGAGGTGTTGCCGGTGGTGTCGTAAGCGGGCGAGACTTCTACCAGATCGCAGCCGATCAGGTCGAGGCCCTGACAGCCGCGAACGATTTCAATCGCCTGAATGGTCGTCAGACCACCGATTTCCGGGGTGCCGGTACCTGGCGCCCAGGCCGGGTCGATACCGTCGATGTCAAAGCTCAGGTACACCGGGCCGCCACCGACTTTCTCGCGCACTTCGGCCATCAGCGGCGCCAGCGACTTGTGCCAGCACTCTTCGGCTTGTACGACGCGGAAGCCCTGATCGCGGCTCCAGTTGAAGTCGTCAGCGGTGTAACCCTGCGCGCGCAGACCAATTTGCACCACGCGGTCGCAGTCCAGCAGACCTTCTTCGACGGCGCGACGGAAGGTCGTGCCGTGGGCAATCTTCTCGCCGAACATGTGATCGTTGACGTCAGCGTGGGCATCGATGTGCACCAGTCCGACCTTGCCGTGCTTTTTATGGATGGCACGCAGGATCGGCAGGGTGATGGTGTGGTCGCCACCCAGGGTCATCGGGATCACGTTGTGCTCAAGGATGTTGTCGTAGGCTTCTTCGATGATGCGCACGGCGTCGAGCAGGTTGAAGGTGTTGATCGCCACGTCACCGATGTCGGCGACCGACAGCGAGTCGAACGGCGCGGCGCCGGTGGCCATGTTGTACGGGCGGATCATCACCGATTCGGTGCGGATGTCGCGCGGCCCGAAGCGGGTGCCGGGGCGCAGCGAAGTACCGATGTCCAGTGGCACGCCAACGAAGGCAGCGTCCAGGCCGGCAGCGGTCGGTACATGGGGGAGTCGGAGCATGGTGGCGATGCCGCCGAAGCGCGGCATTTCGTTGCCGCCCAGTGGTTGGTGAAGAATCTTGTCCACGGGTAGGGCCTCATCGTCTTTGTTTTATTTATGTCGGCGCACCGTTGAGCACAGGTTCGGACGCCGCTGTGGGGCCGATTCTGCGAAATGTAGTGGCGGGGAAGAATCGCTACGGGCAAAAACTTAGTTCAGATTTTTCTAAACTAATGTTGAGGCTGGAGATAGACTCGTCGCTGTTCGCCGGGGTGAACATGACGCCTGTGTGGGAGCGGGCTTGCTCGCGAATGCGGTGTGTCAGCAACATGGATGCCAACTGATACGACGCCTTCGCGAGCAAGCCCGCTCCCACAGGAACTGTGTTTCTTCGGACGCACCGAATGCTTCTTGTGATGGAGTAGACATGGCCAACGCTTTACCCGACCTGAAACTATTGCGCATCTTCGTCAGCGTGGTTCGCCATCAGGGTTTTGCCAATGCGCAGCAGGAACTCAACCTGTCGACCTCGGCGATCAGCACTTACATGAGCCAGCTCGAAGCGGCGCTCGGTCTGGTGCTGTGCCATCGCGGACGCGGTGGATTCAGCCTGACCAGCAAGGGCGAGCTGTTCCATCAGGAAACCCTGCGCCTGCTCGCCGAACTCGAAGGTTTCGAGCAATACGCCGCGGCGCTCAAGGGCGAACTGCGCGGCACGCTCAACCTCGGGGTGATCGACTCCACCGTCAGCGACAAGGCCTTGCCGTTCGCCGAGGCCATTGGCGCCTACAGTCAGGAACACCCGGCGGTGCATTTGCATCTGTCGGTGATGAGCCCGTACGAACTGCAACTCGGTGTGCAGGACAATCGCCTCGACTTGGCCATCGGCGCGTTCTCCACGCGCATGAGCGGTCTGGTGTACATGCCGCTGTACCGCGAGCAGCACTGGCTGTATTGCAGCAGCCGGCATCCGCTGTTCAACGAACGGCGGATCCCCGAGCAGGTCATCACCCAGCAACGCATGGTCGGCCGTGGTTACTGGAGCCAGGCCGAGCTGGCACGGCACGGTTTCAAACACAGCGCGGCGACTGTGGAAAGTATGGAGGCGCAACTGATTCTGGTGCTCTCCGGCGCCTACATCGGTTACTTGCCAGAACACTACGCCCAGGCCTGGGCCGACAAGGGCGACCTGCGCGTGTTGCTGCCGGCGACCTTCGGTTATCAGGCGCCATTCTCGATGATCATGCGCCGTGGCCGCAGCCGCGAGCCGCTGATCCAGACCTTCCGTGATTTGCTCAAAGCACAGCTCAATCAGGCATAAGAACCATGTCCAGACCGCAATGCCCGCGCTGCCTGCGCCCACAAACCCACTGCCTGTGCCCGCTGATCCCGAGCCTCGATAGCCGCACCCGCGTTCTGCTGTTGCAGCATCCGAGCGAGGTTAACCATGCGTTGAATACTGCGCGGTTGGCGGCGCTGGGTCTGGCCAATGCCGAGTTGATTGTCGGTGAGATATTCGAGGATCTGCCGGCGCTGCTCAATCGGCCGGGGTATCAAGCGCGGTTGTTGTTTCCCGCTGACGATGCGCAGCCGCTGCAGGCTTACCGCGAATCCGATCAAGCGTTGTTGCTGGTGGTGCCGGATGGCACCTGGCGCAAGGCGCGCAAGATGCTCCACCTCAATCCGCTATTGGCAGCGTTGCCACGGGTGACGCTGGCGCAGGGCGGGGTGTCGCGCTACCGGTTGCGCAAGGCACCGGGGCCGGGGGCGTTGTCGACCATCGAGGCGATTGTGCAGGCGCTGGAAACTCTGGAAGCGCCGACGACGTTTGCGCCGTTGTTGAAGCCGTTTGAGGCGTTGATCGAGGGGCAGATTGCGGCGATGGGGGCGGAGGTTTTTCAGCGTAATCATGGCGACAGATAGTCGTCGTCTGAGCTGGCCTCTTCGCGAGCAAGCCCGCTCCCACAGGGGAATGCATTCCAAATGTGGGAGCGGGCTTGCTCGCGAAGGCGCCGGATCAATCACCGCAAATCTCAACAATGCCTACCGCTCCCGCATCGCCTCGGTCCGCGCTTTCAACACCGGTTTTAGCAGGTAATCCAGCACACTTTTCTCCCCGGTAATAATGTCCACCGTCGCCACCATCCCCGGGATGATCAGCAGCGGTTTCACATCGCCGCCCAAATGGTTTTTATCGGTGCGTACCTGAATCAGGTAGAAGCTGTTGCCCTTGTCATCGGTGATGGTGTCGGCGCCGATCAGTTCCAGTTTTGCGCTCAGCCCGCCGTAGATCGTGTAGTCATAGGCACTGAACTTGACCATGGCTTTCTGGCCCGGATGGAGGAACGCGACGTCTTGCGGACGGACCTTGGCTTCGATCAGCAGGTTGTCCTCCAGCGGCACGATTTCCACCATGTCGCTGCCCGGCTGTACCACGCCGCCGATGGTGTTGACCTTGAGTTGCTTGATCACCCCGTGTACTGGCGAAGTCACGGTGGTGCGGCTGACGCGGTCGTCGATGGCGATGCTCGACGCGGTGATTTTCGACAGATCGGTGCGCTTCTGATTGAGGTCCTTGGCGGCGTCGGAGCGGAAGGTCTGTTCCGATTCGTCGATCTTGCTCTTGATCTCGTTGATAGCCGATTCCGCCCTTGGGATGGCCAGGGTCGTTGCGTTCAGTGAACCGCGAATTTCCACCGCGCTACGTTTCAGTCGCAGGATCTCCACCGGCGACACCGCACCGGTGCCGACCAGTGGCGCCGACATGTTCATCTCTTGCTGCAGCAGCGCCAGGCTGGAACTGTACTGGCCTTGCTTGGAGCGGAACTCCGCCAGCTCCTGAGTCTTCTGCCGCAGCTGTTCGGTGAGGGTGCGTTGTTCGCTGGCCAGACGCCGCTGGCGCTGGTCGTACAGCGCGCGCTCGTCTTCGGCGACCTGTGGCGCCTTGGCGATCACCTCGTCAGACAGTTTGAACGGACGGCCCTCGGCTTCGGCGGAAAGGCGTTCGACTTGCGCGGTCAGGGCGTAACGATCGGCCTCGCTCTCACCCTTGTTCGAGAGGAAGCGTGTGTCATCCAGGCGCAGCAGCTTGTCGCCCTTGTTCACCATTTGTCCTTCACGAACAAAGATCTCGGTGACGATCCCGCCTTCCAGGTTCTGGATGACCTGGACCTTGCTCGAAGGAATCGCCTTGCCTTCGCCCATGGTCACTTCTTCCAGCACGGCGAACTTGGCCCAGACCAGCGCACTGATCAACAGCGCTGCCGCCAGCCACACGGTGATCCGCGACCAGCGCGGCGAATCCTGCAACGAAGCGCCGGCGGTTTCCGGCATGAACTCGGCCTCGGCGCTTTTGCCGAAACTGTCGAAGTAGCCGCGCTCTTTCGAAGATGAAGCTGACATGCGGCGATACCCCTCACTCAAGAGAAACAGGTCAAAACATTCCTTGTGGCGAGGGAGCTTGCTCCCGCTTGGGTGCGCAGCGCCCACAAGATCTTTGGGGCTGCTTCGCAACCCAGCGGGAGCAAGCTCCCTCGCCACAGACAGCAGGTGACCACAGGTTTGTGTTGCATCGACTAAACCGCCGCCGAGCCGACGCGGCCCTTGCGCAGTGCATCGATGACCGCTTCTTTCGGGCCGTCGGCGACGACCCGGCCGTTGTCCAGTACCAGCAACCGGTCCACCAGACTCAGCATCGAGGTGCGGTGGGTGACCAGCAGCAGGGTCTTGCCTTGCACCCAACCGTGGAGCTTCTGGCGCAGCAGGTCTTCACTGCTGTTGTCCATGGCGCTGGTGGGTTCATCGAGCAGCATGATCGGTGGGTCGAGCAGCAACGCCCGAGCGAGTAAAACTGCCTGACGCTGGCCGCCGGAAAGTAGCTGGCCGCGTTCGCCTACCGGCCGGTCGAAGCCTTGCGGATGCTGCCGCGCCAGCTCGGTGACGCCGGTCAGTTCAGCGACTTCGAGCATGCGCGAATCGCTGATGTAGCGGGCGCCGAGGGTCAGGTTGTCGCGCAGGCTGCCGGCCAGCAGCGGCAGGTCGTGCGCGACATAACCGATCTGCTGGCGCAGGTCGGCGACATCCAGTTGCCGCAGGTCGAGACCGTCGAGCAGCAACTGGCCTTCCTCAGGTTCATAGAAGCCCATCACCAGTCGCGCCAGGGTGCTCTTGCCCGAGCCGCTACGGCCGATGATGCCGATCCGCTCGCCGGGTTTCATGCTGAAGCTGACGTTGCTCAGCGCCGGCGCGTTCTGGCCGTTGTAGTGAAAGGTCACGCCGCTGACGTCCAGCGCACCTTGCAGCTGCGTGCGTTCCAGGGGTCGCTGCTTGCCGTCGCGCTCCTGCGGCAGGCCCATCAGCGCATCGGTGCTTTTCATGGTCAGTTGCGCTTGCTGGTAGCGGGTGATCAGCCCGGCGATCTGCCCCAGCGGCGCGAGTACGCGGCTGCCGAGCATGTAGCTGGCCACCAGCGCACCGACGCTGAGGTTGCCGGCGATGATGCTGTAGACCCCGGCGACAATCGTCGCCATCCCCGAGAACTGTTGGATGAACAGCGTGCCGTTGGTCGCCAGCGCCGAGAGGTTGCGCGCATGGCTGTCGAGGCGGGTGAGGGCGCCGTGGGTGCTTTCCCATTTGTGCTGGCGCTCGCTTTCGGCGCTGCAGGCCTTGAGGGTTTCCAGGCCGCCGAGGGTTTCGATCAGCAGCGCCTGCCGTTCGGCACCCAGGCTCAGGCTTTTCTGCACGGTGTCACGCAGGCGCACTTGGATCGCCAGGGCAAACATGATCGTGATTGGAAACGCCAGCAGCGGAATCACCACCAGCCAGCCGCCAAGCAGGCCGATCACCACCAGCATCAACACCACAAAGGGCAGGTCGATCAGGCTGGTCAGGGTCACGGCGGTGAGGAATTCGCGCAGGCCCTGAAAGTCATGAATGCTCTGGGCGAAACCGCCGATGGTTGCCGGCCGCGCCTTCATCGCCATACCGGTGATGCGCTCAAATAAAGTCGCGGAAAGGATCACATCGGTTTTCTTCCCGGCAGTATCGAGCAAGTGCGCGCGCACCACCCGCAGCACCAGTTCGAAACCGGTACCGATCAGCAGGCCGATCGCCAATACCCACAGGGTCGAGGTGGCCTGATTCGGCACCACGCGGTCGTAGGTCTGCATGACGAACAGCGGCACCATCAGGCCTAAAAGGTTGATCAGGAAACTGGCAAGGATCGCGTCGCTGTACAGCCATTTCGACAGCTTCAGGGTGTCGCGAAACCAGGCATGGACCCGCGGCACCAGCGGTGAACGCAAGTCTTCAAGTTCGTGGCGCGGACGGGCGAACAAGGCCTGGCCGCTGTAGTGTTCGGCGAGTTCTTCGCGCTCGACCCATTGCTCGCCACCATCGGCTTCGCTGGGCAGGATCAGCGCCTTGCCGTCGTCGGCGAAACGCCGCAGGACGGCGGTGCGCCCATCCTTGAGCAGCAACAGAATCGGCAGATTCAGCGCGGAAATATCCTTCAGTTCGCGGCGCAACAAGCGCGCCTGCAAACCGGCCCGGGCCGCTGCGCGGGGCAGCAGGTCCAGGCTCAGACGTTGCTTGTTCAGGGGCAGCCCGGCACTCAGGCTGGCACGACTGACCGTCGCGCCGTGGAGTTTGCAGAGGATCAGCAGACCGTCGAGTAACGGGTCATCGAAGCTCAGCCGCGGATCAATCCCGGAGTGTCCGCCTTCGGCCATGCTGGTCATATTGATCGCCCCTGTAATGACTGATCCAACCTGTGGCGAGGGGATTTATCCCCGATGGCTGCGCAGCAGCCCCATGGAACTCATTGCTGCTCAAATCTTTGGGGTCACTGCGCAACCCAGCGGGAGCAAGCTCCCTCGCCACAAAGGGTCGTGGGACTTACTTCAGCTCAGGCAGGCGTGCTTCGTTTTTGACTTCGGTCGCCGCAATGGCATCCGCCGGCAGCACCACCCGTTGCTTGCTCAGCAACTGGCCCATGTTCGCCAGCACGCGGTACATCGAATATTCCTCGGTGTAGCGAATTTCGGTGTAGCGACGGTTGGCGTTGTAGAGCTCGTTTTCACTGTCGAGCAAGTCGAGCAGGGTGCGTTGGCCGAGGCCGAACTGATCCTGATACGCCGCGCGCACACGCTTGGTGGTCTCGGCGTATTCGCGGGCGGTCGGGGTCTGTTTGTTCGCGTTGACCATGGCGTTCCAGGCCAGGTGAATGTTCTCGTTCAACTGACGCAAGGCGTTGTTGCGGATGTCCATCGCCTGATTGATCTGGTGCGCATCGGAGGCCAGACGAGCCTTGTCGCTGCCGCCACGGAACAGGTTGTAATTCATGATCACGCCGACGCGCCATTCGTTGTCGTGGCCTTCATCACCTTGCACGTTGTTGTTCGCACCCACTGCGGCCTCGGCATCGAAACGTGGGTAGAACGGCGACTTGGCAACTTCATACTGGCTCTCGGCCGACTGCACGTCCGCCTGCGCGGATTTCAGGTACGGGTTGTTCTCGACCATGCTCTGCTGGGCTTCCGGCAGGCTGGTGGGGATTTCGCCGCGGGTCGACGGTGGCGCTTCCAGTTCATCGGGCATGCGCCCGACCACGGCGTAGAAGTTCGATTCGGCGTCGGCCAGATCGACTTCGGCGGTGTCGAGGTTGTTCTGCGCCAGCGCCTTACGGGCCACCGATTGATCGGAGTCGGCGGTGCTGCCGATGCCGCGCTGGGTGCGCAGGCCGATCTGATCGTTGACGCGCAAGTGCGCTTGCAGGTTGTTCCGGGCCAGGGTCACCAGTTCACGGCGCTTGAGCACTTCGAGGTAGACCTCGATGGTACGCAGCGCCAGATCCTGAGCGGTGCCTTGCGCGTAATAGGCGCGCGAGTTGGAAACGCCCTTGGTGCGCTCGACCTCGTTGGCGGTGTTGAAGCCGTCGAAGATCATCTGCCGCAGGCGCAGTTCCGACTGGGTGTAATTGAGGATTTCGGTGTGGTGATTACCGAAAGCCCGGGTATTGGTGTTGTCGCTGTAGCCGCGCCCGTAGGCGGCATTCAAATCGACGGACGGATAGAAGCCACCCTTGGCCACTTTCACCTGTTCATCGGCGGACAGTTTGGCGTCCACGCGCGAGGCGAGATCCGGGTGAGTGGCGATGGTGCTTTGAATCGCTTCGGTCAGATTCATGGCCTGGGCTTGGGAAGTGCAAGCCATGGCCAGCAAAACCGCGCTGCAGAGGGGGGTTAAAACGCGCATGGGGTGCATCTCCCTGATCCTGATGGTGCGTTACTGTCGCCAAATATTTGACGATAATTTGAGGTGTAAGCGTTTCACTCTTGTAACAACAGAGCTAAGAACATCCTGAAGCGTAGCTAAGAAAAAATTTTCATAAGGCTTATGCCGAAAAAAACTTATGCGCTTGGCGAAAACCAGCACATTGTTCAGATCGAAAGCCTTTGTTTCATGCGCTTTAGGGAGCACAAAAAGGCTTGAGGAAAGTTCCATTCACTTTGCGACATACGGCGAAGTACTGCTGAAGGGGAGGGACGCGTAGCGGCAGATGAGCGACAGATTTTTGTCACTCGGGTGATTCATCACCGTTACGTAGCGTTAGTGGGTTCGCTGCATTGATCAGGATTCTGAAGTGCTTGAAAGCACTGAAGTTTCCTCGTTTGCGCAACCTGCGAAACGAACTGTCGAGGTGCGAGCGTCGCCCCGACAACCCGATTGAGCCATGGGCTGCTTCGCGAACCAGTGCCGACGGTGGTCGGCAGCGGAGGAATTTCACATGGCAACGCTCATCGGGACAGTCACTAAAGTCATTGGTCAGGTTTTTGCGCAGGGCACCGACGGCACGCGCCGCGCCCTGGTCGAGGGCGACCGCTTGTTTGCCGGCGATCAAGTGATCACCGGCGCAGAAGGTGCCGTCGCCATTCATCTGCAAAATGGCCACGAGTTGACCCTGGGCCGCGACAGCAGCATGACCATGTCCGGGCAGCTGCTGGCCAATCAGGCGGTGCACATTGATTCCCCTGAAGCGCTGACGCCGAGCGAAGCGCAACTGACCGATGTCGAGCAGATTCAGAAAGCCATCGCCGCCGGCGAAGACCCGACCAAAGCGGCAGAGGCCACCGCCGCCGGCCCGAATGCACCGGGCGGCGCGCCAGGTGAGTTGGGTGGCGGCCACAGTTTTGTGCTGCTGACGGAAGTCGGTGGGCGCGTGGATCCGGTGATCGGCTTCCCGACCGCCGGGTTCAACGGTATTCCCGAGTTTCCCGAAGAGCGGCATAACGCAGTCATCGACAATGGCGACAACACGCCGATCGTGCCGCCACCGGTCAACAACCTGGTGACCCTCAGTGGCCTCGCCGTGCCTGGCGGTGAGCTGACCCTCAACGAAGCCAACCTGCCTGCCGGCTCCTCGGCCAACCCCGGCGCGCTGACCCAGAGCGGCAGCTTTACGGTGTCGGCGCCGGACGGTCTGAGCAGCCTGAACATCGGCGGTATCAACGTGATCAGCGGTGGTGTGGCGGCCGGTTTCCCGCAGTCGATCACCACACAACTGGGCAACACCCTGACGATCACCGGGTATAACGCCAGCACCGGCGTAGTCAGCTACAGCTACACCCTCAACGGCAACGACGCCCATCCGGCCGGTGAAGGCGCCAACAGCCTCAGTGAACATTTCACCGTGACCGCAAGCGACAGCAATGGCGACAGCGCCACCGGCTCGCTTGACGTCAACATCATCGACGACGTGCCCAAAGCGGCGAATGACAGCAACGCCAACACCGCCTCGGAAACCCAGTTGACCTTGACCGGCAACGTCCTGACCAACGACGTGCAAGGCGCTGACCGCGTGCCCACCGGCCCGGTCACTGCCGGTACCTTTACCGGCACTTTCGGCACCCTCGTATTGAATGCCAATGGCACATACACCTACACCCTGAACACCAGCGACGCAGACTTCAAAGCGCTGCACGGTGGCGGCAATGGCACCGAGACTTTCACCTACACCCTCACCGATTCGGACGGCGATACCAGCACTGCGAATCTGGTTCTGCAGATTCACAACAACGACGATCCGGTGGTGATCAACGGGTTGAACGTTGAAGGTGGCGAGCTGACGGTTTATGAAAAAAACCTCAGCAGCGGTAGCGAGCCGGATGCCAATGCGCTGACCCAGAGTGGCACGTTTACTATCACTGCGCTGGATGGCGTTACCACGCTGACGGTGGGCGGCATCGCCGTTGTCACTAACGGCGTGGCCGCGGGCTTCCCGCAATCGATGACTACACCGCTGGGCAGCACGCTGACCATCACCGGTTTCAATGCCACCACCGGCGTGGTGAGTTACACCTACACCCTCGATCACAATGACGCGCATCCGACGGGCAACGGCGCCAATACCTTGCCTGAGCAATTTGCCGTAACGGTGGTGGACGACAACGGCACCACTGCCAATGCGACCCTCGACGTTAATGTGGTCGACGACCTGCCAAAAGCGGTGAATGATTCCAACGCCAACACCGCGTCGGAAACCAACCTGACCCTCACCGGCAACGTGCTGACCAACGACGTGCAAGGTGCCGACCGCGTGCCCACCGGGCCCGTCACTGCCGGCACTTTCACCGGTACCTACGGCACCCTCGAACTGCACACCGACGGCACTTACACCTACACGCTGAACACCAACGACGCCGACTTCAAAAACCTGCACGGCGGCGGCAACGGCACCGAGAATTTCACCTACACCATCACCGATTCTGACGGCGATACCAGCACCGCGAATCTCGTTTTGCAGATCCACAACAACGACGATCCGGTGGTCATCAGTGGCCTGGATGTGAATGGTGGCGAACTCACCGTTTACGAAAAAAACCTCAGCACCGGCAGCGCGCCTGATACCAACGCGCTAACTCAAAGCGGCACCTTCACCATCACCGCTCTGGACGGCGTCACCACGCTGACCGTCGGCGGCATCGCCGTGGTCACCAACGGCGTGGCCGCAGGCTTCCCGCAATCGGTGACTACACCGCTGGGCAGCACGCTGACCATCACCGGTTTCAATGCCACCACCGGTGTTGTGAGTTACAGCTACACGTTGATCGACAACGAGGCACACCCAACCGCCAACGGCGCAAACAACCTGCCCGATCAGTTCGCCGTAACGGTAGTGGATGACAATGGCACCACCGCCAACGCGACCCTCGATGTGAACATCATCGATGACTTGCCAAAAGCCGCGAACGACAGCAACGCCAATACCGCGTCAGAGACCAATCTGACCCTCACCGGCAATGTCCTGACCAACGACGTGCAAGGCGCCGACCGCGTACCGACCGGCCCAGTGACTGCCGGTACGTTCACCGGCACCTACGGCACCCTGGAACTGCACACCGACGGCACCTACACCTACACGCTGAATACCAGCGACGCCGACTTCAAAAACCTGCACGGTGGCGGCAATGGCACCGAAACCTTCACCTACACCATCACCGATTCCGACGGCGATACCAGCACCGCCAACCTCGTCCTGCAGATCCACAACAACGACGATCCGGTGATCATCAACGGGCTCGACGTCAATGGCGGTGAACTCACCGTCTACGAGAAAAATCTCACTGACGGCAGCGCACCGGATTCCACTGCGTTGACCCAAAGCGGCACGTTCACCATCACCGCTCTGGACGGCGTGACGACCCTGACCGTTGGTGGCATTGCCGTGGTCACCAATGGCGTAGCCGCAGGCTTCCCGCAATCGGTCACCACACCGCTGGGCAGCACGTTGACCATCACCGGATTCAACGCGACCACCGGTGTCGTCAGCTACAGCTACACCCTGGTCGACAACGAGGCACACCCAACCGCCAACGGCGCCAACAATCTGCCTGAACAGTTCGCCGTCACCGTAGTGGACGACAACGGCACCACCGCTAACGCAACCCTCGATGTGAACATCATCGATGACCTGCCAAAAGCCGTGAACGACAGCAACGCCAACACCGCGTCGGAAAGTCAGTTGATCCTGACTGGCAATGTGCTGACCAACGACGTGCAAGGCGCCGACCGCGTGCCCACCGGCCCGGTCACTGCCGGTACGTTCACCGGCACCTACGGCACGCTGGAACTGCACACCGACGGCACCTACACCTACACGCTGAACACCAACGACGCCGACTTCAAAAACCTGCACGGCGGCGGCAACGGCACCGAGAATTTCACTTACACCATCACCGATTCCGACGGCGATACCAGCACCGCCAACCTCGTTCTGCAGATCCACAACAACGACGATCCGGTGATCCTTAACGGTCTCGATGTGAATGGCGGCGAACTCACCGTCTACGAAAAAAACCTCAGCGACGGCACCAGCCCCAATGCGTCGGCGCTGACTCAAAGCGGCACCTTCACCGTGACCGCGCTCGACGGTCTGCAAACCCTGACCGTGGGCGGCATCAACGTCGTCACCGGTGGTGTGGCCGCAGGCTTGCCGCAATCAACCGTCACGCCGTTGGGCAGCACGCTGACCATCACCGGCTACAACCCGGCGACCGGCGTGGTCAGCTACAGCTACACCCTGGTCGATAACGAAACCCATCCGAACGGCAATGGCGCCAACAGCATCACCGAGAACTTCAACGTGATGGCGACTGACACTGACGGCAGCACCGCCAGCGGCCAGATCAACGTCAACATCATCGATGACCTGCCGAGCGCGCACGCCGATTCCGCCTCGGTGGCGGAGGGCGGCACCGTCAGCGGCAACGTGCTCGACAATGACATCGGCGGCGCCGACGGCCCGGCGGTGACCGGCGCGGTGGTCGGTGTGCGCGCCGGCTCCGACACCTCGACCTCGGCCATCGGCGGCCTCAACAGCAACATCAATGGCACCTACGGTTACCTGACCCTCGATGCCAACGGCAACGCGGTCTATCACAGCAACCCCAATACCGTGAGCGGCCCCGGTGCGGTGGATGTATTCACCTACACCGTGCGCGATTCCGATGGCGATGAAAGCACCACCACCATCACCATCGATGTCGCCAACAGCAAGCTGTATGCGACCAGCGATACCGACGTCACCGTCTACGAAAAAGCCCTCGACCTGACCAAGGACGGCGCCGATCTGGCCCCCGGTACGGTCACCGGCAGCGACCCGACCAATACGGGTGAAACCGCGTCCGGCACGCTGGTCGGTTCGGTCACCGGTGCGGTCGGCGCCATCAGCTATGCGCTGGTCGGCAGTGCCACCGGCAACTACGGGCAGATCGTGCTCAACCCCAACGGCACTTACACCTACACCCTGACCTCGCCCGCGACCACCACACCGCATGCCGACGACGGGGCCAATACCCTGACTGAAACCTTCACCTATCAGGCCACCGATTCGCTGGGCAATGTGGTCACCAGCACCATCGTTGTCAGCATTGTCGATGACGTGCCCAAAGCCCTCAACGACAGCAACGCCACCAGTGCCTCGGAAACCCAGCTGACCCTGACCGGCAACGTGCTGAGCAACGACGTGCAGGGCGCGGACGTGGTCGCCACCGGACCGAATGCCGGGCCGATCACCGCCGGTACGTTCACCGGGACTTACGGCACGCTGGTGCTCAATGCCAACGGCACTTACACCTACACGCTTAACCCGGCTGACGCCGATTTCAAGGCGCTGCACGGCGGTGGAAACGGCACCGAGACATTCACCTACACGCTCACCGATGCTGACGGCGATACCAGCACCGCGAACCTGGTGCTGAACATCCACAACAACGACGATCCGGTGGTGCTCAACGGCCTCGACGTCAATGGCGGCGAACTCACCGTCTACGAGAAAAACCTCAGTGACGGCACCAGCCCTGACACCCCGGCACTGACCCAGAGCGGTACCTTCACCGTCACGGCCCTGGATGGCCTGCAAACCCTCACCGTCGGTGGCATTGCCGTCGTGACCAACGGGGTCGCCGCAGGCTTCCCGCAATCGGTGGTGTCGCCGCTGGGCAGCACGTTCACTATCACCGGTTACAACCCGGCGACCGGCGTGGTCAGCTACAGCTACACCCTGGTGGATAACGAAAACCACCCGACTGGTAACGGCGCCAACAGCCTCACCGAAAACTTCAACGTGGTCGCGACCGACACCGATGGCAGCACCGCCAGTGGCCAGATCAACGTCAACATCATCGATGACCTGCCGACCGCCAAGGCCGACACCGGCTCGGTGGCGGAGGGCGGCACGGTCAATATCAGCGTGCTCGGCAACGACGTCACTGGCGCCGATGGCGCAGCGGCGGGCGGGGCAGTGGTCGGCGTGCGTGCCGGCAGCAATACCGCGACCTCGGCGATCGGCGGCCTCAACAGCAACATCAACGGCACCTACGGCTACCTGACCCTCGACGCGGCAGGCAACGCCATCTACCACAGCAACCCGAACTCCGTCAGCCCGCCGGGCGCCACCGACACGTTCACCTACACCATCCGCGACGGTGACGGCGACGAAAGCACCACCACCATCACCATCAATGTCGCCGACAGCAAACTGATTGCTTCGGTCGATCAGGACGTGACGGTCTACGAAAAAGCCCTCGACCTGACCAAGGACGGCCAGGACCTGGCCCCCGGCACGGTCACCGGCAGCGATCCGAGCAACACCGGCGAAACCGCCACCGGCACCCTGGTCGGCGCGGTCACTGGCGGCAGCGGGGCGCTCACCTACACCCTGGTCGGCAGCGCCACCGGCACTTACGGGCAGATCCAGCTCAACGCCGACGGCACTTACACTTACACCCTGACCTCGGCACCGAAAACCACGCCGAACGCCAACGACGGCGCCAACACCCTGAGCGAAAGTTTTACCTACAAAGCCACCGATGCGCTGGGCAACAGCACCACCAGCACGATTGTGGTCAACATCATCGACGACGTGCCCAAAGCCGTGGCGTCGGATCGCTCGGTGGCGGCGGTGGAGATCGATTCCAACCTGCTGATCGTCCTCGACATCTCCGGCAGTATGGCCGACGCCTCCGGTGTACCGGGGCTGTCACGGCTGGCGCTGGCCAAGCAGGCCATCAGTGCCTTGCTCGACAAGTACGATGATCTTGGCGATGTGAAGGTACAGCTCGTCACCTTCAGCAGTAATGCCACTGACCGGACTTCGGTGTGGGTCGATGTGGCGACGGCCAAGTCCATACTCGCCGGCCTCACCGCCGGTGGCGGTACCAACTATGACGCTGCCGTGGCGGTGATGCAGACCGCGTTCAACACCTCGGGCAAACTCACCGGGGCGCAGAACGTCGGCTACTTCTTCTCCGACGGCAAGCCCAACGAAGGCGACATCAACGCTGCCGACGAAGCCGCGCTGAAAAACTTCCTCGATGCCAACAACATCAAGAACTACGCGATCGGTCTGGGCAGCGGCGTGAGCAACGCCAACCTCGATCCGCTGGCCTATGACGGCATCAGCCACACCAACACCAATGCGGTGGTGGTCACCGATCTCAATCAGCTCAATTCGGTGCTGTCGGGCACTGTGGAAGGTGCGCCGGTCACCGGTTCGCTGCTGGGTGAGGGCGGTACGTTCGGCGCCGATGGCGGCTTCATCAAATCCATCGTGATCGACGGCACCACCTACACCTATGACCCGCGCGCCAACAGCGGCCAGGGTTCCTTGACCGCATCCGGCGGCACCAACCACGGTACGTTCAACACCGTGAACAACACGATCAGCATCGCCACCAACAACAGCGGCACGCTGGTGATCAACCTGGACACCGGTGACTACAGCTACACCTCGCAAAAAACCACGACCACGGTGATCACCGAGAACATCGGTTTCACCCTCAGCGACAACGACGGCGACCTCGCCAGCTCGACGCTGACCGTGAAAGTGATCCCCAACTCGCCGCCAGTGGCGGTGGACGACCATGTCATCACCAACGTGCTGTCGAGCAACATCACCGTGCCGGGCGAACTGTTGCTGGCCAACGACACCGACCCCGACGGCGACACGCTCAACGCCTCGCCGACCAGCTTCAACACCGGTTGGATAGCCAAGGGCGCGGACTTCACCGGTACCGGCGCAATCAACTTCGCCGGCACCGGCAACACTGCCGCCAACCAAAACCTGGCCGACGTACGCGCTGCATTCGCCGCCAACACCGCCGCGATGACCGCAGTGCTGGTGGTCAGCGGTTACCTCGGTGCGGTGACCAGCGCCAATGCCAACGATGAAGACCTGATCACCGTCAAACTGAAACAGGGCGAAACGCTGAACCTGGATCACAACCTCGCGGCCGGCCACGTCACCATGGAGTACTCGGTCAACGGCGGCGCGTTCGTCAGCATCGCCGATGGCGGTACCATCACCGCCAGCGCCGATGGCACCTACCAGATTCACGTGACCAACATCAGCAACACCAGTGGCAGCAATCCGACGGCAGCGGAAAACTATCAATTGACCATGACGGTCAACTACGCCGGCGCCCATGACGTGACGCCGGACTTCAACGGCACCTACACCGCCAATGACAACCATGGCGGCAGCGACACCGCCAACGTCAGCATCACCTATCAGGATGGCCACACCCTCACCGGCACTGCCGGGGATGACATTCTGGTGGCGGGCACCGGCAACAACATCCTCAATGGCGGCGACGGCAACGATGTACTGACTGCCGGTTCCGGCAACAACGAGATGCACGGCGGCGCGGGCAACGACTTGCTCTACAGCGGCCCGGGCAACGACATTCTCGACGGCGGCACCGGCATCGACACGGTCAGCTATGCCCACGCCACCGCCGGGGTCACGGTCAACCTCGGCCTGCTCGGCGCGCAGAACACCATCGGCGCCGGCACCGATACGATCAGCAATATCGAAAACCTGGTCGGCTCGAACTTCAACGACACCCTGACCGGCGACAACAATAACAACGTGATCAACGGCGGGCTGGGTAACGACATCCTCAACGGTGGCGGCGGTGATGACCTGCTGATCGGCGGCATGGGCAACAACACCCTGACGGGCGGGGCCGGCGCGGACACCTTCCAGTACCTCAAGGGCAACAGTGGCCACGACACCATCACCGATTTCACCCCCGGCACCGACAAGCTCGACCTGTCGCAACTGCTGCAAGGTGAAAACGGCACCACCGCGTCGCTGGACGACTATCTGCACTTCACCGTCACCGGCAGCGGCGCCTCGGTGCTCACCAGCATCGACGTCAGCGCGCTGGCCGGCGCCACGCCGAACCAGACCATCGACTTGGCCGGCGTCAACCTCGCCAGCCACTACGGTGTGACCCCGGGAGCGGGAGGGGTGGTGGCCGGCGGGCACGACACGGCGACGATCATCAGCGGCATGCTCAATGATCATTCGCTGAAAGTGGACACGGTGTGATCAAGGCCTGAAACGACAAAACCCGCCGCTCCGATCAGTCGGGACGGCGGGTTTTGTCTGTCTGGAGAACTGTGTTGCCAGTGAGTCAGCCTTCGCGAGCAAGCTCGCTCCCACATTGGATTTAGGGTGCTCACCATTGTGTGAACAACAAGGCTCCCCTGTGGGAGCGGGCTTGCTCGCGAAAGCGGCCTCACAGTCGACCAATCCCCAACTGAATACACTCGGTCAAATGGTGGGAGCTGGCTTGCCAGCGATGGCGGCCTACCCGCCGACCAACCTCCCACCTGAATGCACGCATTCCAACTGTGGGAGCGAGCTTGCTCGCGAAAGCGGCCTCACAGTCGACCAATCCCCAACTGAATACACTCGGTCAAATGGTGGGAGCTGGCTTGCCAGCGATGGCGGCCTACCCGCCGACCAACCTCCCACCTGAATGCACGCATTCCAACTGTGGGAGCGAGCTTGCTCGCGAAAGCGGCCTCACAGTCGACCAATCCCCAACTGAATACACTCGGTCAAATGGTGGGAGCTGGCTTGCCAGCGATGGCGGCCTACCCGCCGACCAACCTCCCACCTGAATGCACGCATTCCAACTGTGGGAGCGAGCTTGCTCGCGAAAGCGGCCTCACAGTCGACCAATCCCCAACTGAATACACTCGGTCAAATGGTGGGAGCTGGCTTGCCAGCGATGGCGGCCTACCCGCCGACCAACCTCCCACCTGAATGCACGCATTCCAACTGTGGGAGCGAGCTTGCTCGCGAAAGCGGCCTCACAGTCGACCAATCCCCAACTGAATACACTCGGTCAAATGGTGGGAGCTGGCTTGCCAGCGATGGCGGCCTACCCGCCGACCAACCTCCCACCTGAATGCACGCATTCCAACTGTGGGAGCGAGCTTGCTCGCGAAAGCGGCCTCACAGTCGACCAATCCCCAACTGAATACACTCGGTCAAATGGTGGGAGCTGGCTTGCCAGCGATGGCGGCCTCCCAGCCGACCAACCTCCCACCTGAATGCACGCATTCCAACTGTGGGAGCGAGCCTGCTCGCGAAAGCGGCCTCACAATCGACCAATCCCCAAATGAATACACTCGGTCAAATGGTGGGAGCTGGCTTGCCAGCGATGGCGGCCTACCAGCCGACCAACCTCCCAACTGAATGCACTCATTCCAACTGTGGGAGCGGCGGTGCGACGATTCGACTTGCTCGCGAAAGCGGCCTCCCAGCCGACCAATCCCCAACTGAATACACTCGGTCAAATGGTGGGAGCTGGCTTGCCAGCGATGGCGGCCTCCCAACCGACCAACCTCCCACCTGAATGCACTCATTCCAACTGTGGGAGCGGCGGTGCGACGATTCGACTTGCTCGCGAAAGCGGCCTACCAGACAAAATCAAAACAACAGAGCAAACCCCGCACATAAACATAACCCCGCAACCACGTTTAAAGTACACGAACCGTTACGCCATACCGGCTACAACGCCTTGCGCCGTTACCTACGCGTACGCCAGAATCCGCCGGCTTACACGGCTATGGGGCGGGCTATATCGTATCCCTGTCACTGAAAATCAGTGATCGGGTTTGGTAGCCCGTCTTAAATTGTCGTTGTTGCGACACCTTCATTGCTGTTTCTTTTTTGAGATATGGCTTTGTATGGTGGGCATGCGTGGGGCTCATTCGTGAGCGCCGGGTTACCCAATTTGACCGGTCTACCAACCCGCGCATGGCCGCCACCCGCCGTTTGGTAGCGAGGGTGATGGCTCCTATTGTTCAAATTGGAGTTTCATTTATGTTCAAAGCCACACCCAACCCCCCGGACGTCGATCCAATCCCATACGACCCGGCCCTCGACCCGCAGAAGATAAAAGCGGCAACCGACCGCGCCATCAACTTCTACCTCAACCCCGGCGCCCTGAAGATCTCGATCCCTTCAACCTCGTCATGCAAGGCGAACAGAATCTTCCTCATCGACCCCACCGTGGACGAAGAAACCTTGCTCGTCGAAGCCTGCGAATCGTTAGCCGCCGCCAGCGACATGGCCCGCGATATCGGCGACGTCGTCGACCAGCCACAGCGCCGGGCCATGCTGATGCTGCATCAGGTGATCATGCTCAGTGAACTGATGGTCAACCGGGTACTGGACGTCCGCCGCGTGCCGAACTAACTGCTCGGTCCCCTGTAGGAGCTGCCGCAGGCTGCGATCTTTTGATTTTGCTTCTAAAAACAAGATCAAAAGATCGCAGCCTTCGGCAGCTCCTACACGAAGTCATTCTTCCAAAGTGCCTCGATCGGAGTTCCAGCTGATGTCCGAAACCCCACCCAATCCACCAATCACAGACCCGGTATCGCCGTACGAATCCCTCAACTCCAGAAAACTCCACGAAGCCGCCGAACGCGCCCTCGACCACTACCTCGCGCCCGCAAACATCATGGCCACACCCTACACCCCCAGCAGCATGTTCATGGTCAACCCGCAAACCGACACCGAATCCCTGCTGGCCAACGCCTGCGAATCCCTGGCCTCGGCCACGGTCATGCTCGGCGATTTCGCCGGCACGCTGGAGGGGCCGAGTCGTAATACGGTGTTGGGCATTGCGCAGGTGGTGATGCTGGGGGAGTTGGCGGTGAATCAGGCGCTGGATAATGTTGTGCCCAAGGAATAGGCGCTGACAGTTCTGGCCTCTTCGCGAGCAAGCCCGCTCCCACAGTGGATCTGCGTTGGTCACGGGTTAAGTGCCCGGCAAAGATGCCTTGTAGGAGTCGAGCGTTGGCTACTGTCAGAAATTACAGGTAAGGAGGTATTTGCGATGAACGGTCGGGGGGCGGGTTTTGCATGCCTGAAACTGCTTCCCAGTAGGCGCTGCCGCAGAGAAGTCGACTCTGCGATGAACCCCAACCCATGGCGAGGGAGTCTGCTCCCGCTGGGTCGCGCGGCGACTCCACCCCCCATTCAGCTCAACAAAAATGCAGCCTCACGCTGAGCTGACTGTTTGGGCATTTCCATCGAATTCCCGACAAACGGTAAGAAAACCTAGTATTTCTGACAGTAGTCAGCTTTTTCCGGCAGGCATCTAATTGGGTCACAAACGTTCCACGCCATCGTCAGTCAACGCCCGTTTTATCTTCACGACTGCCCTGCGCGAGAACACTGCCCGCTCAATTGCCGTGGAGTTTCGCAATGGTGCCCCCAGAAGAGTCGTCGATGGATCCGCAACACGCGCGCGGCGATGTCGAAACAAGTCTTGTGGTTATTCCAGAACCGATTGTTCCGGATATCCTGAAAGACGAAGAGGGTAATGAGAGCCCGGACGGGCTATTACCTCGCGATGTATTGAATCGCGATTTGAAAATCACGATTCCGGCGTGGGATTTCTCGACAGAGCCGGAATTCGTAAAAGACGTCGTGTTGGTGGGCTTCAGGCGACGGGGGCTTCCCTTTGATGACGACACGGCGGGGGTGTTCCCGTTCGATATTCCCATTGATCCGGGTGACAAGATTGTTTCGGTGCCTCAAGGGGACCTGGCAGCTGGCGTTTACGACCTGTCGTACAAGCTCGTGATTGGTGGCAACGACGCGGAATCGCTGAAAAAAACCATCACTGTCGATAGAGTGCCGCCGGATGACGGCCAGGAACCGGCGATGCTGGAGCTGCTGGATCTTGAGGGCGACATCACCGATGACTATTTGGACGAGCACGGTCAGGTTCGTTTCAAAGTACGCCTCTATCTGGACGTAAAGGCTCGTGACCGGGCGATTTATTACTGGACGGACACCAACACGCCACCGGACTTCGAAACCGAAATCCGCGAGCAGGCGTTCAGTCAGTTTGATATCGATAACGATCAACTCATCATCACCGTCTACGCAGACGAAATTCGCCTGCGCGGTCATGGACAGCGATACATCTATTATCGCTTGCGCGACTGGGCCGGAAACCGGGGGCCGCGCTCGCGGCCGCTGCCTGTGTTCGTCGATCTGAGCCCGGGGGTGCCCGTTCACAAACCTCCGCGCATCCCCCTGTCGGACAGAGGCTTGATCGATCGGCAGCACGCCCGGGAGGGAGCGGTCAACCAAGGGGCGGTGACGGTCGAAATCGATGCCTATGACAATCCGTTGAGCGGCGATCAGATACTGCTGGACTGGGATGGCACTGTTCTGCCGCCGCAGGATGTCGACCCGGCCAACTTTCCTTGCGTGATCCCTGTGCCGTGGAGTGCGCTCACAGCCAAGGGGCTGGGGCCGGTGAATGCTCGTGTCACTTACCGCGTGCGTTCAGGGGGCGTCGATAGCAAACCATCAATGGAAACCCTGGTATCGGTGAACCTGACGGTGGCAGGCCAGGATCACGCCAATGCGCCGGCGTTGTTGAACCCCAAGCTTGCCTTGCTGGAGATCTACGGCGCCAACTCCAAGGTGCTGAACACATTGCTTACCGAAGATTTCGGCGAGGACGCCGACGGCTTTCTGACCTTGTTCGACGCACCTGAACGAGGGCACACGATCGAAGTTTATTGGGGGAGCATCAGTACGCCCGTGGCGAGATACATCGTCCAGAGCGGTGACGTTGCCGGCAAGAGAGTGCCGTTCAATATTCCATGGTCGGTCATTGACCAGGACCGGCTGAACCCGGCGTTGCCGGTCCATTACACCACCAGCAATGGCGTCAACCAGCAGTTGGCGCCATTCACGCCCGTCAAGGTGTCGATCATCATTATCGAAGGTCTCGAAGAGCCTTCGTTCCCTGACGCTGGCATCAGAGGAACGCTTGACTGCTGTGCGAAACCGCGTCTCTGGGAGCGGGTGCGCGTGAGGATTGAAGGCAACCCGGCGTTTGACGAGAAGGACATCGTGACTTTGTTCTGGCAGGGATGCGCGGGACCGAATGGCACCATGCCCATTCCCGGGGCCGCGCAACCGTTCTTCACCACTTTGAGTGCGGATCAGGCAAGAAACGGTTTTGAAGTGCATGTGACCGATTACGAAAAATTGATAGCGCCGATGGAAAACCAGGGTTCGGCGTTATGTCATTACACCTTGAAAAAGTTTACGGGTGGGCAGGGTGTTTCAAAAAAAGAGTTCGTGATTATCAATAGAACCATGCCCAGTGGTGCAGTGTGCTCACCCACTAATGAAACCTGCACGGAACCGTAACGGGTGTTTGATTAATTAAAGTGCATTAGCCGTTTTTAGTCGGGACAGTCACGAGTATTTATTCGTGGCTGACAGAGAGTGTTGTGCCCGCTTTTTGGGCGTTAGTTGATTGACAAAATTCCGGGCAGATAAAGCCCGTTTCTGAAGGAGTTGAAAAATGGCAAGTCCGAAACCATTGACGCCCGCTGAACAAAGTCGGGTCGATTATATGAAAGTTCGCCATGCTGTTACAAAAGTTGATGCGCCCGTGATCAAAGTGCATCCAGACAACCCATTTCTAGACGATACGGCGGATGATGAAACCAACCAGATTCCGCTGAGCCAGCAGGGAATGCTTTTCAAGTGTCTGGTTCCGAGGCCTGCGGAGGCTGACGACCCGGAGATGGTACCGGGCTTCATTGATCTGACGTTTGACGGAAGTCGGATACCCTCTACTCGATACCCTTATACGACGCCGCTGGACCCCGATATCCTTGAAATCGACATGACGTTTCCTGCCGGATTCACCGATAGGCCGGGGACACATGAGTTGGGATACTTTATCGATCAAGGCGGTAATGAGAGCAACTCTGTTCCGTTGGAATGCAATGTTGACAGAACTCCTCCGCACCCGTTTTTTCCGGTTGGACTTCCGGATGAAATAATAAATGACGGTATTACCAAAAAATATCTGGACGATAATGTTTCTGTAGCCATTAAGATTTCTAATTATGCAGATATGAAGATTGGCGATTTTATAGAGTTGTTATATGGGGACTCGACAGTGTTGGCAGAGGTTGTCGATTCGGTCACCCGGACTGATACCACCACTGAGATCGTGCTTAGACTTACCGCTGAACAAGTATTAAAGCAAGATGAAGGGACTCACGCGCTTTTTTTCAGAGTCACCGACCGTAAGGGAAACCCAAGTGCTTTTTCTCCACCAGTCCACGTTACGGTCGTTCTGACGGACCCACCCGAGGGGCTGTTGCCCCTTAGTATTCCGCTGTATGACGGTGTCGGTGACGGTCTGGTCGATCTGGCGGATGCGCAAACGCCTTTGGGCGTGGGAATCCTTGACGAATACACCAACTACTTACAGGGAGATAAGTTGGTGGTGACCTACGACGACATTCTGCAGGTGGAGAAGACCATCAGCGGGTTCCCGTTTTACGTCGATATTTCGTTCAAAGACGTGTTCAACAACGACCCTGGTGTAAAAACTGTAGCGGCCCGCTACCAAATCAAACGCGGCAGCACCTATTACCCGCCAACTCCGATTTCCAAAGATGTTGACGTTGATTTGCGAAAGCCCGGTCTGCCGATTGATCCGGATAATCCAGACCCGACCAATCCAATTCTGGCGTTGGTGACGGTTCAGGGTGATTCCGGAGGCCCAGTCAATACGTTGCGAGAAGCCGACAAAGATCAGCTTGTTACTGTCACGGTCAATACCTATGCCGACGCCAAGGAAGATGACACCGTTCAACTTGAATATGCGGGCCAGCTTGTTTCTGAGGAGGATGGTGGCCTCATTACGATTCCAGACGTTATCCCCACATCGCTTGAGTGGAAAGTGAAGTGGGACGTTATTGCGGCGGCAGGTAACGGTGATCCAACGCACCCGATGGCTTACGTCATCGGTCATCCCCTGAACGACAACGTAGATATTTCAAAACCCAGGAACGTGGATGTGGAGATTCAAGTGGACACTGTACCTGATCCGGCATTTTTACACCTTGATCCTAACTATACTGACTGGCTGAACTGCAAAGCCTTGCGCCTGGATCCCATCGAGGGTGTGGTGGTCGAGGTGCACGTCCCGGGCGGGGAATTGGCACTGGCGAATCAAGAGCTGACATTCACCTATCAGGGTTATACCGACGACGGCGGTGCAAACCCCAAACCCGGGACAGACAAGGAGGTGTTCTACACACCGACAGATCAGGAGGCCGCGGCCGGCTTCATTGTGAAGATCCCATACGCGCCCTTGCTCGCGACTCTGAATGCGTGGGGTAGCGTCGGTTATACGGCTGTCATTAACGGGCGCGACGTTCCCTCCAAAGAGCATTTGGTCAGGGTTTACCTGGTCAATCCGGGTGATGGCGGAAGTTGCCCGTTGCCTACCTGATTCAATGCGTTTCAAAGGAAACACGGGAGGCCGCTACGCCTCCCGTGTCCTCGCTGAAACGGTTGCTGAAACAGGCGGATCATTCCTCGAGCGGGAAAGGACTTTTCCGTCCGGAGCTAGGACTTCTCCTACATTTTTGCTTGACCCGGATAGGTATTGTTCGCGCCTCTTACAGTCTTTTGGCGTTTCTTCTGAAAGATGTGAGGTGATGAACATTCAGGAAGCCACGTCATGAACAAAAACCATGTTTCGCTGCAAAAAAATGCTGCGGCAGGACTCTTTAAAATGCTGGTCGTGCTGCCAGCATTTTTTTTTACCGGCGGGCATTCTTTTGCCGCCGTTATCGTCGATAACGGCAATACGCTGGATATCGATGCAAGCACACCGCAGAGCGATTATCTGGTACGCAACGCAAGTGTGCTGAACATCGCGGGGGCCACCACCCAGAGTCTGTCTGTCACGTCCGGATCAACGTTGAATATCAACGGCGCAACGGTCAATGCCGACATTGGGCTGGAGGGTATCCGCATAACCGGCAGCACGGGTGATCTCACTCGCGCCATCGTGACCAGCGACTTTATGGGGCTAGCGGTCAATCGGTCTATCGGCTCGACCCTGGGCTCCACGGTCACTGCAACCGACAGTCAATTCAAGGGTGGGGAAATCGGTGCTCAGGTCACCGGCTTGAGCACGCTCACGCTCATCAACAGTCAGGTGACCGGAACTGGGGCTGACAGTACCGGCCTGAACATATTGGGGGGGGATGTACGCGCCTCCGCAAACACGGTTATCAGCGGCGACAAGACCGGGGTGACTATGGGCAGGGATCCCTCGGGCCTGGGCAACAATTCACTGCGGCTCGACAACGCCAGTGTGGAAGGCCGCACCGGTGATGCGATTCTTGTGGACAAGGGCATCAATGCCACCCTTGAGGTGTTGAACCAGTCCTCCCTGACGGGGGGCAACGGCAACGTGCTGACGGTGCAGGGCGCTTCCACCGCGGGCATGTTTGTCCGCGACAGCACGCTGCAAGGCAACGTCAACGTCGCCGGCAACAGTACCGCCAATCTCACCTTCGATCAGGGCAACATGAAGGGCGATGTGCTGGTCGAAAACGGTTCGACCGCCAACGTCACCCTGCAGAACAACTCGCAACTGACCGGCCGCCTCGACAAGGTCAACGGTGTGACCGTCAACAGCGGTTCGAGCTGGACCCTGACAGGCGCTGACACTGTAGGAACACTCGCCATGAATGGCGGGACGGTGCGCTTTGGTGCGCAGGATGTGCCAGATACCTTCTACCAGTTGAACGTCGGCACGCTGGCCGGCTCGCCGGATGGTTCCAGTACGGTCGAAATGAAGGGCAATTTCGCTACCGGTCTGCACGACTTCCTCAATGTCACGGGCGTTGCCAGCGGACAATTCGGATTGCTGGTGGCCGCTTCCGGTCTGGACGCGCTGAACCCGCAACAGTTGACCCTGGTGCACACCGCCGCCGGCGACGCGCAATTTGCCCTGAGAGGCGGGCATGTCGATCTGGGTACCTGGTCGTATGACCTCGCTCGGCGAGAAGTGGGGGAGGGCGGTACGGAATGGTTTCTCGACCCGACCACCAAGACCATCAGCCCCGGGGCGAAATCGGTACTGGCGCTGTTCAACGCTCCGGTGACGCTGTTGTATGCCGAGGCGGCAACTTTGCGCAGCCGCATGGGCGAGTTGCGTTTCAATGGGGGTGACACCGGCCTGTGGATGCGCACCTACGGCAACAAGTACAACATCAACGCCGCTTCCGGCGTGGGTTATCAGCAGACCCAGCAGGGGCTTTCGCTGGGGGCGGATACGCACCTGGGCGACAGTCTGTGGGTGGCCGGGATCATGGGTGGCTACAGCCATACCAATCTGGACGTCGCACAGGGGACTTCGGGTACGGTTGACAGCTACTATCTGGGCCCTTACGTAACCTGGATGAACAAGCAGAGCGGTTACTACTTTGATGCGCTGCTCAAGTTCAACCGCTTTCAGAGCGATACGAAAGTCGGCATGAGCGATGGCACCCGCGCCAAGGGCAGTTATGACAACTCCGGCATAAGCGCTTCGGCGGAGTTCGGGCGCCAGATCACCCTGGGCAACGGCTACTACATCGAGCCGTACGGCAAACTGTCGACTGCGCTGATTCGTGGGCGCAACTTTGATCTGGACAATGGCATGGAGGCCGACGGTGATCGCAGCCGCTCGGTGCTGGGTGAAGCGGGAACCACTGTGGGCCGCAACTTCAACATGGGCAATGGCATGGTCGCCCAGCCTTATGTGCGCGTTGCGGTGCAGCACGAGTTCATCAATAACAACCGCGTGACGGTCAACGCTGATAATCAGTTCAACAACGACTTGTCTGGCACCCGTGGTGTGCTGGGAGCAGGCGTTGCAGTGGCATTGACCAAGGACCTGCAAGTGTATGCCGGTTACGACTACAGCCATGGCAAGTCCATCGAGAAACCGTATGACTTGAGTTTCGGAGTGCGCTGGACCTGGTAAGCCGCGTCATGATGCGAATACCTGAAAAACGCCTCGCACCTGCCGGGCGTTTTTTTGTGCTGGCCTGCCGGTCAACCCGCTGTCCGGGCCGGCGGGTTGACCTGAGGCCTGCGACTCAGGTGAATCGCAACACGTTGATTTCCTGATGTCCGGACTCATGCGCGCCCCGCCAGTGCGGCCCGTCACGGGACACCCGGTAGAACAGATTCAGCGCACCGTTCTCCAGCACCCGCAGATGTTTTCCCGGCACGTACAAGGTCACGAGATGATTTTCCACGTCCTGCGGGCTGACGATGTGCCGAGCCTCATACAAGTGGGGAATGCCATTGGCCTTGGTGCCCAGCCAGGCCATGTCGACGATATCGTCCGCGGTCATGCCCGGGTACTGAAGGTTCACGGTGGCCGATGTGATATCGGCGCTCACCGTATTGCCCGCGGCTTCGCATAAGACCGGCGCGGGGATCCGGCCTTCCACCGTGGCGAGTTCGTGCCTGGAGGGGAGCGCAGAGCCATCGTCCTTTTTGTAGCGCACATACGATACGTCTGCGGTTCCCATGGCAATCGCCCGGACCTGCGCATTCGGAATCTGAAACATGAGGATGCTGGGGAAGCTTTCCACCCTCTGGGATTGTCGGTTGGGCAGCGGAGCACCGGTGGGTGGTGTGCCTACCCAGGTCATGGTGACGGTGTCACCCACCTCGAAATCGCTGGTGGAGGCGCGAACATGCACGTTGACATCGCGATTGTTCAATTTGTCGAGATCAATGATGCCGTTGACTGACTCCTGGATAATCGGCTCATCCAGCTGCCGGATTCCGGACATGACTTTGACTGTGGTTCTCAGCGACCACTTCTCGGAGTGGTTGAATACCTCGTCATGGATCCCGTAATGCACCACCTGCGCGTTGCCGTCGCCACCGGCCACAATATCGTCCTGGTGTGCGGTGATCTCGATAGGTGCCGTGCCGGCTGCCTCATCGGCGCTGACGGTATGAGGTGACAAGAAGGCGTTGCCCCATTGCACCTGGATAACGTCGCGCACGGCGATGTTCGGGTAGGGAGGAATAACCATCGGCACACCCTTGGCTGCCCAAACCGCATCCACACCGTTAACGATGACGTCGCGCGGCAGCTGCACGATGTGCAATTTTGCATGTCCGGGCAAATGGGGCTCATCGTCTTTGCCGCCCGGCAGATCCAGCTTCACCAGTATTCGCAAGGGTGTGGCGGGCTCGTCGGGGCTGGTGCTGCCTGCGCGGGTCAGTACGTAGTAGACCTCGTCGACCCAGCCGGGAAGGATGTTCGTCACAGGCAGGAAGAAAAACACCGGTTGGTTGCTGCCGTCTTCGTCGTCCTGCAGAACCCGGGTAAAGATCTTGTGATCCTTGCCCCAATAAATATCGAGCGTGTCACCTTTGCGCATGGGTTCGGCGTAGGCATCGACGGCGCAGAACAAACCGTCGGGAAACTGGTAGTAGGTTTTGCAGTTGATACCGCCGTCCCCATTGACGATCGGCTCTATCATGGCCGAAATCCTCAAGGGACGCAGTTTCAGCCCCGGAATTTCAGTCTGCAAGCGTGGAAACAGGAAGGAGTGAAAGTGCGTCATGACGAAAAACCTCGGCGAAGGACAGGTGGCTCTGCGAGGAAGGCGTTGATTGATTGGGCCTGATATGGCGAGTGCTGCCTACTGTCAGAAATAACAGGTAGGAGGTTTTGTCCGACGAGCGGTCAGTGCCAGGGCACTTGGATAACTGGCTCGAAACACACGAAATAGACGGCCTGAGGCGCTGGATCGGGGATAAATGCAGATGTAGCGGGGGCGGCGGAATTCAGGATTTATCCAAAGTCTTTTGCCGAAGGATGTACACCGTCACCAACACCGCGCTGGTCAACATGAACCCCCGTGCCCACGGCAGCGGCACCAGGTAGCACGAGAACAGAATGCTCGCCCACATCAGCCCGATCGCGTAGACCTTGCCCTTGAGCGGTATGCCGTTGCCGTCGAGGTAGTCACGGATCCATGGCCCGAGCTTCGGGTGTTCGACCAGCCATTGATAGAAACGCGGAGAGCTGCGCGCGAAGCAGGCGGCCGCCAGCAAAAGGAAAGGGGTGGTGGGCAGAACCGGCAGGAAAATCCCGATCACCCCCAATGCCACGCTGAGCCAGCCGACGGCCAGCAGGAAGTAGCGCAACATCAGGGAGCGGTTGCCTATGGGGTTGTCCATAGGCTGGGGCTTAGTGGTGACGTGGCTTGAGGATCGCCGGTTTTTCGTCTGGCGCCTGGCACAGCAGGTACAGCGCGGTCAGGGCTTCCGGGATCTGCACGATCATGTCGTCCATCAGGTTGGCGTCCTTGGCGATGTCTTCGAACTCTGGCTGCTCGTCGAACAAGCCCGAACCGACCATGATCGGCAGGAGCATTTCGCTGACTTCTTCTTCAGCGGTTTCGAACCAGGCCGCTTCACGCAGGAATACGCCTTCCATGAAGCCGATGCACCAGCCGCGCAGTTCAGAGTCGTCCGGCTCGTCGCCCAGGTCCAGGTCACACGGCAGTTCGAATTCTTCGTCGGACGCCAATTGGCGGGCGATGTGTGCCTTGAGACCAATCAGGGTGGCTTCGATTTCTTCGCGCTGGGCTTCGCTGCTGTAATGCGGCTCTTCGGCGAACAGGGCGTCGATCCACTCACGCTCCGGTACGTCTTCTGCACAGATTGACAGGGCGGTCAGGTAACCGTGGGCGGCCACGTAATCCAGCGCCTCTTCGTGCAGCTCGTCGGCGTCGAGAAAGACTTGCAGGCGGGTTAGTTGCTCAGCGAAGGACATTACGGGGCTACCTTGGGGGAATAAACAATGCGGGAATTCTAGGCCTTCTTGAGCGCTCAAGCCAGCCGCACGGCAGATTTGCCGCAATTACAGGCAACACGAATATCCCAGTGGGAGCGGGCTTGCTCGCGAATACGGCGTATCAGACACTTTTGCATCGACTGGCACGCCGCCTTCGCGAGCAAGCCCGCTCCCACAGGGTTTTCGTGTTGGCGGCTAGCGGAGTCTTATCAGCGGCACCCTGTGCCGGGGAACGCTCGGGTATACTGCCGCGTTTTGCGCTCCCTGCGCGTATTGCGGCTGTCATTGCAATGCGTTCTTACGTTTTGTTTAAGCAGCTGTGGCTGTCCTGAACCAGCCTGTGCAGGGATGTTTCGGTAGATTTTTGGAGTTTTTATGCTCGAACAGGCTCAACGCGTCCTCAAGGACATCTTCGGCTACGACAGTTTCCGTGGCCGTCAGGGTGCAATCATTGAGCGCGTGGCCAGCGGCGGTGATGCGCTGGTGCTGATGCCTACCGGTGGCGGCAAGTCCCTGTGCTTCCAGGTACCGGCGCTGCTGCGCGAAGGCCTGGCGGTGGTGGTGTCGCCGTTGATCGCGTTGATGGACGATCAGGTCGCCACCCTCGAAGAGCTGGGCGTGGCCGCCGCCGCGCTGAACTCCACGTTGAGCGCTGAACAACAACGTGACCTCGCCAACCGGATCAAGCGTGGCGAAGTGAAAATGCTCTATCTGGCGCCGGAGCGTCTGGTGCAGCCGCGCATGCTGTCGTTCCTGCAAGGCTTGAACATCGCCCTGTTCGCCATCGACGAAGCGCATTGCGTGTCGCAATGGGGCCATGATTTCCGCCCGGAATACCTGCAACTGGGCCAGTTGGCGGAAATGTTCCCCGACGTACCGCGCATCGCCCTGACTGCCACCGCCGACAAGCGTACCCGCGAAGAAATCGTCACCCGCCTGCACCTGCAGAACGCCGAGCGTTTCCTGTCGAGCTTCGACCGCCCGAACATCTTCTACCGCATCGTGCCCAAGGAACAGCCGCGCAAGCAGTTGCTCGCGTTCCTTGCCGAGCGGCGCAGCGATGCCGGCATCGTCTACTGCCTGTCGCGCAAGAAGGTCGAGGAAGTCGCCGCGTTTCTCAGCGAGCAGGGCTTCCCGGCGCTGCCGTATCACGCCGGCCTGCCCAACGATTTGCGCGCCTATCACCAGAAGCGCTTCCTCAACGAGGAAGGCCTGATCATGGTCGCCACCGTGGCGTTCGGTATGGGCATCGACAAGCCCAACGTGCGTTTCGTCGCGCACCTCGATCTGCCGAAATCCCTCGAGGCCTACTATCAGGAAACCGGGCGCGGCGGCCGTGATGGCCTGCCGGCGGATGCGTGGATGGCCTACGGTCTGCAAGACGTGGTGATGCTCAAGCAGATGCTGCAGAACTCCGAAGGCGATGAGCGCCACAAGCGTCTGGAGCAGCACAAACTCGATGCGATGCTCTCGCTCTGCGAAGAAACCCGCTGCCGCCGGCAGACGCTGTTGGCGTATTTCGACGAAGACATGCCCGAGCCGTGCGGCCACTGCGACAACTGCGTCGACGGCGTGCAGACCTGGGACGCCACCGAGCCGGCGCGCCAGGCACTGTCGGCGATCTATCGCACCGGCCAGCGCTATGGCGTCGGCCATCTGGTGGACGTGTTGCTGGGCAAGGACAACGAAAAGGTCCGCAGCTTTGGCCATCAGCACCTGTCGGTGTACGGCGTCGGCAAGGCGCTGAGCGAGAGCGAATGGCGCTCGTTGTTCCGGCAACTGGTGGCGCGTGGTCTGGCCGACGTCGATCATGAAGGCTACGGTGGCCTGCGCCTGAGCGATACCTGCCGGCCATTGCTCAAGGGCGAAGTGAGCCTGGAGCTGCGCCGCGACCTCAAGCCGCAAGTCACCGCCAAGACCGCCAGCAAGAGTCCGGCCAGTCAGTTGGTGCGTGGGGAAGAGCGCGAACAGTGGGAAGCCTTGCGTGCACTGCGGCGCAAACTCGCCGAAGAGCATGGCGTGCCACCGTACGTCATCTTCCCCGATTCGACCCTGCTGGAAATGCTCCGCAGCCAGCCGACCTCGCTGGCCGACATGGCGCGGGTCAGCGGTGTTGGTGCGCGCAAGCTGGAACGTTACGGCGAAGCCTTCCTCGAAGTGCTCGGCGGCGAGGCCGAGGCGCCGAAAGTGGTGGCCGATGTGCGTCACGAACTGATCACCCTGGCCCGCGCCGGCATGACCCCGATGCAGATTGCCGGGCAGTTGCAATGCTCGGAAAAGAACGTCTACACCATGCTCGCCGAGGCCATCGGTAAGCAACAGTTGTCGCTGGAGCAGGCGCTCGACTTGCCTGAAGAACTGATGGGCGAAGTGCAGGACGCGTTCCTCGACGGCGAGGGCGAGTTGCCGTCGGTCGCCGAAGTGGCCGAGCTGTTCGCCGGTCGGGTTCCGGAAGGCGTTCTTTACTGCGTAAGGGCTGCGCTGCAATCGGAATTCGAAATGTAAGAGGGCGATTGCGCCAACCGTCAGGCAGTTGTAACGATTCAGTACAGGTCGGCTCTTGCCTATAGCCAAATGTCATGCTTAGCTGACTAATAATTAGTTTTTCTCTATTTGTCAGTCTACTCATGAGAGTTTTATGCCGTTAACCGATCAACACCGCTTTGGCATGCAATTGGCCCAGATGTCTCGTGGCTGGCGTGCCGAACTGGATCGCCGGCTGGCCGGTCTGGGCTTGTCCCAGGCACGCTGGCTGGTGCTGCTGCACCTTGCACGTTTCGAAGATGCGCCGACCCAACGCGAGCTGGCGCAAAGCGTCGGTGTCGAAGGGCCGACCCTCGCGCGCTTGCTCGACAGCCTGGAAAGCCAGGGCCTGGTGCAACGTCAGTCGGTGATGGAAGACCGCCGGGCAAAAAAAATCGTGCTCTGCGCCCCGGCGTTGCCGCTGATCGAACAAATCGAAACCATTGCCACGCAGCTGCGTCACGAATTGTTCGAAGGCGTCGACGAGGCGGATCTTAAGGTGTGCATGCGCGTTCACGGGCACATTCTGGGCAATCTGGAAAAATCTTGAGGCACAAACCGCGCGCCGGTTTTTTGAGGGATCGCGCAGAGCAGACTATAAGAACTACTGGGCAATATCGTGTTCGTACCGGATGTGCGAACGCATAGAAACCGGTTTTGCTTATTTAAGGGATGCTCATGCTCGCAAGTCGGCACGTTGTACTGCGCGGTGGCGCCAGATGGCTGCTGGTCGCTGGTGTATTCAGCTATTCGACCTGGTCGATGGCGCTGGGGTTGGGGGACATTACCGTCCATTCGGCCCTCAATCAGCCGCTCAAGGCCGACATCGCGCTGGTGGATGCCGCTGGCCTCAGTGCCAGCGACCTCTCGGCCAGCCTGGCCACCGCGGATGAATTCGGCCGGGCCGGGGTCGAGCGGGTGTTCTTCCTCAATGACCTCAAGTTCACCCCGATCCTGCATGGCAATCGCCAGATGATCCGGGTGACCTCGCGCAAACCGGTCAATGAACCTTTTCTGAATTTTCTGGTGCAGCTCGATCAGCCCAATGGCCGCCTGCTGCGCGAGTACACGCTGCTGATCGATCCACCCGGATCGCCGAGTATCGTGCCGGCCACCGACGAGCCCGATCCACGTCCGCAATCTTCTGAATTTCCCACCGTCGAACCTGCCACGGCGGCGCCTCAGGCTGCTCAGGGCAAGCGCGACGCCGCCCCTTCAGCGCCACCCGCTCCGGCGGCGCCAGCCAACGATGCCGTGGCCGAGCAATTGGCGGCCAGCGTGTTGCTCAATCAGCAGTTGCAGAAGACCGTGGACGAACTCAACGCCAGACTGCAGGCGCAAGATGTGCAGATTGCCGACGGCAAAAAGCAGGTCAGTGATCTGCAAACGCGTTTGAGCGAGTTGCAAAAGCCAGCGGCACCGGCCGTTACGCCGCCAACACCCGCTCCGGTCACCACCGCGCCTGAAGCTGCCGACGATGGTCTCAACTGGCCGCTGCTCGGTGGCTTGCTGATGCTGCTGGGATTATTGGGTGCCGGGCTGTTCGTACGACGTCGGCGGCAACTGGTGGAGGGCGCGGCGCCACTGGCAGCTCTGCCGGCAGATCGGCAAACAGATCCTGAAGACCCGCCAACCACTCAATCGGCGAGCATCCGCGCAGCCACCGAACACCGTGAAGAACCGGCGGCCGGCGATGTGCTGGAGGCGGTGGGGATCTATCTGGCTTATGGGCGTTTGAGTGAGGCGGTCGGGTTGTTGCGCAATGCCATGGACAAGGAGCCCGAGCGCATCGAATTGGGTGTGCAATTGCTCGAAGTGCTGGGGCGGCAGGGCGACAGCGCTGCTTATGAACAACAGGAACACCGCCTGCGTGATGCCGGGGTGGATCCTCAGCAACTGGCCGCGATCCGTGAACGGCATCCAAAACTGACCGGCGCTGCGCCGATAACCCCGGCAGTGCCGATGGTCGCTGCCGCAGCGGTGGCGCAGGCGCCCGAGGATGATTTCGAATTGAATCTGGGTGAGCTGTCGATGGCGTCCAGTTGGGATCTTGAGGGCAGTCGCTCTGCACCTGAGCAGCACCCGGATCTGTCTGCATCGAACTCAGGACTTGAGATCCTGCCAGCAGACTTCGAGTTACCCGAAACCGGGGCCAGCGAAGAGGCGGAGCTGGAGTGGATCCCCGAACCGGACGCGCAGCCGCTGGACGATGACTTTCTCAATGCGTTCGGCGATCCTCCGTCCACTCTGGCGCTGGAGCCGCTGAGCTTGCAGGAGCCGGAACCTGCTGTCGGGTCAGTGAAGCTCGAACAGGCGCAGACCTGCATTGATGACGGGGATATCGACAGTGCGATTGCCTTGCTTAATGAGTTGCTCAAGGAAGGGGATGAACCCCTCAGGCAAACGGCGCGGACGTTATTGGCGGGGATTCGCTGAAGGTTGAGTCAGCGGAATTGTTCGCTGACTGAACTATCGCCTTCGCGAGCAAGCCCGCTCCCACAGTTGGAATGCGTTTCAGTGTGGGAGCGGGCTTGCTCGCGAAGGCGGCCTGGCAGGCAATATAGATCCATTTGAATGATCAGAACGTCTGCCCCAGATTCAAATAAACCGCCTGCTCATTCGCATCATTCAGGCCATAGGTGAAGTTCAGCGGTCCCAACGGCGTATCGAAGCCGATAAACACACTGGCGGCATTGATGTAGCCGCTGTCGAATTCATTGTCGTTGTTCCACGCCCGCCCACGCTCCAGCGAAGCCCCGGCATACAGCGGGAAGTCCAGCGGCAGATAGGAACGCGGCGTCAACCGGCGGTAATACACCGCGCGCATCAGGCTGACGTTCTGCCCGGAAATCGAATCCTCGCGAAAGCCCGACAACTGTCGCGCACCGCCGAGCAGGAAGCTCGACGTCACCACATTGGCATCGTCCAGCGTTCGGCCATAACGGCCGCCGAGAATCAGTGTATCCGGGCCATGGCTCATGGCTTTATCGAGCTTGAATTCCCACTGCCGGTAGCGCGTGTCCGAGCCGAGGCCCGGTTCGAATTGCATCAGGGTCAGGCTGACGTCCTTGCCCTCGTGGGGAAAGTAGACGTTGTCCAGCGAGTCGAACGAGTACTTCAGCGAGTAGAACCCTTCAGTGAAGTTTTCTCTCGGCAAGTCCTGATCGCCGATGCGCACATCCGCTTTGCCCCAGGCCTCGCCGACCCCGAAGCGGATTTCACCGTTATTGCCGATCTGCCGGCCGAAATTGAGGCCGAAACCGTAGCGTTCGACGCGGTATTGGGCGATCGGGTCGTTGTCGAGCACAGCATCGACGTTCTGCGCTTCAAACGCAGCATACGGGGCGACGAAGTAGCGCGAGCCAACGTCCAGCGGCTGATAGAACTCGGTGTAGAGCTCCTGTTTGTCGCCGATTTGTGCGCGGGTCAGCCATTCCGCGCCGAGGCGGTTGATGCCGTTGATGCGGTAGCTGGCGCCGAGGTTGAAGGCGCTATCACCGCGCATATCGTCTGACAGGTTCAGGCCGACCCGCAGGTAATCGGTGCCGCTGCGTTTGCCCCGGGCGCTGATCACCAGCGTGTGATCCTGGCCCTTGTGCACTACGCGGTACTGCACCTGTTCGAAGTAATCCAGGCCGTACAGCGTGCCCATGTCCGAGTGCAGTCGGCCCAGATCCAGCGGCTCGCCGATCGGCTGACGGATGTAATAGCGAATCACCTCATCGCCGACTTTCGAATCGTTCTCGACCCTGATCGCGGTGATGATCGGCGTGCGCTGGCCCGGGGCCCGGGCTGCATTCAGTTCGGCGTCTTGAGATTCGTGAGGTTTGAGCTGAGCGAGGCGGGCGTCGAGAATCCGCGTGGCGCGGTAACCGGCGTCAATCATCTCCTGGGCCTTGCCGAAATCGGTGACGCCGAATGCCGCCAGCGCCGGTTGGATCAGCACGTCGGTGGGTTTGAGGGCGGCCAGTTGCTCTTCGGAGTTACGCCGGGTCATCAGGGTGATCGACTGGTTCAGCACATCGACCACGGTCGTCAGTTGTTTGCGGTTGCGCAGCGGCGTACCGATGTCGACCACGATTGCCACGTCGACACCCATCTCCCGCGCGACGTCGAGCGGGATGTTGTCAGTCATGCCACCGTCCACCAGCAGCCGCCCGTCCAGTTCGACCGGGGCAAACACCGCCGGAATCGACATGCTGGCGCGGATCACCTGCGGCAGGTGGCCTTTGCGGAACACCACTTTTTCGCCGTTGGCGATGTCGGTGGCGACGGCGCGGAACGGGATCGGCAGTTTGTCGAAGTCGCGGGTGTCACTGGTGTGCGCCAGCAGGCTCTCCAGCATCAGCGCCAGGTTCTGGCCCTGAATCACCCCCAGCGGCAGGCCGAGGCTACCGTCATCGCGAAAACTCAGTTGCTGTTTCACCAGAAAATCGCGGTCGTCCTGCTTGCGGCGAAACGGCACGTCTTCCCGGGGCGGCGCGTCGGACAGCGCCTGCTGCCAGTCGATGTTCAGCGCGAGTTTTTCCAGTTCGTCGATCTTGTAGCCCGAGGCATACAGGCCACCGACCACTGCGCCCATGCTGGTGCCGGCAATCGCATCGATCTTGATGCCTTGCTCCTCAAGCGCCTTGAGCACGCCGATGTGCGCCAGGCCACGGGCGGCGCCACCGGACAGCACCAGGCCGACTTTCGGGCGGGGCGCTTCGGCGGCATGCACGGTGACATTAGCAAAGAGGGGCAGGAAGCCAAGCAGCAGGCAGAACAGCAAACGGCGCATGGTGAGTCTCGGGGCAAGCGATAAAGCCGGCTATTATAGCGGCGCCCTCTGTCTCAGGAGTTTCAGCGAACATGTCTGCTGCAAAACCGGAAATCGTCATCACTTATTGCACCCAATGCCAGTGGCTGCTGCGCGCCGCGTGGCTGGCGCAGGAGCTGCTCAGCACCTTCGGCGATGACCTCGGCAAGGTCTCACTGGTGCCCGGCACCGGCGGGGTGTTTCACATCAGCTGCGACGACGTGCAGATCTGGGAGCGCAAGGCCGACGGTGGTTTTCCCGAGGCCAAGGTGCTCAAGCAGCGGGTGCGCGATCAGATCGACCCTGAGCGCGACCTTGGCCATAACGATCGCACTCAGTGAGACGCGGCTTCGGCAGCCACGGTTTTCTTGTCGGCGCTGCCTGACATCCGCGCCGAGACCACGATGGCAACGATGATCAGCGCGCCACCGATCAGCATGCGCACGGTCGGGTTTTCATCGAACAGCAACCAGGCGACGGTGATTCCGTAGACCGGCTCCATGGCGAACACCACGGCGGCGGTGCGCGCCTTGATCACCGCGAGGCTGGCGACAAACAGGCTGTGGGCGACACCGGTGCAGAACACCCCGAGCAGACCGATCCACAGCCAGTCCAGCGCGCGCACTTCGCTCAGTTGCGGCGCAGCCACCGGCAGCAGACACAGCGCCACCACCACGTTCTGGCACAGCGCGGCCTGCACCGCCGGGATGCGTCCGGAGCTGGCGCGGTTGGTCAGCGACAGCAGGGCGAACAGCAAGCCCGACAGCACCGCCCAGAGCAACCCGGTAGTGGCGCCGCTGGCCAGATCGAACGCCGGGGTCACCAGCACCAGACCGACGCTGACCAGCACCACCAGCACGATTTCATTGGCGCGGATGCGTTCGCGGAAAATCAGCCCTTCGAGAATCACCGTGAACGCCGGGAAACTGGTAAAGCCCAGGGTCGCGATGGCCACGCCGGCGACCTTCACCGCGATGAAAAAACTCACCCAGTGCCCGGCCAGCAACACGCCGCTGAGCGCCAGGCGCCGCCAGTCGACCGCCTGCAGTGTCCGCCAGCCGTGCTGACTGGCGAAGCGGGCGAAAAAGGCCAGGGCGAGCACGGCAAACGCTGCACGTCCGAAGACGATCACCGCCGGCGAGGCGGCCGCGAGTTTGCCGAACACACCGGTCAGGCCGAACATCAGAGCGCCAATGTGCAGGGCGCCGAGGGCGGTACGCGGAGTCATTGCAATCCTTAATCCGAACACGGTTTCAATGTTGCCCATTGAAACGCGTTGCGGCGCAGAAGTCTGTCGGCGAACTAGCGTTTTTTGTCGCAGGAGTCGCGGCGCAACTGCCCCGGCGAAGCGCCGAACTCGCGCAACACCGCCGCCGCGAACGCGCTTTGCGAACTGTAGCCGACCCGACTGGCGATCTCGCCGATGGGTAGCGCCGTGTCGCGCAGCAGGCAGACTGCCTTGTGCAGGCGCCGGCTGCGAATGTAGTCCATCGGTGTCTGCCCGCATTCAGCCATGAAGCGCGCATGCAGGCGGGCGCTGGACAGCCCGGCGATCTGCGCCAGATCGGCCACCTGCAGCGGGTAGGCGGCGTATTGTTCGATGTGCGCATCCAGCGCTGCGTAGGGCAGGCGCCGCGCCGAATGTTCGGCAGGTCTGGCGTGATTCAGGCTGGCCAGCAGCAACACTGCGCCTTGCTGGGCGATCAGCGGATCCGTGACCGGGCTGTGCGCCAGCCAGTGGACCAATTGGCTTTGCCCGGCATCAAGCGACAATCGCGCAGGCTGGTCGAGCAAGCGCTGACTGGCGTCGGCGTGCTCGCCCAGCGAATCGTTCAGCCATGGCCCGTCCGGCACGTCCAGCACCAGACAACGACTGCCATCGGGGCTGCCGCAGGCGTGATGCGCGCCGCCGGGAACCACCACGAAACTCTGCTGACGCACCTGGCTGCCCTGACCCTCGACTTCGAAATCCAGCGCGCCGGACAGCCCGAAAACCAGTTGCGCGTGGTCGTGGCTGTGGACGATCAGGTCGTGGGTGTATTGGCGCAGGGTGAGGATCGGGCGCATGGAAGAAGTCTCCGAAGTGAGCGCCAGTCTACACCGGGGCGACGGGCTTGCGCGCTGTCACACGACTGACGCCTGTCTGTCATGGTCGATTCACCCGGCACGTGCACAGTGGCGAAAACATCGCAGAGGGTTGCCCATGACCAGCGCCGAGCTCGCCAGACCCAGCCGCAAACAACGGGTGCGTACCTTGTGGATTTCCGACGTGCACCTGGGCACGCGGGATTGCCAGGCCGAGCACTTGTCGCAATTTCTCAAGGGCTACCACGCCGACAAGATCTATCTGGTCGGTGACATCATCGACGGCTGGAAGCTGCGCGGTGGCATGTACTGGCCGCAGGCGCACACCAACGTGATCCGTCGCCTGCTGACCATGAGCAAGCGCGGCACCGAGGTGATCTACGTCACCGGCAACCACGATGAATTCCTGCGCCGTTATTCGAAGCTGATTCTCGGCAACATCCAGTTGGTCGACGAGGCGGTGCATGTCACGGCGGATGGCCGGCACCTGCTGGTGATCCATGGCGACCAGTTCGACGTGATCACCCGCTACCACCGCTGGCTGGCCTTCCTCGGCGACTCGGCCTACGAATTCACCTTGACCCTCAACCGCTGGCTCAATCACTGGCGAGCGCGTTATGGCTACGGCTACTGGTCGTTGTCGGCGTACCTGAAACACAAGGTGAAGACGGCAGTGAGCTTCATCAGCGACTTCGAAGAAGCCATCGCCCACGAATGCGTGAAACGCGAATTGCACGGCGTAGTGTGCGGGCATATTCACCATGCCGAGATTCGTAAAGTCGGCGAGGTGGATTACCTCAATTGCGGCGATTGGGTGGAGTCGTGCACGGCGTTGATCGAGCACTGGGACGGCACGATCGAGCTGTATCGCCTGGCGGATGCACAGGCGCGTGAGGCACAGCTCAAGGCCGCCAAGGTTACCGAGATTGCCTAGACCCCAGATATCTCCTGTGGGAGGGGGCTTGCTCCCGAATGCGGTGTATCAGTAAGTACATGTTTATCTGACACACCGCCTTCGGGAGCAAGCCCCCTCCCACATTGATCTGTGGTGTTCTCAGGCCGGGCTGTGTTCTTCCATCGCCGCCTTGTAGATCGAGTGCTTCGGCTGGGCAAACAGCCGCTCCATCATCGGCTCGAAGAAGCTCAGTGGCAGGGTTTCATAGGCCGGGTCGAACGCCGCCGCATCGTACCTGGCGCAAAATTCCGCCGTGGCCTGATACTGCGGATGCGCGGCGAATTGCTCGCGCAGATGCCGATCCATGCCCAGGTGATGGAAGAAGTAATAACCCTGAAAGATCCCGTGCTTCTCGACCATCCACAGATTCTCGGCACTGACGAACGGTTTGAGAATCGCCGCCGCGATGTCCGGGTGGTTGTAGGAGCCGAGGGTGTCGCCAATGTCATGCAGCAGTGCACAGACCACGTATTCCTCGTCACGCCCGTCGCGATAGGCGCGGGTTGCGGTTTGCAGCGAATGGGTCAGGCGATCCACCGGGAAGCCGCCGAAATCGCCTTCGAGCAACTTCAGGTGCGCGATGATCCGCGACGGCAACTGCCGAGCGTAGGCGCTGAAGTCCGCGGCGATGATCGCCCAGTCTTCCTGCGTGCCGTCCTGCATGTGAGTGAAGCGGGCATTGGCGTTCATCGGCAAGCCTCCTGATGGGTCGGGGTTCAGAACGCCACGCGGCCGAGGATCATGTCGCGGTACATGACGAAATCGCCGAGCAGACTGTACAGCGGATGCTGGAAAGTCGCCGGACGGTTCTTTTCAAAGAAGAAATGGCCGACCCAGGCGAAGCTGTAACCGGCCAGCGGCAGGGCCAGCAACAGCAGCCAGGCGCCTTTGGCGATGGTCATGGCCAGAATGAAAATCACCAGCGTGGTGCCGATGAAATGCAATCGTCGGCAGGTACTGTTGGCGTGTTCGCTGAGGTAATACGGGTAGAACTCGGCGAAAGTGTTGAATTGCTTGATGTTTTCCACGACTGCGATCTCTGTGGTTATTGTTCTGACGGCAAGTTGTTCGGCGGGTAGCTTATTTGAGTCTAGAGTGAACACTGGCATCAGCCAGTGACAATGGGCGCCACTTTAGTATCCTTCGCAAATCGGGTCGTAACATGCGATCCATCATGTAAAAGAATAACGCCATGAGCGAACGAACGACTTCTGCAAGCTGGGCGATGGGGATTGTCAAAGCATTGGAGATGGACGGCCTGGATTGCCGGGTACTGTTCAAGCAACTGGGGCTCGATTACGCGGCCCTGGATGATCCGGATGCGCGCTTCCCGCAAGATTCCATGACCCGCCTCTGGCAACGGGCGGTCGAGCTGTCCGGCAACCCGGCGATCGGCCTGAACATGGGCAAGGTGGTACGCCCGGCGTCGTTCCACGTTGCCGGCTATGCCTTGATGTCGAGCAACACGCTGGCCGAAGGCTTTCAACGCCTGGTGCGTTATCAGCGGATTATCGCCGAGAGCGCCGACCTGAGTTTTCGTCTGCTCGAAGAAGGCTATGCGCTGATTCTGACGGTGCATGGCGATCACCTGCCGCCAACCCGGCAGAGCGCCGAAGCCTCGCTGGCCTGTGCGCTTGGCCTGTGCGGCTGGTTGACCGGGCGCACCCTGCACCCGGTCAAAGTGCTGTTTCAGGGTGACGAACCCGCAGACCTGCAACCCTACCGACAAGCCTTCCACGCGCCGCTGATGTTCAACGCGCCGTACGATGCGCTGATTTTCGAACGCGCCGACATGGAAGCACCGCTGCCCACCGCCAACGAAGCCATGGCGCTGCTGCACGACCGGTTTGCCGGGGAATACCTGGCGCGATTCTCTGAAAGCCGCGTGACCCACAAGGCGCGCCAGGTGTTGTGCCGATTACTGCCACAGGGCGAACCCAAGCGCGATACCGTGGCGCAGACCCTGCACCTGTCGCAGCGCACCTTGCAGCGCCGGTTGCAGGAGGAGGGCACCAGTTTTCAGCAGTTGCTCGACGACACCCGCCGCGAACTGGCCGAGCAGTATCTGGCGCAGCCGAACATGACCTTGCTGGAGATTGCCTATCTGCTGGGATTTGCCGATCCGAGCAACTTCTTCCGTGCGTTCCGCCGCTGGTTCGACACCACGCCCGGCGATTACCGGGCGCGGCTGTTGCAGGCGCCGGTCAGTGACGCCAAAAGGCCGGAATACACAGCACAAACACCGTAATGATCTCCAGTCGGCCGAGCAGCATGCCGAACGACAGAATCCACTTCGCGGCATCCGGCAAGGTGGCAAAGTTGCCCGCCGGGCCGATGGTCTCGCCCAAGCCCGGGCCGACGCCGGACACGGTGCTGGCAGCGCCGGTCAACGCGGTCATCCAGTCGACGCCGAGCAGCGACAGCAGCAGGGCGATCACGCAGATGGTGATGGCGAAGAAGAACGAAAAGGTCAGGATCGAACGCACGATCTCTTCGTCGAGACGGTGGCCGTTGTACTTTTGCTTGATCACCGCGCGCGGGTGAATCAGCTGGTTAAGGTTGGCCTTGAGCAGGATGTAGGCGACCTGGAAACGGAAGATCTTGATCCCGCCCGCCGTCGAGCCGGAGCAGCCACCGACAAAGCCCAGATAGAAAAACAGCATCAGCGAAAAGTTGCCCCACAGGCTGTAGTCGCCGAGGGCAAAACCGGTGGTGGTGACCACCGACGTTACGTTCAGCGCCACGTGCCGCAGCGCTTCCAGCCAGTGCAGCTTGGTGGTCCACCAATACCAGGTGCCGAGCACCAGCCAGGTCACCAGCAACATGCCGAGCAAACCCTGCACTTGCTGATCCTTGATCAGTGCACGACGGTTGCCGCGCATGGTCGCCACGTACAGCGTGAACGGCAGGCTGCCGAGAATCATCACGACCACCGCGACCCAGTGCACCGCCGGTTGCGTCCACTTCGCCAGGGACTGGTCGGAGGTCGAGAAACCGCCGGTGGAAATCGCCGACATCGCGTGGTTGATCGCATCGAACGGGCTCATCCCGGCCCACCAGAACGCCAGGCTGCCGAGGATGGTGATACCGACGTAGGCCGCCACAATCAGGCGCGCCACCATGTGCGAGCGCGGCATGACCTTTTCCGAGCGGTCGGACGATTCGGTCTGGAACAGGCGCATGCCACCGATGCGCAGCAACGGCAGAATCGCCACCGCCATGCCGATGAAGCCGATGCCGCCGAGCCAGTGCAGCAGCGAGCGCCACATCAGAATCCCCGGGGACATGGTGTCGAGCCCGCTGAGCACGGTCGAGCCGGTGGCGGTGATGCCGGACATGCTTTCGAAGAACGAATCGGTGTAGCTGATGTGCTGGGTCAGCAAAAACGGCAGCGCGGCGAAAATGCACACCACCAGCCAGCTGCTGACGGTCAGCAGGTACATGTCGCGCGGGCGCAGGTGAATGTGCTCGGGGCGGCCGGGGATCACCAGTGCGAGGCCGGCGAGGAAAGTGATCATGCTCGCCCAGAGGAACGACGGCAGATCGCTGGTGCGCTCGAAAATCACCAGGGTGGCCATGGGCACAACCATGGCGATGGCCAGGGTGATCAGGAAGATGCCGATGATGAAACCAATGATCCGTAAGGTCGGCAACGCCATGAATTCCGCTCGGGCTGATGTAGGAAGGGCGCCATTCTACCCGTGGGGCAGGGCATGTAAACCGGCACCCTGTTGCCGGATACCGCTAGAATAGCCGCACATTTTTCTCAGGAGGTGGCCGATGCAGGCTCTCGACGCTTTGCTCAACCGTGTTTCCGTTCCACGCCTGGTCGAACCGGCCCCTACCGCCGAGCAGCGCGAAGCCCTGTTTGGCGCAGCCCTGCGCGCACCGGATCACGGCCACTTGCAGCCGTACCGTTTCCTCACCGTCGAAGGCGCGGCACGTGAGCAAATGGGCGAGTTGCTGGCCGAAGCGGCGCAGATGCAGGAAGGCGAAGTCACTGAAGCGATGATCGACAAGGCGCGCAACGGCCCGCTGCGGGCGCCGCTGGTGGTCGTGGTGATCGCGAAACTGCAGGAACACGTCAAGTATCCGAAGGCCGAGCAGTTGCTGGCGGCGGGGTGTGCGGCGCACGGGATTCTGCTGGCGGCGTATGCTCAGGGGATCGGGGCGGTGTGGCGTACTGGTGATCTGGCGTATTCGAAACATGTGGCCCAAGGGTTGGGGCTGGCAGAGGGCGAAGAGGTGATCGCGTTCCTGTATCTCGGCACGCCGCAGAAGGAGCCGCGTGTGGCCGAGAAGGTTGATCTGGCCGAATTCGTCAGCGCCTGGCCGGGCAAGGCCTGACACCACCGATCAAATGTAGGAGTGAGCCTGCTCGCGATAGCGGTGGATCAGTCAATGAATTTTTGTCTGATCCACCGCTATCGCGAGCAGGCTCACTCCTACAGGTTTGATCAGGGTTGCACGACGGCGCCCGGCACCAACGGCAATTCCAGGCTGGCGACAAACCCGCCTTCAGGATGATTGGCCAGCAGCAGACTCCCGCCATGCCGCTCCGCCGCGCGCTTGGCAATCGCCAGGCCCAGACCATGCCCGGCCGCCGTCTGCCCCGGCGCCCGGTAGAACGGCTCGCCCAACTGGCTCAGATGCTCGGCCTGCACCCCCGGCCCGTGGTCGCGCACGCTCACCACAATCCGCTCGCCCTGACGTGTGGCCTGCATTTCGATTGCCTGTCCCACCGGGTTGAAGCGTTGGGCGTTGCGCAGCAGGTTGTCGACGGCGCGCTCGATCATGGTCGGCCAACCGGTCAGCGTCAGGTGTGGTTCGGCATCCAGGCGCACGGTCTGCTCCGGCGAGCCAAGTTGCGCGTCTTTCTGCAAGGTGCCGAGTAGGGCGTTCAGGTCTACCGCTTCGGCACTGGCGTTGTCGGCATCGACTCGCGCCAGCACCAGAATCTCGCTGATCAGCGCTTCCAGCCGATCACATTCGCGGGTCAGGCGTGGCCAGAGCTTTTCCCGTTCTTCCGGGTTGGCCCGTTCCGCCAGTGCCAGCGCAATCCGCAGTCGCGCCAAAGGTGAGCGCAGTTCGTGGGACACATCGCGCAGCAACTGGCGCTGACTGCCGATCAGGCTTTGCAGGCGCGCGCCCATGCGGTTGAAGTCGTTGGCCAGCACGCCAAACTCATCGCGGCGGTTGGCCAGTTTCGCCAGGCTGTTCTGCTGATAGGTGGTCTGCCCCAGATCATGCACCGCACCGCGTAAACGACTGAGCGGGCGGGTGATGGAGAAGGTCACCAGCAGGCTGAACAGGGTCAGCACCACCAGTGCAATGCCCAGCGCACTGAGCGGCCAGAGCAGGCTTTCGCGGTGCCAGGCGTCGAGCTCCGGGTGCGGGATGCGGAAGATGAACAGGTAGGTGTCGCCGGTTTTTTCGCTGGTGAATTCGTCGGTCAGGCGCCGCCAGGGCAGGCGTCGGTCATCGTTGTTCTGCCGGGCTTCGAAGGCGGCGGCGCGACGCGGGAAGGTGCCACGCACCACCGGGTCGCCGCTTTCGTTCAGCACCTGGACATCGATGTGATATTGGCGCTTGCGTTGTTCGAGGATGTCCTGCGCGGCATCCTCGCCCTGGGCTTCGTAGGTTTGCGTCCATTCGGCGGCCAGGGTGTTGAGGCCGGGATGGCGGCTGAGGATCCACGCGTCCTGGTTGAGCATGTGCCCGAGCAGAATCGACAGCCCCGCCACCAGAGCAATGGCCAGCCAGAAGCTTGCGAGAATACGCCAGAACAATGAACGCACAGAAAATCCTCAATCAAACAAAAAACTCAACAATGTGGGAACGGGCTTGCTCGCGAATGCGGTGTGTCAGTCAACATTACTTTGTCTGATACACCGTATTCGCGAGCAAGCCCGCTCCCACATTTGGATTGAGTGGCAACAGAACCGACGGCGTTTAGCCGTCGGATCCGAGGTTATCGCATTATTGCGCTTTTTGCGGTTGTTGCGCTTTCCACGCTTTGAACTCGGCCCATTCGGCGCGGCGTTCAGCCTGTTTCTTCTGGATCTCGTCGAATTTCTTCTGTTGATCCGGTTTCAGCAGGTTGCGTACGTCAGCTTCGGCTTTCTTGTGGTTGGCGGCCATCTCGTCTTTCATGGCTTTCTGGTCAGCCGGCGAGAGTTTTTCCAGGTACTTCTCGACTACCTGGCGACGCTCATGCATCTGCTCGCCCATGATCTTGCGGATCTGATCGCGTTGTTCACGGGACAGGTCGAGTTGGCTGTACGGGCCTTTGCCGTGCTCGCCGTGCATCTGACCGCCGTGGCGTGGGCCGTCGAGCGGGCCACCCATCGGGCCGCCATCCTGTGGCATGGCCATGGCGACGGTTGGCAGAGCGGCAGCGAACATCAGAGCGATAAGAGTCTTGCGCATGGTGTATCTCCTTGTCTCGTTCCCGGTACGTTCCGGATGAGTTCAGATTACGGAGATCAAGGTCAGCGGCGGTCAGCGCTGCGTAAAGCTTGGGTAAAGACGCTTCGATCCCGACCTGACAAATATCTCTGGCAATCCGCCTGTGGCGAGGGAGCTTGCTCCCGCTGGGCAGCGAAGCGGCCCCTCGCTTTTCAAATCAAAAACGAGGGACTGCTGCGCAGTCCAGCGGGAGCAAGCTCCCTCGCCACAGAGAAGCAAACGGTTTACAGGCTGTAGTAGTAACCGCGGCTGCGCAGGGCGACGATTCGCGGGCGACCGTCGGGGTGGGGGCCGATCTTCTTGCGCAGGTTGCTGACGTGCATGTCGAGGCTGCGGTCGTACAGGGTCAGTTTACGGCCGAGGGCCAGTTGCGCCAGTTCCTGTTTGTCCAGCGGCTCGCCGGGCTGCTTGAGCAGGGCTTCGAGCAAACGACTTTCGGAAACGGTGAGAGTCAGTTCTTTCTCGTCGATGCTGACCACCCCACGCACCGGGCTGAAGCTCAGGTCGCCGAGTTCGAGCTGGGTCGACACGGCAGCCGGGTGACTGCGGCGCAGCACGGCGCGCAGGCGCGCGGTGAGTTCACGCGGATCGCAGGGTTTGGCCAGGTAATCGTCGGCGCCCAGCTCCAGACCGAGGATGCGATCCAGCGGTTCGCCACGGGCCGAGAGCATCAGCACTGGCAAGTCGGCGTGTTCACTGCGCAATTGCTTGAGCAGCTCCAGACCGCTGCCGTCGGGCAGCATCACGTCCAGCACCACAGCGGCAGGCGCCGATTCGGCCAGCGCCTTGCGCGCGCTCTGGCCATCGTGGCAGGCGCGTACCTGGAAGCCTTCCTGGCTCAGCCAGCTACTCAGGAGTTCGCACAACTCCTGGTCATCATCAATCAGTAACAGCTCGCTCATGACTCACTCAATTTAGCCATTGCCGACGTTTTCGGCTTGCTCCACTGGCAAAGATACCGCACAGCAGCGCCAATAGCGCTACCCCGGCGCCGGTGACGAACCATTGTTGCTGTTCGGTCAACAGACGCGGCAATGGACTGGCCTGGGCTTCCTTGAGTTGCAGCTTCAGGCGCTGATTCTCCTGGCGCAACCGGGCAAGCAGGGCGCTTTCGCGGGTGTTGTCGGCATTTTGCAGTTGTTTGCTCAGTTCTTCCCGCTGCTGCTCGCTGGCCTTCAGGCGCTGCTGCAGTTCGGTAATCTGACTGCCGGCACTTAACGACAATGGCGTGGAGCTGCCGCTTTCGGTGGTTTCCTCACCATGGGCGGGCGCCATGATCGACAACGTGACCCACATCAGACACAACGGACCTTTGCGCATTGCGATTCCTGCTTGCAAATGGATATTGGGCAGGTTGTCGGCAGGCAAACGAGAATAATGAGCGATTGAGAGCGGTGAGAAGCGTGAAGGTTCAGTGCTTGGAGTGGGTTGAGTGTGGCGAGAGAGCTGTTGTGGTGAGGGGATTCAGCGAAACGTCGCACCGCCCCGATGGGCTGCGAAGCAGACCTGAAATGGGAGCATGCGGTGTGTCAGGCACACCGCATTGGATGGCTTTGGGTTGCTGCGCAACTATCGGGGATAAATCCCCTCGCCACAGAGCCCCTCCACATTCCTTGGTTACGGCAAAACTTGCTTGAACGGCTTGACGATCACATTGGCGTACACGCCGGCGGCGATGTACGGATCGGCGTCGGCCCAGGCCTGGGCGGTGCTCAGGGAGTCGAATTCGGCGACGATCAGGCTGCCGGTGAAACCCGCAGCGCCCGGATCATTGCTGTCGACCGCCGGGTGCGGGCCGGCCAGTACGATGCGGCCTTCGCCCTTGAGCACTTGCAGGCGTTCGAGGTGGGCCGGGCGCGCGGCGAGGCGGGCTTCGAGCGAGTTGGCGACGTCGGTGGCAATGATTGCGTAAAGCATGTCAGTCCTCGGTTTTTGGCGTTGTGGTATCGGCGTCATGCAGATGGCGGGACAGGTAGATGCCCTGACCGACCAGGAACAGCACGGTCATGCCCAGGCTGCCGAACACCTTGAAGTCGACCCAGATGCTCTGGAAGGTGAACGCCACGAACAGGTTGGCAGCCCCGCAGAACAGGAAAAAGGCGATCCAGGCGATGTTCAGGCGGGTCCAGACCGGATCCGGCAGGGTCAGCGCGTGGCCCATGATGCGTTTGATCAGCAGGCGGTCACCGATGAAGTGGCTGCCGATGAAGGCCAGGGCGAACAGCCAGTTGACCACCGGGGCTTTCCATTTGAGGAAGGTCTCGCTATGGAACGCGAGGGTCAGGCTGCCGAACACCAGGCAGGCGATCAGGGTCAGCCATTGGCTCTTTTCCAGCTTGCGCTGTTTGATGAACAACGCGCCGTAGACCACCAGGGAGCTGATGATCAGCATCGCCGTGGCGCTGTAAATACCGCCTACAGTGACTTCGTGACCGGCGATATCGACAACCCGTGGATCAAGTTTGTAAACGATGAAAAACAGCAGAAGCGGGATGAAATCGATGAATTGTTTCACAGTGAGAGCCAGAAGCTGGATGTGGCGGCATAATAACAAACATATGGGCGCGCGATAGCGCCAGCTGATTTGAGGTTACAACTCCCCGTGAATGTTGATTTGCACTGCCACAGCACGGCCTCCGATGGCGCCCTGGCGCCGGCGGTTCTGGTTGCGCGTGCGTTCGAAAACGGCGTGCGAGTCCTGGCGTTGACCGATCATGACACCCTCGAAGGCCTCGCCGAAGCGCGCAGCGCCGCCGAAGAACTGGGCATGCAACTGGTCAATGGCGTCGAACTTTCCTGCACCTGGGGCGGCGCGACCATCCACGTGCTGGGCTATGGTTTCGACGTCAACGCCGCGCCACTGGTCGAGGCGATCGCCCGATTGCACGATGGCCGCTGGCTGCGGTCGGAAGAAATAAGCCGCAAGCTCGGCCTCAAAGGTATGCCTGGTGCCCTCGACGGCGCCCGGCAGATCCAGCAGGAGCTGGGCGACAGCGGCAACGCCCCGGCCCGCCCGCATTTTGCCGACTGGATGGTGCGTGAAGGTTTTGTAAAGGATCGCGCCGAGGCGTTCCGTAAATGGCTCGGCGCCGGCAAGCTGGGTGACGTCAAGCAACACTGGCCGACGCTGGAAGACACCGTCGGCACCCTGCGCGCCGCCGGAGCGTGGGTCAGCCTGGCGCATCCATGGCACTACGATTTCACCCGCAGCAAGCGCCGAAAGCTGATTGCCGACTATATTCAAGCGGGCGGGCATGCAATCGAAGTGGTCAATGGCCATCAGCCCGCGGAACAGGTCGGCAGCCTGGCAATCCTTGCCCGCGAGTTCGGTCTGCTGGTCAGCGCCGGCAGTGATTTCCATGGCCCTGGAGGCTGGTCCGAGATTGGCCAGTACCGGCCGGTTCCCGAGGACCTTCCACCCCTGTGGTGTCGGTTCAAACATGACACAGATATTGCCGCCGTCTGAACAGGTAGAAAACGTGAGTCAATTTTTCCAGATCCATCCGGAAAACCCGCAAGCGCGCCTGATCAAACAGGCAGTCGAAATCATCCGCAAGGGCGGGGTGGTGATTTATCCCACGGACTCTTCCTACGCCATCGGTTGCCAGATCGGCGACAAGACCGCGATCGAGCGCGTGCGCCGTCTGCGCCAGCTCGACGAGAAGCACAACTTCGCGCTGATCTGCAGCGACCTGTCGCAACTGGGCAACTACGCCAAGATCGACACCGGTACTTTCCGCATTCTCAAGGCGCATCTGCCGGGGCCTTACACCTTTATCCTCAACGCCACCCGTGAAGTGCCGCGCCTGTTGCTGCATCCGAAGAAACGCACCATTGGCCTGCGGGTGCCGAGCCATCCGATTGCCCTGGCGTTGCTGGCCGAACTTGGCGAGCCGCTGATGAGCGTGACCCTGATCATGCCCGGCGATGAAGATCCGCTGAGCGACCCGTACGAAATGCGTCAATTGCTTGAACATCAGGTGGACCTGATCATCGACGGCGGTTTCGGCGGGATCAAGGCGTCCACCGTGATTGACCTGACCGGCGACGACCCGGAAGTGATCCGCGTCGGTTGCGGCGACCCCGCGCCGTTCATGGTCGAGGCCTGAATGTCCGCAGTGGAAACCGTTGTCGATCCCCAGGCCGGCGCCCAGCAGGAACTGCCGTTTGCCATGGTCTATGGCCAGGCAGTCACGGAAATGCCGCTGGACCTGTACATCCCGCCGGATGCACTGGAAGTGTTTCTCGAAGCCTTTGAAGGCCCGCTCGACCTGCTGCTGTACCTGATCCGCAAACAGAACATCAACATCCTCGACATCCCGGTGGCGGAAATCACCCGCCAGTACATGGGCTATGTCGAATTGATGCAGTCGGTGCGTCTGGAGCTGGCCGCCGAGTATCTGGTGATGGCGGCGATGCTGGCCGAGATCAAATCACGGATGCTCTTGCCGCGCGCCGAAACCGTCGAAGACGAAGAGGATGATCCGCGCGCCGAACTGATCCGTCGCCTGCAGGAATACGAGCGCTTCAAGGCTGCCGCCGAAGGCATCGACGGCCTGAGCCGGGTCGGTCGCGACGTGGTCGTGCCCAAGCTCGACGCGCCCGAAGCCCGGGCGCGCAAGCTGTTGCCGGACGTCGCGCTGGAAGAGATTCTGATGTCCATGGCCGAAGTGCTGCGCCGGGGCGACATGTTCGAAAGCCACCAGGTCAGCCGCGAGGCATTGTCGACCCGCGAGCGCATGAGCGATGTGCTGGAACGGCTCAAGGGCGGCGGCTTTGTGCCGTTCGTCGAGCTGTTCACCGCCGAGGAAGGTCGCCTCGGTGTGGTGGTGACCTTTATGGCAATCCTTGAGCTGGTCAAGGAATCCTTGGTCGAGCTGGTGCAGAATGAGCCGTTCGCCGCGATCCACGTGCGAGCCCGAGCCGAATAACGAGTCGAAACATGAACCTGACTGAACCCCGCGAGCTGGCGCCCCTGCTTGAAGCCTTTCTGTTGGCCTCGGGAAAACCGCAATCGCTTGAACGCCTCTACGAACTGTTCGAAGAAGGCGAGCGCCCCGAACCGCCGGTCTTCAAGAAAGCCCTGAGCCTGCTGGCCAAGTCCTGCGAGGGCCGCGCGTTCGAGCTCAAGGAAGTCGCCTCCGGCTACCGCTTGCAGATCCGCGAGAAGTTTTCGCCGTGGGTCGGGCGTTTGTGGGAAGAACGCCCGCAGCGCTATTCCCGGGCGCTGCTGGAAACCATGGCGCTGATCGCCTATCGCCAGCCGATCACCCGCGGCGAAATCGAAGACGTGCGGGGCGTGGCGGTCAACACCAACATCGTCAAGACGCTGATCGAGCGCGAGTGGATCCGCATCGTCGGGTACCGCGACGTGCCGGGCAAGCCGGCGATGTTCGCCACTACCAAGGCGTTTCTCGATCACTTCAACCTGAAGAACCTCGAAGACTTGCCACCCTTGGCCGAACTGCGCGAGATGGAAACCGAGCCAGTCCTCGATTTCGATGACGCACCGGTACCGCAGGGCCTGCAGGAACAGGCCGACGCCAGCGCCGAGCCGGAAGAGCCGAAGGAAGAAACCAGCTTCCACACCTTGCTGCTGGAGCTGGACAGCATGGAGGAGGGGATCAAGACCGACTTCGATGATCTGTTGCGCGATGCGGCTGATGGTGAAGCGTCGACGACTGAGCCGGGAGTCGAGACCGTCGAGCCGGCGATTGAAGTTGAACTCGAGACCGAGCCAGAAGCCGAACCGGAAGAGGACGTGCTGGGCGTTGCCGAAGCCCGGGAAAAGCTTCTGGCCGCCGTCGCCGCCCTCGAACAACCGGTGCCAGAACCTGAACCCGAGCTGAGCGAAGAAGAAGCTGAAGCCCGTGCGCTGGCGGAAGCCATCGAGGCCGAACGCCGCGAGTTCGAGGACTGACACGGTTTTCAAGATCACTGGTCAACCCCTGTGGGAGCGGGCTTGCTCGCGAATGCGGTGTGTCAGATATGCATGTATTGCCTGATACACCGCATTCGCGAGCAAGCCCGCTCCTACAGGGGCAAGTGTCGTTCTGGAGTATTCGATGAGTTCCACCAAAGACCCGTGCATCAGCCTGTGCAAGTTTAGCGACGACATCTGCCTCGGCTGTGGCCGCAGCAAGCGCGAGATCCGTGCCTGGAAGAAACTCGACAAGGACGACAAGCGCACGGTGCTGGCCGAAGCCGCGCTGCGTCTGATCAAGCTCGGTGGCGCCGGTCGGCGGAAAAAGAAATAACTGGCGATCGATCAGCTAGTCTCTGATGCGCGATGGCGCACATCCGCGTATGATTCGCGACCCTTCGGCGATCCCTTCGCCCGAAAACCAGATTTCAATGCTTCAGGCGTCGCCTGAACAGACCACACCGGGAGGTGCCCAGATGAGTGACATCAATCAGCAAGACGACCAGGAAATCGGCCCAGCAGGCGAAAAACTGCAGAAAGTCCTCGCCCGTATCGGCGTTGGCTCGCGCCGTGACGTCGAAGCCTGGATCAGCCAGGGCCGGATCAAGGTCAATGGCAAAGACGCCACCCTCGGCCTGCGCGTCGACATGCACGACGCGATCACCATCGATGGCAAGGTGATCAAGCGCGAAGAGGCTGCCGAGTCGGTCCGCCGCGTGATCATGTACAACAAGCCCGATGGCGAAATCTGCACCCGTGACGACCCTGAAGGCCGCCCGACCGTGTTCGACAAGCTGCCGCGTCCGAAAGAAGGCCGCTGGATCAACATCGGTCGTCTCGACATCAACACCACCGGTCTGCTGATGTTCACCACTGACGGTGAGCTGGCCAACCGTCTGATGCACCCGTCCTACGAGATGGACCGTGAGTACGCCGTGCGTGTACGCGGTGAAGTCGATGACGAGATGATCGAGCGCCTGAAAGCGGGCGTGGTGCTGGAAGACGGCCCGGCACGTTTCACCGACATTCAACAGGCACCGGGCGGCGAAGGCTTCAACCACTGGTATCACTGCGTGGTGATGGAAGGCCGTAACCGTGAGGTTCGTCGTCTGTGGGAATCCCAAGGGCTGGTGGTCAGCCGTCTGAAGCGCGTGCGTTTCGGTCCGGTGTTCCTCAACTCCGACCTGCCGATGGGCCGCTGGCGCGAAATGAGCCAGTACGAAGTCGACGTGCTCAGCGCCGAAGTCGGTCTGACCCCGGTGGCGATGCCGCAACTCAACGCCAAGAGCAAGGACAAGCTGGAGCGTATGCAGCGCAAATCGTCGCGGCCGATGGCCAAGACCGAGCGCGTGCGTACCCTGCGTCCAGCCGCTGGCGCGCCGACCGGTCCGCGTCCGAGCCGTGAGCCGCAGATCGAAGGCGAGCGTCCGGGTCGCAAGCCGGCTGCACGTCCGGATGGCGAGCGCGCTCCGCGTGGTCGTACCGAGCGTGGCGAAGGTCGTGCGCCGGCTGGTCGCGGTACGCCGGTGGCGGATCGTCCTGCCGACACCACCAACAAGCGTCCGGCCAAGCCTGCACCGAAGCGTCCGGGGATCAAACTGGTCGACGGCGACAAGCCGTCGGGCAAGCGTCGTGGTGCTCCGGCCGGTTCCGGTCAGCGTCCGGGTTTCGGTCGCAAGAAGCCGGAATAAAGCAGTTGTGAGCTTTGAGCGGCAAGCTTCGAGCTAAAGCAAAAAACGCCACCGCAGGGTTGGCGTTTTTTTTCGTCTGGCGAAAGTATTGTGTTGCCTGAGCCGGCCTCTTCGCGAGCAAGCCCGCTCCCACATTGGATCGGCATCGAACACAAATCCCATTGTGGGAGCGGGCTTGCTCGCGAAGGCGTCAGTCGCTTAAAACACAAACCGCCCATCAAACACTGGCTTGTCATCCAGCGCCAACACCCCGCCAGAGAAGATCAGGTCCAGGTGATGACTGCCCTTGGCCCCACCACCCAGCCCCAGATGCAACCCACAATGCCGCTCTTCGAACCCGGCATTGCGCGCATACAGATCTTTCACCCCTTCATTGGTACCAATCCCCAATTCCTCGATGCGTCGGTTTGACGGGTTGGCGTCCAGGTATTTGTTGAAGTCGTGTTCCAGCCCCGGCACATCGGTGGCGATGCGGCTGATGGTCGAGTTCTCGATCCACAGTTCCAGTGGCGACTCCAGCACGCCGTACTTGCGCGCAAACGGGATGGTGCTGAGGAACGTGCCCTTGAATTTCACATGGCCGTTGATGGCTTCGCTGTGGGTGGCGATTTCGCCGGGGGCCAGGTCGAAGTTGCCGACACCGTTGATGTCGGTCCACTTCTTGATGCTGCTCAGCGGCGTTTCAAACCAGGAGCCGTGGTCGTCCTTGAAGCTCAGCGTCGTCGCTTGGGACATGCGCTGGATCAAGTGGCTGTTGAGCCCGGCGATGCGCTGCGGGGTGACGCTGAAAGTGTCGTAGAAATAGTCGCCGTAATCCTTGAACAGCAGCGACTTCTTCCAGTTTTCCGCCATCACGCCCTGCAGGGCGCGGACGAACTCCGGGCCGTCGGGGCGCGGGTTGGGCAGGGTGGAAGAGTCGTAGAAGAAAATGTACAGATCGCTGTCGGCAATCGCCGCGGTCAGCGTTGCGGTGCTTTCCAGATCCAGGCGACGGGCACTGAACGTGAAGCGGGGATGATCGCCGGCCTGTTCGGCGATGGCGCCGGTCAGGGCTTCGTAATCGGCGGTGTGGCCGAGCAGTACCTTCGCCGAATCGAGACCGGCAAGGGCAGGGTGATGTTCGAGGTAGTAAAGGAAATGCGAGATCGCGCGGGGCTTATCCATGAGTCCTCCCTGACTGACCGTGAAGAAAGCGGCAGGCACGACCGGCCGGATCGTGCCTGCCCGGGGATGTCTTACAGAGGCCACATCGCCGTGCCGAACGGAACCACCGCGTCGGCTTGCATCATTTCCACAGCCGCCTCATGGGTCGGTGCTTCGAACCATTCGTCCAGTTGCAGTTCGGTGTCCAGGTCTTTTTCCAGTGCTTGCATGGTCGATCTCCTAGATGACTTTCACGGTTATGACTGGCCGGTCGAGTTGGCCGGCAAGACGTGAAGAACCTAGTTCAGGGTGTTTTGTAATGCAAAAAATTATTTATTTAAAATTTAAATAAACTTTTTATTCTGTTTTTAAGCGGCGGATTTCTTATTTGAAAACAAAAAACTAAGCGGCAACTTTCATTAGCAAGCTTGCTACCGTCAATTTGCAGACGTCCTACAGAATTTTCCGAAATGGAAAATCTGCGTTACGCGTCGTAAAGAAAAGTTTACGAAAACCCCGATGAAGCCCTGTGGATATACCCCCCTTCCCGACGCTGTAAGGAAAACCTGCCGAAGCCCGGCTGCAAAGGCGTCGCGCAGGGCTCTGGCGCGCTTGTTTCAGCGCTGTTTGCAGGGTGAGATGCGCCTCATGCCTGTCGTGCAGGTGCATAACAAGAAGGAGGCGCAATGAACGCCGTGATCGATCTCCACTTCTTTCCGTGGGGCGGTTTTTCGCTCGTCCCCGTCGATGGCCTGCAAAGGCCTGACTCAATTTTTGCAGCCGCCCGATTGTCTCGAGGCGGACCCACGCAATCCCGGCAAGCGCCACGCTGATCCAGCGGGGTCTGGCAGCAGGGGGTTAGCGGTGTACAATGCGCCGCGTTTTAACTGTGACCCTCTGCGTAATCGCGCAAACCTCAAGGTTATCCGCCTTGTTCACTCCGCCACGTCACAAGCGTGTCGGGTTCGATTTCGTCACAGATAAAAACAAACAGGTGACGCATGACCGTTGTAAAAACGCTGAATTCCTGGTGCTTGCGCTGGGGTTTGATCGGGGTTGTCTGAAATCGCAACCTTGCAGCAACGTCTACTGAACATCATCAAACCTTGCGTGGGACCTTTTTCATGAGTGGACAAAACTCGCAATCAGGCGAGCTGAAACGCGGCCTGAAAAATCGCCATATTCAACTGATCGCCCTCGGTGGCGCGATCGGTACCGGATTGTTCCTCGGCTCGGCCGGGGTGCTGAAATCCGCCGGCCCGTCGATGATCCTCGGCTACGCGATCTGCGGCTTCATCGCCTTCATGATCATGCGCCAGCTCGGCGAGATGATCGTCGAAGAGCCGGTGGCCGGTTCCTTCAGCCATTTCGCGCACAAGTACTGGGGCGGTTTTGCCGGTTTCCTGTCGGGCTGGAACTGCTGGATTCTGTACATTCTGGTGGGCATGTCGGAGCTGACCGCGGTCGGCAAGTACATCCACTACTGGGCGCCGGACATCCCGACCTGGGTCACCGCCGCCGCCTTCTTCGTGCTGATCAACGCGATCAACCTGGCCAACGTCAAAGTCTTCGGGGAGGCCGAATTCTGGTTCGCGATCATCAAGGTCGTGGCGATCGTCGGCATGATTGCGCTGGGCAGCTACCTGCTGGTCAGCGGCCATGGCGGCCCGCAGGCCTCGGTCAGCAACCTGTGGTCGCACGGCGGGTTCTTCCCCAACGGCGTCAGCGGTCTGGTGATGGCGATGGCGATCATCATGTTCTCTTTCGGCGGTCTGGAAATGCTCGGTTTCACCGCCGCCGAAGCGGACAAGCCGAAAACCGTGATCCCGAAAGCGATCAACCAGGTGATCTACCGCATCCTGATTTTCTACATCGGCGCGCTGGTGATCCTGCTGTCGTTGACTCCTTGGGACAGCCTGCTGGCAACCCTCAACGCGTCCGGCGATTCGTACAGCGGCAGCCCGTTCGTGCAGGTGTTCTCGATGCTCGGCAGCAACACCGCTGCGCACATCCTCAACTTCGTGGTGCTGACCGCGGCATTGTCGGTGTACAACAGCGGCACCTACTGCAACAGCCGCATGCTGCTGGGCATGGCCGAGCAGGGCGATGCACCGAAAGGTCTGGCGAAGATCGACAAGCGCGGCGTGCCGGTGCGTTCGATCCTGGCGTCCGCGGCTGTCACGCTGGTGGCGGTGCTGCTCAACTATCTGATCCCGCAGCAAGCGCTGGAACTGCTGATGTCGCTGGTGGTTGCAACGCTGGTGATCAACTGGGCGATGATCAGCTTCTCGCACTTCAAGTTCCGTCAGCACATGAACAAGACGCAGCAGACACCACTGTTCAAGGCGCTGTGGTACCCGTACGGCAACTATGTCTGCCTGGCGTTCGTGGTGTTCATCCTTGGCGTGATGCTGCTGATCCCGGGCATCCAGATCTCGGTGTACGCGATTCCGGTGTGGGTCGTGTTCATGTGGGTCTGCTACGTGATCAAGAACAAGCGTGGGGCGCAGCAGGTGCTGCACGCGGCGGGTTCTGCCGCGAAGTAAGCCAGACGCAGAAAGTGAGAAACCCGGCCAATGTGCCGGGTTTTTTATTGGTCGTCAGACGTATTCGGCGATGGGATGGGCTGTGCAGAACGCTTCGGTCTGCAACCGGAATTGCTCGCGCAAGGCCGGTTCCAGCAGGTAATCCTGCTCGCTGATCGGTCTCACACTGTCGAGGATCCGGCAGATCAGATCGACGATCTGGCGACATCCCTGCGGATCGATTCTGCGCTGCGCGATGGAGCCCGTGCCGATGCGCAGACCGCTGGTAATGAGTGAAGGGCGTGTCTCGCCCGGTACACGATATTTGTCCACGATAATTGCGCAACGCTCCAGCGCCGACTCGGCAATGGCGCCGGTGATGCCGCCACGCAACCGAATCAATACCGTATGGTTTTCGCTGCCCCCGCCGACGACTTCGTAGTCGTGAGCCTGAAAGGCGCTGGCGAACTCGTCAGCCGTGCTGCGAACCCGCCCCATGCTTCTGTCGAACTCCGTGGACTTTGCGTAAGCCAGAGCCGCCGCCTTCGCGGCGATCATGTTGACGGCAGGCGCGCCCTGCATTCGCGGATAAACTGCCTGGTCGAGGGCGCGGCTGAATGTCGTCCTCAAGCCGGGCACCTTGGTGTTCGCCGCTTGACCCGAAAGGATCAGACCGCCGCGCGGGCCCATGAGTTGTTTGTGGGTGCAGGTGGTGGTGACGTGTGCGACGTCGATCGGACTGGGATGCCGCCCTGTGGCAACCAGTCCGGCGATATGCGAAATATCGGCGAGCAGGATGGCGCCGGCTTCATCGGCAATCTCGCGAAATCGTTGGAAATCGATGACCCGTGAGTACGCCGTCGCGCCGCACATGATGATGCGTGGGCGATGGGCGAGCGCCAGTTTGCGCACCTGGTCGTAATCGATGACCCCCGCTGAAGTCGTGCCGTACCGAATCGCCTTGTAGTAAATGCCGGCGAATGAGGTGGAACTGCCATGGGTATGATGGCCGCCGTATTTGACGCCCATTCCCAGCAAGGTATCGCCTGGTTCGAGCAGGGCGGTCAGCACGTGGTAATTGGCGTTTGATGCCGAATGCGATTGCACGCTTGCGTACTGGGCATCGAACAGTTCCCGCGCTCTGCGGATGGCAAGCGCTTCGACCAGATCGACGTTTTCGCACCCGCCGCCGTAACGTCTGCCGGGCAGCCCCTCGGCCGTCACATTGACCAGTGCCGAAGCGGAGGCGGCCAGGGTCATGGGCCTGACGGCGCAAGAGGAGGAGACCAGCGACAGCACCTGGTGCTGACGGGCAACTTCCGCGTCGAGGATCCCTGCCAGTTCGGCGTCTTGCGCCCACAGATCCGCCAGGCCCCGTTGCAGCAGATCAGCCTGGTTCATGAGCGGTTCGGTATGGACTGCCATTGTCTGTATTCCTTCCCTGTGTGCAGCGCGCTGCGAACGAGCGCGACTTCCTTGGTTTTACCGGAGGGTGCGTGCGTTTCTGCCCTTGCCCGACCGGATACAGCGGATTCCTTGTTTTCGCGGCACTGCGCGCAAACTAATCTCTGTATCGCCGGCCCGTTTTCTGTTGACTGCGGTCGCTGCCGACAGTCCGGTCTGCCCGACGCATCATAGGTTTTTCACGGCGGAACACCAGAAAATTAATCAGAAAAATGAACATTGTTCAAATAAAATGATTCTTTTTTCCGGGCCTCAGGGTGTAAAACTGCAGGCGGGAAGGATCGCTATTCACGAGATTTTGCTGGCCGATGAGCAGAACTGACGAGTCAGTACAGATTTCGAATTGTTCTTTTTGATTCATACCAGCGGCGTTATTCACACTATGTTTATGCCGAAATCAGGGAGGGGGAATGCTATGATCTGCCGCGGCTCTAATACCCGTACAACTATTTTCTAGTGGGTCTGTTGAGTCCCTGAATGATGATTCGAGGGGTATTTCCAAATTGCCTTTATAAAAGACGGTAAGCATTCCATGCACAGAAGAGAACGATCGGAGAATCTGAAGAACAATATCAAGTACCTGATAAAGAGTCGTGGGGAAACGCAGCTGTCGTTATGCAACTCCAGTGGACTGACCCGAACCACGATCTACAACATTCTTGAAGGTAAAGTGGTCAACGTACAGCAGTCCACTGTGCGCAAGATTTCCGACTTTTTCGGAGTGTCCTACGAAGAGATAGAGACAATCTCGTTTGAAGAAAAGGAAATCATCGACAGCAGCATCTCGCCGCAGGGCAACATGAACCCGGCGGCAGTGCCTGTCATCAAGGAAAGTCTGCTTCTGCAGAATCTGGATAAGCGAATCGGCGAGTTGGCGACGATTTTTCCACTGACTTACTATTTTGGAACGTCCTTCAATTTGATAGGCGTCCTGCTGGAAAATGAAGTCAGTGGCATGAATGAACCGGGCGACCTGCTGATCGTGCAGAAAGGCACGGCAAGTATCGACAAGGAAAAACTGGTGTATGACAAGGTCAGTAAAAGGTTATTCATAACAACTGAGGTTGATCTTGCGCTGGAGAGTATTTGTGTTGTCGGGGATATAATCGAGGAACGATTTAATGGATTGCAGCGTTGAAAGGGAAAACACCAAATATAAGCTGTTGGGGTTCGAAAACGGAAAAAGCCTGGCGGTGATCATGGTCATTGCGACAGGCAAGATAATTAAAATAAAGCTGAGTGAAGTGTTGAATAGTGAGATTATGGATAATCTGAACAAGATAGAAGTAAAGAATCTGTACAAGAAATTCTACTCCCAGGGAGGGTCGCTTACCGCTTATGAAATAAATGATCGCCACGAGAGTTCCTGGATGATTTATATCATTCTGAACCTGATGCTGTTCACGCTTTATATTTTTACCAGCATTGCGGCGACCAAGCCTATCTATCTGGAATATTTTGATATTGTCGTAACGCCGGGTACTTTCCTGTATCCGCTGACGTTTTTGATCGTCGACTTGCTGAATGAAACCTTCGGCCTCCGGTTGGCGCGCAAGGCGATACTCTTCGCGTTCATCAGTAATGCGGCCATTATCATTTTGCTGGCCATGACTACGTACCTTCCCGGCCTACCCGGGTGGAAGCTCGACGGGCCTTACAATGATGTGATCAGTCAGTTGTCGTCGGTGCTGGTAGCTTCGTCTATATCGTTTCTGGTGTCGGAAAATATAAACTCTTATCTGTTGTGCAAAATCAAAGAACTGACCAACTCCCGATTTCTCTTCTTGCGGGTGTTTCTGAGTACTTTGTTTGCGGTGATAATCGACAGTTTTCTTTTCTGCTACATCGCCTTTTACGGGACGATGGAGAATAGCGCGATACTCAGCATGATTTACGTCCAGATCGCGATAAAGGTCGGTTTTGCGTTCTTCAATATCATGCCGGCATACGGTGCCAGGTCATTGTTCAAGAGGTATCTGACGGGTAGTCAGGCTTGATGGATTAAATAATGCGCTCACTCGAAATTTTCAGGTGAGCGCATTTTTATATGCTGGGTGCTTTATTGCAGATTCAGCTTCCTTTTCAAGCTGTTCATCACCTCATCCTTGTTTTCCAGAAACTCATTGAGGCCTTTTGCGCGAAGATTGCAAGCGTCGCAATTTGCACATCCGCTACCGGTTATGCCGTTGTAGCAGGTCAGTGTCTGGTGGCGAACCAAATCAAGCTGATGGTGATGATCGGCCAACGCCCAGGTTTCCGCCTTGTTCAGCCACATCAGCGGAGTATCAAGTTTCAATGGGTAATCCATGCCCAGCTCAAGGGCTTTGTTCAGTCCCTTGACGAACTCGTCCCGGCAATCCGGATAGCCCGAGAAGTCCGTTTCGCAAACCCCGGTGATGACCGTTCTGGCTTGTACCTGATAGGCGTAAATAGAGGCGAGGGTCAAAAACAGGATGTTTCTTCCCGGCACAAAGGTGCTTGGCAGACTTTCGCCAGAACTATTAACCGTCGGAACCGGGATGTTGTCGCGAGTCAGGCTGCTGATGGCCAGCTCATTCAGCAAAGATACATCCATCACTTTATGCACGGTCACGCCGAGCTGTTTGGCCAGTTGCTGCGCGACTTCGATTTCCGCGCGATGACGCTGACCATAGTCAAACGTGATGCAATGAATTTCGTCATAGTGGCTCAGTGCATGGATCAAACAGGTCGTCGAGTCCTGTCCGCCACTAAAAACGATAACTGCTTTATTGCTCATGCTTATGCTTCCTGCATTGAACTGGTAAATTTTCGCTGGGGATCATAACGCGAAACGATTGATGCAAGAAGTTGCGCATGGCCGCAGGAGACCTGCTTTGTGGCTAATCGCGGTATCCTGCACGCTCTGAATTCGGACTTTTTTCCATGCTGGTGATTTCCAACAACGTGCATTTGCCGGATGCCGAGATCGAACTGACGTACATCCGCGCGCAAGGCGCCGGTGGGCAGAACGTCAACAAGGTCTCCAGCGCCGTGCACCTGCGCTTCGACATTCCGGCCTCGTCCTTGCCCGAGTTCTACAAGGAACGGCTGCTGGCGCTGCGTGACAGTCGCATCACCAGCGATGGCGTGCTGATCATCAAGGCTCAGCAGTACCGCACGCAGGAAGCCAACCGGACCGATGCGCTGGAGCGCCTGACCGAGTTGATCCTCAGCGCCACCAAGGTCGAAAAGAAGCGCCGCCCGACCAAGCCGACCCTCGGCTCGAAGAAGCGCCGGCTCGAATCCAAGACCAAGCGCGGCAGCATCAAGGCCGGGCGCGGCAAGGTGGATTTTTAAGGGTTGGTGTCATGGAGTTGTTCCATTTCATCCGGAGCGGGCATTGTCTCCATTACGCACCTCTCAACTTAATCAATTTCCGGACATTGAACGACTCTTTTATAACTAATTGGTCTACATGACTGTCATATCTGACAGGTGTGCCGGATTGCTGTTACACGTTTACTGAGCTCTCTTTTCATTGATTGAGCAAAAGTAAATGAATAACTTAAATGTTGTGCGTGGTACTCCTGATACTGATTTTGGTGTGCGCAGTGAGGTCGTTTTATACGGAGAACAAGGTCAGAGGCTTCAACCTCGGGTCGTCACTTTTCTCTCAGAACCGAACAGGATTCTTTGCGCAGCAACTGACGAGGAGCGGCAAGAGATTTACCTGTGCATGCTTGATGAGGAAGGAGGTATCGACGAGAGTTTCGGAAAAGCGGGTAGTGTTTTTTTTAAACTCTCGGAGTTTTTTCCTGGGTGGGATTTGCCGCAGCCCTATAGCGTGAAGTTTGATAGTGTTCATGGCAAGTATGTGTTGGGGTTCTTCGCTCGTAAAGACGGCTTTAATCGTGCTACCGGCCTGGCTCGATTCGATTTGAATGGGAAACTTGATGAAGGGTTTGGCAGCAAAGGCGTCATGTTGTGGAGTCTGGATCTGAAAGAGGTTGCTCCTGCAAGTTCAGATGTTCCAAAGGTTAAGCAACCTCTGGCGGATAAGGGGCGCGACTACCACGGAACTATGGAATTATTGGACGATGGCGGCGTTTTGCTTCTGACCACGCTTGACGACAGAGGATTTTTCGATAGGGCGTTTGTGGTCAAGTTAAAAAATAACGGTGGGTTGGACGAAACGTTCGGTAATGGCGGGTACCGATTGGTTTCTCGAGGTTCATCTATTTTAGTCATAGGACAGGATATGTTTCGCCAAGGCGATGGTTATATTGTCGCCGCTTCAGAGGGGCTGCGTGATAAAAGTTGGTTTGTTGGCCGGTATGATGCTCGTGGTGATCTTGACGCCAGTTTTGGGGTCGGAGGATATTATGATGGAGTACCTTCGGTTAAAAGCGTCATTCTGAAACGCGATGATCGTTCTCAGTTTTATATTATAGGTACTTCGGATAATGGAGTTCCGCAGTATCTGTTTCTCCAGCTTCAACGTCGCGGGCTCAAAGGCGAGGAAGATCCACTTTTTGGCAAACAAGGGTGGGGAGGATTTATCACTGATGATTTCAGCGATATCTATATGACGAAAGCAGCACTCTATAATTTGAAATCAACCGTTGTGGTAGCAGGTTATGCTTATTTGCGTGGCGGGTCGGATAGCCAGGCATTTATTGCCAGTCTTGAACAAGACATGGGTTGGGACGAGGGGTTTGGTGTTGCTGGAAAGGTTGTATTTCCTAAAGACCAGATTATTCACGATCTCGCTGTTCAGGAAGATCGAAAAATTGTGTTTGTATCCAGTAAAAATAGAGAAAACGGTAGCTTCGCCATTTTCCGTTTGCATGGATAGCTTATAAAAGCCGCGGTTGTGCATTGGCCATTCGGAACCAATGAATGGCCAATATTGGGCGATCAATGAAAGTGGTGTTTTGGTTTAATGCGGTACAAATACACACTCAGCATCAGGCCGCTCAGTGAGGCAATGGCGGCAAACAGAAAGATCGAAGCAAAACCGAAGCCCGCCGCAATCGCCCCCGCCAATGGTCCGGTGATCCCCAGCGACAAGTCGATGAACAGCGAGTACGCGCCGACCGCCGCGCCACGGCTGGAGGCCGGCACCAGATTCACCGCCTCCACGCCCAGCGCCGGGAACACCAGCGAGAAACCGAAGCCGCTCAACGCCGCCCCGGCCAGCGCCCAATGTGCATCCGGTGCCAGCCACAGCAGCAACAGGCCGAGGGTTTCCACCGAGAGGCAGGCGATCGCTACGCGGAAGCCGCCGAGGCGGTTGATCAGGTTGCCGAACAGCAGTCGCGCGCCGATGAAGCTGGCGCCGAACAGGCTCAGGCACAGCACTGCGTTGTCCCAGTGCCGGGTGGCGTAATACAGGGTGATGAAGGTGGCGATGGTGCCGAAACCAATCGAGCCTAGCGCCAGGCCGCAGCCGTGGGGGAACACGCGACCGAGCACATGCATGAACGGCAAGCGCTCGCCGGCGACAATCGGCGCCGCGGTTTTCGGCCACGCCAGCAGCAGGCCCAGCGCTGCCAGCAGAATGATGCTGACGCCCATGCTCCACAATCCCAGCTGGCCGACCAGCCAGACCCCGAACGGCGCGCCGACCGCGAGCGCGCCGTAACTGGCGATGCCGTTCCACGAGATCACTTTGGCGGTGTTCGCTGCGCCAACCCGGCCGATGCCCCAGCCGATAGAGCCGGAGCCCACCAGACTTTCCGCGCTGCCCAGCACCAGACGACCGATCAACAGGCTGATCAGGCTGAGCATCGGCAAGTTCGGTGTCCACGCCGAAATCAGCATGAACACGCCACTCAAGCCACAACCGGCCAACCCAATCATCACCGCGCGCTTGCTGCCCTGGTTGTCGATGATCTTGCCGGCGTACGGACGGCTGAGCAGGGTGGCGAGGTATTGCACGCTGATCACCAGCCCCGCGATCACCGCGCCAAAGCCAAGATCGCTGTGGACGTAACCCGGCAGCACAGCGAGCGGAATGCCGATGTTCAGGTAGCCGATGAAGGTGAAGAGGACGATGGACACGACTTGCAGCGTGACCGCCAGGGGGCGCTGGGGTTGTGGCATAGAGGACGACATGAGAAACGATCCACGGCAAAGCAGGATTAGATAGGCTGCTTATGATACCGGCGCGGACGAGTCAGGGGCGGGGAAAAGTAAAACTATTTGCCGGGAGGGTGGCTTCAGGGTTTGGCCGGGGCGACCAGTTGTGTAGTGACCAGTGCAGCGAGGGCATTTTCTTCGCTGCCGAAACGGGCGAGCAGGGCGGCCTGCTTTTCCGGGGAGAGGCGGTTCCAGATCTCGATCATTTTCTCAGTGGCGCCGATCAGGACGGCGGCTTGGCTTTCAGAGAATTCGTCGGTCATGGCGGGCTCGGTTTCAGGCAGTGTGGAAAGCGCATCTTAGCGCTTTCCACACGGTCTGTACGGCGGGGTTTTACTCTTCGCTGTCGGCCTGGCGGCTCTCAACGGCTTCTTTCGGCTCGGGCTGTTGGGCACCGGCTTGTTGCGTGGTCGTCTGCTCAGGTACGTGCAGGCTTGGGAAGGGGAGATTAGGAATCTCGTGCATGGTTGCGCTCCTCGCTAAGTCTGTTGATAGATCTGGTAGATCCGCGCTTCTTGAAAGCCTGCGCAGGATACAGCAGGAAAAATGACAATCAGACTTTTAATTGAAAATAATGCGACAGATGGCCGCAGGGGGGGCGCGATAACAAAGGTCGCCGCAAAAACAACTGTAGGAGTGAGCCTGCTCGCGATGGCGGTGTGTCAGTCAACTCATATGCTGGCTGATACGCCGCTATCGCGAGCAGGCTCACTCCTACAGGGGGATTGCGGGGTTATTTGCAGGCGTTGGCGATGGCCTCGGCCAGCAGCGCCAGACGCGTGGCATCGATCCCGGCGACGTTGGCCCGACCCGAGCTGACCATGTACACGCTGTGCTGCTCACGCAGTTGTTTGACCTGCTCCGGCGACAGCCCGGTGTAGGAGAACATTCCGCGTTGCACGCCAATGTGCGCAAAGCGCTCGCGCAGACCGTGCGGTTCCAGTGCTTCGACCAGACCGCTGCGCAATTGGGCGATGCGCAAGCGCATGGCTTCCACTTCATCGGCCCAGCGCGCTTTCAGCTCCGGGTCGGCGAGGATGGTCGCCACCACGGCCGCGCCGTGATCCGGTGGCGTCGACCACAGGTTGCGGGCGATGTTGGCCAGTTGGCTGCGGATGTCGATCAGCTTGTCGGCGGTTTTCGCGCAGACAATCAGCGCGCCGGTACGGTCGCGGTACAGGCCGAAGTTCTTCGAGCAGGAGCTGGTGATCAGCAGCTCAGGCACCTCGGCGGCGAACAGTCGGGTCGACCACGCGTCCTGTTCCAGTCCGTCGCCAAAGCCCTGGTAGGCAAAGTCGATCAGCGGCAGCAGGTCACGGCGGCGCACCACGTCGAGCACACGCTGCCAGTCGTCATGGTTCAGGTCGAAACCGGTCGGGTTGTGGCAGCAGGCATGCAGCAGCACCACGTCGCCTTGCGGCACTTCGTTGAGTGCGGCGAGCATCGCATCGACGTCGAGGCGGTTGTCGCTGCCCACGTACGGGTAGTGACTGACCTTGACCCCGGCCGCGGCGAAAATCGTTTCGTGGATCGGCCAGGTCGGGTTGCTCAGCCACACGCCTTTGCCCGGCAGGCACTGGGCGATGAAGTCGGCCGCCAGACGCAGGGCACCGGTGCCGCCAGGAGTCTGGGTGGCGCCGGCGCGCTGTTCGGCGATCAGCTTCGAGTCGGCGCCAAGCACCAGTTCATTGATGACTTTGCCGAACAGCGGATTGCCGTGCCCGCCGATGTAGGTCTTGGTGTCCTGGCTTTCGACCAGTTGCGCCTCGGCGATTTTCACCGCTTCGGGGATCGGCGTCAGGCCCTGGGCATCCTTGTAGACGCCAACGCCGAGGTCGAATTTGCGCGGGTTAGTGTCCTGCGCATAGGCCTCCATCAAACCGAGGATCGGGTCGCCGGGTACCCGGCCGATGGCGTCAAAGTGCATTACTTGCGTCCTTCTGCGGTCTTGGCTACTTCGTCAGTGCGCGCGGCCATGATGAAGTCGTTGCGGTGCAGGCCTTTGATCGAGTGGCTCCACCAGGTCACGGTGACTTTGCCCCACTCGGTCAGCAGACCCGGGTGGTGACCTTCGGCCTCGGAGATCTCGCCGACGGCGTTGGTGAACGCCAGCGCATGCTTGAAGTTCTTGAACAGGAAAACTTTCTCCAACTGCATGATGCTGTCGCGTACTTCGATGTTCCAGTCCGGGATCTGCTTGATCAGGATCGGCAGTTCTTCGTCGCTGACTTGTGGCGCATCGGCACGGCAGGCTTCGCAGTGGGCTTGGTTCAAAGTGGACATGGTGTGATTCCTGAAATCGAGTGTGTTTTTTTTATAGAAACTATCGGCCCGTCAATGCCGTCACGCTAAACCAAAGTGACGGCGACTGACAGACTCAATTCTCAGCAAAAGTCGCGGATCACGCGGCTTTCGGTTTTGGCGGAAACTTCGGAGCGTGCAAACCCAGCTGCATGCCTTGGCGAACCATGGCCATGATGTCTTCATGGGCGACGTCGAACAGGCGCTTGAGGTTCGGCAGGACAAAGTACAGCGGCTGCAGGATGTCGATGCGATACGGTGTGCGCATGGCTTCCAGCGGATCGAAGGCCTGATGCTCGGGTTCGTCCGACAGCGAGTAAACGGTTTCCTTCGGCGAGGACAGGATGCCGCCGCCGTAGATGCGTTTGCCTTGCGGGGTGTCGACCAGGCCGAACTCGATGGTCATCCAGTACAGGCGCGCCAGATACACGCGCTCTTCCTTCGTGGCCTGCAGGCCGAGTTTGCCGTAGGTGTGGGTGAATTCGGCGAACCATGGGTTGGTCAGCAGCGGGCAGTGGCCGAAGATCTCGTGAAAAATGTCCGGCTCTTGCAGGTAGTCCAGTTCTTCGCGGGTACGAATGAACGTGGCCACCGGAAACTGTTTGCTGGCGAGCAATTCGAAGAAGGTCTGGAAGGGGATCAGTGCCGGGACGCGGGCAACCTGCCAACCGGTGGTCTCACCGAGCACCTTGTTGATCTCGCCCAGCTGCGGAATGCGGTCGTGGGGCAGACCGAGTTTTTCGATACCGTCCAGGTATTCCTGGCACGCCCGACCCTCGATCACTTTCAACTGGCGGGTGATCAGCGTGTTCCACACCGCATGTTCTTCGGCGGGGTAGTCGATAAAACCTTGCGCATCGGGCTCGCGGGCCACGTATTGCGTCTGCTTCATACTGCTCTCCTGCTAGGGGAATTCGTTCTTGTTATGTCCAGCGATGGACTGAGAATTACCCGAGAGTGCGGCGTGATGCAGCAGGTTGAGTGCGTTCCTGGTAGGAACAACCACCGCATTTCGTAAAAAAATCGTTACGCTTTGGCTGATATCACGCATTTGCGGTGATTTGCAGGTTTGAAAAGGGCTGTGGCTGTCACATAATCTTGACAACTATCTGCTCGCCTCGACAGAAAAGTCGGGGCGCTATCCCTGTGGGAGCGGGCTTGCTCGCGAAAGCGGTGTGTCAGTCACCATTCATTCAGCTGACACACCGCCTTCGCGAGCAAGCCCGCTCCCACAGGGATTGTGTTTAACCCCTCATCCTCGTCGGGCCTCTTTATATGCGTATCAAAGTCCACTGCCAAAACCGCATCGGCATCCTGCGCGACATCCTCAACCTGCTGGTGGAGTACGGGATCAACGTTGCACGCGGCGAGGTCGGCGGCGAGCACGGCAATGCGATCTATCTGCACTGCCCGAACCTGATCAACATCCAGTTCCAGGCGCTGCGGCCGAAGTTCGAGGCGATTGCTGGAGTGTTTGGGGTCAAACGCGTCGGGCTGATGCCCAGCGAGCGTCGGCACATGGAGTTGAACGCGTTGCTCGGCGCGCTGGAATTCCCGGTGCTGTCGATCGACATGGGCGGCTCGATCGTTGCGGCCAACCGCGCGGCGGCGCAGTTGCTCGGAGTGCGCGTGGATGAAGTGCCGGGGATTCCGCTGTCGCGCTATGCCGAGGATTTCGATTTGCCGGAACTGGTGCGCGCCAACAAGTCGCGAATCAACGGCATGCGCGTCAAGGTCAAGGGCGACATCTTTCTCGCCGACATCGCGCCGCTGCAATCGGAGCACGACGACAGCGAAGCCATGGCCGGTGCGGTACTGACCTTGCACCGCGCCGACCGCGTCGGTGAGCGCATCTATAACGTGCGCAAACAGGAATTGCGTGGCTTCGACAGTATCTTCCAGAGCTCGAAAGTGATGGCCGCTGTCGTGCGTGAAGCGCGGCGCATGGCGCCGCTGGATGCGCCGCTATTGATCGAAGGCGAAACCGGCACCGGCAAAGAATTGCTCGCCCGCGCCTGTCACCTCGCCAGTCCGCGCGGGCAGTCGCCGCTGATGGCGCTCAACTGTGCGGGGCTGCCGGAGTCGATGGCCGAGACCGAACTGTTCGGCTACGGCCCCGGCGCCTTTGAGGGCGCGCGCGCCGAAGGCAAGCTCGGCCTGCTGGAACTGACGGCGGGCGGTACGCTGTTCCTCGATGGCGTCGGTGAAATGAGCCCGCGCTTGCAAGTGAAGTTGCTGCGCTTTCTGCAGGACGGCTGCTTCCGCCGGGTCGGCAGCGACGAAGAGGTGTATCTGGACGTGCGAGTGATCTGCGCCACTCAGGTCGACTTGTCCGAACTGTGCGCGCGCGGCGAGTTTCGTCAGGATCTGTATCACCGCTTGAACGTGCTGTCGCTGCACATCCCGCCGTTGCGCGAATGCCTCGACGGTTTGACCCCGCTGGTCGAGCACTTCCTCGATCAGGCCAGCCGCCAGATCGGTTGCTCGCTGCCGAAACTGGCGCCGGCAGCAATGGATCGCCTCAGTCATTATCACTGGCCGGGCAACGTGCGGCAGCTGGAGAACGTGCTGTTCCAGGCGGTTTCACTGTGCGAGGGCGGCACGGTCAAGGTCGAACACATCCGCCTGCCGGATTACGGCGTGCGTCAGCCGCTTGGCGATTTCTCGCTGGAGGGCGGGCTGGACGAGATCGTCGGACGCTTCGAGAAAGCGGTGCTGGAGCGCTTGTATTCCGAACACCCGAGCAGTCGGCAACTCGGTAAGCGGTTGGGGGTTTCGCACACCACCATTGCCAACAAGCTCCGTGAGTATGAGGTCGGTAAAGATCCTGAAGCTTGAGATCAAAAGATCGCAGCGTGCCGCAGCTCCTACAGGGGGAAGCATTTCAATGTAGGAGCTGCCGAAGGCTGCGATCTTTTGATCCTTTGCCGCCAAGCGGCATAACACCGCCGGTTTTTCGACTTCGATACATTTCCAATTTCCCCGCAAAACCCCGCAAGTCCTTTGTTTACCGGGCCGCAAGCCGCCAGAAAAAAGTTGGTCTGCAAATTGCTTATGGCTCAGCAGTACAGCGGTGGGCGGCAAACGTCCGGCATGCAGAGGAAAGAGTGTGGACAAGTACCTTTATGTGGCAATGACCGGCGCCAGTCAGAACGCACTGGCGCAAAAGGCCCATGCCAACAACCTGGCGAACATCTCCACCAATGGTTTTCAGCGCGACCTGGAGCAGGCGCGTTCGATGCCGGTGTTCGGTGACAGCTTTCCGGCGCGTGCGTTTGCCATGAGCGAACGGCCCGCCACCGACTTCACCGCCGGTTCGCTGGTGCAGACCGGGCGTGACCTCGACGTCGCCGTGACCGGCAACGGTTTTATTGCCGTGCAGAACCCTAACGGTGGAGAAAGCTACGTGCGCACCGGCAGCCTGAACATCGACGCCCTCGGCGTATTGCGCGCCGGCAACGGCATGCCGGTACTCGGCAACGGCGGTCCGATCGCCGTGCCGCCGGAGCAGCAGGTCGAAGTCGGGGAAGACGGCACCATCAGTATTCGTGCGATGGGCGAAGGCCCGCGCGTCATGGCGGAAGTCGACCGGATCAAACTGGTCAACCCGGACATCAAGAACCTCAACAAAGGCCTCGACGGCTCGATCTACACCAAGGACGGCCAGCCGGCGCCGGCCGATGCCAACGTCAAACTGGTGTCGGGTTTCCTTGAGTCGAGCAACGTCAACGCCGTGGAAGAAATGACCTCGGTGCTGGCCCTGGCCAAGCAGTTCGAGTTGCACGTCAAGATGATGAACACCGCCAAAGACGACGACCAGGCCATGGCTCGGGTCTTGCAGATCAGCTAATTATCAGAACGTCGCGCCGTAAAACAGGCGCACGAGGAGAATCGAATGCTTCCGGCTCTATGGGTTGCCAAAACCGGTCTGTCCGCCCAGGACACCAACCTGACCACCATTTCCAACAACCTGGCGAACGTGTCGACCACGGGTTTCAAACGTGACCGTGCCGAGTTCCAGGACCTGCTGTATCAGATCAAGCGTCAGCCAGGCGCCCAGTCGACCCAGGACAGTGAATTGCCGTCGGGTCTGCAACTGGGTACCGGTGTGCGCATCGTCGGCACCCAGAAAAACTTCACCGCCGGCAGCCTGCAAACCACCGAGCAGCCGCTGGACATGGCCATCGACGGTCGCGGTTTCTTCCAGATCCTGCAGCCGGACGGCACCACGTCCTACACCCGTGACGGTACTTTCCACCTCGACTCCAACGGTCAGATCGTCAACGCCAGCGGTTTCGCCCTGGAACCGGCCATCGTTATCCCGAACAACGCGCAGAGCTTCACCGTCGGCACCGACGGCACCGTGTCGATCACGGTGCCAGGCAACCCGGCCGCTCAGGTGATCGGCAACCTGCAAACCGCCGACTTCATCAACCCGGCCGGTCTGCAGGCAGTGGGCAACAACCTGTTCCTGGAAACCGCTGCTTCCGGCGCGCCGCAAATCGGCACCCCGGGCCTGAACGGTTTCGGTACCACGCTGCAGAACACCCTGGAAGGTTCCAACGTCAGCACCGTTGAAGAGATGGTCAACATGATCACCACTCAGCGCGCCTACGAGATGAACTCCAAGGTGATCTCCACCGCCGACCAGATGCTCTCGTTCGTAACGCAGAATCTGTAATCAAGTCTATGGGGCGGCCATGAGGTCGCCAGCAACACCGTGAGGTAGGGTCATGAAACGCTTCGTATCTGTTCTGGCATTGGGTGGGGTCGTCTCGCTCGCGGGCTGCGTCGCACCGACGCCCAAGCCCAATGACCCTTATTACGCTCCGGTGTTGCCACGCACGCCATTGCCGTCTGCGGCCAACAACGGCTCGATCTATCAGGCCGGCTTCGAGCAGAACCTGTACAGCGACCGCAAGGCATTCCGGGTCGGTGACATCATCACCATCACCCTGAACGAGAAGACTCAGGCCAGCAAAAACGCCAACTCGCAAGTGGCCAAGAACAGCAAGACCGGCATCGGCCTGACTTCGCTGTTCGGCGGCAGTGGCACCACCAACAACCCGTTGGGTGGCAATGACCTGAGCCTCGACGTCGGCTACAGCGGCGACCGTGCGACCAAGGGCGACAGCAAGGCGGCGCAGGGCAACACCCTGACCGGCTCGATCACCGTGACCGTGGCCGATGTGCTTCCCAATGGCATCATCGCCGTGCGCGGCGAGAAGTGGATGACCCTCAACACCGGCGACGAGCTGGTGCGCATCGCCGGTCTCGTGCGTGCCGATGACATCGCCACCGACAACACCGTGTCGTCGACCCGTGTCGCCGATGCGCGCATCACCTACTCGGGCACCGGTTCGTTTGCCGATGCGAGTCAGCCAGGCTGGTTCGACCGTTTCTTCCTCAGCCCGCTGTTCCCTTTCTAGGTGGCGACTTTGAATTTCAAGAGCCTCATGCTGGCTGCGGCCCTGTTGTCCGCAGCCTTTGGTGCCCACGCCGAGCGGCTGAAAGATATCGCCAGCATTTCCGGCGTGCGTTCCAACCAGTTGATCGGTTACGGCCTGGTGGTCGGGCTTAACGGCACCGGCGACCAGACGACGCAGACCCCGTTCACCCTGCAGACCTTCAACAACATGCTCTCGCAGTTCGGCATCAAGGTGCCGCCGGGATCGGGCAACGTGCAGTTGAAAAACGTCGCAGCGGTGTCGGTCAGTGCCGATCTGCCGGCGTTCGCCAAACCGGGGCAGCAGGTCGACATCACCGTGTCTTCGATCGGTAACTCCAAGAGCCTGCGCGGCGGCACCCTGTTGCTGACCCCGCTCAAGGGTATCGACGGCAACGTCTACGCCATCGCTCAGGGCAACCTGGTGGTCGGTGGTTTCGATGCCGAAGGGCGTGACGGTTCGAAGATCACCGTCAACGTTCCGTCGGCCGGTCGTATCCCCGGTGGTGCTTCGGTGGAGCGTTCGGTACCGAGCGGTTTCAACCAGGGCAACAGCCTGACGCTGAACCTCAACCGCTCCGACTTCACCACGGCCAAGCGCATCGTCGACAAGATCAACGACATGCTCGGCCCTGGCGTGGCGCAAGCCATCGACGGCGGCTCGATCCGTGTGACGGCACCGCTCGATCCGAGCCAGCGCGTCGACTACCTGTCGATCCTCGAAAACCTCGAAGTCGACCCGGGTCAGGCGGTGGCGAAAGTCATCATCAACTCGCGCACCGGCACCATCGTCATCGGCCAGAACGTGAAAGTTTCGCCGGCCGCCGTGACTCACGGCAGCCTGACCGTGACCATCACCGAAGACCCGATCGTCAGTCAGCCGGGCCCATTGTCCAACGGCCAGACCGCGGTGGTTCCACGTTCGCGGGTCAACGCCGAACAGGAAGCCAAGCCGATGTTCAAGTTCGGCCCGGGCACCACCCTCGACGAGATCGTGCGGGCGGTGAACCAGGTTGGCGCGGCACCGGGTGACCTGATGGCCATTCTCGAAGCACTGAAGCAGGCCGGCGCGTTGCAAGCCGACCTGATCGTGATCTGAGGACGCCGACCATGGATATGCGCAAAGGCAGTCTGGTGGGCACTGGCGATTCGGGTTCGTACTCCGACCTCAATCGTCTGAACCAGCTCAAGGTCGGCGACAAGAACAGTGATGCGAACATGCGCAAAGTGGCGCAGGAATTCGAATCGCTGTTCCTTGGCGAAATGCTCAAGTCGATGCGTTCGGCCACTGAGGCGTTGGGTAAAGACAACCCGATGAACACGCCGGCGGCCAAGCAATATCAGGAAATGTACGACCAGCAACTGGCGGTGTCGCTGTCCCGCGAGGGCGGTGGTATCGGTCTGGCCGACGTGCTGATGAAGCAGATGTCGAGGAATAAACCGCTGGCACCGGGTGAGGCTGCAGCCGCGTCCGCCGCCAAGCAGGAAGCGGCGAAAGCCGCTGCGGTGCAGACCCCGATTGCCGCCGGCACCACCGCCACCAATGGGCCGTTATCGCGGCTCAATGGCGAGCGTCCGTTGTGGGCCTCGCGTTCCGGGCGTGTGGCTACTACCGAAGCCTCGCACAGCAATGACATGGCAATGATCAACAAGCGTCGTCTGGCATTGCCGCCGAAACTGGCCGATCGTTTGCTCGCCGGTCTGGTGCCGTCCGCCACGCCGACCGCCACCAATGCCTTGCCACAACGTGCCGTGACCACGGCCGCCACCGGCGCCGGCCCGCTGTACAACGGCGACTGGCTGAGCCGTGCCGAAGACGCCAAGGCGTCCGGCGGGCAGATGCAGATTTACGGTCGGGCGATGGCGCAGATTCCGCTGGCGCCGGCCAAGCGCGCTTTCAGCTCCGCCGACGAATTCGTCAACACCATGTTGCCAATGGCCAAAGAAGCCGCCGCGCGTATTGGCGTCGATCCGCGTTATCTGGTGGCGCAAGCCGCACTGGAAACCGGCTGGGGCAAATCGGTCATGCGTGCCCAGGATGGCAGCAGCAGTCACAACCTGTTCGGCATCAAGGCCAGCAGCAACTGGACCGGCGATTCGGCCCGGGCAATCACCAGCGAGTTCCGCAACGGGCAGATGGTCAAGGAGACGGCGCAGTTCCGTTCCTATGCCTCGTACAAGGACAGTTTCCACGATCTGGTGACTTTGCTGCAGACCAACAATCGCTATCAAGATGTGGTGAAGTCGGCCGATAACCCAGAACAGTTTGTACGCGAGTTGCAAAAGGCCGGTTACGCGACCGACCCGAACTACGCGACGAAGATTTCGCAGATAGCCAAGCAGATGAACAGTTTCGAAAACTACGCTGCGGCCGGCGTTTCAACAACGCCTCTATAAACACACGGTAAGGTTTGAATCATGAGTTTGCTCAATATCGGGATGTCGGGGTTGTCCGCGAGTTCTTCCTCTCTCGCGACCACAGGTAACAACATTGCCAACGTCGACACCGCCGGGTATTCACGCCAGCAAACCGTGCAGAGCACCAAGTCATCGCAGCAGTTCGGCAACGTCTTCATCGGTACGGGGACGACCCTGGCCGATGTGCGCCGGGTCTACAACTCTTACCTCGAAAACCAGCTGCATACCGCCACCTCGCTCAATAGCGAAGCGGCTGCGTACGGTGCCCAGGCCACTGCGCTGGATGCCTCGATGTCCGATACCAACACCGGCCTGACCGGTGTGCTGCAAAAGTTCTTTACCTCGATGCAGGGCGTGGCGACCTCGGCCACTGATGACACCTCCCGTCAGTCGGTGCTGACCGGTGCGCAGGCCCTGACCAGCCGTTTCAATGCGCTGGCCAAACAGCTGAACGATCAGAACACCACGATCAATGGCAACCTGGGCGACATGACGTCCCAGGTCAACAAGCTGGCGACTTCGATTGCCAACCTGAACCAGAAGATCGGCGAGATTTCCACCAGCGGCGGCCAGCCGAACGATTTGCTCGACAGTCGTAACGAAGCGGTGCGCCAGCTCTCCGAGCTGACCGGGGCGCAGGTTGTCGAACGTGGCACCAGTTTTGACGTGTACATCGGCACCGGCCAGCCGCTGGTGATCGGCAACACCACCAACACCCTGAGCACCGTGCCGAGCAAGGACGATCCGACGCGCATGGCCATTCAGCTGGACCGCGGCTCAAGCGTGATCGACATCACGTCGGCCATGAGCGGTGGCGAAATCGGTGGCCTGCTGACCTATCGCAAAGAAGTGCTCGACCCTTCGCTCAATGAGTTGGGGCGTGTCGCGCTGGTAGTGGCCGATCAGGTCAACAGCCAACAAGCCCAGGGTATCGACAAGAACGGTGACTTCGGCGCCGCGATCTTCAACAACATCAACAGTGCCGCACTGGTCAGTCAGCGCAGCATTGCGCAGTCGACCAATAGCGCCGGCTCGGGCAACCTCGATGTCACCATCAAGGACACCGGCAAGCTGACCACCAGCGATTATCAGGTGACCTTCACCAGCGCCACCAACTATTCGGTCAAGCGCTCCGATGGCACCGACATGGGCTCGTTCAGCACCACGACCACGCCACCGCCAGTGATCGATGGCTTCACCCTGGCGCTCAACGGCGGCGCCCTGAGCGCTGGCGACACCTTCAAGGTGACCCCGACCCGTAACGCGGCAAGCACTATTCAGACCGTGCTGACCGATCCGAAGAAAATCGCTGCGGCAGCACCGCTGACCGGCGTGGCCAGTGCGAACAATTCCGGTACCTACACCCAGCCGACGCTGACTGATTCGTTCGACATCTACAACCCGGCGTCGCAGACCGAGTTGCAGAATGCGCTCAAATATTCGACGCCGGTCAAACTGGTGTTCGGTGCGGTCGCCAGCGGCAGCCAGTCGTACAACATGGTCGACGCCAAGGGCAACACCATCGGTTCGGGCACCATCGTGCCGGGGCAGGCCAACACCTTGAACCTCAAGGTCGGCATGGTCGACTCCACCGGTGCTCCGGTGATGGACACCACGGTCACGCCGAACGTGCAGAAGACCTTCACCGTACAGACCACCGTGGGCGCGACGCCGAAGTCCGGCGAAACCTTCACCATCAACCTGACCGGCGCGGCGTCTTCGGACAACCGCAACGCACAGACACTGGTTGGCCTGCAGACCAAGCAGACCGTGGACACCGGCAGCGGCAGCAAGGGCATCAGCCTGACCGACGCCTATAACAAACTGGTGACCAACGTTGGTACCAAGGCTGCGCAGAGCAAGTCCGACAATGAAGCCACCTCGGTGATCCTCGATCAGGCCAAGGGCGCGCGTGATTCGCTGTCCCAGGTCAACCTCGATGAAGAGACCGGCAACCTGGTCAAGTATCAGCAGTACTACACAGCGTCTTCGCAGATCATCAAAGCTGCGCAGGAAACCTTCGCCACGCTGATCAACAGTCTTTAAGGAGTCGTAATTCATGCGCATTTCCACCGCCCAGTATTACGCGACGCAAGCTGCTCAATATCAGCGCAACTACAGCAAGACGGTCGCGACCGCCAACGAAGCGAGCAGCCTGCAGCGCATCAACACCGCTGCCGACGATCCGATCGGCGCCGGTCGCCTGCTCAAGCTGGGTCAGCAAAGTGCGATGCTCGACCAGTATCAGGGCAACATCGACACCACCAAGAGTTCGCTGACCGTGCAGGAGTCGACGTTGAACTCCATCACCACGGCTCTGCAGCGCGCCAAGGAAATCGGCCTGGCCGCCAACAACGGTATCGCCACCGACGACAACCGCAAGGCGTACGCGGCGGAACTGAGCCAGATCCAGCAACAAGTGCTGGGCCTGATGAACTCCAAGGATGCCAACGGCAACTACCTGTTCTCCGGTTCCAAGACCGATACCGCGCCGTACTCGCAAAACGTCGACGGCACCTACACCTATAACGGTGACCAGACCCAGATCAACCTGGGCATTGGCGACGGTATGTCGGTCGCGACCAATACCACCGGTTGGGACGCCTTCCAGCAGACCATCAACACCAGCCGCACCCAGACCACCATGACCGCTCCGGCGGTGGATGACGGTCGTGTGGTGCTGTCCAACGGTACGGTCGGCACCGCAGCGACCTACAACGCCAAGTTCACGGCGGGCCAGCCATACACCGTGGATTTCATCAGCAGCACGCAGTTGAAAATCACCGATGCCCTGGGCAACGACGTGACGTCCGAGGCCAGCCAGAACGGCCTGATCAGCAACAGCAATGGTGCCAACCAGACCGTCAGCTTCCGTGGCGTCGACATGAAGTTGAACATCAACCTCAAGGCCGGCGACACCAACCCGGACGCGGTCATCGCCGGTCACAGCTTCCAGCTGTCGGCCACGCCTGATTCGTTCACCACTGCGCGCAGCCCGGGCAACCCGTCGACTGCGGTCATCACCGGCTCCAGCGTGACCAACCAGGCGGCGTACAGCGCGGCCTTCCCGTCGGGCGGCGGCGCGGTGCTGAAGTTCACCAGCGCCACCGATTTCGACCTGTACGCGGCGCCTGTGACCGCTGACAGCAAACCGGTGTCGTCGGGCACCATGGTCGGCAGCAACGCCACGGCCGCCGGTGTGACCTTCGCCATTGGCGGTACGCCGGGCGCGGGCGATCAATTCTCGATCCAGTCCAACAACCACCAGACCCAGAACGTGCTCGACACCCTGGGCCAGATGGTCACGGCGCTGAACATGCCGGTCGATGGTGATCCGGTAGCCAAGCAGAAATTCCAGGGGGCCATGGAGTCGGCGCTGGGCAACATCGACAGCGCCTCCAACCAGATTGGCGCTGCGGTGACCTCGATCGGTGCGCGCGGTCAGTCGCTGGATGACCAGGACACCACCAACCAGAGCCTGATCCAGGCCAACACCACGACCCAGGGTTCGATCCGTGATTCGGATCCGGCCGAGGTGATGACCCGCCTGACGTTGCAGCAGACCATGCTGCAAGCCTCGCAACTGGCGTTCAGCAAGATCAGTCAGTTGGGTCTGTTCAACAAGATCTGACATTGGACGGGCGCGCAGGCGCCCGTTTGTCTCGTCCTTCAGTTAATGTTTTTTTGCGGTTTCATGGGCTCGCTTTACCGAGCGGGCTCGTACCGCCTGTGAGCCCGCCGTGAATCCACTTCCTCTCGTCAGTCTGGTCATTCCCGCCTTCAATCCGCGCTTCTTCGAGCGGACCTTGAACAGTGCGGTGAGCCAGACTTATGGCCAACTCGAAATCATCGTTTGCGACGACAGCCGCGGCAGCGAGATTGAAGCCATCGTTGCGGCGGTAGTCGAGCAGTCCGGCGTCGCCGTGCGTTACGTGCGCAATCCGCGCACCCTGGGCATGGTCGGCAATCTCAAGGCCTGCCTGGAACAGGCGCAGGGCCAATTGGTCAAATTTCTGTGCGACGACGACCATCTATACGCCGCCTGTGTTGAACAGCAAGCGCAGGAAATGGTGCGTGAGGAAGTCCGGCTGGTGCTGGCTCAGCGTCTGTTCTGGGACGCTGACGACATCATTCTTCCAGCGCGTCTGGAAAACACTTCGCTGTCTCCGCTCAGTGGCTTGTTCAAGGGCGACGACCTGCTGGGCATCTTTGAAAAGTTTCCGGTCAATGTGCTGGGTGGGTTCACCAATGCGCTGTTTCGCCGGGAAGATCTTGTCGAGTTGCTGCCGGCGTTGACCCAGGAAGGCCACTGCTTTGTGGCAACCCTGGATTTCGCGCTGTTCGTCTGTCTGATGCGGCGCGGCAACGTGGCGGTGTCCAACAATGTACTCAGTGCCGAGCGACTGTACCCGGAGCGCCTGAGCGCCCAGCAGTCGATGAAAGATGCGGTTGAAGTCGAGCGCGAGTGGATTCTGCAAATGCTCAAGGCGCGCAGCGGCGAATCTGCGCCTGCGCCGGGTTGGGTTCGTTACATTCCGCTGACCAAGGCTGATGAGACACCCCGGGTCTGGGAAGAGCTGCCTCTGAGCCGCACCCTGGGTACCAAACAAAGTCGCCAGGAGTGGTGTGTCGGCATCGACAGCTGGAGTTTTGCCGAGCTTTATGCGCAATGGCTGGAGTGCCGGGTGCTCACCGAGGGGCAGCGCAAGTTGCTGCCGGAGACCCTGGCTGGCTGGTCGCATCAGCCGCGCATCGTCCCGATCGTCATCGATCGCGACGGCAGTCGCGACGGTGTCGAGCGCACGCTGGAGGCGCTTGCCGCACAGGATTATCTGCCGGAGTTGATTCTGGTGCTGTCCGCTGCCTGTTCCGAGGCCGAGCTCGATGGTCGGGTGTTCCGCATGCCGTTGCAGGACGACGGACTGGAGCAGATCAATGCATTGTTACCGCAACTGGAAGGGGCCGACTGGTTCTACCTGTTGCAGGCCGGCGATCGTCCGGTGGTGCCGGCGTTGTTGATCATGGCCGAGCGCATCGCCCATTCTCCGGCGCTGACGTGTCTGTACAGCGATGAAGGCAGCCTGCGCAACGGCGAATCGGCGGAGCCTGCGTTCAAACCGGATTTCAACCTCGACCTGCTGCGCAGTTACCCGTACGTCGGGCGCGCGCTGGCGTTCAAGCGCGAACGCTTTCTGGCGCTGGGCGGATTCGCGGCGACGTTCGCCGAACTGGCCCCCCACGACGTGCTGTGGCGCATGGTCGAGAGTGACGGTACGCAGGTGGTCGGGCATGTCGCCGAAGTTCTGGTGCAATCGCCCTTCGATCTGTCCGCCTGGCTCGCCGCTCCGGCGGTCATCGAGCAGAATCCGCGTGTACTCGAGGCCCATCTGCAGCGCCTGGGGATTGCCCACGAAATCCGCCGTGGCAGTTCCGGGTTGCTCAATCGTGTCGACTATCGCCATGCCCGGCGTCCGCTGGTGTCGATCATTATTGCGACCAAGGACCAGACGGCTGCCTTGCAGCGCTGCGTCGAGACGCTGTTGGAGAAGACCGCTTACTCCGAGTACGAGTTGTTGCTGGTCGACAACGGCAGCGAAAGCACCGAAGCGCGGGCCTGGCTGGACGGTATGGCAGAGCTGGGCGGCGAGCGGATTCGTGTCCTGAACTACCCGCAGCAGGGCAACGCGGCGGCGCTGCATAATTTTGCGGTAGGGCAGGCGCGTGGTGAATACGTGCTGCTGCTCAATTCGTTTGCGGTAATCACCCAGGCCGACTGGCTCGACGAACTGCTCAATCATGCGCAGCGTCCGGAAGTCGGCGTGGTCGGCGCCAAGCTGTTCAATCCTGATGGGTGCGTGCTGCACGCGGGTCTGATTCTTGGTCTGCAAGGTGCAGTGGGTTTGCCGTTCTATGGTCAGTCGTTGCAGTCGGATGGTTACATGTTCCGGCTGCAAGCGGTCCATGACCTGAGTGCCGTCGGTGGCGATTGCCTGATGGTGCGCAAGGCGGTTTACGAGTCTGTCGCCGGTCTCGATGAGCAAGCGCTGAAACAGGCGCTGAATGTCGTGGATCTGTGCCTGCGGATCGGTCAGGAAGGATACCTGGTGGTGTGGACCCCTTATGCCTTGCTGGCGCTGGGCGCACGCCCCAGTGTCCAGGCGACGGCAGAAGAGGAGCAATTGCAGCTTCAGGAGCAGGAAACCTTCTACCAGCGCTGGTTGCCGCGCATTGCCCGTGATCCGGCCTTCAACATCAATTTGTCTTTGCAGGGTGTCGGTGCGACGAGCTTCAGCCTGGAACCGGGCCTGCGCACCGGCTGGAGTGCATTTTCCCGGGCGCAGTTGCCGAACGTGCTTGCCGTGCCGATCAACGCCTCGGCCATCGGTCACTACCGCATGAGCCAGCCGCTGATCGAACTGGAAGCGGCCAACCGCGCTGAAGGGCGGATTTGCTATGGACTGCCGTCGATCATTGATATCGAGCGTCAGTCCCCGGACGTGATTGTGCTGCAGGGGCGTTATTCGCAGGGTGCCATTGATGAGATTCCGCCACTGAAGAAATTCAGTCATGCCCGGCGCATCTTTGAGCTTGATGACTATGTGATCGACGTTCCTCATCGCAATGCGCATATTCGCAACATGCCCAATAAACAGGAAATGGAGCGGATGGTGCGCAGTGCGATCAGCCTGTGTGATCGGGTGGTGGTATCGACCCAGCCACTGGCCAATGCGTTGTCGGACATGCACCACGACATTCGCGTCGTCCCCAACATGCTCGCACGCAACTTGTGGACTGACTTGCGCAGCCAGCGCCGCACTTCGAAAAAACCACGAGTCGGCTGGGGCGGTGGGACCAGTCACCACGGCGACCTGGCGGTGATCGCCGATGTTGTGCGTGAGCTGGCCAATGAAGTCGACTGGGTGTTCTTCGGCATGTGCCCGGATGATCTGCGTCCGTACATGCATGAATTCCACGGGGTAATCCCGTTGGAAGTGTACCCGGCCAAACTGGCAAGCCTGAATCTCGATCTGGCGCTGGCGCCACTGGAATTCCACATCTTCAACGACTGCAAGAGCAACCTGCGTCTGCTGGAGTACGGCGCCTGCGGTTACCCGGTGATCTGCACCGATACCGAGGCCTATCGCGGCTACCTGCCGTGCACCCGGGTCAAGACCAACAGCACCGATGAATGGCTGCAGGCGATCCGCATGCACCTGGCCGATCCCGATGCGAGCTATCGCATGGGCGATGAACTGCGAGAAATCGTATTGCGCGACTACGTACTGCGGGGCGACAACCTGCGCTATTGGGAAAACGGCTGGCTGGCGGATTGACCGGCACTGCTGAAAAAGGCGACTTTCGAGTCGCCTTTTTTGCGTCTTCAATATCCTGTTTGTATCAGTATCGACACTTTTTTACCGCAGAGCCTCAAGCATAGCGCTTTTCCTGTCGATACTTCTCTATTCGCTGACCTCGGACGGTTGCTGCTGGCGTGATCGGCTTGTTACCGGGAGGCAGGTTTCCGGATTCAACAACAATGCAAGGAAGAAGCAAATGGCAGTGATTTATGGGACGAGTGAAGCCGATGTCATGAGCGGCAGTGAAGGCAATGACGAGCTCTTCGGGCTGGAATCGGATGATCAGATCTGGGGGACTGCCGGAGCCGATCTGCTGGATGGTGGCGAGGGTTTTGATTCCGTGGATTATCGAATCATGTCTTCGGGCGTCAGCGTCGATATCCGCCAAGGGCTTGCCAGCGTCACGAAGGCAGATGGTTCCATTGACACGCTGGTTGCCATCGAAAAAGTGGTCGGCAGCTTCCTTGATGACACCCTTGCCAGTTCGGTTTCCGGCGTCACGCTGGAAGGCAGCGGCGGGGATGACGTTTACATCATCGGCAGTGAGGGCGTGACGATCATCGAAGACGAGCGCGGCGGCTACGACGAGTTGCGCACCAGCGTTAACATCCAGAAGATGGACCCGTTCCTCGACAAAATGACCTTCACCGGAACCGGCGACTTCAAGGGCTACGGCAATGCCGAGCACAACGTGATCATTGCCGGCGCCGGTAATGACTGGCTGTGGGGTGGTGACGGTGGCGACCGGTTTGTTGGCGGTGAAGGATTCGATACCGTCAGCTACACCGACAGCCTTGAAGGCGTCAGTATCGAGCTCTCGAGCATGTGGGGCGCCACTGGTATTGCATTCGGCGATACCTACTCGAGCATCGAGGCCGTGCAGGGTTCGAATTTCAACGATGTGATCTTCGCCGACGCAAGCGCAATGGTCATGGACGGTGCCGATGGCTTTGACGCCGTCGATTACAGCCGTTCCAACGACGCGGTCAGCATCGAGTTTCGTGATGGCAAGGGCTTCGGTTCCGGCGACTACGCCGAGGGCGACACCTTGATCAATGTGGAAAAGGTTGTCGGGACTAACCTGGACGATCACTTCACTGCCAACTCGGGCGGCGTGACCTTCGAAGGTGGCTGGGGCAGCGACGTCTACACGATCAACAGCGAGGGTGTGACCATCGTCGAGACAGACTCAGGCATGGGGTTTGACGAGCTGTACACCAGCCTGTCGGTCATGAAGATGGACCCGTTCATCGAGAAAATGACCTACACCGGTACAGCCGATTTCACCGGTTATGGCAATGATTCCGACAACTACATCTTCGGCGGCAGCGGCGATGACCTGTTCTACGGTGGCGCCGGACGGGATGTCTTCGTGGGCGGCGCGGGAACGGACATCGTCAGCTATGAGGACAGCGACACGGGTGTGGTGGCCACGCTGTGGAGAATCGGCCAGAACGGCACGGCTGACGGTGACACGCATTACGATGTCGAAGGCTTGCGTGGCAGCCATTTTAACGATGAGCTGGGTGCCAACAGGGAAGATACGATTCTGGAAGGCAGCAGTGGTGACGATACCCTGAACGGCAACGATGGCAACGATCATCTCTATGGCGGGCTGAAGTCCGGTCTCGACGGCGACGCGGCGCAGGCTGACAAATTATTCGGCGGCAACGGCGATGACGTCATCGTTAGTGCTGCGAATGACCTGGGCACTGTGGCGGACGGTGGACAAGGCAGTGACACCATCACGGTCCACAACGGCAGTGCCTTTGGTAATGACGGTTTTGACGTGCTCACCGGCACCGGCAACAGTTATCTGTTGTCAGGTGGCAGTGGCAACGACGTGCTGAACCTCAATCTCACGGGGCAGTCGGGCACTGGCGGCATCGCATTGGGCGGTATGGGTGACGATACCTATATCGTGAACACCACTGGGTTGGTATCGATTCAGGACGAGGGCTGGGATATCAATGACACCCTGATCCTGAACACCATCGCCAATATCAGCCAGTTGAACGTCACCCGCATCGGTGACGACGCCTATCTGCATGGTGCCAACGACGGCAGCGCCGGCGTTCCCGACAACGGCGTGAAGCTGCAGGGCTGGTACGCCGGGTACAACAACATCGAACATCTGCAGACCGCTGACGGCCAGTCCTACGACCTGCCGGCCACGATCGATGGATTCGCGATGTTTGGCTGATCCGTCCGATTCATTGAAGTCGCTTGATGAAGGGGATGATTCCGGCAACGGACTCATCCCTTTTTCATGCCTTGAATTCCCGCCGACGCAGCGCTCGCGGAGCTGGCGCGTTTCCTGCAAGTCCCCCTCAAATCGCCATAAAACGAGCGCTCGCGGTCATCGCAGCGGCGCCGCAGGCGGCAAAAGGGTTAGCCAGACGGCCCGCATCGCTCAACAAAGCCATGCGCAGCCCGGTGACGAACGAGAGGGGAGACGATGAAGGCAGTTATTTTGGCGGGTGGCCTCGGCACGCGCATCAGTGAAGAGTCGCACCTCAAGCCCAAACCCATGATCGAGATCGGCGGCAAGCCAATTCTCTGGCACATCATGAAGCAGTATTCCGCTCACGGAATCCACGACTTCGTGATTTGCCTGGGCTACAAGGGCTATGCGATCAAAGACTTCTTCGCCAACTACTTCCTGCACACCTCCGACGTCACGTTCGACATGCGCAACAACCGCATGGACGTGCACCAGAACTACAGCGAGCCGTGGAGCGTCACCCTGATCGACACCGGCGAGGAAACCATGACCGGTGGCCGTCTGCTGCGTGCCGGCCGTTACCTCAAAGATGAAGAGGCGTTCTGCTTCACCTACGGCGACGGCGTTTCCGACATCAACATTGCTCAACTCGTCGATTACCACAAAGCCCACGGTCGCCTGGCCACCGTCACCGCGGTGCAGCCGCCGGGACGTTACGGTGCCCTTGAGCGCCAGGGCGATCAGGTGCTGGGTTTCACCGAAAAACCGCGTGGCGACGGTGGCTGGATCAACGGCGGCTTTTTCGTGCTGTCGCCCAAAGTCCTGTCCTACATCGCTGGCGATGAAACCACCTGGGAGGCCGAGCCGCTGGCGCGTCTGGCAGAGGATGAACAGCTGAACGCCTTCGAGCACGAAGGCTTCTGGCATCCGATGGACACCCTGCGCGACAAGAACCACCTCGAAGCGCTGTGGCAGAGCGGGGAGGCCCCATGGAAGCAATGGGCCTGAGTGCGGATTTCTGGCGCGGCAAGCGCGTACTGGTCACCGGTCACACCGGTTTCAAAGGCAGCTGGCTGAGCCTGTGGCTGCAAAGCCTCGGCGCGCAAGTCAGCGGTTTTTCGCTGGATCCGTCGACCGAACCGAGCCTGTATGAACTGGCGCGGGTTCACGAAGGGATCAACGATCAACGTGGCGATCTGCGTGATCTCGGCGCGTTGCTGGAGATCATCGCCGACACCGAGCCGGAGATCGTCCTGCACCTGGCCGCGCAACCGCTTGTGCGTGAAGGCTATCGCGATCCGCTGGGCACTTACTCCAGCAACGTCATGGGCACGCTGAACCTGCTCGAAGCGATCCGTCAGGTCGGTTGCGTGCGCGCCTGCGTGCTGGTGACCACCGACAAGGTCTACGCCAACAAGGAATGGCTGTGGCCGTACCGCGAGGACGAAGCCCTCGGCGGCCACGATCCCTACAGCAGCAGCAAGGCTTGCTGCGAACTGTTGGCGCAGTCTTATGCGGCGTCGTTTTTCCCGGCCGACAAGTACGCTGAACACGGTCTGGCCTTGGCCACCGCGCGCGCCGGCAACGTCCTGGGTGGCGGTGACTTCGCCCCGGAGCGACTGATTCCCGACGTGCTCAAAGCCTGGACTGCCGACGAGCCGGTGACCCTGCGTTACCCGCAAGCCGTGCGCCCGTGGCAACACGCGCTGGAGCCGCTGGCCGGTTACCTGCAACTGGCTGCCGGCCTCTACGAACAAGGCCCGGAATACGCCGGGGCGTGGAACTTCGGTCCGGGCGAGGCGGACATGTGCAGCGTCGGCGAAGTGGTCGAACTGCTCGCCAGTCGCTGGCCACAGGCACGTGGTCTGCGCATCGAAAAAAGCGAACTGCACGAGGCTGGCCTGTTGCGCCTCGACAGTAGCCGCGCCCGTCAGGTACTCGGCTGGCAGCCACGCTGGACCTTGCAGCAATGCCTGACCCAGACCCTCGATTGGCATCTGGCGTGGCAGAACGGCGATGACATGCGCAACGTCACTCTCGGCCAGTTGAACCTGTACCGAGGCGCGCTGTGAGCGAATTCTCCTTGAAGGCGTTGCCGCTGGCCGGGCTGTTCAGCGTCCAGCACAGACGCTTCGAAGATCAGCGCGGGCATTTCGCCCGGCTGTTCTGCGAAGGCAGCCTGAGTGCGTTCGGCAGCGAATTTCACATCCGCCAGATCAACCATTCCTGCACCCGTGAAAAGGGCAGCGTGCGCGGTCTGCATTACCAGAATGCCAATGCGCCGGAAGCCAAGCTGATCACTTGCCTGCGCGGTGAAGTGTGGGACGTGGCGGTGGATCTGCGTCCGGATTCCGAGACCTTTCTGCACTGGCACGCCGAGCACCTCAAGGCTGGCGATGGTCGCAGCCTGTTGATTCCGGCCGGGTTCGCCCACGGTTTCCAGACCCTGACCGATGACGCCGAACTGCTGTACCTGCACAGCGCCGATTACGCGCCGGAGCACGAAGGCGGCTTGTCGGTGAACGATCCACGGCTGGCGATTGCCTGGCCGTTGCCTGTCAATAATTTGTCAGCGCGTGATGCCAGCCATCCTGCGCTCGATCAACACTTTGCCGGAGTGCGTCTATGAACTGCCGTGGGTGCGCCGCACCGCTGAGCCTGCCGCTGATTGACCTCGGCACCTCGCCACCGTCCAACGCCTACGTGCATGCCGAGCGCCTGGAGCAGGCCGAACAGTGGGTGCCGCTCAAGGTCGCCGTGTGCCAGCAGTGCTGGCTGGTGCAGACCGAGGATTACACCCGCGCCGACAGCCTGTTCGATGCCGAGTACGCCTATTTCAGTTCGTTCTCCAGCACCTGGCTGGCCCACGCCGAGCGCTATGTCGCCGAGATGGTCGAGCGCTTTGACCTGAGCGCCGACAGCCGTGTGGTCGAAGTCGCCGCCAACGACGGTTACCTGCTGCAGTACGTCGCTGCTCGCGGTATTCCGTGTCTGGGTGTCGAGCCGACCCGCAGCACCGCGCAAGCGGCGCGGGAAAAGGGTCTGCAGATTCGTGAAGTGTTCTTCGGTCGCGACAGTGCAGCACAGTTGAAAGGCGAAGGCTGGGGCGCCGACCTGATGGCCGCCAACAACGTGCTCGCGCATGTGCCGGACATCAATGATTTCCTCGGTGGTTTCGCCACGCTGCTCAAGCCGACCGGCGTCGCCACTTTTGAGTTTCCGCAACTGCTGACGCTGATGGCTGGCGCACAGTTCGACACCCTGTACCACGAGCACTATTCCTACCTGTCGCTGACCGCGGTGCAGACTCTGTGCGAGCGCAATGGTCTGGAAGTGTTCGACGTCAGTCAGTTGAGCACCCACGGCGGTTCGCTGCGGGTGTTCGTGCAGCGCCAGGACGGAGAGCGTCGTGCTGTGCAGCCGGCGGTGCAGCAACAGTTGCAGGCCGAGCTGGATGCCGGGGTGAAAACCCCTGAGTACTACGCGACCCTCGCGCCGGCTGCCGAACGCATCAAGCATGAACTGCTGCGCTTTCTGTTGCAGGCCAAGGCCGACGGCAAGCGGGTGGTCGGTTACGGCGCGGCGGCCAAGGGCAACACCTTGCTCAACTACGCCGGGGTCAAACCGGATCTGCTGGCGTGGGTGGCCGATGCCAACCCGCACAAGCAGGGCAAGTTTTTGCCGGGCAGTCGTATTCCGATTGTTGCGCCGGCGCAGATCGACATCGAAAAACCGGACTACGTGCTGGTACTGCCGTGGAACCTGCTGCACGAAGTCAGTCAGCAACTGGCGCAGGTGCGTCAGTGGGACGGGCGCTTCGTGATCGCCGTGCCTGAGATGAAAGTCCTGTGAACGTCCTGGTCACCGGGGCCACGGGCTTCGTCGGCCGGCATCTGGTCGCGGCGTTGCTCGCCCGTGGCTGCGCGGTACGTGCGGTGGCGCGTAATGTCGAGACTGCGGCGAGCATGCCGTGGATCAACCACGTCGAATTCGTCGCGGCGGATATTCACGCGGCGGATCTGGACATTGCGGCGCTCACCGACGGTATTGACGTCCTCGCGCACCTGGCCTGGCCGGGGTTGCCGAACTATCGGGCGCTGTTTCATTTCGAGCACAACCTGATGGCCGATTACCGCTTTATCAAAGGCGCGGTCGAGGCGGGTGTGGCGCAAGTGCTGGTGACTGGCACCTGCTTCGAGTACGGCATGCAAAGCGGCCCGCTCAGCGAAAGCGTCGAGCCGCAGCCGAGCAATCCTTACGGTCTGGCCAAACACACGCTGAATCTGTTTTTGCAAAATCTGCAGCAGGAAAAACCGTTCACCTTGCAGTGGGCGCGTCTGTTCTACCTGCATGGCGAAGGGCAGAACCCCAACAGTCTGCTGGCGGCGCTGGACCGGGCGATCGATGCCAGCGAGGCGTCGTTCAACATGTCTGGCGGCGAGCAGCTGCGCGACTTTTTGCCGATCGCCAGCGCCGCCGATTACCTCGCCACGATCGTCCATCAGCGCGATTTCAACGGCGTGATCAATTGCGCCAGCGGCCAGCCGGTATCGGTGCGCGCACTGGTTGAACAACGGCTGCGCGAGCGCGGTGCGGCACTGAATCTGAACCTCGGCCATTACCCTTATCCGACCCACGAACCGATGGCGTTCTGGGCCGTGACCGAGCGTTTGCAACAGCTACTGGGAGAGCCGCAATGAGGCACGAGTTGTATCGGGTCACCGACCTGCCGGTATTGCAGAACCGCACCTTTGCCGACCCGGAGTCGGCAAAGGCGTCGGCCAGCGCCGACATGCTGCTGGTGCAGGATGAGCGCAGTGGCCTGATCTTCAACGCCGCGTTCGATGCCGACAAGCTCAGCTATGACGCCGACTATCAGAACGAACAGGCCCATTCGGGCCAGTTCCAGAAGCACCTGAGCGACGTCGAAGGCATCATCGCCAAACACTTCAAGGGCCAGGAGCTGATCGAAGTCGGCTGCGGCAAGGGTTACTTCCTTGAGTTGCTCAAGGGCCTCGGTTATTCGATCACCGGGATCGATCCGGCCTACGAAGGCGAGAACGCCGACGTGATCAAGGCGCCGTTCACCCGTGGTCTTGGCCTGGCAGCTGACGCCATTGTCCTGCGCCATGTGCTGGAACACATCGAAGACCCGGTGAGCTTTCTGGCGGTGATCGCCGAAGCCAATCAGGGCGGGCAGATCTACATCGAGGTGCCTTGCTTCGACTGGATCCTCGAGCACAAGGCCTGGTTCGATCTGTTCTACGAGCACGTCAATTATTTCCGCCTCGATGACCTGCGCCGGATGTTCGGCACCGTGCACGAGGCCGGCCACCTGTTTGGCGGCCAGTACCTGTACATCGTCGCCGACCTTTCGACGTTGCGCCTGACCCCGCAGCAACCGGTGCCACGCCTGACGCTGCCGGACGGTTTCACCGCCAGCCTTGAGCGCGCAGTGCAGATCATTCAGTCCGCACCCGAGCAGGGTTCGGCGATCTGGGGCGCATCGTCCAAAGGCGTGATCTATTCGCTGTTCCTGCAGCGCGCCGGTGTCGCGGTGGATCGCGTGGTGGATATCAACCCCGCCAAACAGGGGCGTTATCTGCCGCTGAGCGGCGCGCGGGTGTCCTCGCCGCAAGAGGCGATGGATGCGCTGCCCGAAGGCGCCCACCTGTTTGTGATGAATTCCAATTACCTCGAAGAAATCAAGCGGATGACCGGTGGACGCTACGTCTATCACGCCGTCGACAGCGCTTCGTTCCAGTGACCATTGAGACTTTGAACATGACCGACAACAGCATCAACCAAGCCTTCGAAGCCGAATGCCGCGAGCAGATCGCCCAGCAGGGTGACGACCAGAAACTCACTGGCCTGGCCCGTGATTTCTTCAACGAATCGGCCAAACACAAGTACAGCTACCACTTCTCGTGGATGGGCCGCCCGATCATCCAGCTGCCGCAGGACATGATGGCAATGCAGGAGATCATCTGGCAGGTCAAGCCGGATCTGGTCATCGAGTGCGGCATCGCCCACGGCGGTTCGATCATCTACTACGCCTCCCTGCTGGAACTGCAAGGTCACGGCGAAGTGCTGGGCATCGACCTCGACATCCGCCCGCACAACCGTGAAGCGATCGAAAGCCACCCGATGGCCAAGCGCATCAAGATGATCGAAGGTTCGAGCATCGACCCGGCCATCGCTGCTCAGGTGCAGGCGGCGGCCAAAGGCAAGAAGGTCATTCTGGTCCTCGACTCCAACCACACCCACGACCACGTGCTCGAAGAGCTGCGCCTGTATGCGCCGCTGGTCTCGGTCGACAGCTACTGCGTGGTGATGGACACCGTGGTCGAAGACATGCCGGCCGATTTCTTCCCGGATCGTCCATGGGGCCCGGGCGACAATCCGAAAACCGCGGTGTGGAAGTACCTGGAAGAGAACCAGGACTTCGAGATCGACCAGCAGTTGCAGAACAAGCTGCTGATCACCGTGGCGCCGGACGGCTATCTGCGTCGCGTTCGTTAATTCGCACCATCACCAAAGCGTTATCTCGGCGAGTCGCCGGTTGTGGAGAGAAGTTATGCAAGGCAAGTACAGTTCTGAACTGGCGCTACCGCTCAACGAGCTGTTGACCGTGGTGCTGATTACTCACAATCGGCCGGCGTTCCTGCGTCGGGCGGTGAAGTATTACAGCAGCTTGCCCTGCCGGATCATGGTGCTGGACTCCACACCCGAGCGGCCGGAGGGGGATTTTTCCGCCGTCGATTATCATCACGTGCCGCAATTCGCCTACTGGGGCATGCAGGCCAAACTGGCGTACGGTGTAGAGCGACTGACCACGCGGTACATGGTGCTGGCGGCTGACGACGATTTCATCCTGCACGATTCGCTGGCCGAGTCCGTCGGTTTCCTGCAGGCGAATCAGGACTACGGCATGTGCCACGGTTATTGCCTGATGTACCTTACGCTGTCCGGTGGTGTGAGCTATTACCGTCGCGACAAGAAAGTCCAGGAAGATTATGCGTCCGAGCGGGCTCAGGATCGGGTTATCGACTACATGAGTCAGTACATCCCGCCGTTTTATGCGGTGACCCGTACTGACCTGATGAAAACCTGGCACTCGGCATTGCCGCCGGGGACCAATTTCCAGTGGCAGGAAATCGGCCACGTGTACTTCCTGCTGGCGAGTGCCAAGGCGCGGATTCTGCCGATGCCCTATGTGGTGCGCGAGATCAACTACGGCAATTCCGAGCACAGCACCGAGGTGTATCACTCGTTGACTTACGTCGACGCCAAATCGGTCGCCGAGCGAGAAGCGTTCGCTGAATTCCTCGCGTCGCTGCCGACCGGCATCAAGGATCTCGACGCGCAACAGGGTAAGGCCTTTGCCCTGCAAAGCTTCGAGGCGATGGTCGACAGCCTGCAAAGCGGCCGGGCACTGACGGCGGAGCTGATTATTCAGTCCACCTGGAATCAGTCGCTCAAGAGGCCTGATCGGCGGTTCGGGCCTTTGCAATACGTCGAGATGCCGTTTTACAACCAGCCATTTTTCGATCGTCTGGAACAGTTCGAATTCATGCTGCACGCCATGCCCGCCGGGCGCATTCAACTGCGCGACCTGGAGGGTGTGTGGACTCGTCAGGCGCACTTGCTGCAGGCGCGCAACAACGATACCCCGGAAAGTGTTCTGGATCGCTTGTGGCAGGCGCACGACCTCAATGCGTTCAACCGCACCGTGGTCAAGCGTCTGGCACAACAGCTGGAACTGGCCGGCGAGGACGAAGAAGCGCAGAACATGCGCGACTGGAATGCTCGTCTCGAAGCGTTGACGCTGGAAGACCATCATCAGGTGTTCGACCAGACGCAGTCCGGCCGACTGCTCAAGTGGCTGGATTCGCGTCAGGCCGATGGTGCTCAGTTGGCATCGATTGCCGAGCACCTGTCGGTCAACGGCGGTGGCCCGCAGTTCGGCATCTTCCTGCTGGATCTGGACGATGACATCGACAAGTTGCAGGTCAGCCTCGACAGCCTGCTCGAAGGCCAATGCAAGGCGTTCAGAATTGTCGTGTTCACCACCGGCGAAGCGCCGGCGGCCACCACGGCGCAGAACACTTTGCACTTTGTCCGGGTTACGCCGGCCAACCTGGTCGATAAACTCAATCAGAGTGCCCGTCAGTCGCCGTGCGACTGGGTGCTGCTGGCCGAGGCGGGCGACGAGTTCACCGCCAGTGGTTTGTTGCGCGCCAGCCTGGAGTTGATGTCCGCAGGCGATTGCCGTGCTGTTTCCACCGACGAGATTCAGCGCGGGGAGAAGGGCGCGCTGATGGATGTGTTCCGTCCCGGCTTCAACCTTGACCTGCTCTTGAGCCTGCCGGGCCTGATGGCGCGACACTGGCTGGTGCGGCGTGACGCTTTGATCGAGATAGGCGGCTACCGCGTCGATTTCAACAAGGCGCTGGAATTTGACGTGCTGCTGCGCATCATCGAAGAGCACGGTTTGAACAGCCTGGCCCATCTCGACGAGCCGCTGCTGATCACCGAAGCCGCGTCGCTGGAAGAAAACGCGCATGAGCGTCTGGCGCTGTTGCGCCACCTGGGCAATCGCGGCTACAAGGCCAAGGTCACCTCGGCGGTGCCGGGCATTTATCAGATCGATTACCACCACAGTGATCGTCCTCTGGTATCGATCGTGATTCCGGCCGGCGATGACCTGCCCGCCCTGCAACGCTGTCTCGAAGGGGTGCAACTGCGCACCCGTTATCACCATTACGAGATCCTGATCGCCACCACGGCCACGCAATCGGCCCAGGTCAATGACTGGCTGGGTACGTACCAGCATCCGAAAGTCCAGGTGCTGCGTGCCGATCAATCGCTGAGCGTACCGGCATTGCTCAACGCCGCCAGCCGCCAGGCGCAGGGCGAATACCTGGTATTGCTTGCGGCCGACGCGGAAGTGGTCAACCCGAACTGGCTGGACTCGCTGCTCAACCATGCCCTGCGTCCGGAAATCGGCGTGGTTGGGCCGAAGCTGGTCGATCGCGACGGCAAAGTCAGCCAGGCCGGGCTGATCCTTGGTATGCATGGCGGGGTGGGTTCGGCGTTCGTCGGTGAGAAACATGATGCCGACGGCTATCTGTACCGGTTGTCGGTGGAGCAGAACTGCTCGGCGGTATCGAGCGTGTGCCTGATGGTGCGCAAAGAACTGTTTGAAGCATTGGGTGGTCTGGACGACAGCACATTCGGCGACGCTTTCAACGATGTCGATCTGTGTCTGAAAGCCGCTCAGGCCGGTTACCTCACGGTATGGACGCCGTCGGTGCAGGTCCTGCATCAGGGCGCGATTGCCCAGGCACCCCAGGCACTGGCAGCGCTACAGGAAAAATGGGCCGCCGCGTTCGCTCAGGATCAGGCGTACAACGCCAACCTGAGCCTGAGCGGCAAAGGGTATGGTCTGAACGACAGTGCGTCGCTGGACTGGTCGCAGTTACTCGCTTGAGTCCGTCGGACAAGGAACAGGAATCAGCACATGTTCAACGGTAAATCGATCTTCATCTCCGGCGGCACCGGCTCGTTCGGGCGCAAATTCATTGCCCGTCTGCTTGAGCAATACCAGCCCAAGCGCGTGGTGGTGTTCTCCCGCGATGAGCTCAAGCAGTACGAAATGCAGCAGACGTTCAACGCGCCGTGCATGCGCTACTTTCTCGGTGACGTACGCGACGCCGATCGTCTGCGGCAGGCCATGCGCGGCATCGACTACGTGGTGCACGCGGCGGCGCTCAAGCAGGTGCCGGCAGCGGAGTACAACCCGACCGAGTGCATCCGCACCAACGTCAATGGCGCGGAGAACATCATCGCCGCCGCCATCGACAATGGCGTGAAGAAAGTCGTCGCGCTGTCCACCGACAAGGCCGCCAGCCCGATCAACCTGTACGGCGCGACCAAGCTGCTCTCGGACAAGTTGTTCGTCGCCGCCAACAACATTGCCGGCGAGCAGCAGACCCGTTTTGCCGTGGTGCGCTACGGCAACGTGGCGGGCTCGCGGGGTTCGGTCGTACCGTTTTTCAGCAAGCTGATTGCCGACGGTGCGCAGGAGTTGCCGATCACCGACGAGCGCATGACCCGCTTCTGGATCACTCTGGATCATGGCGTGCAGTTTGTTCTCGACAGCTTTGCGCGGATGCACGGCGGCGAAGTGTTCGTGCCGAAGATCCCGTCGATTCGCATCGTCGATCTGGCGCGGGGCATGGCCGAGCATCTGCCGCACAAGAACGTCGGTATTCGTCCCGGGGAAAAACTACATGAACTGATGGTGCCGCTGGACGATGCGCGGATGACCCTGGAGTTCGCAGACCACTACACCATTCAGCCGTCGATCCGCTTCACCAGCGTCGATGTCGATTTCTCCATCGACAAGCTCGGCGAACATGGCCGGCCGGTGAGTGAAGATTTCGAATACCGCTCCGATACCAACCCGCACTACCTCTCGGTCGGGCAGATCGCCGAGCTGCACGCGAAGTTGTCGGCATGATTCCCTACGGTCGGCAGAGCGTTGATCAGGCGGACATCGATGCAGTGGTCGAGGTTTTGCAATCGGACTGGCTGACTCAAGGCCCGACTATCGAGCGTTTCGAGCAGGCAATGGCCGAACGTTGCCAGGCCGACTTCGCCGTGGCGGTGTGCAACGCCACGGCGGCGCTGCACATCGCTTGCCTCGCTGCCGGCCTTGGCCCGGGTGATCGCTTGTGGACCACGCCGAACACTTTTCTGGCTTCAGCCAACTGCGGGCGCTATTGCGGCGCCGACGTGGATTTCGTCGACATCGATCCGCTGACCTGGAACCTCGATGCCTTCCCCCTCGCCGCGAAACTCGATCAGGCCGAGCAGGACGGCACGCTGCCGAAAGTGTTGGTGGCGGTGGCGTTCTCCGGGCAGAGCTGTGACCTGCGCAAGATTGCTGAACTGGCCGAGCGCTACAACTTCACGGTGATCGAAGACGCCTCGCACGCGGTGGGCGCCAGCTACGCCGGGCGTCCGGTGGGTTGCGGGGACTTTGCGGCGATGACCGTGTTCAGTTTCCACCCGGTGAAGATCATCACCAGTGCTGAAGGCGGCATGGTCCTGACCAATCGCCCGCAACTGGCCGAGCGCCTGCAACGCTTGCGCAGCCACGGCATGACCCGCGATCCGCAGCAGATGAGCGAACCCAGCCACGGCCCGTGGTATTACCAGCAGATCGAGCTGGGCTTCAATTACCGGATCACCGATTTGCAAGCGGCGCTGGGTCTGTCGCAACTGGGCAAACTGGACAGCTTCATCGCCCGTCGCCGCGAACTGGCGGCGCGCTACGACCGTTTGTTGGCCTACCTGCCACTGAGCTTGCCCAGCGCGCAGCCGGAGGCGGAATCGGCGTGGCACCTGTACGTGGTGCGCCTGCAGACCGAGCGCATCGGCCTGACCCACCGTCAGGTGTTCGAAGGCTTGCGTGCCGCCGGCATCGGCGTGAACCTGCACTATATTCCGGTGCATTTGCAGCCGTACTATCGCGAACTGGGTTTCGCCGAGGGCGACTTCCCAGAAGCCGAGCGTTATTACGCCGAGGCGATCAGCCTGCCGCTGTATCCGTTGCTCAGTGATGAGCAGCAGGATCATGTGGTTGAGCAATTGCGCCGGCTGACCGAATAAACCCCGCTGCGGCGGCGAATGAGACTGTGCAATGCGTGATCTGAGTGAGCAGGAAAAATTCTGGCAGGGCGATTTCGGCAACCAGTATGTCGATCGCAACGTCGGACAACCGCTGGTGGCGGCCAACCTGGCGTTGTTCGCCAAGGCCCTGAGCCGCGCCGGGCGCATCGACAGTGTGGTTGAGCTGGGCACCAATGCCGGCAACAACCTGCAGGCGTTGCATCAACTGCTGCCGCAAAGTGAGTTGTTCGGCGTCGAGATCAATGAAAACGCCTGTGCTCAGGCGCGGGCACTGGGCATCGCGCAGATCTGGCACGGCTCGCTGTTCGACTTTCCGCGCGAGCGCAGTTACGACCTGACCCTGAGCAAAGGCGTGCTGATCCATCTGGCGCCGGAGCTGCTGCCGACCGCCTATGCGCAGTTGTATGCGTTGAGCCAGCGCTACATCCTGATCGCCGAGTACTACAATCCGGCACCGGTGGAAGTGTCCTATCGTGGCAACAGCGGCAAGCTGTTCAAGCGCGATTTCGCCGGGGAAATGCTCGATCGTTATGCCGATCTGCACTTGCTCGATTACGGCTTTGGTTATCACCGTGACCCACAATTCCCGGTGGATGACATCACCTGGTTTCTGCTGGAAAAACGTCCTTGAACAGCGTCGCAATCATCCCGGCCCGTGGCGGCAGCAAGCGCATCCCGCGCAAGAATCTGTTGCCGTTCGATGGCGTGCCGATGATTGTCCGCTCGATCCATACGGCGCTCGACAGTGGCCTGTTCGAACAGGTCGTGGTCAGTACCGATGACGCCGACATTGCCGAGCTGGCGCTGGCCCATGGCGCGCAAGTGCCGTTCCTGCGCCCGGCTGAACTGGCGGATGATTTCACCGGCACCGCTGCGGTGATCGTGCATGCATTGCAGCAACTGCCAGCCTTCGATTACGCCTGCTGCGTGTACGCCACGGCGCCGTTGTTGCAGGCGCGTTTTTTGCGCGAGGGATTCGAGTTGCTGCAGCAGCACCCGGACAAAGCCTTTGCGTTCTCCGTGTGCAGCTTTGGTTTCCCCGTGCAGCGGGCGCTGACGCTGGACGGGCAGGGCGCATTGACCGCGTTGTACCCGGAATTTCGCCAAACCCGCTCGCAGGATCTGCCCGACGCTTTTCAGGACGCCGGCCAGTTTTACTGGGGTCGCAGCGAGGCGTGGTTGCGCGGTGAAGTGTTGTATTCGTCCGCGAGTCTGCCGGTCATTCTGCCGCGACATCTGGTACAGGACATCGACACACTGCAAGACTGGAAACGCGCCGAATACCTATACGCCGCGCTCAAGGCCGGCGGAGAACTGCAATGAGAGTGTTGATCCGCGCTGACGCTTCGCCGACCATCGGCAGTGGCCACATTGCCCGTTGTCTGACGCTGGCGCGAGTGCTGCGCAAGCAAGGCAGTCATGTTGCCTTTGCCTGCCGGCGGTTACCGGGGCATCGGCTCGATGCCTTGGCTGCCGAAGGTTTCGAGACCTTCGCCTTGCCGGACTTCTACCCTGACGAAGACCCGCAGCAAGCCATCGAATCGATGCTGCCGTGGCAGGCAGACATCGAGGCGCTGGACGCCTTGCTGGCAGGTCACGCCGCATTCGACTGGATCATCGCCGACCACTACGGCCTCGATCATCACTGGCAAACCGCGGCCCGTCGCTGGGCGCCACGGATTGCGGCGGTGGACGATCTCGCCACTCGCCGTTACAGCGTCGATCTGCTGCTTAATCAGAACCTGTCCGGTCTCAGCGCAAACTACGCGCCGCTGCTGCCCGAAGGCTGCCGCACCTTACTCGGCCCGCGCTACGCCATGCTGCGCGACGAGTTCGTCTGTCCGGCCATTGCGATCAAGCCCAAGGCGCGCCGGGTGCTGGTGAATTTCGGTGGTTTCGATGCGGCGATGCAGACCCACCACGCGATGTTGGCGCTGCAGGATTTCGCAGAGCTGGAAGTGGATTTCGTCGCCGGTGCAGACAATCCTGCGTGGGCGCAAATGCAGGCACTGGCCGCAACACGGCCGCATTGGCGCCTGCACAGTTTCGTCAGCGATTTCCAGCAACGCATGACCGCGGCCGATCTGTTTATCGGCGCGGGTGGCGGCACCAGTTGGGAGCGTGCAGCCCTCGGCCTGCCGACCCTCTGCATCGCGGTATCGAACAATCAGCAGGCCAACGGCGAAGTCATGGCAGCGGCGGGGGCGCATGTGTTCATGGGCGCCCGCGAGCAGGTCAGCGTCGAACAACTGCGCGACGCCATCGGTTTTGTCGTCGACAATGTCTATCTGCGCCAGAGTCTGGCCGAGCGTTCACGGCAACTGGTCGATGGGCGTGGTGCGTTGCGCGTGGCGGCGGCGCTGGCCGGTGAGGTGCTCAAGCTGCGCCCGGCGACCCTCGATGATTCGCAATTGCTGTTCGACGGGCGCAATGCCGAGGCTGTACGCCGTTGGTCACTGGACACGGCTGCAATCGAATGGCCGCAGCACCTGAACTGGCTCAATGCGAGCCTGCGCAACCCGCAGCGTCTGCTGTTGATTGCCGAGGCCGATGACGGCGCGGTCGGCGTCTTGCGTTATGACTTGCGCGGCTTTGAAGCCGAAGTGTCGCTGTATCTGCTGGAAGGACGGCTCGGTCTCGGCTGGGGCAGGGCGCTGCTGGCGCGAGGCGAGGCGTTCGTCCGCGAGCACTGGCCGCAGATGACCGTTATCACCGCTCAGGTGCTGCCGGGCAATCGCCCCTCTTTGAATGTGTTTCGTGACGCCGGATTCACCCAGAGTGCCTGCGCGTTCACCAAGGTTTTGAAGGATCACCGCGATGAGTAGTTTCAAGATTGGCGAGCGTCTGATCGGTGCCGATGCGCCGCCGTTCATCATTGCCGAGATGAGCGGCAACCATAACCAGTCGCTGGAGGTGGCCCTGCAGATTGTCGAAGCCGCCGCCAAGGCTGGCGCGCACGCCTTGAAGTTGCAAACGTACACCGCGCAGACCATGACCCTGGATCTGGCCGAGGGCGAGTTTTTCATCAAAGACCCGAATAGCCTGTGGGCGGGTACTTCGCTGTACGACCTGTATGAGAAGGCCCACACCCCGTGGGAGTGGCACGCGCCGATTTTCGCCCGGGCCAAAGCGTTGGGCATGCTCGCGTTCTCGACGCCGTTCGATGACACGGCGGTGGACTTTCTCGAAAGCCTCAATGTGCCGGCGTACAAGATCGCCAGTTTCGAAAACACCGATCTGCCGTTGATTCGTCGCGTGGCGGCGACCGGCAAACCGCTGATCATCTCCACCGGCATGGCCAGCATCGCCGAGCTCGACGAAACCGTGCGCGCCGCCCGCGAGGCAGGGTGCAAGGATCTGGTGCTGCTCAAATGCACCAGCACTTACCCGGCAACCCCGCTCAACAGCAATGTGCGCACGATCCCGCATCTGCGTGAACTGTTCGGTTGCGAGGTAGGTCTTTCCGATCATTCCATGGGCGTTGGCGTGTCCGTGGCCGCTGTGGCGCTCGGGGCGACGGTGGTGGAGAAACACTTCACCCTCGACCGTTCGGCGGGCGGGGTCGACGCCAGTTTCTCGCTGGAACCGGCGGAACTGGCCAGTCTGGTGGTGGAAACCGAACGCGCCTGGCAGGCCATGGGCCAAGTGCATTACGGCGTCACTGAGGCCGAGCGCAAGTCGCTGGTCTATCGCCGTTCGCTGTACGTCACTGCCGACATGGCGGCCGGTGAAGCCTTTTCCGGGGACAATCTGCGCGCCATTCGCCCAGGTCTCGGTCTGCCGCCCAAGCACACCGATGCCGTCCTCGGTCGCCGCGCTCGTCAGGCGATCAAACGTGGCACGCCGCTGGACTGGTCGTTGGTCGAATAACCCGATCTGCCACCGATTCGGCAAAATAGCGTGACCTGCGAGTCATAACGCGCATCTTCACTGTATTGTATTGACCGGGGAGATGGCGCCTGGCCGTGTAATCGGTTCCAGTGATAGCCCTTTGCGCTCCCCGTGGCTGCCCTTTGTGGCGGCCGTTTTCTGTTTGTCGGCGCCCCTCGAATCCTTGCGAGCGGTGGTTTTGGGCTGTTTTTTATTGGGAAGCCGTAATGATTGGCATAAAAAGCATTGCGAGCTACGTTCCTGTAGCCGGCGTGGACAATTACGCACAAGGTGCAAAATTCGAGAAGGATGAAGAATTCATCCTCGGCAAAATCGGTTCGGCCTTCCTGCCGCGCAAAGACGCTGAACAGGAAACCTCCGATCTGTGCGTGGAAGCGGCCAATGCGCTGTTTGCCAGCAACCCTGAACTGAAGCGTGAATCGATCGACGCGCTGATCGTCGTCACCCAGAACGGTGACGAAGAAGGTCTGCCGCACACCGCTGCCATCGTCCAGGACAAACTCGGTCTGCCGACTAATGTCGCGGCGTTCGATATTTCCCTGGGCTGCTCCGGTTACGTCTACGGCATCTACGCGATCAAGGGCTTCATGGAAGCCGCCGGCCTGAAGAACGGCCTGCTGATCACCGCTGACCCGTATTCGAAAATCGTCGACCCGGAAGACCGTAACACCACCATGCTCTTCGGCGATGCCGCCACCGCGACCTGGATGGGCGAAGATCCTTCATGGGCGCTGGGCAAGGCCAAGTTCGGCACCGACGGTTCGGGCGCACCGCACCTGAAAGTCACCGATGGCGTGTTCTTCATGAACGGCCGTCAGGTGTTCAACTTCGCGCTGCTCAAAGTCCCGGCGCACTTGCACGAATTGCTCGACGACTCCGGCCTCAAGGCTGACGACATCGACGCCTTCTGCATTCACCAGGGCAGTGCGGCGATTGTCGATGCGGTGGCGCGGCGTTTCGAAGGCGAGCCGGAGAAGTTCATCAAGGACATGGTCGAGACCGGTAACACCGTGTCGTCGAGCATCCCGCTGCTGCTGGAAAAACACGTACTCGATTCCGACTGGCAGCGCATTGCCCTGAGCGGTTTCGGTGTCGGTCTGTCGTGGGGCTCGGCGATCATCTATCGTCCTTGAGTCGGTCAAAAACGGCGGATACAAAAATAGCGTTCAAGGTTACCCTTGAGCGCTATTTTTTTTGCCTGAATGGAGCGCTAGGCGGCATGAGCGAGTTTTTCCAACCCAACGCCCAGGTCATCCAGCAACGCTGGCCGGCGTTGTTCGAGCGGCTGATGGCGGAAGACACCTCAGTCGTTCAAGCCGAACTGGTGCAGGGCTTGGGCTCGACGCTCAGTGTCAATGGCATTCAACTGACCAGCCGCCACGACCGGGTCCACGAAGCCCGAATCCAGGCGGCCAGCCTGGCGGAACAACCGCAGTTGCATGTCTACGGCACCGGCCTCGGCGATTTGCCAACGGTGCTGCTGGAGCGCGCCGGCCTTGAGCGGTTGTACGTGCACATCCTCAATGGCGCGTTGTTCGCGCTGGTGCTGCAACTGCTCGATCAGCGCCAATGGCTGGAAGATCCGCGCGTGCAGCTGTTCTATGCCGGTGATCTGTCAGACATCTGCACACCGTTTTTCGCCCTGCCGGCGGAGATGCTGCTGGCTGATGACTTCAATGCGAAGATCCGCGATCGGCTGGTCAGTGAAGTGCACCTGAGCTTCAACAATCGCGAGTTCGATCCAAACTTGCCGTTCATTCAACAGCGTTTGCAGGACTGCCTGCCGGTGTTGCTGGGTGATGACGATGTGGCGCAGTTGTTCGGCAGCGCCAATGGCCGGGAAATCTATGTGATCGGCACCGGGCCGACGCTGGAAGGGCATTTCCAGCGTCTGGCGGCGGTGCATGCGCAGGCTGAACGTCCGTTGTTGATGTGCGTCGATACCGCTTACCGGCCACTGCGCGAACACGGCATCGTCCCGGATCTGGTGGTCACCATCGATCAGCGCATCAGCTTCCGGCATTTGCCGTTCGAGGACTCCGCTGGCATCCCGCTGGTGTATCTGCCCATGAGCGATCCTGCAGTGCTGACCGCCTGGAAAGGCAAGCGCTATGGCGGTTACTCGGCCAGCCCGGTGTACGCCGCGTTGCGTGAGCAATATCCGCGCGGACAACTGCATGTCGGTGGCAGCGTGATTCATCCGGCGGTGGATCTGGCGGTGAAGATGGGCGCGTCGCGCATTACCCTGTTTGGCGCTGACTTCGCGTTCCCGATGAACAAGACCCATGCTGGCTGGAATGACGGTGATCTGGGCCCCGGTGTTGATCAGGCGCGGCACTGGGTACAGGACGGCCATGGCCAGCGGGTCAGCACCCAGCTGAACTTTCGCGGTTATCTGTGCGTACTGGAGCGTTATATCGCCGCGCATCCGCAGGTACAGTTTTTCAACAGCAGTCGAGCGGGCGCACTGATCGCCGGGACGCAGTTCAATCAGGAGTTTGTGCAATGAAGACGATTGAGCGCTGCGTCGACGAGTGTCGCCACTGCGCCGGGCTGTTTCGTCTAGGGCGTGATGTCGAGGCGGCGCTGGATATGGTCGATGTGTTCGAGGGCGCGCAGCAGTTGTTGATAGCTGCGTCTGCGCCGATTCAGCAGGACTGGTCCTTTGTACTCACGCACATGCTCGATTGTCAGGAGCGTCAGGACTGGTTGGGGCTGGCTGACTGGATGGAGTACGAGCTGATCGAAGTGTTGCAAAAAGCACGATCGGCAAAATGAGCGACCGCACTGGCCCGCGGCTTTGCGCGCGGGTCGGTTTTATGGCGTCATTTTTTCGCAGGTGGGAGGGCGCTAAGCCCTTGTTTTCTCGGGGGTGGCAGGGTGATGGCAAATTTTTTTCAAAAAGCCCTCAAGCAACTTGCCAACCCGACGATAACTATTACGAAGGTTCTCTAGGCCATTCCAGGCGGTTGCCAGGGCCGGAAGCCGCAGTACCCAACCAACGAGGAATTCGTCATGGCTTTAACAGTAAACACCAACACCACGTCGCTGAACGTTCAAAAGAACCTGAACCGCGCTTCCGACGCTCTGTCGACTTCGATGCAGCGCCTGTCTTCCGGCCTGAAAATCAACAGCGCAAAAGACGACGCTGCTGGCCTGCAGATCTCGAACCGTATGTCTTCGCAGATCCGTGGTAACACCCAAGCCATCCAGAACGCCAACGACGGTATCTCCGTTGCTCAGACCGCTGAAGGCGCTCTGCAAGCTTCGACCGACATCCTGCAGCGTATGCGTGAACTGGCTGTTAAAGCACGTAACGGCACCAACGGCACTGCTGACCAGACCGCAACCAACGCTGAATTCGCTCAGATGTCTGACGAAATCACCCGTATCTCGGCTGCTACCAACCTGAACGGCAAAAACCTGCTGGACGGTTCGGCTGGTACTGTAACCCTGCAAGTTGGCGCAAACACCGGTTCGGCTAACCACATCGACCTGGTACTGAGCTCCAAGTTCGACGCCGTCAGCCTGTCCGTAGGTAGCGGTACTGTAGTTCTGACTGGTACCACCGGTACTGGCGCTGGTTCTGCTTCGCAGAACATCGACAACGCGATCACTGCAATCGACGCCGCTATCGCTGCAATCGGTGCAACTCGTGCCAGCCTGGGTGCTTCGCAAAACCGTCTGACCAGCACCATCCAGAACTTGCAGAACATCACCGAGAACACCACTGCTGCACAAGGTCGCGTACAAGATACCGACTTCGCCGCAGAGACTGCTAACCTGACCAAGCAGCAAACCCTGCAACAGGCTTCGACCTCTGTTCTGGCTCAAGCCAACCAACTGCCTTCCGCTGTACTGAAGCTGCTTCAGTAATTTCGGAATGAGTTTGGGCGGGAGGGTGCGCTGGTCGCGCTCTCTCGCTTTTTTACGTTAGGAGGTGATGAGCATGGACATGAGCGTAAAGCTTAACGTGTCTTATCCGGCTCCCAAGCCAGCGACGCCTGTTGCTGATAAGCCGTCGGAGACGCCAAAAGTTGCACCGGTCGACGCTCCGGTCGCTGACAGGAAAAGTCAGCAAACGGATGACGCCAAGTTGAAACTGGCCGTGCAAGAGATCGAGAAGTTCGTTCAATCGATCAAGCGTAACCTGGAGTTCTCGATCGACGAGCACTCTGGCAAGGTCATCGTCAAGGTGATCGCAAGCGAGACGGGTGAGGTCGTACGCCAGATCCCCTCCGCAGAAGCACTCAAGCTCGCAGACAGCCTCGCCAACGCAAGCCATGTGTTGTTCGACGCCAAAGTCTGATAGCTGGCATGAATAGTGTTTGTCTTTCTTGAATGACGCCTGGATGGGTCAAAAGTCTGGCAACAATCTGAAGGGAGATGCACATGGCAAGTCCAATTCTACCGGGTTCCGGACTGGGTTCCGGCCTGGACATCGGCGCGATCGTGACCGCGCTGGTCAACGCCGACAAGTCGCCGAAGCAGACGCAGATCGATTCCGCGACCAAAACCAATACCCTGAAGATTTCCGGTGTCGGCACGTTGAAGAGTGCGCTAACCGCGTACCAGACGGCGATGACCAACCTGGGCAGCAAGACCAACCCGGCATTTGCCGGCTTCACGGCGACCTCGAGCAACACAGCGATTCTCGGCGCCACCTCCGATAACACCGCGGTGTCGGGGACTTACAACGTTGTTGTCAATCAATTGGCCACTGGCTCGAAAGTTGCCAGCGCTTCTTTCGCCGGCGGTGCTGCCAGTGCCATTCCGAGTGGTACCCTGAAAATCAGTCAGAATGGCACTGATTACAATGTCACGATCCCGGCCAATGCGACCTTGCAGAGCACCCGTGACGCAATCAACACGGCTCAGGGCTCAAATGGTATTTCTGCCAACATCGTGACCGACAGCAGTGGTGCTTCGCGCCTGGTGATCAGCTCGAACAAGACGGGCGCCGGTACCGACCTCTCTGTCAGCGGGATTGCCGGTCTGGAGATCGACGGTACTCAGTCGATGGGTACCAATCCGGCGGCAGGCGCCTCTGGCAACGTCAATGGCCCTGCACAAGATGCCAAGGTGACCATCGACGGCCTGCAGGTTTCCAGCAAGAGCAATACGGTCAGTGGTGCAATCAGCGGACTGACCCTGAATCTGACCACTGTCAGTCCTCTCGTTGGTGGCGTTGCCACGCCGACCGTTGTCAGCGTCGATACCAACACCAAGGGGCTGCAGGCGTCGGTTCAGGCGTTTGTTGACGCCTACAACACCCTGAAGACCACCATCGACACGCTTTCCAAGGCTACGCCTGATGAAGACGGCAAACTGACAGTGCAGGCGGCGTTTACCGGTGACTCGTTGCCGCGTTCGCTGATCGCCGACATCCGTGGCCAGTTGACTGCTCCTGGTGCTGGTGCAAAGGGTTCTTTGTCCTATCTGTCGGAGATCGGTGTGATGACCGACCGCAACACCGGCAACCTGACATTTGATACTGCTGCGTTCACCAAAACCATGGCTCAGCCCGGCAAGGCTGGCCAGGTGCAGCAGATGTTCACCGGGACCGACGACACCAACGGTCTGCTGGCGCGCATGAACAAGGCAGTGGATCCGTATCTGAAGGCGCCTGCCGGTAGCGCCCCTACTGCCGTAGGCCTGCTTGATCAGCGCATGTCCATTCTGAACAACAACACCAAGAGCCTGACCAGCCAGCAATTGGCGCTGGATCTGCGTGTTGCCAACCTGACCAAGACGTTGACTGCCAAGTACAACGCCATGGACTTGCTGGTAGGGCAGATGAAGGCGACGGCGAGCAATATCACGTCGTTCTTCAGCTCGCTGAACGCTCAGCAATCCGCGAAGTAACAGGCAATAACGACAAAAACCCGGCTACGCTTTATCGGCGTGCGCCGGGTTTTTGTCTTTTGATCTAAAGTTCTGTGATTCGTTGGCGATACACTGGTTATACGAGTCATTGTGGCAATGAGGTAGAACATGAACCCAATGTTAGCCCTTCGGCAATATCAGAAAGTCGGCGCGCACGCCCAGACCTCCGAGGCGAGTCCGCACCGTCTGGTGCAAATGCTGATGGAAGGCGGGCTGGCCCGCATCGCTCAGGCCAAGGGTGCCATCGAGCGCAAGGACATTCCTGGCAAATGCACCTCGATCAGCAAGGCCATTGGCATTGTCAGCGGGCTGCGCGAAGGTCTGGATCTGGAAAAGTGTGCCGATGAACTGGCCGATCTGGACGGGCTATACATCTACATGATGAAGCGCCTCGCCGAGGCCAACATCAACAGCGATCCGCGCATTCTCGATGAGGTCGCCGGCTTGCTGAGCACGGTCAAAGAAGGCTGGGATGCCATCGCCCCCGAGCCTGCTCCGCAGTTTTAAAGGAGAGCACCATGAGTCTTGTATTGCAGCGAATCGCCGACACCCGTGAAGCGCTGGTCAGTGCGCTGGCCGAACGCAACTGGGAAGCCATTGGCGCGCTGGATCTGGCTTGCCGTTCCTGCATGGAAGACGTCATGGCCGAGGCCTCGCTGGATGAGGAGGCCTTGCGCAGTAACCTTGAGGAATTGCTCCATGTCTACAAGGAGCTTCTGGAGGCGGCGATGGGTGAGCGCCAGGCGATAGCCAATGAGATGTCGCAGATCACCCAAGCGCAAAAGGCGGCAAAGGTTTACCATCTGTTTGGTTAATTAACCCCCAGTTAATCCAGACATGTGCGCCATAAATTTGACTGTGCACGGTTTTTTGACTTAACTAGTGGCTGTTTTCAGATTTCAGGCGTCTACAGGCACAAGGTGTCCTGCAAGCGTCTCGCTTGCCCCATTTCTCGGGCATTGAGTTGACTAGGGAAGTTGCTATTGCATGTGGCGTGAAACCAAAATTCTGCTGATCGATGACGATAGCGTCCGCCGCCGCGACCTGGCGGTGATTTTAAATTTTCTCGGCGAAGAAAATTTACCCTGCGGCAGCCATGACTGGCAGCAGGCTGTCGGCTCTTTGTCATCGAGTCGTGAAGTCATCTGTGTACTGATCGGGACGGTAAATGCTCCGGGTGCACTTTTGGGCTTGTTAAAGACACTCTCGACGTGGGATGAGTTCCTTCCGGTTTTGCTGATGGGCGATAATTCTTCCGTCGACCTGCCGGAAGACCAGCGCCGCCGGGTGCTTTCGACCCTGGAAATGCCGCCCAGCTACAGCAAACTGCTCGACTCCCTGCACCGTGCCCAGGTCTATCGCGAGATGTACGACCAGGCCCGCGAGCGCGGTCGTCATCGCGAGCCCAACCTGTTCCGCAGCCTTGTCGGCACCAGCCGGGCGATTCAGCACGTCCGGCAGATGATGCAGCAAGTGGCTGATACCGACGCCAGCGTGCTGATCCTCGGCGAGTCCGGCACCGGCAAGGAAGTGGTTGCGCGCAACCTGCATTACCACTCCAAGCGTCGCGACGCGCCTTTCGTGCCGGTCAACTGCGGGGCGATCCCGGCAGAGCTGCTGGAAAGCGAACTGTTTGGCCACGAGAAGGGCGCCTTCACCGGTGCGATCACCAGCCGTGCCGGGCGTTTCGAACTGGCCAACGGCGGTACGCTGTTCCTCGACGAAATCGGCGATATGCCGCTGCCGATGCAGGTCAAGCTGCTGCGCGTGCTGCAGGAACGCACTTTCGAACGCGTGGGCAGCAACAAGACCCAGAGCGTCGACGTGCGCATCATTGCCGCGACCCACAAGAATCTCGAAAGCATGATCGAGATCGGCACCTTCCGCGAAGACCTCTACTATCGCCTGAATGTGTTCCCGATCGAGATGGCGCCGCTGCGTGAGCGCGTCGAAGACATCCCGCTGTTGATGAACGAACTGATCTCGCGCATGGAACACGAAAAGCGCGGTTCGATCCGTTTCAACTCGGCCGCGATCATGTCGCTGTGCCGTCACGGCTGGCCGGGCAACGTCCGTGAGCTGGCCAATCTGGTGGAACGCATGGCGATCATGCATCCGTACGGGGTGATCGGCGTGGTCGAATTGCCGAAGAAATTCCGCTACGTCGACGACGAAGACGAGCAGATGGTCGACAGCCTGCGCAGCGATCTCGAAGAGCGCGTGGCGATCAACGGTCATACGCCGGACTTTACCGCCAACGCGATGCTGCCGCCGGAAGGCCTGGACCTCAAGGACTACCTCGGTGGTCTGGAACAGGGCCTGATCCAGCAGGCGCTGGACGACGCCAATGGCATCGTGGCGCGTGCCGCCGAACGCCTGCGTATTCGTCGCACCACGTTGGTGGAGAAGATGCGCAAGTACGGCATGAGCCGGCGCGAAGGAGACGAACAGGCGGATGATTGACGCCTGTTTTTCAACGCCTTCATTTATAAGCAGTTTTTTTTAGGCACGGGTATTGCTACATCCCTCGCAACGTTCCGTTTAACTGACGGTCAGCCAAGCGAGAGAACACAATGCCCCACGCCCAGATGTCATCTGCCTCCCATGCCGAGGGGCAACCGTCGTCCGTAGAGCAGGCGAGCCGTCAGGGTCTTGAGCACGCGTTCGCGCTGTTCAATCAGATGTCCAGTCAACTGACCGATTCCTACAGCATGCTTGAAGCCCGGGTTACCGAGCTCAAGGGCGAGCTGGCGGTGGTCAGTGCCCAGCGCATGCAGGAGCTGGCCGAAAAAGAACGTTTGGCCAACCGTCTGCAAAACCTCCTTGATCTGTTGCCCGGTGGCGTCATCGTGATCGACGGCCACGGTATGGTGCGCGAAGCCAACCCGGCGGCGATCGATTTGTTGGGGCTGCCGCTGGAGGGCGAGTTGTGGCGCCACGTCATTGCCCGTTGCTTCGCCCCGCGTGAAGACGACGGTCATGAAATCTCTCTGAAAAACGGTCGACGCCTGTCGATTGCCACCCGCTCGCTGGATGCCGAGCCGGGGCAGTTGGTGCTGCTCAACGACCTGACAGAAACCCGCCACCTTCAAGATCAACTGGCGCGCCACGAGCGCCTGTCGTCGCTCGGACGGATGGTCGCCTCGCTGGCCCATCAGATCCGCACGCCGTTGTCCGCTGCGTTGCTCTACGCCAGTCATTTGACTGAGCAGGAATTGCCCGTCGCCACCCAGCAGCGCTTCGCCGGCCGCCTCAAGGAGCGCCTGCATGAGCTGGAGCATCAGGTGCGCGACATGTTGGTGTTCGCCCGTGGCGAGCTGCCGCTGACCGACCGCATCACCCCGAATACTCTGATGCAGGCGCTGCAAGCGGCGGCGCTGACCCATGTACAGGATCTGCCAATCCGCTGGCAGTGCGACAGCCATGCCGGCGAGCTGCTGTGCAACCGCGACACCCTGGTCGGGGCGATTCTCAATCTGATCGAAAACGCGATTCAGGCCAGCGATGGCAACGTGCGCCTGAAGGTGCACTGCTACACCCGCGACAACAGCCTGCGCCTGTGCGTCAGCGACAGTGGCAGCGGCATCGAGCCGCTGGTGCTCGAGCGTCTCGGCGAACCGTTTTTCACCACCAAAGTCACCGGCACTGGGCTGGGCCTGACCGTGGTCAAGGCTGTAGCGCGAGCGCATCAGGGAGAATTGCAGCTGCGCTCGCGGGTCGGGCGCGGCACGTGCGCGCAGGTGATCCTGCCGCTGTTTTCCGCTGTACAGGGAGCTGAGTAAACGTCATGGGCATCAAGGTTTTGCTGGTCGAGGATGACCGCTCGTTGCGCGAAGCGCTGGCCGATACGCTGTTGCTGGCGGGCCACGACTACCATGCAGTCGGCAGCGCCGAAGAGGCGTTGCAGGCGGTCGAGCGCGAAGCGTTCAGTCTGGTGGTCAGCGACGTCAACATGCCCGGTATGGATGGCCATCAACTGCTCGGTTTGCTGCGTGCCCGGCAGCCGCAATTGCCGGTGTTGCTGATGACTGCGCACGGAGCGGTCGAGCGTGCGGTCGATGCGATGCGTCAGGGCGCGGCGGATTATCTGGTCAAGCCATTTGAACCCAAGGCGTTGCTGGATCTGGTGTCGCGGCATGCTCTGGGCTGCATCAGTGTGACGGAGGGTGAAGGTCCGGTGGCAGTCGAGCCGGCCAGTGCGCAGTTGCTCGAACTGGCGGCGCGGGTGGCACGCAGTGATTCCACGGTGCTGATCTCCGGCGAGTCCGGCACCGGCAAGGAAGTGCTGGCGCGTTACATCCACCAGCAATCCCACCGTGCGAGCCAGCCGTTCATCGCGATCAACTGCGCGGCGATTCCTGACAACATGCTTGAAGCCACGCTGTTCGGTCACGAGAAAGGCTCGTTCACCGGCGCCATTGCGGCTCAGGCCGGCAAATTCGAGCAGGCCGATGGCGGCACCATTCTGCTCGACGAGATTTCCGAGATGCCCCTGGGCCTGCAAGCCAAGTTGCTGCGGGTGTTGCAGGAGCGCGAGGTCGAGCGCGTCGGCGCGCGCAAGCCGATCACCCTGGATATTCGCGTGGTGGCGACCACCAACCGTGATCTGGCTGGCGAAGTGGCGGCGGGGCGTTTTCGTGAAGACTTGTTCTACCGCTTGTCGGTTTTTCCCCTGGCGTGGCGTCCACTTCGCGAGCGCACTGCCGATATCCTGCCGCTGGCCGAGCGGTTGCTGAACAAACACGTCAATAAAATGAAGCATGCGGCGGCGAAACTTTCGCCAGAAGCCCAGGCTTGCCTGACCCACTACCCGTGGCCGGGCAACGTGCGTGAGCTGGATAACGCGATTCAACGGGCGCTGATTCTGCAGCAGGGCGGTTTGATCCAGCCACAGGATTTCTGTCTGACCGGCGCAGTGACCTATACCGCGGCGCCGGTGCAACCGCTGGTGCGCGAAATCGAAGTCGAGGCTGAATCCGCCGGGGCGCTGGGCGACGACCTGCGTCGCCGGGAGTTCCAGATGATCATCGATACCCTGCGCACCGAGCGTGGCCGGCGCAAGGAGGCTGCGGAGAAGCTCGGTATCAGCCCGCGTACCCTGCGTTACAAACTGGCGCAGATGCGTGATGCCGGGATGGACGTCGAAGGTTATCTGTTCGCCACCTGAAAGTTGACGCGAATAACGGTGGGAGGGGGCTTGCTCCCGAAGAGGTCAGGTCTGTCACATCATTGTTGAATGACACGCCGCCTTCGGGAGCAAGCCCCCTCCCACAGTTGTTTTGCGGTGATCCCGACATAGCGCACAGACCACAGCGGCATTTATGAAACAAGACCAGCCGAGCTGGCACCCTTGTTGCTAACACCTGTGTACCCGCCGAGTGAGTGTCAAAAAATTGCGGGCCGCCCAAGAGAGTAGACCATGAGCCAAGGTATTGAATTCAATCGGTTGATGATGGACATGAAGGCCATGAAAATGGACGCCATGGCCACGCCGAAATCGACTGCCGCCGTCCCTGAACTGGCAGGCAGCAGCTTTTCCGACATGCTCGGTCAGGCCATCAACAAAGTCAGCGATACCCAGCAGGCGTCGACTCAGTTGGCCAACGCATTTGAAATCGGCAAGAGCGGCGTCGATCTGACGGACGTGATGATCGCCTCGCAGAAAGCCAGCGTGTCGTTCCAGGCTCTGACCCAGGTGCGCAACAAACTGGTTCAGGCTTATCAAGACATCATGCAGATGCCGGTTTAAGGACGAGATTGAGTCATGGCAGAAGCAGTCGCCGATAACGTTCCGGCCAAGGCCACCCCGATAGACGGCAAACCGCCGCTGTTCGGCCTGTCCTTCCTGGAAAACCTCTCCGAGATGACCATGCTGCGTCAGGTGGGCCTGTTGGTCGGCCTGGCTGCGAGCGTGGCGATTGGCTTTGCCGTGGTGCTGTGGTCGCAGCAGCCGGATTACCGTCCGTTGTACGGCAGCCTTGCCGGCATGGACGCCAAGCAGGTCATGGACACCCTGGCCTCCGCCGACATCCCTTACACCGTCGAGCCGAACTCCGGCGCCTTGCTGGTCAAGGCTGACGATCTGTCCCGTGCGCGGATGAAACTCGCGGCCGCTGGTGTCACTCCCAGCGACGGCAACATCGGTTTCGAAATCCTCGACAAGGAACAGGGTCTGGGCACCAGTCAGTTCATGGAAGCGACTCGCTACCGTCGTGGTCTGGAAGGCGAACTGGCGCGCACCATCTCCAGCCTGAACAACGTCAAGGGCGCTCGCGTGCACCTGGCGATTCCGAAGAGTTCTGTGTTCGTGCGTGATGAGCGCAAGCCAAGCGCTTCGGTACTGGTCGAGCTGTATTCCGGGCGTTCGCTGGAGCCGGGTCAGGTGGTCGCGATCATCAACCTGGTGGCGACCTCCGTGCCTGAACTGAGCAAATCGCAGATCACCGTCGTCGATCAGAAGGGCAACCTGCTCTCCGATCAGGCGGAAAACTCCGAAATGACCATGGCCGGCAAGCAGTTCGATTACAGCCGCCGCATGGAAAGCATGCTTACCCAGCGCGTGCACAACATTCTGCAGCCGGTACTGGGCAACGATCGCTACAAGGCTGAAGTGTCGGCTGACATCGATTTCAGTGCCGTCGAATCGACTGCCGAGCAGTTCAACCCGGACCAGCCGGCGTTGCGCAGCGAGCAGTCGGTCAACGAACAACGCACCGCCAGCAATGGCCCGCAAGGTGTGCCGGGTGCCCTGAGCAACCAGCCGCCGGCGCCGGCTTCGGCCCCGCAAACCACCGGTGGCGCGCAAGGCTCTACCGGGATGATTCAGCCAGGTCAGCCACTGGTCGATGCCAACGGTCAGCAGATCATGGACCCGGCCACTGGCCAGCCGATGCTCGCGCCGTACCCGGCGGACAAGCGTCAACAATCCACCAAGAACTTCGAGCTCGATCGTTCCATCAGCCACACCAAACAGCAGCAGGGTCGCCTGAATCGTCTGTCGGTGTCGGTGGTGGTCGACGATCAGGTCAAGGTCAATGCGGCCAACGGTGAAACCACCCGCGCGCCGTGGAGCGCCGATGAATTGGCGCGCTTCACCCGTCTGGTGCAGGACGCGGTCGGCTTCGATGCCAGCCGTGGCGACAGCGTCAGCGTGATCAACATGCCGTTCTCCGCCGAACGCGGTGAAGTGGTTGCCGATATTCCGTTCTACTCCCAGCCATGGTTCTGGGACATCGTCAAACAAGTGCTGGGTGTGTTGTTCATTCTGGTGCTGGTGTTTGGTGTGCTGCGTCCGGTGTTGAACAACATCACCGGCGGCGGCAAAGGCAAGGAGCTGGCCGGTCTGGGCAGCGACGTGGAACTCGGTGGCATGGGCGGCCTGGACGGCGACCTGGCCAACGACCGCGTGAGCCTCGGTGGTCCGCAGAGCATTCTGTTGCCGAGCCCGAGTGAGGGTTACGACGCACAACTGAATGCAATCAAGAGCTTGGTGGCCGAGGATCCGGGTCGCGTGGCTCAGGTCGTGAAAGAGTGGATTAACGCAGATGAGTGATAACCGAGCCGCAACCGTCAAACTGAACAAGGTCGACAAAGCCGCGATTCTGCTGCTGTCCCTGGGTTCGACCGATGCAGCCCAAGTGCTGCGCCACATGGGCCCGAAAGAGGTTCAGCGTGTGGGTGTGGCCATGGCCCAGATGGGCAACGTCCATCGCGAGCAGGTCGAGCAGGTCATGAGCGAGTTCGTCGACATCGTCGGCGACCAGACCAGCCTCGGCGTCGGCTCCGACGACTACGTGCGCAAAATGCTTACCCAGGCGCTGGGTGAGGACAAGGCCAACGGCCTGATCGACCGCATCCTGCTCGGGGGCAACACCAGCGGCCTCGACAGCCTGAAATGGATGGAGCCGCGCGCGGTTGCCGACGTGATCCGTTACGAACACCCGCAGATCCAGGCGATCGTGGTGGCATACCTCGACCCGGATCAGGCCGGTGAAGTACTGGGCAACTTCGACCACAAGGTGCGTCTGGACATCATCCTGCGCGTCTCGTCGTTGAACACCGTGCAACCGGCCGCCCTGAAAGAGCTGAACCAGATTCTCGAGAAGCAGTTCTCCGGCAACTCGAACGCCTCGCGCACCACCCTGGGTGGCATCAAGCGTGCGGCGGACATCATGAACTTCCTCGACAGCTCGATCGAAGGTCAGCTCATGGACTCGATCCGCGAAGTCGACGAAGACCTGTCCGGTCAGATCGAAGACCTCATGTTCGTGTTCAACAACCTCGCCGATGTCGACGACCGTGGCATTCAGGCGCTGTTGCGCGAAGTGTCCTCCGACGTGCTGGTGCTGGCCCTCAAGGGTTCGGACGAAGGCGTCAAAGAGAAGATCTTCAAGAACATGTCCAAGCGTGCCGCCGAACTGTTGCGCGACGACCTCGAGGCCAAAGGCCCGGTGCGCGTCAGCGACGTGGAAACCGCGCAGAAAGAAATCCTCACCATTGCCCGTCGCATGGCCGAAGCCGGCGAAATCGTGCTCGGTGGCAAGGGCGGCGAGGAAATGATCTAAGCCCATGGACAAGCATGACGAGTCAGTGACGGATCTGATCCGCGCCCGCGATGTCCGTGGTTTCGAATCCTGGGCACTGCCCAGCTTCGATCCGCCGAAACCGGAACCCGAGCCGGAACCGGAGCCCGAACCGCCGGAAATGGAAGAAGTGCCGCTGGAAGAAGTCCAGCCACTGACCCTGGAAGAACTCGAAAGCATCCGTCAGGAGGCTTACAACGAGGGCTTTGGCATCGGCGAGAAGGAAGGTTTTCACAGCGCCACGCTCAAGGTGCGTCAGGAAGCCGAAGTGGCGCTGGCGGCGAAACTGGCCAGCCTTGAGCAACTGATGACCCATCTGTTCGAGCCGATTGCCGAGCAAGACACCCAGATCGAAAAGTCGCTGGTCGACCTCGTACAACACATCACCAGACAGGTGATCAAGCGCGAGCTGGCCATCGATTCCAGCCAGATCGAACACGTCATGCGCGACGCGCTCAAGCTGCTACCGTTGGGCGTGGACAACGTGCGTCTGTACGTCAATCCGCAGGACTTCGAGCAGGCCAAGGCCTTGCGCGAGCGTCACGAGGAATCCTGGCGCATCGTCGAAGACGACTCGCTGTTGCCGGGCGGTTGCCGGGTTGAAACCGAACACAGCCGCATCGACGCCAGCATCGAGACCCGCGTGACCCAGGTCATGGCCAAGCTGTTCGACCAGTTGCACGAACAGGCTCTGCACCCGGCCGCGCCGGATCTGAGTCTGGACATTCCTGAAGAAAGCCAACTGGCGGCTGCGCCTGAAGAGCCGCTCGCGGACACCCCCGATGCGCCTTGAACGCACCAGTTTCGCCAAGCGCCTCAGCACCTATGCCGACGCCACTGAAATCGCCGGCGCGCCGATTCTCGAAGGCCGCCTGCTGCGCATGGTCGGCCTCACCCTCGAAGCCGAAGGCCTGCGCGCCGCCATGGGCACGCGCTGCCTGGTCATCAATGACGACAGCTATCACCCATCCCAGGTGGAAGCGGAAGTCATGGGCTTCTCTGGCAGCAAAGTCTTTCTGATGCCGGTCGGCAGCGTCGCCGGTATCGCCCCGGGCGCCCGCGTGGTGCCGCTGGCAGAAACCGGTCGCTTGCCGATGGGCATGAGCATGCTCGGTCGCGTCCTCGATGGGGCCGGACGCGCGCTGGACGGCAAGGGCGGGATGAAGGCTGAAGACTGGGTGCCGATGGACGGCCCGACGATCAACCCGCTCAACCGCGACCCGATTCACGAACCGCTGGATGTCGGCATTCGTTGCATCAACGGTTTGCTGACGGTCGGGCGTGGTCAGCGTCTGGGCCTGTTCGCCGGTACCGGTGTCGGTAAATCGGTGCTGCTGGGCATGATGACCCGCTTCACCGAGGCCGACATTATCGTCGTCGGTCTGATCGGTGAGCGGGGTCGAGAAGTTAAGGAGTTCATCGAGCACATCCTCGGTGAAGAAGGCCTCAAGCGTTCGGTGGTCGTCGCCTCGCCGGCGGACGATGCGCCGCTGATGCGTCTGCGCGCGGCGATGTACTGCACGCGCATCGCCGAGTATTTCCGCGACAAGGGCAAGAACGTCCTGCTGCTGATGGATTCGCTGACTCGTTTCGCTCAGGCCCAGCGGGAAATCGCTCTGGCCATCGGTGAGCCGCCAGCGACCAAGGGTTATCCGCCCTCGGTGTTCGCCAAACTGCCGAAACTGGTGGAGCGTGCCGGTAATGCGGAGAAGGGCGGCGGTTCGATCACTGCGTTCTACACCGTATTGTCCGAAGGCGATGACCAGCAGGATCCGATTGCCGACTCGGCGCGGGGCGTGCTCGACGGCCACATCGTGTTGTCCCGGCGTCTGGCCGAGGAAGGGCACTACCCGGCCATCGACATCGAAGCCTCGATCAGCCGGGTGATGCCGGCCGTGGTCTCGGCGGAACACATGCAGCGCGCGCAGTACTTCAAGCAGCTGTGGTCGCGCTATCAGCAGAGCCGCGATCTGATCAGCGTCGGCGCTTACGTCGCCGGTGGCGACCGCGAGACCGATCTGGCGATCTCGCTGCAACCGCAACTGACCCGCTACCAGCGGCAGGGGCTGAACGACAAGATCAACATGGGCGAGAGCCAGGCTTACCTCGAAACCCTGTTCGCGCCTGCGGCGGGTGGGTAACCGGCCATGGCCGTGAGTCGCGCAGCACGTCTGGCACCGGTGGTGGAAATGGCCGAACAGGCCGAGAAAACCGCCGTGCAACGCCTGGGTTACTTTCAGGGTCAGGTCAAAGTCGCTGAAAGCAAACTCGCCGACCTCGACGCCTTTCGTCTGGATTATCAGGAACAGTGGATCGTGCGCGGCAGCGACGGGGTTTCCGGGCAATGGCTGCTGGGGTATCACGGCTTTCTGGCGCAACTGGACACCGCGATCGACCAGCAGCGCCAGAGCCTGGTCTGGCACCAGAACAACCTGATCAAGGCGCGCGACGCCTGGCAGCAGGCGTTCGCCAAGGTCGAAGGCTTGCGCAAACTGGTGCAGCGCTACCGCGAAGAGGCGCAACGCCTCGAAGACAAGCGCGAGCAGAAGCTGCTGGACGAGTTGTCGCAGCGCTTGCCGCGGCACGATCCGTATTAACGTGCCGCAGCAGTGGTGCTAGAGGATGGACGGAGTCATTTGTCCAATATTGTGAAGCTGAAGCCTTTGGAACGACCCAGGAGTTTGGAGTCTCGGATCACATCGAAGAACATATATATTTGTTTGCCCACTAACTCCCATTCCCAGTAGTCAGTGATGGGTAGAGCGTAATCCGGCCGATCACTAAGGTTTATTTGCCACTTTCTATGGGTATCAACGTCTTCGGCCACAAGGTAAAACGCAAGTTCGTCGCCTGCTTTACCTGGGTAGGTCGCCTTCACGCGGGAATCACCCTTAAGGTATTCATCATGAGTGATGATGGTTGGTGACGCGGTGTTAGTCAGTGACGGTTTTTCAAAGCGTTCAAAAAGCGGGTCCATGATGCAGTCCTTTGACCTGAGCGCAGCGAAATTGCTGCCGCTTGATTAAGGGCTATGCCTCTTTCCTCGATCTACTGTCAGATCTGACAGTGGCGACAAGCGGCAGTCGCGAAGTGGCTGCAGGGCCTCGGTTCTCCTGCGCAAACGGGTGCAGCGCTACGGCGAAGAGGCGCAACGCCTCGAAGACAAGCGCGAGCAGAAGCTGCTGGACCAGTTGTCGCAGCGCCTGCAGCGGCACAACCCTTTTCAAATTGCCCAAAAATTCCCTGTGGGAGCGGGCTTGCTCGCGAAGGCGGTGTGTCAGAGACAGCAATGTTGACTGACACACCGCTTTCGCGAGCAAGCCCGCTCCCACATTTGCTTCTGCGCTGAGCCTTGCCCCAACCCTGTCCAGGTGCTAAACCTTGTACACGTTCGTCAATGACAAGGAAGCCAGTCAATGTCAGTCGTTACAGAAGTCTCTCCGGATGGTCAAAAACTGACGATTTCGGTCAAGGGGCGGTTCGATTTTGGGCGCCATCAGGAGTTTCGCGAGTCCTATGAGCGACTTGACCAGAAACCCGACTCCATCGTGGTTGATCTGAAAGATGCCACCTACCTCGACAGCTCCGCGCTGGGCATGCTGCTCCTGCTGCGCGATCACGCTGGCGGCGACGACTCGGATGTACGCGTGATCAACAGCAACTCCGACGTGCGCAAGATTCTCGCCATCTCCAACTTCGACAAACTGTTCGACATCAGTTGACGGCCATGCAGGCGCAAGAGCCGCTGACGATCCTGATCGCCGAAGACAGCGCCGCCGACCGTCTGCTGTTGTCGACCATCGTCCGCCGTCAGGGCCATGAAGTGCTGACCGCCGCCAATGGCGCCGAAGCGCTGGAGGTGTTTCGGCGTCAGCCACCGCATCTGGTACTGATGGACGCGATGATGCCGGTGATGGACGGCTTCGAAGCGGCGCGGCAGATCAAGGCGCTGGCGGGGGAAACCCTGGTGCCGATCATCTTTCTGACTTCGCTGACCGAAAGTGAAGCGCTGGCCCGTTGTCTGGAGGCGGGTGGCGACGACTTTCTGGCGAAGCCTTACAACCAGGTGATCCTCGCCGCCAAAATCAAGGCGATGGATCGCTTGCGCCGCTTGCAGGCCACGGTGCTGCAGCAGCGCGATCTGATCGCCAGACATCACGATTACCTGCTCAACGAACAGCGCGTGGCCAAAGCCGTTTTCGACAAGGTCGCGCATTCCGGTTGCCTGAGTGCACCGAATATTCGTTATCTGCAATCGCCCTATGCGTTGTTCAACGGCGACCTGCTGCTGGCGGCCTACACCCCGGCCGGCGACATGCATGTGCTGCTCGGTGATTTCACCGGTCACGGATTGCCGGCGGCGGTGGGGGCGATGCCGCTGGCCGAAGTGTTCTACGGCATGACTGCCAAGGGCTACGGCCTGGCCGAAACCCTGCGCGAGATGAACGCCAAGCTCAAGCGCATCCTGCCGGTGGACATGTTCTGCTGCGCGACCATGCTTTGTCTGAGTTTTCAGCGGCGTTCGGTAGAGGTGTGGAACGGCGGCATGCCTGACGGTTATCTGCACCGGATCGCCACCGGCGAACGGGTGCCGCTGGCGGCGCGCCATTTGCCGCTGGGGGTGCTCAGTCCGCAAGCGTTTGATGATCGTACCGAAGTACAGACCATGGCCGTGGGCGACCGGGTGTTCCTGCTGTCAGACGGGGTGATCGATACCACTGACGCCGACGACCGGTTGTTTGGTGTCGAGCGTTTGCAGCAGCTGTTCGCCGCCAATCGTGAGCCGGACAACCTGTTCGCCGAGATCGAGCAGGCCTTGCACGCCTTTCGCGGTGAGCCCCGCGACGATGTGAGCATGGTCGAGATCAGCTTGCTGGAGGCGGCGCAGGTGATGCCGTCGGCACCGGTGTATTCCGACAGTGGTCAATCCTGTCCGCTGGACTGGTCGGTAGGTTTCGAGTTTCGCGGGGCGACGCTCAGGCGCTTCAATCCTTTGCCGTATCTGCTGCAGTTGTTGCAGGAAGTGCACGGTTTGCGCACCCAGGGCGGGGCGATCTACAGCGTGCTCGCCGAGCTGTACTCCAACGCGCTGGAGCACGGTGTTCTTGGTCTGGATTCCAGCCTGAAGCGTGATGCCAGTGGCTTCGCTCGTTACTATGAACAGCGCAACGAGCGGCTCGAAGCCCTGCAGGACGGTTACGTGCGCGTGCATCTACAGGTCAAGCCGCAAGGTGCCGGTGGTTGTCTGGTGATCCGCGTCGAGGACAGCGGCAAGGGTTTTGACGTGGCGCGGGTGATGGAGCGGCCGCTGGATGGTGTCCGTCTGTCGGGGCGCGGGGTCAGCCTGATCCGCCAGTTAGGGCATAACGCCAGTTGGTCGGACGAAGGTCGCAGTGCTTGCGTGGAGTTTTTCTGGGAGGGTTGAGGCATAATTCGCCGATTCTTGATCAAGGAGTGAACAAGTGACTGACACACATATTGATCGCGAGGCGCTGAGCGTACTGCGCGAAGTCATGGAGGAGGGTTATCCGGAGCTTCTGGATACCTTTCTGGCCGATTCCGAAAGTCGCTTGGCTGAGCTGCAGAACACGGCGGATGCCAAGGCTTTGTCTGAAGTTGCCCACAGCTTCAAGGGCAGCGCCAGCAACATGGGGGCTGTCCGGTTGGCGGCGCTCTGCCAGGAGCTGGAATCGGAAGCCAAAAATAAAAGCCCCTCGGATATTGCCAGGCTGGTGGCTGACATCAGTGGCGAGTTCGCCGATGTCCGCCCGATCTACGAAGACGAACGCCAGCACGCCCTGACCCATTGAATCCTGCCGTCCGGCGCTTTTCGCAAGCGCCGGACAAAACTGGCCCGACACTTGCAATAATCCCCGTCAACTGTACCTACGATCCCAGTGCAGCGGAGACCGTGTCATGCCTGCGACCCCCAATGTTCTTCTTCAATCTGCCGCCCAGGCCAAGGCGCAAGCCGCCGCCGCGAAAACGCCGGTCATGGCCGCAGACACCGGGGACAAGGCCTCAAGCTTCGCTCAGGTGTTCGCCGATCAAGGTCCGAAAAAGACTCTTGCGAACTCTGACAGTTCGTTGAAACCGGCGCGCGACAAGGTTGCCGACAACAGCGACAAGAAAGATTTCGCCAAGGATAAGTCTGCCGCCACGCAACAGACCGTTGCCGATAGCGGCAATGCCTTGCCTGCCGACAAGACCGCGTCGACCACCACCGATGATCAGGCCGCCGCTGACAAGGCCGCCGCCGATGCTGCCGCTGACAGCGCGCAGACGCCAGTGGCCGACACCACCCCGGTGGATCCGGCGCTGGATCCGGCACTGGCGCAAACCGTGCAGCCGCTGGTGACCGCGCCGGTGGTGGCAGCGCCAGTCGCTGCAACACCGGAACCGGCCAAAACCGAAACGCCGGTCGTGGCCGCCACCTTGGCGCCAGCCGTGGTCAAAGATCCGGCGGCATCAACCGATAGCGCGTTCGACCCGGCGGCCGATCCACTCGACTCGTTGCCGGCGCTGCGTATGGCGATGGAGCAGGGCGGGCACATTTCCGCCAGCAGCCAGGCCCAACCGAAAGCTACACCGGCCCAGGCTCAGGCCGACGGTGAATTGACTGCGGCGCAGAACTTCGCTGCCGGCATGGCGAGCATGCTCGACGTGCAGGCCGACAAGGACAGCACCAGTCAGAATGGTGAAAAGGCCTTCAGCGGCCTGATCGACGATGGCCTGAAAGATCTGAAGGCTGCTACCAGCGACACCCGTGTCGATGATTTCGCCAACCGTCTGGCGGCGCTGACTCAGGCGGCCACTCCGAAAACCGCGAACGCGGTGCCGGTGAATCAACCGATCGCCATGCATCAGAGCGGCTGGACCGAAGAAATCGTCAACCGCGTCATGTACCTGTCCAGCGCCAACCTGAAGGCGGCGGATATTCAATTGCAGCCGGCGGAACTGGGGCGTCTGGATATCCGGGTCAACATGGTGCCGGATCAGCAGACGCAGGTGACCTTCATGAGCGCGCACCCAAGCGTGCGCGAAGCGCTCGACGGTCAGATGCATCGCTTGCGTGACATGTTCACCCAGCAGGGCATGGGCCAGGTCGACGTCAATGTCTCCGATCAGAGCCGTGGCTGGCAGGGTCAGGGTCAGGAACAGGCGCAGCAAGGCCAGAGCGGTCGCACCAGCGCTGCAGGTGGTCGACTGGATTCGGCGGAAGAGGAGCTGACGCCGGCGGCGGTGGCTGAAGCCGCTGCACAAACCACCAGCGTGATCGGCAGCAGCGCCGTCGACTATTACGCCTGATACAACGCTGTATCCCCCCTGTGGGAGCGGGCTTGCTCGCGAATGCGGTTGTTCAATCGACATCAATGTCGGCTGACACACCGCATTCGCGAGCAAGCCCGCTCCCACATTGGTTTTACAGTGCCTTCCAATCTGTCCCGACACTTCTGGCATAACACTTGCTCTTGCCTTGCCGTGCGACTGTGAAAACCCGATTAGTGACGGATTATTGGCATGGCGAAGAGCGAAGCAGCAGCTGTAAAAGACCCCGCGACCAAAGGCAAACTCAAGATGATCATCCTGATCGTGGTGGCTCTGCTGCTGGCGATCGGTGTGTCCGTGGGCGCGACCTGGTACTTCATGCACAGCGCTCAGAGCAAGCCTGCCGCAGCGGCCGAGGCTGCGCCGGTCGGCAAGCAACCGGCGATCTTCGAGCCGATGGCGCCGGCGTTTGTCGCCAACTACAACCAGAACGGCCGTCAGCGCTACATGCAGGTGAGCATCACCATGCTGGCGCGTAACCAGGCCGATCTGGAAGCGCTCAAAGTGCACATGCCGGTGATCCGCAACAACCTGGTGATGCTCTTCTCCGGTCAGGATTTCGCCACGCTGGCGACTCCGGTCGGGCAGGAGATGTTGCGCCAGAAGGCTACCGCCAGCGTCCAGGAAGTGGCGCAGAAAGAGCTGGGCAAAGTGGTGATCGAACAGTTGCTTTTCACTAATTTCGTACTGCAGTAGGAACACGACATGGCCGTGCAGGATCTGCTGTCCCAGGATGAAATCGACGCGCTGTTGCATGGCGTCGACGATGGTCTGGTACAGACCGATAACGCTGCCGAACCCGGCAGTGTCAAAAGCTACGACCTGACCAGCCAGGATCGCATCGTCCGTGGACGCATGCCGACTCTGGAAATGATCAACGAGCGTTTTGCCCGTTACACCCGCATCAGCATGTTCAACATGCTGCGCCGCTCGGCGGACGTTGCCGTCGGTGGCGTCCAGGTGATGAAGTTCGGCGAATACGTGCACTCGCTGTACGTGCCGACCAGCCTCAACCTGGTCAAGATCAAACCGCTGCGCGGCACCGCGCTGTTCATCCTTGACGCCAAACTGGTGTTCAAACTGGTGGACAACTTCTTCGGCGGCGACGGCCGTCACGCCAAGATCGAGGGGCGTGAATTCACCCCGACCGAATTGCGTGTGGTGCGCATGGTGCTGGAGCAGGCGTTCGTCGATCTGAAGGAAGCCTGGCAGGCGATCATGGAAGTCAATTTCGAGTACATCAACTCGGAAGTGAACCCGGCCATGGCGAACATCGTCGGCCCGAGCGAAGCGATCGTGGTCTCCACCTTCCACATCGAACTCGATGGCGGTGGCGGCGACCTGCACGTGACCATGCCGTACTCGATGATCGAGCCGGTGCGTGAAATGCTCGATGCCGGTTTCCAGTCGGACCTCGACGATCAGGACGAGCGCTGGGTCAACGCCCTGCGTCAGGACGTGCTCGATGTCGATGTACCGATCGGCGCCACTGTGGCTCGCCGCCAGTTGAAGCTGCGCGACATCCTGCACATGCAGCCGGGGGATGTGATCCCGGTCGAGATGCCGGAAGACATGATCATGCGCGCCAACGGCGTACCGGCCTTCAAGGTCAAGATGGGCTCGCACAAAGGCAACCTCGCGTTGCAGGTTATCGAGCCGATCGAGCGTCGCTGAAGCGGCGCTCTTACCCCACGTATTTAACTGAATTGTTGCCCGCCGAGGACACATGATGAACGACGAAATGAACGCCCAGGACGATCAGGCACTGGCCGACGAATGGGCTGCGGCCCTGGAAGAGACCGGTGATGGCAGCCAGGCTGACATCGACGCGCTGCTGGCCGCCGACGCTGGCGCCGCAAGCTCCAACCGCCTGCCGATGGAAGAGTTCGGCAGCGTGCCGAAGAACAACGATCCGGTGACGCTGGACGGTCCGAACCTGGACGTGATCCTCGACATCCCGGTGTCGATCTCGATGGAAGTGGGCAGCACCGACATCAACATCCGCAACCTGCTGCAACTGAACCAGGGTTCGGTGATCGAGCTCGATCGTCTGGCCGGCGAGCCGCTGGACGTGCTGGTCAACGGCACGCTGATCGCGCACGGTGAAGTGGTGGTGGTCAACGAGAAGTTCGGCATCCGCCTGACCGACGTGATCAGCCCAAGCGAACGCATCAAGAAGCTGCGCTGAGTGAAACGGTTTCTCTGGGCTTTGCTGGCACTGCCATTGAGCGTGCTGGCCGCCGAGCCGTCGACGGCGACCACCGTGCCTGCTGCCACCGCGCCGATGGTCAGCAGCGGCGTGGCCGGGCAACTGACGCAACTGGTGTTCGGTCTGTTGCTGGTGCTGGGCTTGATCTTCTTCCTCGCCTGGCTGCTGCGCCGGGTGCAGCAATCGGGGCCAGCAGGCAAGGGCCAGGTGATCGAGCTGATCGGCTCCCGCGCACTCGGTCCGCGTGACCGGTTGATGCTGGTGCAGGTCGGCAACGAGCAGATTCTGCTCGGCTTGAGCCCTGGCACCATCACTGCGCTGCATGTGCTCAAGGAGCCGGTGCAAGTGCCGAGCAGCAGCGAAAAAGCGACCCCGGAATTTGCCCAGCATCTGCTGAAGATTCTCGGCAAGGATCAGAAGGATAAGAAGTAATGGGTGCGCTACGCATCGTCTTGACGCTGGCCTTGATGCTGGCCGCGCCGCTGGCGTTCGCCGCCGATCCGTTGTCGATTCCGGCGATCACGCTGGGCACCAACGCCGACGGCGCGCAGGAGTATTCGGTCAGCCTGCAGATCCTGCTGATCATGACCGCCCTCAGCTTCATTCCGGCGGCCGTGATCCTGATGACCAGTTTCACCCGGATCATCATCGTCTTCTCGATCCTGCGTCAGGCCCTCGGCCTGCAACAGACGCCGTCGAACCAGATCCTCACCGGCATGGCCCTGTTCCTCACCATGTTCATCATGGCCCCGGTGTTCGATCGGGTGAACAACGATGCGCTGCAGCCGTATCTGGCGGAAAAGCTCACCGCGCAGCAGGCGGTGGAAAAGGCTCAGGTACCGATCAAGGACTTCATGCTCGCCCAGACCCGCACCAGTGATCTGGAGCTGTTCATGCGCTTGTCCAAACGCACCGACATCGCCACGCCGGATCAGGCGCCACTGACGATTCTGGTGCCGGCGTTCGTCACCTCTGAGCTTAAAACCGCGTTCCAGATCGGCTTCATGATCTTCATTCCGTTCCTGATCATCGACCTGGTCGTGGCCAGTGTGCTGATGGCGATGGGTATGATGATGCTCTCGCCGCTGATCATTTCGCTGCCGTTCAAGATCATGCTGTTCGTGCTGGTGGATGGCTGGGCGCTGATTATCGGCACCCTGGCCAGCAGTTTCGGAGGTGTCTCGCCATGACGCCGGAAGTTGCGGTCGATATCTTTCGTGAAGCCCTTTGGCTGACCACATTGATGGTCGCGATTCTGGTGGTGCCGAGCCTGTTGGTCGGTTTGTTGGTGGCGATGTTTCAGGCGGCGACGCAGATCAACGAACAGACCCTGAGCTTCCTGCCGCGTCTGCTGGTGATGCTGGTGACCCTGATCGTCGCCGGCCCGTGGATCGTGCAGACGTTCATGGAATACATCATTCAGTTGTACAAAAACATTCCGATGGTCATCGGCTAAGCCATGCAATCGCTGCTTCAGTTGACCGACACCCAGATCAGTACCTGGGTGGCGTCGTTCATGTTGCCACTGTTTCGCGTCGCCTCGATGCTGATGGTCATGCCGGTGTTCGGCACCACGCTGGTGTCGCGGCGGATACGCCTGTATTTCGCCATGGCCATCACCGTATGCATTGCCCCGGGGCTGCCGCCGATGCCGGACGTCAGTCCGCTTGCTCTCAGCGGCTGGTTGCTGATTGCCGAGCAGATTCTGGTCGGTGCGGTGCTGGGGTTTTCCCTGCAACTGTTTTTCCAGGCATTTGCCGTGGCCGGGCAGATTGTCGCGATCCAGATGGGCATGGGCTTCGCCTCGATGGTGGACCCGGCCAACGGTGTCTCGGTGGCGGTGATCGGGCAGTTCTTCACCATGCTGGTGACCTTGCTGTTCCTGTCGATGAACGGCCACTTGGTGGTCTTCGAAGTGCTCACCGAAAGCTTCACCACGCTGCCGGTCGGCGGCGGATTGATGACGGCGCAATACTGGGAGCTGGCCGGCAAGCTTGGCTGGGTTCTCGGGGCGGCGTTGCTGCTGGTGCTGCCGGCGGTCACCGCGCTGCTGGTGGTCAACATCGCCTTCGGCGTGATGACCCGCGCCGCGCCGCAACTGAACATTTTCTCCATCGGTTTCCCGCTGACCCTGGTGCTGGGCCTGTTCATCGTCTGGGTCGGTCTGGCGGACATCCTCAATCAGTATCAACCGCTGGCCTCCGAGGCCTTGCAGTTGTTACGCGAACTGGCACGGGCGCGCTGAGCCATGGCAGAGAGCGAAAGCGGTCAGGACAAAACAGAAGACCCCACGGACAAACGCAAAAAAGACTCCCGTGAGAAGGGTGAGATTGCCCGTTCCAAAGAGCTCAACACCCTCGCCGTGATGATGGCCGGTGCCGGTGCGCTGCTGGTGTTCGGCGGCATGCTGGCCGAAGACCTGATGGAGCTGATGCGCCTGAACTTCACTCTCTCGCGCGAGGTGATCATGGATCAGGGGGCCATGGGCAGGTTCCTGTTGCAGTCGGGCCAGATGGCGCTGTTGGCGATCCAGCCGATCATGATCACCCTGTTGCTGGCGGCGCTGATCGGGCCGATCTCCCTCGGTGGCTGGCTGTTTGCCGCCGGTTCCATGGCGCCCAAATTCAGGCGGATGAACCCGGCGGCGGGCCTGAAGCGGATGTTCTCGTTCAAGGCTGTGGTCGAGCTGCTCAAGGCGCTGGCCAAGTTTCTGATCACCCTGGGGGTGGCGTTGGTGGTGTTGTCGGCGGACGTCGATGATTTCTTGCGGATCGCCCACGAGCCGCTCGAAATGGCGATCATTCACAGCGTCACGCTGGTCGGCTGGAGTACGCTGTGGCTGGCCTGCGGCCTGATCATCATTGCCGCCGTCGACGTGCCGGTGCAGCTCTGGGAAGCGCACAAGAAACTGCTGATGACCAAGCAGGAAGTGCGCGACGAGCACAAGGATCAGGAAGGTCGGCCGGAGGTCAAGCAGCGCATCCGTCAGACCCAGCGCGAGATGTCGCAGCGGCGGATGATGGCGGCGATTCCCGACGCCGACGTGGTCATCACCAACCCGACCCACTACGCCGTCGCGCTCAAGTACGACTCGGAGAAGGGCGGCGCGCCGGTGCTGCTGGCCAAGGGCAGCGACTTCCTCGCGCTGAAGATCCGCGAAATCGCCGTCGCCAACAACGTCATGCTCCTCGAATCGCCGGGGCTGGCGCGTTCGATCTACTACTCCACCGAACTCGAGCAGGAAATCCCCGGCGGCCTGTACCTGGCGGTCGCTCAGGTATTGGCCTACGTCTACCAGATCCGCCAGTACCGCGCCGGCAAGGGCAAACGCCCGGATCCGCTGAAAGACGATCTGCCGATCCCGCCGGATCTGCGGCGCGATTCCTGACTTGACAGTAACGCAATAAAAACCGCCATCCCGATTGAACGGGGCGGCGGTTTTTTTAAGCCTGAAGACATGTGTCGACTGTGAGGCCGCCTTCGCGAGCAAGCCCGCTCCCACGGGTTCGGCGTGCAGGCACAGGTTTGTGATCGACACCAATCCCTGTGGGAGCGGGCTTGCTCGCGAAGACGTCAGCAGCCACAACGCTTCATTCAAGGCTTGTCACCGATTCCTGCTACTGCGGCAACCCCAGATTATCCAGCACCCGATTCACCGCCAACTCGCCGAGCATGATCAGTTGCGCGATCCCCAGCAGCGTCCTGCGCTGCGACGCCGGTATCAGATGGGCGAAGTCATTGGCGATGGTTCTGGCTGAAGCGAGTGTTTCGCAAGCATCGGCCAGCAGTTCTTCGTTTTTGAAGTCTGCGGTCACGGCGTACATCGAGCGGGTTTTGCGTTGAATGGGCGTGGCGCCGGGCGAGCAGAGGTAGTGGTCGAGGGCGCGGTCGGCGGCTTCGTGGAGCTTTTTTGAATCGAGGGATTCGTAGGGGGAGGTGGCGTCGGATTCGGGTGGGTTGGGTGTTGGTTTGATCATGGTGAAGCTCCGTGGTTGATTTGGCCGCCACGGCTCATCGCTAAACAAGTAAAGGTGGCGGCTGTACGCAGGTTAGCGATCCGGGTCACAGAAACCCCGGGTAGACCCGAAGGTCTCCCGCGCACAGCCACCATGACGCCAAGTGCAGATAGACAAACCTGCAATTGAGACTGGGGATTGAGCGTCTGTAAGGTATCGGATCGCTAAACCCGATCGCTGATTCGTCAGCGACCGACCCACAATAGAACCCGCCCCCAAAGCGCACAAGCCGGCGGATTCTGGCGTAGCTGTAGGCAATGGCGCAAGGATGTGTAGCCTTGGAGGCGTGTCTGGAAGTGTTCTTTAAACGCTAGGATTTAAAAGGCAAAAAAGTCGGAGTGACTGCGCAGAGGGCTATCCCACTTCCCTTGTAGGATTCGCCGTCACACCGAGCACGGCGAAATGTGCTGTGCTCGGCGATTTATGCCGGAAGAGAGAAGTTTCTCAATAGTTCATTGAGAAGTTGTCTAGGATTGAGTCGCCACCTCCATCGGTTATATCTATGTATTTAATTTTTCTATTTGGTGTTTCGGTGATGTCAACCCATATTTGATTTTGTCCATCATATGGTGGTGTGGGTTCGGCTTTGACTAGTTGTAAGTTTTCTTCATAGCATTTGTAAGATGATGGGATTCTTAAATTGTCGGCAATTCCGAATCGTATGCTTTTTGCTGGGTGTTTTAGTGTGAGTCTTATAGTTGTGCGGGGGGCAAGGTATAAATGCATAGATGTTATCTGAGGGGCATGAGTATCGCCGTAAATTAAGACTTTTACATGCCCCACAACTACCGTTACCGTCATGCTGGGGAAATCCATGACTGTACCAACAGGTTTATCACCAACTGAGCCTGTCTCGAAATCCTCTAAAGTTACTAAAGGATTTTTCAATAATTTTAAAATCAAAGTCGGAAACATAATGGGCGTCAAATTATTGGTGGTGTCTGGCAATACTTCAAAGGGTAATTTCAATTCGGTGTCATGTTTAAGGGTTGCGAGTTTTTCTCTCGTCAGTGTTTCTTTTATTCCAGAGGTTGTTTCCGTATGGGTTATTTTGTGGTTGGTCAATATCGGGATTGTGTAGTCGTCATTGTTGTCGTCTTTTCCCGAAAGTTTAAGTTGTACGATGTTATCAGTGCTGATGCCTGTCCATGGCCGTACGGTAACCTCAGCGTTTCCTTCAAAAGAATTCAAATCCAGCACGTTGTCATCCGATGCCTGTGGGATTTTCGGCGAGGGTAGCCGTGGATCTTCATCTGTGATCTTCAGCAAAGTCACCCTGGCCGCATCTGATTCACCCGCTTGTCCACCATCGCGATTCAAATCCCAGCGCAATTCGATCACCTTGCCATGTCGCGCCGCCAGAAACGCCGGGCTCAATACCGTATCCACCCGCTTGTTGTTGAACTCCACCAAAGGAAACGGTGGCGTGCCTGCTGGGGGATCGACCTCCACCAAGCGTGCCTGGTCGCCGCTCAATGCTTCAAGGAATTCGATGCGCACCGTCACCCCGTCCGGGTAGGCCAGGACATCAATCGGATCGGTGGCCGGTGCTACAAGAAACGGTGGCGGCAGTTCCCCCAGCGCCGCCCCGATGCGCAACGTCAACTCATGAGAATGCCCCAGCGTCTCGCCCGTCCGCTGAATGCTGTAATCCGCGACCACCGTGCCGTTCAGGTTGGCGGTCACGTATTTTTTATCCACGGTGATGCGTACCGGCCGGCCAGCGGTGGCGGGGATCAGGTCGACATGACTACTGATGCTGCCGCCACTGGCGGAGCCGCGCCAACGGTAGCTCACGCGATCCTTGTCGCGGGTGCCGAGGTACGGCACCACCAGCGTGGCACCGGTGGGTGGCACGTTGTCCGGATCGAGCACGTCGTTGGCATCTGCGCCCTCGACTTCCGGCCGGTCGAACGTCGGCAGTGCCACGCCGACCTGCATCATGAACGGCAGCGACTCGCGAACGCTCAACAGCCCCGTTTCGCTGTTGGTGACGACGTAATAGACCTTGACGTTCAGGCCATTGAAACGCTGGATTTCGACATTGCTCACGCTGCGCAGGACGGGCTGATTGTCCGCTACGTTGCCGACCGGGCGGGGATCTTCGTAATAAACGGTGTCGTTACCGGGCGCCTGGGCCGACCAGATCAGGTTGATCAGGTCGCTGCTGTTGCGACCGGGATACCAAGGGATCTGCACGGTTGCCCAGCGCGTTTCGGGTGGCAACGTCCCGCCCGGTGCCTCGTCGACGGTGGGGGCGACTAACTGGCTGATGTCGCCAATCACGGTGACGCTGGCATTTTTTGAGCGGCGGTCGCTTTCATCGCTGCGACGGCGCACATAGCCGACCGAGGCTGCGCCTTTGGCGATGGCTTTGACGGCGGCATTGGGGATGGGGAAATCGAGTTGGAAGGGCACATACAACACCTCTTTCTCCAGCGGCCCGACGATGATCTGCGAGCCTTGCGCCGGGGTGCCGATCCAGGTCAGGAGAACCTTGTCGCCCACCGCAAAATCGTCCTTGGTGATGTACACGCGGGCGGTCACATCGTCATCCCCGAGCTGGTCGAGGTCGATGCTGTCGGTTGGAATGCCGTTGACCAGCACCTGCGGTTCGTCCAGCCGATTGCCCCCCAGGTCCACCAGCAATTCACGCGTCGCTGACCACGGCGCACGTTCGTCCGGGTAATTACCGCAGCGGTCAATGACCTGATAAGCCACCGCGACACGATCACCGTCCCCGGCGGCGTCGATAACGGCGCGGCTGAAGACAACCTCGATCGGGTTTCTGATCGGGTCCTGGGCCTGTTCCGGCGTAACGACATGCACCACTTGCTGGCTGCCCCAGCGGGCGAGAATGCGGTCGTATCGGGTGAGGTTGCGGTAGGGCACGATGTACATCGTCACCCCGCTGGGCGGCAGGTTTTCATCGACCTCGTCATGAGAGAGGGAGAACTTGAGATCGGAGTGGCCGTCATCGCCGGGAATGTCATCGTACTCGCCGGGACGCGTGAGTTTGACCAGCAGGGTCATGACCGGTTTCGAGTCCTCCGGGGCGCCCTGGTTCTTGCGCGTGATCCGGTAGAACACTGGCGTGGCATCCCCCTCAAGTACCTGGCCCTTGGCAATGGTGAAAACCAAGTCCTGGTTGAGCTCGGCATCGTGCTCTAAGGTCTTGCTCCAGACCGCGGCGCTGTCATTGCCCCAGAACACCTCGGCCAGATCGCCAATGGACATGGTCAGCCAGGCGGGGATGATGCCTTGCAGATCGCCTTCCACGGCTCTGATGGGGATGCCGCCGTCATAGTGTTCGGCAGGGCTGAGGCTGACCAGCGCCGGAAAGTACGGAGGTCTGAGGGCTTGAGGGGCGGGGTCTGCTTGGCTGGACATTTGGCGAACTCAGGTCGGGTGGCTGGGTGACGGAGTTATTGAGCGCGCGTTGGAGGAATTAGGCACCTGTCAGATCTGACAGGTGCTGGCGGGTTTCCGACAAGTGGTCATGTGGGCTGAAGGAAAGAGCCGACAAACCGCCGCCCGGTTAAATGAGGTGGCGGTTTTTTTATGCCTGAAGACATGTGTCGGCTGTGAGGCCGCCTTCGCGAGCAAGCCCGCTCCCACAGGTTCGGCGTGCAGGCACGGGTTTGTGATCGACACCAATCCCTGTGGGAGCGGGCTTGCTCGCGAAGACGTCAGCAGCCACAACGCCTCACTCAGGGCTTGTCACAGATCCCTGCTACTGCGGCAACTCAAGATTATCCAGAGCCCGATTCACCGCCAGCTCGCCGAGCATGATCAATTGCGCAATACCCAACAGCGTCCTGCGCTGCGACGCCGGTATCAGATGGGCGAAGTCATTGGCGATGGTTCTGGCTGAAGCGAGTGTTTCGCAGGCATCGGCCAGCAGCTCCTCGTTTTTGAAGTCTGCGGTCACGGCGTACATCGAACGGCTTTTGCGTTGAATGGGCGTGGCACCGGGCGAGCAGAGGTAGTGGTCGAGGGCGCGGTCGGCGGCTTCGTGGAGCTTTTTTGAGTCGAGGGATTCGTAAGGGGAGGTGGCGTCGGTTTCGGGTGGGTTGGGTGTTGGTTTGATCATCGGTAAAGCCTCTAGAGTAATGAAGCTGACACCGTTCGCTGCTAACGAAGGAGGTGGCGGCTGTACGCGGGTTAGCAGACCAGGACTCTAGAACCCGGCGCACCGAAGTGCCCCACGCAAAGCCGCCATAACGACAACGGACTTTGTGCGTCTAGAGAAAACCCGGGCTGCTAAACCCGATCACTGAACAATTAGCGACCGACCCACAATAGAACCCGCCCCCAAGGCGCACAAGCCGGCGGATTCTGGCGTAGCTGTAGGCAATGGCGCAAGAATATGTAGCCCGCAAGGCGTGTCTGGAGGTGTCTTTTAAACGCCAGCGTTTAAAGGTGCTGCGCATGATTCTGTGGTGTCGTAGATGGCCTCTTCGCGAGCAAGCCCGCTCCCACAGAGGATCTGTGTGATACCGCCAATCTGTGTTCATTGCGGCGCGATTCCTGATAATTCAGAAGACCGCGACCTTCCGTTTATCTGAAAAAGACCTCTACCTGTTAGTTCTGACAGTGGACACACAGGGCATTCAGCTATTCCATGTTCCTTGGCAGGTTTCACGGGCAAGTCGCCTTCTGACCTGTCTTTAACATTCGCCAAGGAGAAGGTCATGCCAGAGAATTACAGAAAGCTTGAAGGAATGAGGTTTGATTTCGTTTCCGGGTCGGTGGCGAAAGAGTCCGATCATATCGCTTGCACGTTCACTTTTAATGCGGTGTTGGACTTCACGCATTTCGTGCACATGAGCGATGCGTATGTGCCGGGCTATCTCGATTCGTATATCAATGCGATCACGCCAAGGTTGGACGGGGTAGCCCACCATGCTCTCTACAACAGATTCAATAGTGCCGCTGGCAACATTGGCACCGTTAAAGAGTTGGTCAGCGTTTTTTCTTCGCCCAACAACTACTACGATATATGGAGCAGCATTGGCGGTGGCCTGCTGATGCGTTATCACAAACCACAATTTCACATGATCGGTGATCAGTTACAGGTCACGGGTGGACAGGACTTTCGATGGGAGATCGAGCCGCAGATCAAGCGGAAGATCGAGCCGCAGGATGTGCCGGACATTTACTTTGTCTGGGCACTGATTGTGTTGAAGGCATTCCCCGAAGATCCTTTTCATCAGCCTGAGGAAATCGTGACTTTGGGCGATTCTGAGGAAGCGCTTGTCGACGTGGGAGGGAAGCCGATCCGTAAGGGTACGCGCTACCTGGTGGGCCGCGATTTGCGCCTTGGTGAGATTAATCCAGAGCAAATTTTGACTGCCGGGTATCCGTGAGTGCGCGGGTTTTCTGATTTTTTTCACCTGGGCTAAGGGTGATAGCCGTCTGCGTCTGTTTTGCGGTCGGCTCCATGGCGCCCAGCTTCTGGCAAGACAATTCCCTGAAGCAAACCTCAATTTCAATCCCCGGCAAAAGTTGGAAGGCTTCTTGCAGTAGCCGCCGTGCGCCTGCTTTGGGCGTCAAAAGTTTGCTTTAAAGGAACGGGGAAAACCGGTGGATCGCTCTCAGTTATTCAACACTGCTCGCTCGAATGTTGCCGACCTCAGTCGAGGCAATCTGGGCGTGCCGTTGTTGCTGCTGGTCATGCTGGCGATGATGATGTTGCCGGTGCCGCCGTTCCTGCTGGACGTGTTTTTCACCTTCAACATCGCCCTGTCGATCGTCGTCCTGCTGGTCTGCGTGTATGCGCTGCGGCCGCTGGATTTCGCGGTGTTCCCGACCATTCTGCTGGTGGCGACGCTGCTGCGGTTGGCGTTGAACGTGGCCTCGACGCGGGTGGTGATGCTCCACGGTCAGGACGGCCACGCCGCTGCCGGTAAGGTGATTCAGGCCTTCGGTGAGGTGGTGATCGGCGGTAACTACGTGGTCGGTATCGTGGTGTTCGCGATCCTGATGATCATCAACTTCGTCGTGGTGACCAAGGGTGCCGGGCGGATTTCCGAGGTGAGCGCACGCTTCACCCTCGACGCGATGCCCGGCAAACAAATGGCGATCGACGCCGACCTCAACGCCGGTCTGATCGACCAGAACCAGGCCAAGGCCCGCCGTCAGGAAGTGGCCCAAGAGGCCGAGTTCTACGGTTCGATGGACGGTGCCAGCAAGTTCGTCCGTGGTGACGCCATCGCCGGCCTGCTGATTCTGTTCATCAACCTCATCGGCGGTATGGCTGTCGGTATCTTCCAGCACAACATGACCTTCGCCGACGCGGGCAAGGTGTACGCCTTGCTGACCATCGGTGACGGTTTGGTGGCGCAATTGCCATCACTGTTGTTATCGACAGCGGCAGCGATCATGGTGACCCGTGCTTCCGGTTCGGAAGACATGGGCAAACAGATCAACCGGCAGATGTTCGCCTCGCCAAAAGCGCTGGCGGTGGCCGCTGGTTTGATGGCGGTCATGGGTCTGGTCCCGGGCATGCCGCACTTCTCGTTCCTGAGCATGGCTGCGCTGGCTGCCGGTGGTGCGTACCTGTTCTGGAAAAAACAGAACGTCGCCAAGGTGCAGGCCCTGCAAGAGGTTCAGCGTCAGCAGGAACTGTTGCCGTCGCCGGCCCGCGCCATGGAAACCAAGGAGCTGGGCTGGGATGACGTGACGCCGATCGACATGATCGGCCTGGAAGTCGGCTATCGCCTGATCCCGCTGGTGGATCGCAATCAGGGCGGGCAGTTGCTGGCGCGGATCAAGGGCGTGCGCAAGAAGCTCTCGCAGGACCTGGGCTTCCTGATGCCGACCGTGCACATTCGCGACAACCTCGATCTGGCGCCGAGCGCCTATCGCCTGACCCTGATGGGCGTGATCCTGGCCGAAGCCGAGATCTACCCGGACCGCGAACTGGCGATCAACCCGGGGCAGGTCTACGGCACGCTCAACGGCATTACCGCCAAAGATCCGGCTTTCGGCCTGGAGGCGGTGTGGATCGAAGTCAGCCAGCGCGCCCAGGCGCAATCGCTCGGTTACACCGTGGTCGACGCCAGTACCGTGGTCGCGACCCACTTGAACCAGATTCTGTACAAGCACTCCAGCGAGCTGATCGGCCACGAGGAAGTGCAGCAACTCATGCAATTGCTGGCCAAAAGCTCGCCGAAATTGGCTGAAGAGCTGGTGCCGGGTGTGGTTTCGCTGTCGCAGTTGCTCAAAGTGCTGCAGGCGTTGCTCGCCGAACACGTGCCGGTGCGCGATATCCGCAGCATTGCCGAGGCTATCGCCAACAATGCCGCCAAGAGTCAAGATACCGCCGCCTTGGTGGCCGCAGTACGCGTCGGCGTATCCCGCGCCATCGTCCAAAGCATTGTAGGCACTGACTCCGAGCTGCCTGTGATCACCTTGGAACCAAGGTTGGAACAAATATTGCTCAATAGTCTGCAGAAGGCAGGACAAGGCTCGGAAGAGGGCGTTCTGCTGGAGCCAAGCATGGCCGAGAAGCTGCAGCGTTCGCTCATCGAAGCGGCGCAGCGCCAGGAAATGCAAGGTCAGCCGGTGATCCTGTTGGTAGCAGGCCCGATCCGCGCGATGCTCTCGCGTTTCGGCCGCCTCGCAGTCCCGGGGCTGCACGTGCTGGCCTACCAGGAAATTCCGGACAACAAGCAAGTGACCATCGTTGCGACAGTAGGGCCCAACGGCTGAGGTAGTGGTTTATGCAAGTTAAGCGTTTTTTCGCCGCCGATATGCGTCAGGCCATGAAGCTGGTTCGTGATGAGCTGGGCGCTGATGCCGCCATCATTGGCAACCGCCGCATTGCCGGCGGCGTCGAGCTGACGGCGGCGCTGGATTACAAATTGTCGGCGCTGGCGCCACGGGTTCCGAACATGGAACTCGAGGACGAGCTGCGCAAGACCCAGTCGCGCATCGTGACCGCCCAGGCCGAACTGAGCCTGCGTGGCGAAGCCGACGGCAACACCAATCGCCAATTGTTCGCCGGGCTGCCGTTGACGGCCGGCCTGCCGCTGACCGCTGCCGAGCCGTTGAGCGAACCGACTTACGCCGCCCCGGCGCGTCCGGCTCCGGCACCTGCACCGGCGGCCGCTGGTGTCGATCCGCGTGCGCTGGATTCGATGCGTTTCGAATTGAACAGTTTGCGTGAGCTGATGGAAGTGCAGCTCGGCACGCTGGCCTGGAATCAGCTGCAAGGCAGCCGTCCGGCACAAGCCAATCTGTATCGTCGTCTGCAACGCATCGGTCTGTCCGGGCCGTTGTCGCGCGATCTGCTGGCAATGATCACTGACATCGAAGAGCCGCGTCAGGCCTGGCGCATGCTGCTCGCGCACCTGGCGCGAATGATTGCCGTACCGGAAGTCGAGCCGCTGGAAGAGGGCGGGGTGATTGCCATGGTCGGTCCGGCCGGCATGGGCAAGACCACCACCCTGGCCAAACTCGCTGCGCGCTACGTGCTCAAGTACGGCGCGCAGAATGTCGCGCTGGTCAGCATGGACAGTTTCCGCATCGGTGCCCAGGAACAACTGAAGACGCTGGGGCGGATTCTCAACGTGCCGGTGACCCACGTCGATCCGGGCCAGTCGCTGGTGCAGGCGCTCGACCCGCTGCTGCGCAAACGCGTGGTGCTGATCGATACCGCCGGCTTGCAGGCCAGCGATCCGGCTTTGCGCATGCAGCTGGAAAGTCTGGCCGGGCGTGGCATCCGTTCAAAAAATTATCTGGTGCTGGCAACCACCAGCCAGAAACAGGTTCTAACCGCCGCGTACCACAGTTACAAGCGTTGCGGGCTAGCCGGCTGCATCCTGACTAAACTGGATGAGACGGCCAGCCTTGGCGAAGTGTTGAGCCTGGCGATCAGTCATGAACTGCCGGTCGCGTACCTGACCGATGGCCCACGGATTCCGGATGATCTGCATCTGCCGCGCCGTCATCAACTGGTCAGCCGCGCCGTCAGCGTGCAAATGCAGGAAGAACCCAGCGAAGAAGCCATGGCTGACATGTTCGCTGATATCTACCACAGCCCGACCAAGCAGGTTGGCTGAGGTAATGAACCGTTTTTGTACCTACATCGATGGTCTGCCATGCATTGTTCCGGTTGAGAACGCGCAGCCAGTAATGTGGCCTCCGTCTATGCAAGACAAGGTAAAGAAATAACATGGGCAGCATGCATCCCGTACAGGTGATCGCGGTGACCGGCGGCAAAGGTGGCGTCGGCAAGACTAACGTGTCAGTGAACTTGTCTCTGGCGCTGGCAGAGCTTGGCCGTCGGGTCATGCTGCTGGACGCCGATCTGGGGCTGGCGAACGTCGACGTTCTGCTGGGACTGACCCCCAAACGTACTCTGGCCGATGTGATCGAAGGCCGCTGTGAGCTGCGCGACGTGCTGTTGCAGGGCCCCGGCGGGATCAGGATCGTGCCGGCCGCTTCCGGCACCCAAAGCATGGTGCACCTGAGCCCGGCGCAACATGCCGGTCTGATTCAGGCCTTCAGCGACATCGGCGACAACCTCGATGTGCTGGTGATCGACACTGCTGCGGGTATCGGTGACTCGGTAGTCAGTTTTGTCCGCGCCGCGCAGGAAGTGTTGCTGGTGGTCTGCGACGAGCCGACCTCGATCACCGACGCCTACGCGCTGATCAAACTGCTCAACCGCGACTACGGCATGAACCGCTTCCGCGTCCTCGCCAACATGGCGCAGAGCCCTCAGGAAGGGCGCAACCTGTTCGCCAAGTTGACCAAGGTCACGGATCGCTTCCTCGACGTCGCCTTACAATACGTCGGCGCCGTGCCGTACGACGAAAGCGTGCGCAAGGCAGTGCAGAAGCAGCGAGCGGTCTATGAAGCCTTTCCGCGTTCCAAGTGCGCGCTGGCGTTCAAGGCGATCGCGCAGAAGGTCGATACCTGGCCGCTGCCTGCCAACCCGCGTGGCCACCTTGAGTTTTTCGTCGAGCGCCTCGTGCAGCAAACAGCAGGGCCTGTGTTATGACCGCAAGCGGTATGAACTACTACAAGAAGTCGGCACGTGACGCGCAGTACGAGTTGATCGAGCGTTACGCGCCACTGGTCAAGCGCATTGCCTATCACTTGCTGGCGCGCTTGCCGGCGAGTGTGCAGGTTGAAGACCTGATTCAGGCCGGGATGATCGGCCTGCTCGAAGTCTCGACCAAATATGACGCCAGCAAAGGCGCCAGTTTCGAAACGTACGCGGGCATCCGGATCCGCGGCGCGATGCTCGATGAAGTGCGCAAAGGGGATTGGGCACCGCGCTCGGTTCACCGCAATACCCGTATGGTCAGCGATGCCATTCGCTCAATTGAAGCTAAAACCGGCCGTGACGCTAAAGATCACGAGGTTGCGGCCGAACTCCAATTGAGTCTCGACGATTACTACGGGATTTTGAATGACACCCTGGGCAGCCGGCTGTTCAGTTTCGACGACCTGTTGCAGGACGGCGAACACGAAGGGCTGCACGAGGATGGCGCCAGTGCTCATCTTGAGCCGTCACGCGATCTGGAAGATGAACGCTTCCAGGCGGCGCTGGCGGACGCGATTGCCAATTTGCCGGAGCGTGAGCGACTGGTGTTGGCGCTGTACTACGACGAAGAGCTGAACCTCAAGGAGATCGGTGAAGTCCTTGGCGTCAGTGAATCGCGGGTCAGCCAGTTACACAGCCAGTGCGCGGCCCGTTTGCGGGGGCGTTTGGGGGAGTGGCGAGCGCGCTGAAGGCAGTGTGGGGACACTGCGAACGAGGCTGGTGCGGTGAGAACGGCACCGGTCTTGCTCTGTTGTGCTCCAGACAGTCTTCGAGTGCTGCGCCGATTGATTGAAGTGGCGCGTCCAGGTGCTGGGCGCGTTTAAGACTGCTTGGAGGTCGAATTGAACAAAGACATGAAAATCCTCATCGTTGATGACTTCTCAACGATGCGGCGGATCATCAAGAACCTGCTGCGCGATCTCGGGTTCACCAACACCGTCGAGGCCGACGATGGCATTACCGCCATTCCGGTACTCAACAGCGGCAGCATCGACTTTCTGGTAACGGACTGGAACATGCCGGGCATGACCGGTATCGACTTGCTGCGCCACGTGCGTGCCGATGAAAAACTCAAGCATCTGCCGGTGCTGATGGTGACCGCTGAAGCCAAGCGCGAGCAAATCATCGAGGCCGCTCAGGCCGGTGTGAACGGCTACGTGGTCAAACCTTTCACGGCTCAGGCGTTGAAAGACAAAATCGAGAAGATTTTCGAACGCATCGGCTGATGACGCGCGGGGGAGCTATGGAGCATAACGAATCTTCACAGGGCGATTTCGAGTCGACCCTGAAAAAACACGCGGTCGAACTGGTCGAGAGCCTTGAAAAAGGCAGGTTCGGCGACGCTGTGCAACTGATCCATGAGCTCAATCAGACCCGTGACCGCGGCCTGTATCAGGAAGTGGGCAAGCTCACACGCGAACTGCACAGTGCGATCGTCAATTTCCAGATCGATCCGCACATGCCGCAGGCCGAGGAAGTGTCGCAAATCACCGACGCCACCGAACGCCTGGGCTATGTGGTCAAGCTGACCGAAGCCGCGGCCAACCGCACCATGGATCTGGTGGAAAGCGCCACCCCGGTGGTCAATGGCCTGGCTGAAGAAGCCCAGGCTCTGAGCACCGATTGGGGCCGCTTCATGCGTCGTGAGGTCGGAGCTGAAGAGTTCCGCGAACTGGCGCGCCGGGTCGACGGTTTTCTGTCACGCAGCAGCACGGACAACCGTGCGGTGTCGAGCAACCTCAACGACATCCTGCTGGCTCAGGATTACCAGGACCTCACCGGTCAAGTGATCAAGCGTGTGACCCAACTGGTCACCGAAGTCGAAAGCAATTTGCTCAAACTCGTCCTCATGGCTAGTCAGGTTGACCGCTTTGCGGGCATCGAACACGACCGTGCCGCGATGCTTGCAGAAAAAGATCCACAAAAACATCTCTCGCAGGGTGAAGGTCCGCAGATTCATGCCGATAAACGAGAAGACGTTGTGTCCGGTCAGGACGATGTGGACGATTTGTTATCCAGCCTCGGATTCTAGAGTTTTGGAATTTTAGGTTTTTTGGGTTTTTAGACCTGTAGGAGCACCCCATTAATGAGCTTCGGCGCCGATGAAGAGATCCTTCAGGATTTCCTGGTTGAGGCCGGCGAGATTCTTGAGCAACTGTCCGAGCAACTGGTCGAGCTGGAAAGCCGCCCGGATGACGCAGATCTGCTCAACGCAATTTTTCGCGGTTTCCACACTGTAAAAGGGGGCGCCGGCTTCCTTCAGCTCAACGAGCTGGTGGAGTGCTGTCACATCGCCGAAAACGTGTTCGACATCCTGCGCAAGGGTGAGCGTCGCGTTGATGCAGAACTGATGGACGTGGTGCTTGAAGCACTGGACGCGGTGAACAGCATGTTCAGCGAAGTCCGTGAACGTGCACCGATCACTGCTGCAACCCCGGAACTGCTGGCCGCGCTGGCGCGTCTGGCCGAACCGCAAACGGCCGACGAAGCACCGGCTTCGCCAGTGGCCGAGATGATCGAAGAACTGGTCGTCGAAGGCGATTCGAGCGATTCGGGCGACATCACCGATAACGAATTTGAACAGCTGCTGGATTCGCTGAACGCCGTCAAGGCCGAGGCCGAAGCCCCGGTTGCTGTTGCACCTGCGCCGGCTGCCGATGCGGCCGCCAGCGATGAAATCACCGACGCTGAATTCGAGTCGTTGCTCGATCAGCTGCACGGCAAAGGCCAGTTCGCGCCGGACGCCGTGGCACCGACCGCGGCCGCTCCTGCGGCACCGGCGGCGGGTGACAGCTCGGACATCACTGACGACGAATTCGAAGCACTGCTCGATCAGTTGCACGGCAAGGGCAACTTTGCCGTGGAAGCGCTGGAATCGGCGATCGCTTCGGCGCCGGCTGCACCTGCCGCACCGGCGGCCGCCGCTGCCGGCAGCGATCTGATCAGCGATCACGAATTCGAATCGCTGCTCGACGAGTTGCACGGCAAAGGCAAGTTCACCGATGTTGGCGCCGCTGCTGCGGGCACCGCGTCGACCGTGGCCGCGCCAGCCGCCAAGGCCGCGGCTGCGCCGGTTGCAGCACCGAAAGCAGCGCCCAAGCCTGAGCCGAAAGCCGAAGCGCCAAAACCGGCCGCCGCTGCTGCACCGGCGCCGGCCCGTGCTGCCGCTGCTCCGCCGCCGGAAAAACCGGCCAGCGAAGCCGAGACCACCGTGCGGGTCGATACCGCGCGTCTCGACGAAATCATGAACATGGTCGGCGAGCTGGTGCTGGTGCGTAACCGTCTGGTGCGCCTGGGTCTCAACAGCGGCGACGAAGCCATGTCCAAGGCCGTGTCGAACCTCGACGTGGTCACGGCTGACTTGCAGACCGCGGTGATGAAGACCCGGATGCAGCCGATCAAGAAGGTCTTCGGGCGCTTCCCGCGTCTGGTTCGCGACCTCGCGCGTCAGCTCAAGAAAGAGATCAATCTGGAACTGGTGGGTGAAGAAACCGACCTCGACAAAAACCTGGTCGAGGCCCTGGCCGACCCGTTGGTCCACTTGGTGCGCAACGCGGTCGACCACGGCATCGAATCGCCGGAAGAGCGCGAAGCTTCGGGCAAGGCCCGTGGCGGTCGCGTGGTACTGGCCGCCGAGCAGGAAGGCGATCACATCCTGTTGTCGATCTCCGACGACGGCAAGGGCATGGACCCGAACGTCCTGCGTTCGATCGCGGTAAAACGCGGTGTGATGGACAAGGACGCGGCCGATCGCCTGAGCGATACCGAGTGCTACAACCTGATTTTCGCCCCGGGTTTCTCGACCAAGACCGAGATCTCCGACGTGTCCGGCCGCGGTGTCGGCATGGACGTGGTGAAAACCAAGATTTCCCAGCTCAACGGTTCGATCAACATCTACTCGACCAAGGGCCAGGGCTCGAAGATCGTCATCAAGGTGCCGCTGACGCTTGCGATCATGCCGACCCTGATGGTGATGCTCGGCAATCAGGCGTTTGCGTTCCCGTTGGTCAACGTCAACGAAATCTTCCACCTTGACCTGTCGACCACCAACGTGGTGGATGGCCAGGAAGTGGTGATCGTGCGGGACAAGGCGCTGCCATTGTTCTACCTCAAGCGCTGGCTGGTCAGCTCCGCCGCTCACGAAGAGCAGCGCGAAGGCCATGTGGTGATCCTTTCGGTGGGCACCCAGCGGATCGGCTTCGTCGTCGATCAACTGGTCGGCCAGGAAGAAGTGGTCATCAAGCCATTGGGCAAAATGCTGCAGGGCACTCCGGGCATGTCCGGCGCCACCATCACCGGTGACGGCCGCATCGCGCTGATTCTTGATGTTCCAAGCATGCTCAAGCGTTACGCGACGAAGCGTATTTGAATCCGGGGCAGCGGGGCGACGACGTCCCGCTGCACCTAATGGAGTGTTTATGGCAGTCAAAGTCCTGGTGGTGGACGATTCGGGTTTTTTCCGCCGCCGCGTCTCGGAAATTCTTTCAGCGGATCCGAGCATCCAGGTGGTCGGTACGGCCACCAACGGTAAAGAGGCGATCGATCAGGCCCTGGCCCTCAAGCCGGACGTGATCACCATGGACTACGAGATGCCGATGATGGATGGCATCACGGCGGTGCGGCACATCATGCAGCGCTGCCCGACCCCGGTGTTGATGTTCTCCTCGCTGACGCACGAAGGCGCCCGGGTCACCCTGGATGCGCTGGACGCCGGTGCGGTGGATTTCCTGCCGAAGAATTTCGAAGACATCTCGCGCAACCCCGAGAAGGTCAAGCAACTGCTGTGCGAGAAGGTCCACAGCATCTCGCGCAGCAATCGTCGTTTCAGTGCCTACAGTGCGCCGGCTCCGGCCGCTGCACCGACGCCTGCGCCAGCCCCGGCGGCTTCGAGCTTCAGCAGCCACAGCGCTGCTGCACCGACGCGTCCGGCGCCTGCTCCAGCACCTGCGCGTGCGCCAGCCGCCAGCGCTTCGTCGCCGGCACCGAAACGCAAAGCCTACAAACTGGTTGCCATCGGCACCTCGACCGGCGGCCCGGTTGCCCTGCAACGGGTGCTGACCCAATTGCCGGCGAACTTCCCGGCGCCGATCGTGCTGATCCAGCACATGCCCGCGGCGTTCACCAAGGCGTTTGCCGAGCGTCTGGACAAGCTGTGCCGCATCAGCGTCAAGGAAGCCGAGGATGGCGACATCCTGCGTCCGGGCCTGGCGCTGCTGGCTCCGGGTGGCAAGCAGATGATGATCGACGGCCGTGGCGCGGTGAAAATCCTGCCGGGCGACGAGCGTCTGAATTACAAGCCGTGCGTGGACATCACCTTCGGTTCCGCAGCCAAGTCCTACGGTGACAAAGTTCTGGCGGTGGTGCTCACCGGCATGGGCGCCGACGGCCGCGAAGGCGCACGTTTGCTCAAGCAGGGCGGCAGCTCGGTATGGGCACAAGACGAAGCCAGTTGCGTGATCTACGGCATGCCGATGGCCATCGTCAAAGCCGATCTGGCTGACGCGGTCTACGGCCTGGACGACATCGGCAAGCACATCGTCGAGGCGTGTATCTGATGGATGTTTTAAGCCTTATCGGGATTATTCTGGCGTTCGTCGCCATCATCGGCGGCAACTTCCTTGAAGGCGGCCACCTCGGCGCGCTGGCCAACGGCCCGGCGGCGCTGATCGTTCTCGGGGGCACCATCGGTGCCGCGCTGCTGCAATCGCCGATGAGCGCGTTCAAGCGCGCCATGCAGATTCTCGCCTGGATCCTGTTTCCGCCACGGGTGGACCTGGCCGGCGGCATCGACCGCGTGGTCAACTGGAGCCTCACCGCGCGCAAGGAAGGCCTGCTCGGCCTGGAAGGCGTCGCCGATGCCGAACCGGACAACTACTCACGCAAGGGCCTGCAACTGCTGGTCGATGGCGCCGAACCGGAAGCGATCCGCAGCATCCTCGAAGTGGACTTCTACACCCAGGAAGCGCGCGACATCGAGGCCGCCAAAGTCTTCGAAAGCATGGGCGGCTACGCGCCGACCATCGGCATCATCGGTGCGGTGATGGGCCTGATTCATGTGATGGGCAACCTCGCTGATCCGACCCAATTGGGCAGCGGCATTGCCGTGGCATTCGTCGCGACCATCTACGGCGTGGCCAGTGCCAACCTGGTGTTGCTGCCGGTGGCGGCCAAGCTCAAGTCAATCGCGTTGCGGCAGTCGCGTTATCGCGAAATGTTGTTGGAAGGTATTTTGTCGATCGCCGAAGGTGAAAACCCTCGCTCTATCGAGCTGAAGCTTCAGGGCTTCATGGATTGATGGGGGTAATGGACTATGGCTCGCCGCAGGCATCAGGAAGAACACGTTAATCACGAGCGCTGGCTCGTGTCCTACGCGGATTTCATCACGCTGTTGTTCGCGTTCTTTGTGGTGATGTACTCGATCTCGTCGATCAACGAAGGCAAGTACAAGGTCATTTCCGAGGCGCTGATCGGGGTTTTCACTGACTCCGATCGCTCGCTCAAGCCGATCCCGATCGGTGAGGAACGGCCAAAGACCGTGACCCCGGCCAAGCCGTTGGTCAAGGACAGCGAGCAGGTCGATGCCGGTATCGCCGGGGCCAGCGATCCGCTGAAAAGTATTGCCGATGACATCAGTGCCGCGTTCGGCGACTTGATCGCTTCCAACCAGATGACCGTGCGCGGCAACGAGTTGTGGGTCGAGATCGAACTCAATTCCAGCTTGTTGTTCGGCAGTGGCGACGCAATGCCGAGTGATATCGCGTTCAACATCATCGACAAGGTGGCGGCGATCCTCAAACCGTTCGACAACCCGATCCACGTCGAAGGCTTCACCGACGATCAGCCGATCCGTACCGCGCAGTACCCGACCAACTGGGAACTGTCCTCGGCGCGTTCGGCGAGTATCGTTCGGATGCTGGCGATGCAGGGCGTCAACCCCGGGCGTCTGGCCTCGGTGGGCTACGGTGAGTTTCAGCCGGTGGCCAACAACGCCACCGCCGAAGGCCGGGCGAAAAACCGTCGTGTGGTGCTGGTGGTGTCGCGCAACCTCGATGTGCGCCGCAGCCTGACCGGTACCGGTACTGCCAATGCACAACCGGACGCGGCATTGAAGCGCGCTGGCACACAAACTGCACCGTCCCCGGTCAAGACGCCGGGACGCGAGAGTGCCGTCAATTCTCCGTCGCCCGCATTAATACGCTGAGCTATGTCTCGGTCGAGCATCTCGACCGGGAGGAACGAACCGAATGAGAGTCTGGGCAGTCGCCAATCAAAAGGGTGGTGTCGGTAAAACCACATCTTCCATCGCTTTAGCCGGATTGCTGGCGGAGGCGGGCAAGCGCGTGGTTGTGGTCGATCTCGACCCGCACGGCTCGATGACCAGCTATTTCGGCTACGACCCCGACAGCCTGGAGCACAGCAACTACGACCTGTTTCTGCACAAGGGCAGCGTGCCGCAAGGCTTGCCCGGGCAGTTGCTGCTGTCGACCAGCGACGAACGTATTTCCCTGTTGCCGTCGAGTACCGCACTCGCCACCCTTGAGCGCCAGTCGCCGGGGCAGAGTGGTTTGGGCCTGGTGATCGCCAAGAGTCTGGCGCAGCTGTGGCAGGATTTCGATTACGCGATCATCGACAGCCCGCCGTTGCTCGGTGTGCTGATGGTCAACGCCCTGGCCGCGAGCCAGCAACTGGTGATCCCGGTGCAGACCGAGCACCTGGCCGTCAAAGGCCTGGAACGCATGGTCAACACCCTGGCGATGATCAACCGCTCGCGCAAACAAGCGCTGCCGTTCAGCATCGTGCCGACCCTGTTCGACCGCCGCACCCAGGCGTCGCTGGGCACCTTGCGCGTGCTGCGTGACAAATTCCCGGAAGAGATCTGGCAGGGTTACATCCCGGTCGATACCCGTCTGCGCGACGCCAGCCGGGCCGGGGTCACGCCTTCGCAGTTCGACGGCAAGAGTCGTGGCGTGCTGGCTTACCGCGCGCTGCTCAAGCATCTGCTGGCGCAACAACTTGTTCCGCAGGTGGCTTGAGCATGAATCGGCCGATCAAACTGACGTCGCGTCCGCAACTGGCGTTGCAGTCCTATCTGGACAGCTTGCTGCAGGAAATCCCTGACGAGTTGCCGCCGGTGGAAGTGCCGGTCGAGACGCCGGTCGAGGTGGTCGAAAGCGCTGCGGCGCTGGATGAATTCCAGGCTGCGGTACTGGAAGAGCAGGCGCGTGATGCGCAGAAAGCCGCCAAGCCTGCCGCCCCGGTTGCCGCGCCTGCCGCCGCACCCATCGCCAAGGCGCCAGTGGCGTTGATCGAAGAAGCCGAGCCGCCACGCGCGCCGGTTTCGACACTCGCACCGCTGTTGCAAACCCAATTGCTGAAAACCGCGCCGGAACCGGTCGTGGCCGAACCGGTGCCGGTGGCACCGGCCCCCGTCGAACAGACGCTGGTGCCGCCAGTGGTGGAAGTGCACCTGCCACCGAGCAACACGCCGCCACCGGTGGAAACCGATGGCCGTCCGGCCTGGGCCTCGGAAGCCTTCGAATGCCTGTTGTTCGACGTCGCCGGCCTGACCCTCGCCGTGCCGCTGGTGTGCCTTGGTTCAATCTATTCGCTGGCCGGCCATGAGCTGACGCCGCTGTTCGGTCAGCCGGAGTGGTTCCTCGGGATCCTGCCGAGCCAGGCCGGCAATCTGAAAGTGTTGGACACGGCGCGTTGGGTCATGCCGGATCGCTATCGCGATGACTTCCGTCAGGGCCTGCAGTACGTGATTTCGGTACAAGGTTACGAATGGGGCCTGGCGGTGCATCAGGTCAGCCGTTCGTTGCGTCTGGATCCGAATGAAATCAAATGGAGAAGTCACCGGGGTCAGCGGCCATGGCTCGCCGGCACGGTGATCGAGCACATGTGTGCATTACTTGATGTAGCCGCGCTGGCCGAGTTGATCGCCAGCGGCGGGGCAAAGCACTTGGGTGGCCACAAGCCGCTACATAAATCGACATAGCAGCCGACATAACAGTCAGGCGAAGGCATTGTTCAATGCCTCCACACAGAACACACACCGCCCAGTGCGGTTTTTTCGAGGGGTCAGGGTATGAGTAGTCAGGCGACGAATGCAAAAGGTTCTGAAGATCCGATCCTGCAATGGGTGACCTTCAAGCTGGACAACGAAACCTACGGCATCAACGTGATGCGCGTTCAGGAAGTCCTGCGTTACACCGAAATCGCGCCGGTACCGGGTGCGCCAAGCTACGTGCTGGGCATCATCAACCTGCGCGGTAACGTGGTCACCGTGATCGACACCCGTCAGCGCTTCGGCCTGAACAGCGGCGAGATCAGCGACAACACCCGTATCGTCATCATCGAAGCCGACAAGCAAGTGGTCGGGATCATGGTCGACAGCGTGGCCGAAGTGGTTTACCTGCGTCAGTCGGAAATCGAGACTGCGCCGAACGTCGGCAACGAAGAGTCGGCCAAGTTCATCCAGGGCGTGTGCAACAAGAACAACGAGTTGCTGATCCTGGTCGAGCTGGACAAGATGATGAGCGAAGAAGAATGGTCGGAACTGGAGAGCATCTGATTGATTCTCGAGGTAGCGGTCATTGTCCTGTTCCTCTTTTGGGCAGGCACGCTGGCAATGTTTCTGGCGTACATCAAGGCGCAGCGGGTGATCGCTGCGCAACAGGCCCAGGGCGATGCGCTGCGTGACCAGCGCATCAAGGACCTGGCCAAGCGTGTCGACGACTATCAGAACGGCAACGTGCGCATGGGCGAAGCCCTGCACGAACTGCGCTCGGTAGTCGGTCCGTTGCCGGACAAGATTGTCGCGCTGGAACAACGCGACCCGTCGAGCCTGTCGTTCGCCCAGGCGGCGAAACTGGTGGGCATGGGCGCGAGCGTCGATGAGCTGACCCAGTCCTGCGGCTTGACCCAGGCCGAGGCGGAGTTGATGCGCAAGCTGCACAGAAGCTGATATGCGTAGAGGCATGTCATTTGAATAAGAATCGCCGGTCATGCCGGCGATTTTTTTTGCGCTCGATTTTGTTGCCTGATTCGCCCATGGCCGTCTGTCTGAACTGGTATTTCTGACAGTAGAGAATCTCGCTCATCGCTCCTCACACTTCTCGTGACTCGCGATAGTCCCGTCGGCTTTTTCAGGCAGACGCGTCTGATCGCCAATTCACCGATCCAGCCAATCGTGGAGTGGGTATGCATTTGCCAGCCAGAATCGAGCGCGTGAAAAAAGTCCGGTCACCCGGTGTTGCCGCCCTGTGGCTGGCAGTCGTGCTGCTCCTGACGGCTTGTCAGGCTCAGGTCAGCAGGCTTGCTCCAGAAGCCGATATTGCTGACCGGCAAAATTGTCACGGTGTCCACCTGGTCAATGTCGTTGCGCATATGGACGACGATCTGCTGTTTATTGATCCGCGGATTTCGCAAGTTCTGGCTGCCGGCGGCTGTGTGACCAGTATCTTCATGAACGGTGGCAGTTCTGGCGCCGGTTTCGACTATGTACTGAAGCGCGAAAGCGCATCGAGAAAAGCCTATGAGAAAATGCTGGGTTTTGCGATCGGGTGGACGCCTTACCTGATATTCACTGATTCAGCCATTGTGATGAGCGTCAAGGCCAATGAGCGACCTGGATTGAAGCTCATATTTTTGCGTGTGCCGGGAGGGGACGTTCGTGGTGGAGATGTGCCGCTGGCCGATTTGCTCGACCTCGATAAAACTGTTCGGAGTTGGCCCTATCTGGACTCGGCTTCAGGTCCGGTAAACCTCTACAGTCGAACATCTTTTGTGCAGCTCTTGACTGAGCTGATCGTCAATGAAGGAGCCACCCGGGTGTATGCACTCAATCCGGACACCGTCCCGTACACGGAGCATCCTGACCATATTTATTCGGCACGTTTGACGCGCCTGGCCTTGCGCGGGATCAGTGCAGATATCCCGGTGGTTTATCACGAGACCTATCCCTCGGCGGCCGTCGCTCCTAACGTGGACCCGGCAGCGGTGCAGGCGAAACGGCATGTTGTCGCCAGTTACTTTCATTTTGAAGGGGCTGAGCCAGTCAGCAGTGCGTACAGTGAAGCCACCTGGAATGGCAATTGGGTGGCGCGACTCAATTTCACGCTCAGCCATGCTCACGCTGCCGGGCCACTGGTCAATATCCCTTTCAGACCGCTAGTCAATTTCCAGACGCAACAGTGCCTGGTTGCCAATGGATTGGGGCAGCAGGTGACACTGGATGGATGTGAGCCAGACGCTGACCAGCGCTGGGCGTTTGTGCCCTCCGACATTGCAGTCGGCGCGAGCAGGGGAGTTGCACTGCTGAAAACAGCCTCTGGCCATTGCATAGCGCGTCAGAATGGCCAATTGATCGAACGCGCATGTGAAAGCAATGAGCCCTCTCAACACTGGACTCCGTGGGATTTCGGGAAAATCTATGTTCCCGGAGCGCAGGGGCAATGCCTGGACGGAGTACAGCCGAGCTTGATAGCGGATTGCAGGGAGTTTGCGGGTTCTACGTTGTGGGTGCGCAGCATCGATAACATCGACAGCAATGATTCGATGGAAGTGGCGCTGACGGGGGATGTCATCGGTGACGGGACGAACCGGACGGTACAAGTGCAGCGCCGGCAGGATGGTCCAGGTGTCGATATTTGGGTCACGTCGCTGGACGCAGACGCGATTGCATCCGAGAAATGGCATGAGGACAGACTTCTATTTGATCCAGACTCTTTTGATTCCGGGTGTGCTACAGCCCTTTGCTACGACACTACGCGCTATCTGCTGGCGGATTTCACAGGTGACGGCAAGGCTGATCTGATGGCGATATCGCCCGGAAACGCTGACGAAACCATTTTCAGGCTATTGAAGAATGAAGGCGGGCATTTTGCTGATCCGGTTATCTGGCGTTCGGTTCCGCAAGGGCATGCCTACCGGCAAGCTCAGCAATATCTGGCTGGCGACTTCAGAGGCGTCGGCAAGCAAGATGTGTTGATTGTGCAAACCCTGAATAACACAGTGTCCGATTTTTGGCTGATGGAGAATAAAGGGGCGAGTCTGGGCATTCCCGCTCATTGGGGAGATGCTCGAAAAAACCCATTGCCGGTCCATTTCTACAGCGCCAGACTGGACAACGATGGCAAGGATGATGTGCTCGCTGTTGATTCAAGTGAGCAGTTCTTGAAGCTGCTCACCTACAGGAGCAGCGGCCGTTCTCTGGATTTTGAAAAAGTCTTGGAATTGCCGGGCTTCTATTCTGCGCGTTCAAAGACCGCAGTGCTGGATTCGCCGATTACCAAACTGACCGATGTATGGGTGCTGCACGCTCGATCAGACGGTAGTGATATCAATTTCTGGAAAGTCGCAAATCCTGGCGGCGGAGAGTTCGAAGAGCCTTCGTCTCCGGCTTTCGAGACGAGCGTGCTTAATTGGGCCGACGTGCGGCCTTACGGGCTGGGGACGGGCAGGCAGATCCTGCTTCCCTATCGCGTCAACGATCCTGTGCATGAGTATTACTGGCGAATCGGGAAAGTCGGCTTCAAGGCACTGAATCTGTCCGAGCAAGGTAGGCCCGTCGGGATCAGGGATTATGGACGTTCACAGCGGTTTGAATGGGCGAACCTGCAGTGGCGAGCGCGCTTGAATTGAATGTCGAGCGGGAACGCGTGCACTTGAGCCTGTATCCGGCGCGGACTAGTAATCAGCCCCGCGTTCGGTAACGTCCTTCTCGACCATCGGCGCATCCGGGTCCTGCCCCTCGGGGAATTTCCCCTTCAGATTCCACGCGAACGCGATGATCTCGGCGATCGTGCGGTACAGCTCCTCAGGGATGCTGTCGCCCAGTTCCATCCGCGCCAACAGCCGCACCAGCTCGGCGTTTTCATAGATCGGCACTTCACAGTCGCGGGCGATGCGCAGGATTTCTTCGGCCAGTTCCTCGTCGCCCTTGGCGGTGAGGGTCGGGGCGTGGTTGCCGTCGTATTTGAGGGCGATGGCCTGGCGTGGAGCAGTGGAATCGTTCATGCGGTTTCATCGACCCAGCGATGTTCGAGGCGGGTTTGGTTGCCTTGCGGCGGGGTACCGAGGTGGCAATCGAGATCGCCGACATTCAGCCCGCGATCGAGTAGGCGCTGGCGCAGGGCGAACAGATTGGTTTCGATCAGGTCGGCGGTGTATGGGCGCTCGGCCCAGAGCTGACTCGACAGGCTGCCGGCAATCAACTGCGCCTGAATCTGCATCGGCCCCAACGGCTCCATGTCGAACGCCAGGTCGACGCGCCACAGCTGCTGTTTGGGCTCGCGTTCGTCACGGCGTTCGTTGGGTTGCGGTTCTCTTTCCGGCGCTTCTTCGCGCTGAAACTTGACCTGCAACGGCACGATGTCCTGCAGGTTGCGCATGGGGATTTCCAGCTGCCAGGTGCTGAGCAGACGGCCGTCATCGGTGACACCGGTCTGTTCCAGGCTCGCCAGCTGATGGCTTTGCAGGCGCGACACGGCGGCTGCAGCGAGGCGCAGCAGATGCTCAAGATCGCCTTCGCCGTCGAGGCTTTGCAGCAGACGGTCGGGCAACGGGAAACTGCTCGGCAGTGGTTTGGCGCTGACCTGACCGAGGGTGCCGAGGGCGTTGCGCACGAAACTCGGCAGCGCCTGTGCCAGGGTGTTAGCAGCGATGATCGCGTTGAAACTGGCATTGCCCGGCGCACCCGGCGACAGTTGCGCGATCAGCTTGAGCAGATCGGCTTTCATGTCCGGGGCCAGCGCAGGATTTTGTCCGGTCAGCAATTTGGCTTCGAGGAAGGCGCCGCTGTTGGCCAGTGCCAGGGCCACGCCTTTGGCGCTGCTCATCTGCTGCACATCGGGCAGGTTGGCGAGCAGACGCACGACGGCAGCGCGCAGATCCTGTGAGGTCTGATCGTCGTCGCTCGGCAGGTTTTGCAGAGCATTGAGCAAACCGTCCAGCGAACCTTGGCGACTCTGCTGGCCGAGCAGTTGCTGGCTCACCGCCAATTGCTCCTGGCGGCTGCTCAGCGGCACGAACTTGAGGGTTTGCGAATCTTCGACCAGTGCCGAGAGCAGAGTGCCGATGCGCAGCGGCGTCGGGCTGTCGATGTCCAGCGTGGCACCGCTCTGCGCGGTGTTGAGCAGGCTCACCAGCGAGCGGTACACCGTCGGCTGTCCCGGCACTTGCGGCAGTGTCTGCGAGGTCAGCACCTTGCCTTGCAGCAGCGTGCCGACCGGCAACTGCGCGGTGTCGATGCGGGTGAGGGCGGCGACGCTGCTGGCAATCGCCTGTTGCACGGTGATCGCCAGATTGCCCGCCGACGGCTGAGTGACGGCCAGGTTGGTGCCGGTCGGCAACGGCAGGTTGCTGCTGGCTTGCACGGTGGTCTGCCGACCGCCGTCGACGGTGACCTTGAGCAGCAATTGAAAGGTCTGATCCGCCTGCTTGAGTGACAACACCTCGGCCTGAGCGCTTTGCCCGGCGCCGATCAGGCCTTCGACCGGGGTCAACAGCTTGAGCAACTCACCGCTCATCACCAGCGGACGCGTGTTCGCCGGGGTGGTGGGCGGAAGCGGGAGGATGTTCATTTCGCCTGTCATACGCGGACACAACCTGAGGAAATTGCGCTCTTGGGAGTAAGGCACGGCATGTATAATGCCGCGCGTCTTGCGCTTCGTTCAGAAAACATAGCAATTGTTTGATCCAGCTCTCTGCTTCGCACCGTCATTGCATTTATCCTGCATCTCTTTAACGGCCGCGCCAGAGCCGACTTGAACCGTATAAGGCCCGTGATCCCTTGACCAGTCCTGTCCTGCAAACCGTTGCCCTTGCCTGTGAGCGAGACCTGCGGCTGCTCTTCGAAAATCTCGAATTGACACTGGCCAGTGGCGATATGGTGCAGATCAGCGGCCCCAACGGCAGCGGCAAGACCAGCCTGCTGCGTCTGTTGTCCGGGTTGATGCAGCCGACCAGCGGTCAAGTGCTGCTCAACGGCCAGCCCTTGACTGCACAACCGAGCGAACTGGCGCGCAACCTGTTGTGGATCGGCCACGCTGCCGGGATCAAGGACCTGCTGACCCCGGAAGAGAACCTGTCCTGGCTCTGCGCCCTGCATCGGCCGGCCGAGCGCGAGGCGATCTGGCAGGCACTGGCAGCCGTAGGATTGCGCGGATTCGAAGATGTTCCCTGCCACACCCTGTCCGCCGGTCAGCAACGCCGCGTGGCGCTGGCGCGGCTGTATCTGGACAGCCCGCCGCTGTGGATTCTCGACGAGCCGTTCACCGCGCTCGACAAACAGGGCGTGGCGCAGCTTGAAGAACACTTGGCCGGGCACTGCGAGCGCGGCGGTCTGGTGGTTCTGACCACGCACCACACGCTGAGCCGGATGCCGGCCGGTTATCGCGATATCGATCTGGGGAACTGGGCAGTATGAGTGTGTTCGGCCTGCTGGTTGCCCGTGAGTCCCGTTTGCTGTTTCGTCGCCCGGCGGAACTGGCCAATCCGCTGATTTTCTTCGCCATCGTCATCGCCTTGTTCCCGCTGGCCGTCGGCCCGGAAACTCAAGTCTTGCAAAACCTGTCCCCGGGGTTAGTCTGGGTGGCCGCGTTGTTGTCGGTCCTGCTTTCGCTGGACGGACTGTTTCGCAGTGATTTCGAAGATGGCTCCCTGGAACAGTGGGTCCTTTCGCCGCACCCGCTGCCCCTACTGGTGCTGGCCAAGGTGCTGGCACACTGGCTGTTCTCGGGACTGGCACTGGTTCTGCTCTCGCCGTTGCTGGCGTTGATGCTCGGTTTGCCGGTCGCCTGCCTGCCGGTGTTGCTGTTGTCGTTGCTGCTGGGTACCCCGGTGCTGAGCCTGCTCGGTGCGGTGGGCGCGGCGCTGACGGTTGGTTTGAAACGCGGCGGCCTGTTGCTGGCGTTGCTGATTCTGCCGTTGTACATCCCGGTGTTGATCCTGGGCAGTGGCGCCTTGCAGGCCGCCTTGCAAGGCATGCCGGCGACCGGGTATCTGCTGTGGCTGGGTAGCCTGACCGCCCTGGCGATCACCCTGACACCTTTTGCAATAGCGGCTGGCCTGAAGATCAGCGTCGGCGAATAATGAGGTCTGGTTAAAATTTAACCAGCAAAGACCCTGAGACTGCTCACAGCGATGAGCGGCACCCGTGATGGAAACAGTATGAACTGGACCTGGTTTCACAAGCTCGGCTCGCCCAAGTGGTTCTACGGCATCAGCAGCAGGTTTCTGCCGTGGCTGAGCATTGCCGCGTTGCTGCTGATCAGCGTTGGCGTCGTCTGGGGCCTGGCCTTCGCGCCGCCGGATTATCAGCAGGGCAACAGCTTCCGCATCATCTATATTCACGTGCCGGCGGCAATGCTGGCGCAGTCGATCTACGTGATGCTGGCGGTGTGCGGCGTGGTCGGGCTGGTGTGGAAAATGAAACTGGCCGACGTCGCCCTGCAATGTGCGGCACCGATTGGTGCGTGGATGACCGCTGTGGCGCTGGTCACCGGGGCGATCTGGGGCAAGCCGACGTGGGGCTCGTGGTGGGTCTGGGATGCGCGGCTGACGTCGATGCTGATTCTGCTGTTCCTGTATTTCGGCGTGATCGCGCTGGGCAATGCCATCAGCAACCGCGACAGCGCCGCCAAGGCTTGCGCCGTGCTGGCGATCGTCGGGGTGATCAACATCCCGATCATCAAATACTCGGTGGAGTGGTGGAACACCCTGCACCAGGGCGCGACCTTCACCCTCACTGAGAAACCTGCGATGCCCGCGGAAATGTGGCTGCCGCTGCTGCTGACCGTGCTGGGTTTCTACTGTTTCTTCGGCGCCGTGCTGTTGCTGCGCATGCGTCTTGAAGTGCTCAAGCGTGAAGCCCGCGCCAGTTGGGTGAAAGAAGAAGTGCAGAACAGCCTGGAGGCCGCCCGATGAGTTTCGCTTCATTCGGCGACTTCCTCGCCATGGGCCATCACGGCCTGTATGTCTGGTCGGCCTACGGCATCTGTCTGGCGGTGCTGATCCTCAACGTGGTCGCACCGATCGCGGCCCGCAAGCGCTATCTGCAACAAGAGGCGCGTCGTCTGCGCCGGGAGAACGGCAAGTGAATCCGCTGCGCAAAAAACGTCTGACCATCATTCTGGCGATCCTGGTCGGGGTCGGCGCTGCCGTCGGCCTGGCCCTCAGCGCCCTGCAGGAAAACATCAACCTGTTTTACACGCCGACCCAGATCGCCAACGGTGAAGCGCCGCACGACACGCGCATCCGCGCCGGCGGCATGGTCGAGAAGGGCTCGCTGCAACGTTCGCCGGACTCGCTGGACGTCAAATTCGTTGTCACCGACTTCAACAAAGCCGTGACCATCACCTATCGCGGGATCCTCCCGGATCTGTTCCGCGAAGGGCAGGGCATTGTCGCCCTGGGCAAACTCAACGCCGACGGCGTGGTGGTGGCCGATGAAGTGCTGGCCAAGCACGACGAGAAGTACATGCCGCCGGAAGTGACCAAAGCGCTGAAAGACAGTGGTCAATCGGCACCGACCCAAGCGAAGGAGGGTTGATCGATGACTTCTGCACTGTTTATTCCCGAACTCGGCCATCTGGCGATGATTCTGGCGCTGTGTTTTGCGCTGGTGCAGGCCGTGGTGCCGCTGTTCGGTGCGTGGCGCGGCGATCGTATGTGGATGGGCCTGGCCCAGCCGGCAGCGTGGGGCCAGTTTGCGTTCCTGTTGTTTGCCTTCGGTTGCCTGACCTACGCGTTCATGACCGACGATTTCTCGGTCGGTTATGTGGCGATGAACTCCAACAGCGCCTTGCCGTGGTACTACAAGTTCAGCGCGGTGTGGGGCGCCCACGAAGGTTCGCTGCTGCTGTGGGCGTTGATCCTCGGTGGCTGGACTTTCGCCGTGTCGGTATTCTCCCGGCAGTTGCCGCAAGTCATGCTCGCCCGTGTGCTGGCGGTGATGGGCATGATCAGCACCGGTTTCCTGTTGTTTCTGATCCTCACCTCCAACCCGTTCTCGCGAATTCTGCCGCAGATTCCGGCCGACGGGCGTGACCTCAATCCGCTTTTGCAAGACATCGGCCTGATTGTGCATCCGCCGATGCTCTACATGGGGTACGTCGGCTTCTCGGTGGCGTTCGCCTTCGCCATCGCTGCACTGCTCGGTGGTCGTCTCGACGCCGCGTGGGCACGCTGGTCGCGCCCTTGGACGATTGTCGCCTGGGCCTTCCTCGGCATCGGCATCACCCTCGGTTCATGGTGGGCGTACTACGAACTCGGCTGGGGCGGCTGGTGGTTCTGGGACCCGGTGGAAAACGCCTCGTTCATGCCATGGCTGGTCGGCACCGCACTGATCCACTCGTTGGCGGTCACGGAAAAACGTGGCGTGTTCAAGAGCTGGACGGTGTTGCTGGCGATTGCCGCATTTTCGTTGAGCCTGCTCGGTACGTTCCTCGTGCGCTCCGGCGTGCTGACTTCGGTACATGCGTTTGCCTCGGACCCTGAGCGCGGCGTGTTCATTCTGATCTTCCTGCTGTTCGTGGTCGGCGGTTCGCTGACGCTGTTTGCGTTGCGCGCTCCGGTGGTCAAGAGCCAGGTCGGCTTCAACCTGTGGTCGCGGGAAACCCTGCTGCTGGGCAACAACCTGGTGCTGGTGGTGGCGGCGTCGATGATTCTGCTCGGCACCCTGTATCCGCTGATTCTCGATGCCTTGAGCGGCGCCAAACTGTCGGTTGGCCCACCGTACTTCAACGCGTTGTTCATCCCGTTGATGGCGTTGCTGATGGTGGTGATGGCGGTCGGCGTGATCGTGCGTTGGAAGGACACCCCGGTGAAGTGGCTGGCGAACATGCTGACCCCGGTGTTGCTCGGCAGTGTCGCATTGGCCGTGGTGGCTGGTGTCGCTTACGGCGATTTCAACTGGGCGGTGATCGCGACGTTCCTGCTCGCCGCGTGGGTGTTGCTCGCCGGGGTGCGCGACATCTTCGACAAGACTCGCCACAAGGGCCTGATCAAAGGTCTGCCAACCCTGACCCGCAGCTACTGGGGCATGCAGATCGCGCACTTGGGCATCGCCGTGTGCGCCCTCGGCGTGGTGCTGTCGAGTCAGAACAGTGCCGAGCGCGACCTGCGTCTGGCGCCGGGCGAATCGATGTCCCTGGCCGGTTATCAGTTTGTTTTCGAAGGTGCCAAGCACTTCGAAGGGCCGAACTTCACCTCCGACAAGGGCACCATCCGGGTGATCCGCGACGGCAAGGAAATCAGCGTGCTGCACCCGGAAAAACGCCTGTACACCGTGCAGAGTTCGATGATGACCGAGGCCGGGATCGATGCCGGTTTCACCCGCGATCTCTATGTTGCACTGGGCGAGCCGCTGGAAAACGGCGCGTGGGCGGTACGGGTTCACGTCAAACCGTTCGTGCGCTGGATCTGGTTCGGCGGTTTGCTGACCGGTCTGGGCGGATTGCTGGCGGCGCTGGATCGGCGTTATCGAGTCAAGGTCAAAGCCCGGGTGCGTGAAGCCCTCGGCCTGCAAGGAGCGGCTGCATGAGACGTTGGTTGATGCTGGTACCCCTGGCGATTTTCCTGCTGGTGGCGGTGTTTCTGTATCGCGGTCTGTACCTCGATCCGGCGGAGCTGCCGTCGGCGATGATCAACAAGCCATTCCCGGAGTTCAGCCTGCCGAACGTGCAGGGCGACAAGAACCTGACCAAGGCTGACATTCTCGGCAAACCGGCACTGGTCAACGTCTGGGGCACCTGGTGCATTTCCTGCCGGGTCGAGCACCCGGTGCTGAACAAACTGGCCGAGCGCGGTGTGGTGATCTACGGCATCAACTACAAGGACACCAACGCCGATGCGTTGAAGTGGCTGGCCGAATTCCACAACCCGTACTCGCTGGATATCCGTGACGACGAAGGTTCGCTGGGCCTCAACCTCGGCGTGTACGGCGCGCCGGAAACCTTCTTCATCGACGCCAAGGGCATCATCCGCGACAAGTACGTCGGGGTGATCGACGAGCAGGTCTGGCGCGAAAAACTCGCAGCCAAATATCAGGCGCTGGTCGATGAGGCCAAGCCATGAAGCGCTTTATCGCTGCCATGGTCTTGGGCCTGAGTCTGGCCGGTGTGGCGCATGCCGCGATCGACACCTACGAGTTCGCCAAGGAAGGTGATCGCGAGCGCTTTCGTGAACTGACCAAGGAACTGCGCTGCCCCAAGTGCCAGAACCAGGACATCGCCGACTCCAATGCACCGATTGCCGCCGACCTGCGCAAAGAGATTTTCCGCATGCTCGGCGAGGGCAAGGACAATCAGCAGATCATCGATTTCATGGTCGATCGCTACGGTGATTTCGTCCGCTACAAACCGGCGCTCAATGCAAAGACAGCCTTGCTGTGGTTCGGCCCGGCCGGCCTGTTGTTCGGCGGTCTGGTGGTGATCGCAGTGATCGTTCGCCGACGCCGCGCGCAACGCACCGAGACCCCGCCATCGCTGTCCACCGAAGAGCGTCAGCGCCTCGACCAACTGTTGGATAAAAACCAAGAATGATTGATTTCTGGCTTGCCGCAGGGCTGTTGCTTCTGGTCGCCCTGAGTTTTCTGCTGATCCCGGTTTTGCGTGGCCGTCGCGCCCAGCGTGAAGAGGATCGAACTGCCCTGAACGTGGCGCTGTATCAGGAGCGCGTGGCCGAGCTGCAAGCGCAGCAGGCTGAAGGCGTACTCGATGCCGCGCAAATGGACAGCGGGCGCGCGGAAGCGGCGCGTGAGCTGCTCGCCGATACCGAAGGCGTTGCCGCACCGCGTGTGTCGAAACTGGGCAAGCCGTTGCCGTTGTTGGCAGCGGTGCTGGTGCCAGTGTTGGGCTTGGGTCTGTACCTGCATTTCGGCGCTGCCGATAAAGTCGAGCTGACCCGCGAGTTCGCCCAGGCGCCGCAGTCGATGGAAGAGATGACCCGGCGTCTGGAGCGTGCCGTCGCCGCGCAACCGGATTCGGCGGAAGGCCTGTACTTCCTCGGGCGCACCTACATGGCCCAGGATCGTCCGGCGGACGCGGCCAAGATGTTTGAGCGCGCCGCCAACCTTGCGGGTCGCCAGCCGGAGCTGCTCGGCCAGTGGGCGCAGGCGCAGTATTTCGCCGATGGCAAAAAGTGGTCGGAGAAGATCCAGGCCCTGACCGATGAAGCGCTGAAAGCCGATCCGAAAGAAGTCACCAGCCTCGGCCTGCTCGGCATCGCCGCGTTCGAGGGTGAGCGTTATCAGCAGGCAATCGACTATTGGAACCGGTTGCTGGCGCAGTTGCCAGAGGGCGACAACTCCCGCGCCGCCTTGCAGGGCGGGATCGAGCGAGCCACCGAGCGTCTGCAAGCCAGTGGCGGCAAGGTCGCCGCCGCGCCGGCCGCCAAGGTTGCCGCACTGCTCAAGGTGCGTGTCGATCTGGCCAGCGAACTCAAAGGCAAGGTGCAACCGGGCGACAGCGTGTTCATCTTCGCCCGCGCCGTTTCCGGCCCACCGGCACCGCTGGCGGCCAAGCGTCTGACCGTGGCCGATCTGCCGGTCACTGTCGAACTGGGCGATGCCGACGCGATGATGCCGCAGTTGAAACTGTCGAACTTTCCTGAAGTCCAACTGGTTGCACGCATCTCTCGCGCCGGTCAGCCAACCGCCGGGGAGTGGGTAGGTCGCAGCGGCCCGCTGGCCAGCAGCACCACCTCGCCGCAAACACTGACCATCGACAGCCCCGACAAATAACCCCGGAACCCACAGGAAAGCACCGCCATGCACAGCCTCGCCCGCATCTCCGTCATCACATTGGCCTTGAGCATGAGCGCATGTGCGGTGCACCGACCGGAACCGACCACCAACCTGCCACCGATCCCGCCGTCACAACCAAGCCCGACCCCATCGACCTCGCCGACCCCGGGCAAAAGCATCCCGGCCAAACCGTCCAAACCAGTCCCACGCACCTCAGCCAGCTTCGCCCCACCACCGGGCGGCAACAGCCACTGGGACCAGAAGCTCGGCGTCTACGTCCTCGACGACCAGCCCAACACCTTCTACCGCCAGCGCACCTACTTCCGCTGGAACAACGGCTGGACTCGCTCCGTCAGCCCCAACGGCCCTTGGGAAGACACCGATATCCACGGCGTACCGCCGGGATTGGGCAAACAGTTCGGGCAGTAATGAAAAACGGCGATCTCTGGATCGCCGTTTGTTTGTCTGGTGTTCACAAAATGATTATTCAGAGAATCGCACGATAGGCGCTTAGCGCCCGAACTGACTCAACCAATCCCTGTCGCTGCAAAAGATCCAGAAACGGCTCAACGGCTATTGGCGGCAATTTAAGTTGTTGGCGCTGCCGTTGCGCTGCAGCGATAACTGCTGCCGGATCAAGGTGAAACAGGTTTTCGACAAACTCATCAGGGTGTTGGGCCTCGACGCCATAGGGGGCGAGGCAGGCATCGGGAAAATCTTTCAGATTGAACGTGACGATCACCCCAGCGCCACAGCGTATGGCTGCAGCCAGTACATGGCGGTCGTTGGTATCGGGTAAGGAAAGTCCGGTGATCAGGTCTTCAAAATCGTAGACACAGGCATCCGGGATCGCACGGTCCATAAGCTCGGAAGTGCGATCCAGTTGCTCTATCGTCAGATCGGTTCGGTTTTTCAATAAATTGCGTTTCCATTCGCGGTGAATCTGCTGAGTCCATCGGGCCCGAAATCGCCCCGATAGCGCGAGCCACATCAGGAAGTCTCTCAATGGGGCGGGGTACAAAACACATGCATCGTATACAGCGGTGAAAGGTGAATGCCTCACTCGTATCCTGTCCTTAACGCCTGTGCCTGCTCCGCGAGAAGCGCCATTGCCTGCTCGCTGGCGGTATCGCGCCGGGTTTTATAGTCCATCAAATCGGCGAAACGCACACGTCGGTGCTTGCCGGTTTTGTGGTAGGACAACTCGCCACTTTCCAGCAGTTTTATCAGGTGCGGGCGTGAGACGTTGAGCAGGTCGGCGGCTTCCTGAGTGGTCAGCTCGGCATGCACCGGTACGACTTTGACTGCGTTGCCCTCGGCCAGCGCCGCCAGAATATCCATCAGCAGTTGTAATGCCGAGGTCGGCAGCTCGACCTGATGCGCCTGGTTCTGTTCGTCGAAAATCTGGATGTGCTGTGTTTCGAATTGGGTCGCCAGGTAGGCGGCGAGCGCGCGTTTGCCTTCAATTGCGGCTTTGACTTCGCGCTCCACCGGGAGGTTGAGAGAGGGGTGAAGGACGATCGACATAATGAATTCCAGCATTCTGAAGAGAGGATGCTGGAACGTTATTCGAATTAAACGAAAATCGCAATAAACGAAACAGAAGCCGGTTCAGTTCAGGTGTGTCAGCAAATTTTCCATGTATTCCACAAACACCCGCGCCTTCGCACTGACCATCCGCCCAGTGGGAAACACCGCCCACAAGTCCTGATCCGGCAATACCCAGTCACTCATCACCGCCCTGACCGCGCCGCTTGCCAGCTCCGGAGCGAACATCCATTGCGAGGCGATGGTCAGGCCCTGATCGGCCAGCACGGCTGCACGCAAACCCTCGGCGGCGCTGACACGCAGGCGGCCGGTCAGGGTTTGCGTCTGCTGTTCGCTGCCTTGGGTGAAGGTCCAGGTGGCGCCGCCGCTGAGGTTGTAGACGATGCCTTGATGCTGATTAAGGTCGGCAGGACAGCTCGGCTCGCCGTGGCGGGCGAAGTAGGCCGGGCTGCCAAGCACCACGCGGCGGCAGTCGGCGATCTTGCGCGCGGTGAGGCTGGAGTCGCTGAGCGGGCCCATGCGCAGGGCGACATCGATGCCTTCTTCGACCAGATTGATATTGCGGTCATCGAGCATCAGGTCGATGTTCAGCTGTGGATGCTGTTCGAGAAACGGCCCCAGCTGCGGCACGACGTGCAGGCGACCGAAAGTCACCGCAGCGCTGATGCGCAGGTTGCCGCTTAAACCGCTGGCGCTGCCACGGGCGGCGTTATCGGCTTCGTTGGCTTCATCAATGGCACGCCTGGCCCGCTCGAAAAACGCGAGTCCGGCTTCGGTCGGGGTCAGGCCGCGGGTCGAGCGCAGCAACAGGCTTACAGCCAGGCGTTTTTCCAGCTGAGCGATGGTTTTCGACACGGCGGGCTGGCCGATATTCAGCCGTCGGGCGGCGGCGGAAAACGAGCCGGTTTCGACCACGTAGACGAAGGTTTCCATGGCGGCGAGGCGGTCCATCAGTTTTCCTGCAAATCTGAAAGTTGTCGTAGTCCCCTTGTGGGAGCGGGCTTGCTCGCGAAAGCGGTCTGACATTCAGCACATGTATTGGCTGATCCAACGCCTTCGCGAGCAGGCCCGCTCCCACAGGGAATTGGGTGCTGAGTGTAATCCGCGTCCATTCAATCACATGCGGTAAAACAACCAAACGTCGTCCTGCAGATTTATGTGCTTGAGTAAAGATAACTCTAGAGTTACTTTTACTCGGCCGAAGCAAGGAGGCGCCAGGTGCAAAGCAGGCTATTGATCAAGGAGCTGGAGGAGGCAGGCTGGACGCTGGATCGAGTCACCGGCAGTCATCACATCTTCACGCATCGTTACAACCCGTACACCATTCCCGTTCCTCACCCTAAAAAGGATTTGCCGCTGGGGACGGTCAAAAGCATCAGGAGGCGTGCCGGGTTATACCACCCGCCAGCCAGCTACAAGGGAGATCCATAATGCAATATCCGATCTGCATCGAATGGGGTGACGACAACACCGCCATCGGTATTCAGATACCTGACATTCCCGGCGCCGTCACGGCCGGGGACACTTTCGAGGCCGCCTATAACGCAGCCGTTGAAGTCGCCCATCTCATGTTGCAGGAGATGGCGGCGGACGGGGAATCGATTCCGATGCCGACGTCGGCAGCGGCGCATCGCAATAATCCGGAGTTTGCCGACATGGGCTGGGGGATGCTCGAGCTGGATATCTCGCCGTACATGGGCAAGACCGAGAAGGTCAACGTGACGTTGCCAGGCTATGTGATCCAGCGCATCGATCGTTATGTGCGTGAACACAATGTCAAAAGCCGCTCTTCGTTTCTGGCAGATGCGGCGATGGAGAAGCTGGTTCGGTATTAAGCGTCATCGCTCTCACAGGCCCAGTGAGCAACCTGTGGGAGCGAGCTTGCTCGACATCTTAGGCCGTTGCCAAAGCACCACGCTGCGACGCACTCAGGAACCGCAACAACGCCAGCAGCGGGAACGCGCTACCGACAATCACGATCCACAACCAGCCGCCATGCTCATACACCGCACTGGCGACCGACGAGCCGAAAGCACCGCCGATGAAGATGCTGGTCATGTACAGCGCGTTGAGGCGACCACGGCTTTTGGCGTCCAGCGAATAGACCGCGCGCTGGCCGAGAACCATGTTCATCTGCACGCAGAAGTCCAGTACCACGCCGGTCACCGCCAGGCCGATGACGCTGTAGGCCGGGTGAATGAAGGCCGGTAGGAAGCTCAGGCTGGCGAACAGCATGGCCAGCAGCGAAGCGATGCGGGTGTGGCCGGCGTCAGCCAGGCGTCCGCTGATCGGCGCGGCGATGGCACCGATGGCACCGACCAGCGCGAAGATCGCAATCTCGCTTTGCGACAGGCCATGGTTGCGCGCCAGTTCCAGTGGCACCGCTGTCCAGAACAGGCTGAAGGTGGCGAACATGCAGCCCTGATAAAACGCCCGCTGACGCAGCACCGGTTGCTGGCGCAGCAGGGTCCACAGCGAGCCGAGCAACTGGCCGTAGGAAGCGCTGTGATCCGGTTGACGCTTGGGCACGGTCAACGCCAGCACCATGCTGATCGCGGCCATCAACGCCGCGGCAATCATGAACATCGCGCGCCAGCCGAAATGGTCAGCCACTACGCTCGACACCGGCCGCGCCAGCAGGATGCCCAGCAGCAGGCCGCCCATGATCCCGCCGACCACCCGGCCACGGGATTCTTCCGGCGCCAGATGCGCGGCCAGCGGAATCAGGATCTGCACCGACACCGAACTGAAACCCACCAGCAACGAGATCAGCAAAAACACATTCGGCTGGCTGGTGAACGCTGCACCGAGCAGGCTGGCAATCGCCACCACGGTGGTGATGATCATCAGCCGGCGGTTTTCCAGCAGGTCGCCCAGCGGCACCAGGAAGAACAGGCCCAGCGCATAACCGATCTGCGTCAGCGAGACGATGAAGCTGGCCATGGTGTCGGAGAGACCGATGTCCGGCGCGATCAGCCCGATGATCGGTTGCGCGTAGTAGATGTTGGCGACGATTGCGCCGCAGCAGAAGGCGAACAGCAGCACCATGCCTCGGGTCATTGCGTGAGTTGTGGCGTTCATAAGGTTTCTCGATCCAGCGAAAGGGAATGCGGTGAGGCTAAGGGACGCACCGAAGCGGCGGTAGAAGCCTTGTATCGATATCAGTTATTCCGTTGCGGAATGATTGGCTTCAGCGGCGGTGTCGTCCATCGGCGAACCTTGCGTCCGGCCGGGGAGGGCAGATGATACATTCACTTACATCTTCTTCGATAGCGTGCTTATGTTTACCGCTGCGCTTTTACTGTTCATCACCGGAGGATTGCCATGTTGCGCCAGCTGCTGCGTCACACCACCACGATTGCCTTGATTGGCCTGCTCAGTGCCACTGCGGTGCAGGCCGCCGATGCCCCGGGCATGCGTTTCGGCGTGCGCGGCGAGATCACCGGGGTCAGCGCCGATTCGCTGAAAGTCCACGTCAACAGCGGCGAGAACGTGGTGATCCGGTTGACTGCGGACACCAAGGTGCGTGCCGTCACGCTGGCGAATATCGAAGACATCAAACCCGGCAGCTACATTGGCTCGGCCGCCATGCCGCAGGAAGATGGCACGCTCAAGGCAATGGAAGTGCACGTATTCCCGCCGGAACTGGCCGGCAGCGGTGACGGTCATCGGCCATTCGACCTGGCCAAGGGCAGCAGCATGACCAATGGCAGTGTCGGTGATCTGGTGGTCAGCAATGGCCGGGTACTGACCGTCAACTACAAGGGCGGGCAGCAAAAGATCCTGGTGCCGGAGGACGTGCCGATCGTCAACCTGACGCCGGGGGATCGCAGCTTGCTCAAGGTCGGGGTGAAGATTGTCAGCTTCGTGACCCAGGACGCAGACGGCACGTTGACCGCGCAATCGATTTCCGCCGGCAAGGATGGCGTGACCCCGCCGATGTAACTGGCTGACAAACAATCCCCTGTGGGAGCGGGCTTGCTCGCGAAGGCGGTGTGTCAGTCAAATACATGTATCTGACACACCACCTTCGCGAGCAAGCCCGCTCCCACAGGGGGAAGTGTGGTGATTTCCAATGCCCACAAAAAAGGCGACCTGTAGAGGTCGCCTTTTTCGTTACGGCCTAAGCCTTACTGGCCGGTATAAATCTGATCAAAGATTCCGCCATCATTGAAGTGGGTCTTCTGCACCGAACGCCAGTCGCCGAAGGTTTTCTCCACCGACAGGAAGTCGACTTTCGGGAAACGGTCGGTGTACTTCGCCAGTACCGCCGGGTCCCGTGGACGCAGGTAGTTGGCGGCGGCGATTTCCTGACCTTCCGGCGACCACAGATATTTCAGGTATTCATCGGCGGCGGCGCGGGTGCCTTTTTTGTCGACCACTTTGTCGACCACCGACACCGGTGGTTCGGCCTCGGCGGAGACGCTTGGGTAGATCACCTCGAACTGATCGCGACCGAACTCGCGAGCGATCATCTCGGCTTCGTTCTCGAAGGTGACCAGCACGTCGCCGATCTGGTTGGTCATGAACGTGGTGGTCGCGGCGCGGCCACCGGTATCGAGCACTGGCGCTTGCTTGAACAGTTTGCCGACGAAGTCCTTGGCCTTGTTCTCGTCACCGCCATTTTTCAGCACGTAGCCCCAGGCCGAGAGGTAGGTGTAGCGGCCGTTGCCCGAAGTTTTCGGGTTCGGCACGATCACTTGCACGCCGTCCTTGAGCAGGTCCGGCCAGTCTTTCAGGGCTTTCGGGTTGCCTTTGCGGACGATGAACACGGTGGCCGAGGTGAACGGTGCGCTGTTGTTCGGCAGGCGGCTGACCCAGTTTTCCGGCACCAGTTTGCCGTTGTCGGCGAGGGCGTTGATGTCGGTCGCCATGTTCATGGTGATGACGTCAGCCGGCAGGCCGTCGATCACCGAACGCGCCTGCTTGCTCGAACCGCCGAAGGACATTTGCACGGTGATGTTTTCGTTGTGCTCGGCCTGCCAGTGTTTCTGGAACGCAGTGTTGTAGTCCTTGTAGAAATCGCGCATCACGTCATACGAGACGTTGAGCAGGGTCGGTGCGGCTTGAGCCACGCTGCCAAAGGCAAGACCGGCGGCGAGAAGTGAGGCGCCAAAGAGTTTTTTCACTGCGCATTCCTTGTTGTGTCGGTGATAACGGTCGGGGGTGATACCGTTTTGCCAGCGACTATAGCCGGGCTGGCATAGTCGTTTAAAGATTAAAAAGCTCTGTGCTTATTCCACTTTCTTAAACAGCTGACTGCCGCACCGCGAGCAAAACGCTGCGTTCTGTTCATGGCTGTTTTTCTTGCACACCGGGCAGTCATGTTGCAGCTGTTCGCCGCGCATGGCGTTGGCCAGTTCTGCAGTGAAAATTCCGGTGGGCACGGCGATGATCGAGTAACCGGTGATCATCACCAGCGACGAAATCACCTGACCCAGCGGGGTCTTCGGCACGATGTCGCCGAAGCCGACGGTGGTCAACGTCACGATAGCCCAATAGATGCCTTTGGGGATGCTGGTGAAGCCATGTTCCGGGCCTTCGATCACGTACATCAGGGTGCCGAACACCGTCACCAGGGTGCAGACGCTGACCAGAAACACCACGATCTTCTGCTTGCTGCCACGTAGCGCCGACATCAGGTAGTTGGCTTGCTTGAGGTACGGGCTGAGCTTGAGCACGCGAAAGATCCGCAGCATCCGGATGATGCGGATGATCAGCAGGTACTGCGCATCGCTGTAATACAGCGCCAGAATTCCCGGTACGATCGCCAGCAGATCCACCAGTCCGTAGAAACTGAAGGCGTAGCGCAACGGTTTCGGTGAGCAATACAGGCGCAGGATGTATTCACCGAGAAAAATGACGGTGAAACCCCACTCGATGTAGGCCAGCACATTGGCGTAGTTCTGGTGAATGCTGTCGATGCTGTCGAGCATCACCACCACCAGGCTGGCAAGGATGATCAACAGCAAGGTGCCGTCGAAGCGCCGCCCGGCGAGGGTGTCGCTCTGGAAAATCATCACGTAAAGCCGTTCGCGCCAACTGTTGCTGCTGTCCATGGATAACGCCTGAATTGAAGATCAGCGCAGCCTAGGTTGATTGTCCCCCTGTGCGCAAGGCGTGGCGTCGACGGCCGCTTTGCCAAGCATCTGGATCCCGGCGCGGATCAGCCAGCAAGCGAGGATGAACGGCGCGGTCAGCGTCGCCAGACCGAGAGCGACGAACAGCGGGGTGACCAGCAGCGCAAGGACGATGCCCAGCAGCGACAGCCACGGTTGCTGGCGCTGCGCACTGAAGGCGAGGGCGGCGAGTACCGCGTTGTAACTGCCCAGTCCCAGCAATGCAGCAGCGGTTTCGTGGTGCAGCAGACTGGATGCGAGACCGATGGCCGACGCCAGCAGCGCCCAGCAGAACGCCCGGCGATCAGCGATCAGCAAGCCAATGCCGATCAACGCACCGGCCAGCGGATGATCGAGGAACATCACCTGACCTAATCCACGCAGTTCTGCGGCGAGCAGGTTCAGCGTGTTCATCTCGATGTGCGCTGTCGGCGCGGACGGCTCGGCGAACAGCAGCAAAATCCAGCCGATTGCCACGAACGGCGAGGTATAAGCCGGTATCGATCGACTGCGGTACACGTGTTTGAGCCACTGCTGAGTGAGCATCGCGCTCAGCCCGCCAGCGGCCAGAATCAGCGGCGGCAGCAGCGGTGACCAGGGGAAATACAGGCTCAGCAACAAACCGAGCAGCACGCCGTTGTAACTGAACAATCCGGCCTGACGATCCGCCTTGGCATAGTTACGTCGCTGTGCGGTGAGCAGTCCAGCGACCGCCCCGAGCAGCGCGCCGGCAAACAGCACCGGCGCAGTGAGCAGGATCGCCAGCAGGCACAACAGGCCGCATAGCGGGTGGCGCTGAAGGAATATCTGACTGAAACCGTTGAGCAAAGCCTCGGCCCAGTCGGGGCAGTGGGTGTTGAAATGATTGGCAGGCATGGGCAGTTCTGAAAGTCAGTGAAACCGAGTTGCCTTCTTCGCCAGCAGGCTGGCTCCCACATTGAATCTTTGTTCAGTCATTGAGTTTGTGATGCACACAAATCAACTGTGGGAGCGAGCCTGCTCGCGAAGAGGCCGGTACAGGCGCTAAATCAATGTTTCAATCCGTAGCGAGTTAGTCGAACCAGGCTGCCCGAACGGCACCCCCGCAGTGATCAGCAACGTATCGCCACGCTCGGCCATGCCTTGCGCCTGAGCGATTTCCAGCGCGGTCGAACACACTTCATCGACCTGACGCAGGCGATCGTTGACCACCGAATGAATGCCCCACGCCACGCTCAAACGTCGTGCCGTCTGCAGGTTCGGCGTCAGGTTGAGGATCGGCGCTTTCGGCCGTTCCCGCGCGGCACGCAACGTCGAAGCGCCCGACTCGCTGTAGTTGACCAGCACCGCCACCGGCAGCACGTTGCTGATGCGGCGGATCGCGCAACTGATGGCATCGGACACCGTCGCTTCGGCTTTCGGTCGGCTGACATCGAGTTGGGTCTGATAATCCGGGCCGTTTTCCACTTGGCGAATGATTTTGCTCATCATCTGCACCGCTTCCAGCGGGTATTCGCCGGACGCGGTTTCGGCCGAGAGCATCACTGCATCCGCGCCTTCAGCCACAGCGTTGGCCACGTCAGTGACTTCAGCACGGGTCGGTGCCGGGGAGAAGCGCATCGATTCGAGCATCTGCGTCGCCACCACCACCGGTTTGCCGAGTTCGCGGCAGGTGCTGATGATGTTCTTCTGGATCTGCGGCACGCTTTCCGCCGGCACTTCGACACCGAGATCGCCGCGAGCGACCATGATCGCGTCGCTCAGCTCGGCGATTTCGCGCAGTTGTTCAACCGCCGACGGCTTCTCGATTTTCGCCATCAGGAACGCCTTGTCGCCGATCAGTTCGCGGGCCTCGAGAATGTCTTGCGGACGTTGCACGAACGACAGCGCCACCCAGTCCACGCCCAGCTCCAGACCGAAGCTCAGATCGCGGCGATCCTTGGCGGTCAGCGGGCTCAGTTCAAGTACCGCTTGCGGCACGTTCACGCCTTTGCGGTCCGACAGTTCGCCGCCGTTGAGCACGGTGGTGTCGATCGCGTCGGAGTATTTGCTGACCACGCGCAGGCGCAGTTTGCCGTCATCCAGCAGCAGATCCATGCCGGCTTCCAGCGCGGCAATGATCTCCGGATGCGGCAGATTCACCCGGCGTTCATCGCCCGGTGTGGCGTCCAGATCGAGGCGGAACGCCTGACCACGATGCAGCTGCACCTTGCCGTCGGCGAACTTGCCGACGCGCAGTTTCGGCCCCTGCAAATCCATCAGAATGCCCAGCGGATAGTTGAGCTGGCGTTCGACTTCGCGGATCCACTGATAGCGCTTGGCGTGGTCGGCGTGATCGCCGTGGCTGAAGTTCAGGCGGAAGATATTGACCCCGGCCTCGACCAGTTCACGGATGTCTTCGATGCCATCGACGGCAGGCCCGAGGGTGGCGAGGATTTTGACCTTTTTATCAGGCGTCATGATTTGCAGTTCTCAAGGATCAGGATGGCGCGGAAGTCGTTGACGTTGGTGCGGGTCGGCTCGGTGACGATCAGCGCATCGAGCGCCTCGAAGTAGCCGTAACCGTTGTTGTTATCCAGCTCGTCGCTGGCGCTCAAACCGAGGGCGGCGGCGCGGGCGTAGCTGTCCGGGGTCATGATTGCGCCGGCGTTGTCTTCCGAACCGTCGATGCCGTCGGTGTCGCCGGCCAGCGCGTAAACGCCGGGCTGGCCCTTGAGGCTGTCGGTCAGGCTCAGGAGGAATTCGGCGTTGCGCCCGCCGCGACCATTGCCGCGCACGGTGACCGTGGTTTCGCCGCCGGAAAGAATCACGCACGGCGCCGCCAACGGCTGACCATGATTGATGATCTGCCGAGCAATGCCGGCGTGGACTTTCGCCACCTCGCGGGATTCACCTTCGAGGTCGCCGAGGATCAGGGTGCTGAAACCGGCCTGACGGCATTTCACCGCCGCGGCATCCAGCGATTGCTGCGGGCGGGCGATCAACTGGAAATGGCTGCGGGCCAGGCTCGGATCACCGGGTTTGACGGTTTCCGATTCCGGGCTTTGCAGCCAGTTGCGCACCGTCGCCGGGACTTCGATGTTGTAGCGTTTGAGGATCGCCAGCGCTTCGGCCGAAGTGCTCGGGTCGGCCACGGTCGGGCCGGAGGCGATGACCGTGGCGAGGTCGCCCGGTACATCGGAAATTGCGTAGGTGTAGACGGTGGCAGGCCAGCAAGCCTTGCCGAGGCGGCCGCCCTTGATCGCCGAGAGGTGCTTGCGCACGCAGTTCATCTCGCCGATGGTCGCGCCGGATTTAAGCAGGGCTTTGTTGATCGACTGCTTGTCGGCCAGGGTGATGCCTTCGGCTGGCAGCGCGAGCAGGGCAGAACCGCCACCGGAGAGCAGGAAGATCACGCGGTCGTCTTCAGTCAGATTGCTGACCAGTTCCAGCACGCGTTTGGCCACGGCCAGGCCGGCGGCGTCCGGTACCGGATGCGCGGCTTCGACCACTTCGATTTTTTCGCACGGAGCGCCGTGACCGTAACGGGTCACCACCAGACCGGATACTTCACCCTGCCAGCAGCGCTCGACCACCTGGGCCATGGCGGCTGCGGCCTTGCCAGCGCCGATGACGATCACCCGACCCGTGCGATCGGCGGGCAGATGGGCTTCGAGGACCTGGTTCGGATGGGCCGCGTCGATGGCTGTGGCAAACAGCTCGCGCAGCAGTTGTTGCGGATCGACCGACATGGCGGGCTCCCGGAATTCTTGTTATTGGGATGGAACGACAACGGTGCAGCGACGCGATCCTTGTGGGAGCTGGCTTGCCAGCGATTCAGGCGCCGCGGTCATTCAGACGGACCGAGTCGATGCCATCGCGGGCAAGCCCGCTCCCACAGGGAGCGAGCCAGAAGCGCAGATTATTTTTTGTCGCGAATCGAGAAGTTGGCCATGTGTTCCAGACCCTTGATCAGCGCCGAGTGGTCCCAGTTGCTGCCACCGATCGCCGCGCAGGTGCTGAACACTTGCTGGGCGTTGGCGGTGTTCGGCAGGTTGATGTTCAGCTCCTTGGCGCCTTGCAGGGCCAGGTTCAGGTCCTTCTGGTGCAGGCTGATACGGAAGCCCGGATCGAAGGTGCCTTTGATCATGCGCTCGCCGTGCACTTCGAGGATCTTCGACGAAGCGAAACCGCCCATCAGCGCTTCACGCACCTTGGCTGGATCAGCGCCGTTTTTCGAGGCGAACAGCAGCGCTTCAGCCACGGCCTGAATGTTCAGCGCGACGATGATCTGGTTCGCCACTTTGGCGGTCTGACCGTCGCCGTTGCCACCGACCAGAGTGATGTTCTTGCCCATGGCCTGGAACAGCGGCAGTGCGCGTTCGAAGGCATCGGCGTCGCCACCGACCATGATGCTCAGGGTTGCAGCCTTGGCGCCGACTTCCCCACCGGATACCGGGGCGTCGAGGTATTGCGCGCCTTTTTCGTTGATCTTCTTGGCGAAAGCCTTGGTGGCGGTCGGCGAGATCGAGCTCATGTCGATCACGACTTTGCCTTTGCCGATGCCGGCAGCAACGCCGTCGGCGCGGAACAGCACGTCGTCGACCTGCGGGGTGTCCGGCACCATGACGATGATGAATTCAGCTTCCTGCGCCACTTCGCGCGGGTTGGCCAGGGCGACCGCGCCAGCGGCCACCAGGTCGGCTGGAGCGGCGTCGTGGTGCGCCGACAGGAACAGGCTGTGACCGGCTTTCTGCAGGTTCGAAGCCATTGGGTGGCCCATGATGCCGGTGCCGATAAATCCGATTTTAGCCATGAGAAAATCCTCTTGTTTTTGTCTTGCTCAAGCGAAATAGGGGGTGTTGCTTTGGGTGGGAGCGGGCTTGCTCGCGAATGCGGTGGAACATTCAATATCCGTGTTGACTGAACCACCGCATTCGCGAGCAAGCCCGCTCCCACAGGTTTTTTTGCAGTGTTCTTAAATGGCGTTGTGGGTTTTCAACCAGCCAAGACCCGCTTCAGTGGTGGTCAGCGGCTTGTATTCGCAACCCACCCAACCCTGATAACCAATGCGATCCAGGTGTTCGAACAGGAACCGGTAGTTGATTTCACCGGTGCCCGGTTCGTTGCGCCCCGGGTTGTCCGCGAGCTGCACGTGGTTGATCTCGGCCAGGTGCGATTGCAGGGTGCGAGCCAGATCGCCTTCCATGATTTGCATGTGATAGATGTCGTATTGCAGGAACAGATTGGCGCTGCCGACCTGCTCGCGAATCGACAGGGCTTGCGCCGTGTTGTTCAGGTAGAAGCCCGGGATGTCGCGGGTGTTGATCGCTTCCATCACCAGTTTGATACCCGCCGCCTGCAGCTTGTCGGCTGCATATTTGAGGTTGGCGACGAAGGTTTTTTCCACGGTGGCATCGTCCACGCCTTGCGGACGGATACCGGCCAGGCAGTTGACCTGGGTGTTGCCCAGCACTTGCGCGTAGGCAATCGCCAGATCGACCCCGGCGCGGAACTCTTCAACGCGATCCGGCAGACACGCGATTCCGCGCTCGCCCTTGGCCCAGTCACCGGCCGGCAGGTTGAACAGCACTTGGGTCAGACCGTTGGCATCGAGCCTGGCCTTGATTTCGGCAGAGCTGAAGTCGTACGGGAACAGGTATTCCACACCACTGAAACCGGCCTTGGCGGCGGCGTCGAAACGGGCAAGGAAATCCTGTTCGGTGAACAGCATGGACAGGTTGGCAGCGAAACGCGGCATGGTGGTCTCCTAAAACGGTTTTGACGCGGGTGGTCAGACTAAACCCAATCAGTCCCCTCTCCAGGGGGAGAGGGTTAGGGTGAGGGGGGAATCAGGGTTGGCCCCAAATTCCCCGAACGACACAAAATCGCTCCCTCACCCCAGCCCTCTCCCGGAGGGAGAGGGAGCCAGTTACGTTCAGTCGAGCAACGAAATCGCCGTTGGCGCGTCGTTGCCGACCAGCGCCAGGTCTTCGAATTCGTTGACGGCGTTGATCTCGGTCCCCATGGAGATGTTGGTCACACGCTCCAGGATGATCTCGACAATCACCGGTACCTTGAACTCTTCGATCATTTGTTCGGCCTTGCGCAGGGCAGGGGCGATTTCCGACGGTTCGAACACCCGCAGGGCTTTACAGCCGAGGCCTTCGGCGACTGCGATGTGGTCGACACCGTAACCGTTGAGTTCCGGCGCGTTCAGGTTATCGAAGGACAGCTGCACGCAGTAGTCCATTTCGAACCCGCGCTGGGCCTGACGGATCAGCCCCAGGTACGAGTTGTTCACCACGACGTGGATGTAAGGCAGTTTGAACTGAGCGCCGACCGCCAGCTCCTCGATCATGAACTGGAAGTCATAGTCCCCCGACAGGGCCACGACTTTCCGGCTCGGATCGGCCTTGACCACGCCCAGCGCTGCCGGAATGGTCCAGCCCAACGGGCCGGCCTGACCGCAGTTGATCCAGTGACGCGGCTTGTAGACGTGCAGGAACTGCGCGCCGGCAATCTGCGACAGACCGATGGTGCTGACGTAGCAGGTGTCTTTGCCGAACACCTGGTTCATCTCTTCGTAAACGCGCTGCGGCTTGACCGGCACGTTGTCGAAGTGGGTCTTGCGCTGCAGGCTGGCCTTGCGCTGCTGGCAATCCTGCAGCCAGGCGCTACGGTTTTTCAGCTTGCCGGCGGCTTGCCATTCACGGGCGACTTCGATGAACACGGTCAGCGCGGCAGCGGCGTCGGAGACGATGCCCAGATCCGGAGTGAACACGCGGCCGATCTGCGTGCCTTCGATGTCAACGTGAATGAACTTGCGGCCTTCGGTGTAGACATCCACCGAACCGGTGTGGCGGTTGGCCCAACGGTTACCGATACCCAGTACCACGTCGGATTTCAGCAGCGTGGCGTTGCCGTAACGGTGCGACGTCTGCAGACCGACCATGCCGACCATCAGCGGGTGATCGTCCGGAATGGTGCCCCAGCCCATCAGGGTCGGGATCACCGGAATACCGGTCAGCTCGGCGAACTCCACCAGCAGATCGCTGGCGTCGGCGTTGATGATGCCGCCACCGGCCACCAGCAATGGACGCTCGGCCTGATCAAGCAGGGCCAGAGCCTTCTCGACCTGAATGCGGGTCGCGGTTGGCTTGGCCAGCGGCAATGGCTGGTAGGCGTCGATGTCGAATTCGATTTCAGCCATCTGCACGTCGAACGGCAGGTCGATCAGCACCGGGCCTGGACGGCCGGAGCGCATTTCGTAGAAGGCTTTCTGGAACGCGTAGGGCACCTGGCCCGGCTCCAGAACGGTGGTCGCCCACTTGGTGACGGGCTTGACGATGCTGGTGATGTCGACCGCCTGGAAGTCTTCCTTGTGCATACGGGCGCGGGGTGCCTGGCCGGTAATGCAGAGGATCGGAATCGAGTCGGCCGAGGCGCTGTAGAGCCCGGTGACCATGTCGGTACCGGCAGGGCCGGACGTACCGATGCACACGCCGATGTTGCCGGCCTTGGTGCGGGTGTAACCCTCGGCCATGTGCGACGCGCCTTCGACGTGGCGAGCGAGGACGTGATCGATGCCACCGACTTTCTGCAAGGCGGAGTACAGCGGGTTGATCGCAGCACCCGGAATGCCAAAAGCGGTATCAACCCCTTCACGGCGCATCACCAGAACGGCGGCTTCGATTGCTCTCATTTTGCTCATGGTTTTGTGCCTCTTTACGTTTTGTAATTGTATACAAGTGGCTTTGCGCAGAGTGTATTCACGGCGGACGGCGCAGGTCAATCCATTTTCTCAAGCGCCTGTTTCATTCGTCGAAAGCCCGGTTCTGCTGTGGCTTTTCGTCGCATGTGGCGCTTTTCGAGAATTATTGTATACAAAAAAATAATTCATTGTGTTCTATTTGTGGCATCGGCCTGCGGCACTTGAGCGCAGTCCCACGACTTTCCCAATAACAAAATGAGGACGGCACCATGAGCGCTTTAACCTTGAAAGTCGCAGTCAACCTGGTCAGCGAAGCCATCAGCGCGGGGCGCGAGATCAACGCCGCGCCGCTGACCATCGCGGTACTCGATACCGGCGGACACCTGATCACCTTGCAACGCGAAGACGGCGCCAGTCTGCTGCGCCCGAACATCGCCATCGGCAAAGCCTGGGGCGCCATCGCTTTGGGCAAGGGCTCACGCTTGCTGGCGCTGGACGCCCAACAACGCCCGGCCTTCATCGCCGCACTCAACAGCATGGGCCAGGGCAGCGTCGTCCCCGCCCCGGGCGGGGTGTTGATTCGTGATCAGGCGGGGAATGTGCTGGGGGCGATCGGCATTAGCGGCGATCTGTCGGATATTGATGAGCAGGTGGCGATCAAAGCGGTGGAGGCGCTGGATTTGAGGGCGGATGCGGGGGTGGCGGCTTGAATCTGCGTTGATTGATTAACCGCTATCGCGAGCAGGCTCACTCCTACAAGGGATCTTGGTTGGACACAAAATGTCTGAACACCACAAACCCCTGTAGGAGTGAGCCTGCTCGCGATAGCTATCTATCTGACACATCCTGCCAACAGTCTGCCCAACCATTTGAAATCACCGAGCTAGCCTTCTCATGACCTGATCATGGGAGGCAAAGGAATGCCGGATTTTCCCGCTGCACATCGATTGCGAGCCGGACGTTATGCCGAGCCCAATCGAATCTATCTACTGACAACCAACACACTTGATCGCAAACCGGTCTTTGCCGATTTTGCTTTGGGTCGATTGGTGGTTCATCAATTTCGCCGTGCACAAGATCTCGGCTTGGCGAACTCACTGGCGTGGGTGGTGATGCCGGATCATTTTCATTGGTTAATCGAATTGCAGAGCGGGTCTTTGAGCGAACTGATGCAAAAGACCAAATCGCTGAGTACCAAAGCGGTGAATCAGGCTACCGGTAGAAATATTGGCCTCTGGCAAAGAGGGTTTCATGACCGGGCACTGCGGCGGGAGGAGGATTTAGTGAAGATGGCAAGGTATGTCGTCGCCAACCCATTGCGGGCTGGACTGGTGGAGAGGCTTGGCGACTATCCGCTGTGGGATGCGATTTGGGTTTGAGCCGAAACCGTGTTGCCTCGATCGCGAGCAGGCTGTAGTGGTTCAGTTTTTTTAAACCACTCCGTAGGAGTATTAGGCCGCCTGCTGCTCAAACAGCGCAGGCGGCAATTGGTTCGAGGCAGA